>JAQYHB010000001.1 GCA_028722305.1 Spirochaetales bacterium
AGCAGCATCACCACGTCCACCACCTGCGCAAAATCCGGCTCCTTCTTCCCCGCTCGGTACGGCACCGACGCGAAGATTGCCGTCAGCGTCCCCATGTACCCCTGCGTGTCCCCCTTCCTCAGGGCGACCACCAGGTCCTGCACCACATACTCCGATTCCCTCGCGCACCACCGCGACAGAAGGTTCTGGTAGTATGCGTCCCGCACTTCCTTGTTCGGGAAGCGTAGGTAGTACAGCGAGAATCCTTCGTCGTAGCTCCCCATGGTCAGGTACCCCGTCTGCAGCAGGAACGCCTGCACCTTCCCCATGTCTCCCATGGCATGGCGGAGCTCCGCCACGTCGAACGAGCTCAGGGCGCTCTTCGCCATGCCCCGCTCCAGGTCTTCCGTCACGTCAAGGTCCACCGAATCGGCCATGTCCATCACCAGCTTCGAGTTGCCTGTATCAATCCAGTAGTCGTTGAAATCCTGCCCGCGGCCATTCGAGAAGAACAGTCCCACCGACACCGGGTTGTACACCGTCTCGCATCCCGGCGCGAACCGGTAGCCGTCGTACATTTCCCGCACCTTGGCAAGGTACGCCTCGCGGCCCATCCCTGTGTCCTTGATCCCCTGCCCGATATAGCCGGCGAAGTTCCCTTCCAGCTCCTTCTGGGTATAGCCCAGCATCGTCGCATATGCAGGCAACAGGCTCAGGTCGTTCAGGTTGTTCATCTTCGAGAAGACGCTCAGCCTTGCATATCTCGTCACACCGGTGATGAAGACGAACCGCAGCAGGGCTCCCTTCGTCTTGACCACCTGGTAGAAGTTCCCCAGCACCTGCCGCAGTTTCTCTACCTCGGGGGAGAAGGCGTTGTCCGAAAGCACCTTGTCGTATTCGTCGACCAGCACCACGACCTTCCCTTTCTGACTGGACAGAGCCTCAAGAAGATTGGCGAACAGAACGGCAGAGTTCCGCATCCCTTCCACGACGACCCCGTTCCTCTTGGCGATCCGCAGCACAAGGTCGCAGAGCCAATCGTCCAGCTCCTTCGGCGTGTCAAACGGACAGTCACCGAAATCGATATGGATGATAGGGTAGGTCTTCCAGTCGTAGTCCGTCTGGTCGATGGCGAGGCCCTTGAACAGCTCACGCTTCCCTTGGAAGATCGCCTCCAAGGTAGATACCGTCAGGGACTTCCCGAAGCGACGGGGGACGGGAAAAGAGCTTGTCCTTTCCCATTATAAGCCGTGCCAGATACGAAGGCTTGTCCACGTACAGGGCACCTTTTTCTCTCAGTTCCCCAAACGAGCTGATTGTCGTTACTTCAGGGCCTTCCATCATGCTTTAAAGATACCATAGACCTAAACCCTTAAACCGACCGCAAGGCCCCGTCTTCCATCGAAGTACTATGAAAATTCCGACGCGCTGAGTTGGCTGTGCTGTTGATCGATGCACTGCGTCACCTGAAATTCTTCATTCCGGCTATCTAGTTCGCAGAAATCATCCGCTCCGGGAGAGAGCAATGGTATTTGTTGTTTTGATACAAAAGGGGGTGTCTTTGAAACTCGGAGCACTTCCGAATTTCTTAACACCCCCTAAGAGGGAAAGATGGCAAGCAGGAATCAATCAGCAGTCGCAATCTCTTCCGCCTCGAGAGAGCGTTTGGAGGCGAACAACCGGTGGATTTGGCCGATGGCCATGCCGATTGCGGCGGGAAGCAGCCAGCCCAATCCAAGGGAAGTCAGCGGCAGATACTGCCGGGCGAAGCTGGTCATGGCACCGAAGAGCGGGTTCTGGAGTCCGGCAGGAAGCGCCGCAACCAAGTCAAAGAGCGCGGCCACCAGCGTGAAACCGGTCACCATGCGGAGCGTCACCCTGTCCTTCAGGAAAAAACGTCCTCCCAAAGCCAGGATGATCAGAGTCATGGAAAGCGGATAGAGGAACATCAGCACCGGCAGCGAGAAGCTGATGATGGACGAAAGTCCGAAATTGGCAATCAGGAAGGTGACTACGCAGAAAAGGATAGCCCAAGCACGATAGCTGAGCCTCGCCTTGGGAAACATCTCCCCAAAGGCCTCGGCACAGCTGGTAATCAGACCGACGGCCGTCTTCAGACAGCAGAGGCAGACCGTCAGGGCAAGCAGGGTGGCGCCAAAGCCAGGGTAATAGTGACGGGCAATCATGCCAAGGGCGGCACCACCATTGGCGGCGGCGGGGAGCACTCCTCTGCTCTGAGCCCCCATGATGGCGACAGCAACGTAGATGGCCCCCATCAGCAGGCAACTGAACAAACCTGCTTTGACGGTGCAGGTGGCCACATGCTCGGGCTCCCGCACCCCCAGACCACGGATCACGTTGACCACGACAATGCCGAAAGCAAGCCCTGCCAAGGCATCCATCGTGTTATACCCCTCCAAAAACCCCTTGGCCCCGGCACCAGTGGCATAGGCAGCCTCGGGGGCGATGGCGGAGACAGGAGCCGCGGGATGGAGCAGCGCGGTGACAACCAGCGTCCCCATAGCCACCAGGAAAAGCGGATTGAGGAACTTGCCGACCCACGTAAGGATCTTCCCCGGCTTGAGCGAGAAGAAGAGCATGGCCAGAAAGTAGACAAACGAGAACAGCAGAAGCGCCATTTTCGGATTGGCAGACTGGGGAAGCAACGGGGCGACACCCACCTCGAAGGGGACGGTGACGCAACGGGGAATGGCGAAGAAAGGCCCGATGGTCAGATAGAGGGCGCAGGAAAAGAAAATCCCGTACCGGCGACCGATTTTGCTGGAAAGGTCAAGCACCCCCTCGCTACGGGTCAACCCGAGGGAGATGACGGCAAGCAGAGGAAGGCCGACACCCGTGATCAGGAACCCTACCAGCGCATGTCCGATCTGATTTCCGGCCAACTGCCCCATCGATACAGGGAAAATCAGGTTTCCGGCACCAAAGAAAAGACCAAACAGCATGCTGGTCAGCGAAAGATATTCACGAGCGTTCAGTTTTTGTTTCATTTCCCCATCCTTTTTTCACAAGCTTGGCCATCTTATCACCCCGGCCATTTCCCTGCTGGGCAGAAAAGTTTCCTATTACGAAACTATTGACGCCAGAAATTTCTTATTGATAGAATTCTCATGGCAAATTCGAGGACGAAAGAACCCTTTCGGTGGAAAATTCCTCGAATGGATAGTTATACGAAACTTTTCGAGGGCATATGAGTACTCTAAGTAGCGTAATCGGGGGAAGAATCCGAAGTTTCCGTAAGGAACAAGGCATGACTCTGCAAGAACTTGCGGACCAGATCTACAAGAGCAGGGCAACGGTCAGCAAATATGAGAGCGGTGAGATTGTCATCGACATCGAGACCCTGACAAAAATCGGCGAGGTGCTCCACGTCCCCATCTCCCAGCTGGCGGAGTCTCCCCCCTCCGAACCCGTGCTGTCCGCCGCGCAGCGGATGAGCTCCAGTTCCTTCTACCAAGCAGACCGGATGTATTTCTATTTCTTCGACGGGCGCTACAACCGGCTGAAGGACGGTATCATCGACATCCACCGCACCGGCGAGAACCAAGGCACCTACGACGCCACCCTCGCCATCAGCGCGGTCACCCAGACCGGGCGCAACAGCATGCTCTACTATACTGGCAAGGTCATGTACAGCGACATGCTGATCCGCTTCACCTTCACCAACAAGTACAACGCACTGGAGGAGGCGTTGCTGTATATCTTCAACCCACTTGAGGTGCGCGACGTGACCAAGGGGATCCTGTGCAGCATCTCCTCTGCCGACCTTTGTCCCTGCGCCATCAAATGCCTGATCACGCTGAACCCCCAGAAACCGACCGAAGAATGGAAGGGTCAGCTGCTGCTGACCAAAGCGGAAATGCAGCGCTGGAGGAAAGCCAACATGTGGATCATCGACAACAGGGGATGAAGGCGCTTGACTGAACGTCCCTGATAGGATTAGGTATGCAGAGTACGCACACGTAGTGTGCCGGCTATTTCTCGTCAGGAGGTTTTGCCATGTTTGCAAAACCACGACTTGCAGTCCTTCTGGCGGCTGCCCTGCTCTCCCTCGCGTCCTGCTCGCGTAGTAGCGGTCCGGTCGAGGACCGCAGCGAGAAGGACAAGAAGCTCTACATCTACAACTGGTCCTACTATACCCCCGAAGGGGTCATCGAGGCCTTCGAGAAGGAGTACGGGTGCACCGTCATCCTCGACTATTTCGCCTCGAACGAGGAGATGTACGCCAAGATGAAGGCATCCGGCACCGGAAGCGGCTACGACCTGGTCGTCCCTTCGGGCGACTACGTCTCGATCATGATGATGCAGGACATGCTGGAACCCATTGACCTGGAGCGTTTCCCGAACCAGCAGTACATCACCTCCTTGGTCCGGGAGAAGGCCACCTACGACCACGAGATGCGCTACAGCGTCCCCTATTTCATGGGAGCCGCCGGCATCGCCGTCAACAAGAACCAGATCAGCGACTACCCCCATGACTGGAACATCTTCGCCGACAAGCGGTTTGCCGGAAGGATGTGCATGATGGACGACATGCGGGAGGTGCTCGGGGACGCGCTGAAGTACCTTGGCTACTCGGTCAACACCAAGGATTCCGGACAACTGGAAGAGGCCCGCGAGCTCGTCAACAGGCAGTGGAAGCCCAACCTGACCAAGTTCGACGCGGAGGGCTATGCCAAGAGCTTCCAGCAAGGAGAATTCGCCGTCGTGCAGGGCTACGCCGAAGGAGTCTTCGAGGAGATTCCCGAGGAGAAATGGGGCGAGGTCGACTTCTTCATTCCCGGGGAAGGAGGACCCATGTATATCGACAACTTCTGCATCCCCAAAGGGGCGAGGCACTACGACCTTGCCATGAAGTTCATCAACTATTTCCACGACCCGGCCAACTACGCCCAGTTCCTCGACCGCTTCCACTTCCCTGCAAGCGTCAACCAGGAGGCGGACAAGTACCGCACCACCACTCCCTTCTACACGGTCGACCAGCTGAAGAACTGCGAGCTGAAGGAAGACCTGGGCGAGACGATTTACGACTACAACACCGCCTGGGAGTCGATCCGCTACAACGAGTAGCCGATAGGCACGGGAACTTGGTACAATGCCCATGAGCGAGGAGGCTTTCGATGGCCACGTTTACCCATGACACCTTTATCTCTCCGCTGACCTGGCGATACGGCAGCGAGGAGATGCGAACCGTCTTTAGCGAGAGGCACAGACGCGTCCTGTTCCGTAAGGTCTGGATCGCCTTGGCTCAGACCGAGTGCGAGGCAGGACTGGTCAAGGAAAGCCAGGTCGCCGAGCTGATGGAACATGCCGAGGATATCGACATCGATACCGCGGCGAAGTGGGAGGCGGAGCTGCATCACGATCTGATGGCGGAAATCAAGACCTACGCAGCCCAGTGCCCCACCGCCGGCGCAATCATCCACCTTGGAGCCACCAGCATGGACATCGAGGACAATGCAGACGCCATCCGCCTGAGGGAAGCGCTCGGGCTGTTGGCCGGCAAGGTCGAGTCCCTGCTTTCTCTCTTCGTCGACAAGATGGAGGAGTACAAGGCTGTGCCCTGCATGGCGTTCACCCACATCCAGCCCGCCGAACCCACCACGATCGGCTATCGCTTCGCCCAAACAGCCCAGGACCTGCTCCATGACCTTGACGACCTGAGACGGGTCAGGGACGACATCAAAGGCAAGGGAATGAAGGGGGCGGTCGGCACATCGGCAAGCTATGTGGAGCTGATGAAGGGATGCAAGATGGACGCCCAACAGCTGGAGGACAGGATCATGGAACGCCTTGGCATCCCCGCGTTCACAGCCGCCACCCAAGTCTACCCCCGCAAGCAGGATTTGCGCGTCGGGGAAGCAATCATGAACCTCGCCACCACGCTAAGTCGTTTCTCGCTGGACTTCCGGCTGTTGATGTCACCCCCCATCGGCGAGTGGTCCGAGCCCTTCGGCAAGAAACAGGTGGGATCCAGCGCCATGCCCTTCAAGCGCAACCCGATCAACAACGAGAAAATCGACAGCCTCGCCCGGTACGTGGAAAGTCTGGTTGGTGCCTTGTGGCAGAACAATTCCGCGATGATCCTGGAGCGGACGCTGGATGACTCCGCGAACCGGCGCATGATCATCCCTGCCCTGTTCATTACCAGCGACGAGATGGTAGGGACAGCAAGCAAGCTGCTTTCCGGCATGGGCATCCACATGCCTGCGGTCAGACGGAACATGCGGACCTACGGAATCTTCGCCGCCAGCGAGCGGCTATTGATGGAGCTTGGCCGCGCCGGGGCGGACCGCCAGGAGATGCACGAGGTCATCAGGGAAAACTCCCTGAAAGCCTGGGACGAAGTGCAGAACGGAAGAGCCAACCCGCTCGCCCAGCTGTTGGAAAGCGACCCGAGGATCCTGCGATTCATGGATCCGGAGAAAGTCGCCACCTTTCTGAATGCTGACGATTACGTGGGCTTGGCGCCCCAGCGCACGGAGCGGATCATCGCCCTCTGCAAGAAGTCCTTAGGCTACTAAATAGACAAAGACCAGATAGACCACCATCCTGAGCAACCTGCCGATAAAGCAGGCTGCCAGCGTGCTTTTCGAATCGACATGGAGAATTCCTGCCGTCCAGCTGACGGTGGTGAACGGAATCGGGGTCAGGGCACCGAGAAAGACGCCAAAGGCGCCGTAGCGCACCATCAACGGCCCCCATTTGGAATGGGACAGCTTGCTTGCAATCCGGCCAATCAGGGGAATGTGTTGCAAGAGTCGGCCAATCCAATAGCCACAGTACCCTCCACAGGCGGATGGAATGGCGAGAATCAGCACCGCCTGCCAAGCCGGATATCCGAGCACGAAGGGCCAGACGACGTCGACCGTCAGCGGGACAATCAGCATGTCGACGAACCAGACGAAGACTCCGATCCCGAACAAGCCGTATGTGTCAAAAAAAGCGTCGACCCGAGGATTATCCTGGATGCCGCTGTGGCGTACCGCAGTCACCTCAAGCCAAATCAGGAGGATGGTGAGAGGAACCCAGAAGAGCGT
This sequence comes from Spirochaetales bacterium, assembly GCA_028722305.1. Lineage (GTDB taxonomy): Bacteria > Spirochaetota > Spirochaetia > Sphaerochaetales > Sphaerochaetaceae > RUG023. The sequence goes on from JAQYHB010000001.1 coordinate 7,038, forward strand.
GCTGACAAGCAGCCCCTTGAAATCCAGCTTGCCATCCTCGCCCACGTACGAATGTTTCATGAGAAAAGTCCTCGGAAAAGGCCAACGAAGATTTCCTGATCACCCAAGGCAGAACCTTGGTACAGCGGCGCCCTTCCCCCGCCCTTGCCAGAGACCGGCGCAAGCAACTCGGAACGATGGGCATTGAAGTCAAAGTCCCGGTAGGTGCCGGTGCAGGCGATCAACCATTTGAGCGCTGAGCCTTCCTGCTTCACCGCCAAGAGCGCCTGGTTTCGATTTCCATCGATGGCGCCTGCCAGATCCTTCAGCTCGTAAGGCTTCCCGGTAATGTCGAGGGTCACCACCCCGTCGGGCAACGCGGACCAGTCAGCCTTTGCGAGCTGCTCCCGGAGATGGTTCATGTCAGCCCGCAACTGGTGGTATGCTTGCATGGCCTCCTCGGCCGCCTGCAAAAGGGTATCGCTCTGTGCGCTGAACAACGTATCCAGTTGACCAACCAGTGCGCGGTTGTGACGGATTTCCTCCCTAGCTCGCGCGGCAACCCGGAAGATCAGCCTGACATGTCCCCGGATCACCTCCTGCCCCACATACTGGACCAGCTCCACTTCGCGGGTGTTCGCCACATGCAAGCCCCCGCAGGCGATTTCATCCACACCCTCGATCACCACCAGCCGGATGGCGTCGCCTTCCACCTTGATGGAGCGGCGCAGGTTGCGCTCCAACGCCTCGGCGCGGGTAAGCTGCTCGTAATGGACGTCGTGGCCCTCGAGGACCGCGCGATTCACCTCATCCTCCAATTGCAGGCAAAGCGGCACGTCCACCCTGCCGCAGTCGGTCTCTACCGTCAGGATTTCCTCTCCTTCATGGATTGCGACAGTGCCGATCTGGTGCTTGGAGAAAAGGATGCCGCTGATCATGTGCTGGGCGGTATGGGCTTGCATGTAGAAGTGGCGGTGGTTCCAGTCCAGCTTCACCCGTACGGTGTCGCCCACCTGGAAGGTGACGTGGTCGACCTTGTGGAGAATCATGCCCTCCCCGCCTTTATGGGTATCGAGGATTCTGCTTTCTCCCATGGTGCCGCGGTCTCCCGGCTGTCCGCCTCCCTCTGGATAGCAGATTGTCCGGTCAAGGACTACCTCAAGGCCGTCAATGGCAAGCACCTTTGCCTCGATTTCCTGCAGATACGGCTGTCCATAGTACACTTGCTCAGTTTTCATGGTGCTCTCTCCTCGAATGTCCGTGGAACAGGCGCCAGTCGTCTTCGTCTGGCAGACGGACGTTTGCCACCGGCAGATGGATATGGTTGGCGACTGCGAGAACGCGCAGGGTGACCACCGCCACCGTGCAAATCAGGAAATTGGCGAACAGGGGAAGCGGGGTTTTCTCCAGCAGCAGGTAGAGAAGCCCGCCGGCCAGGCTCGCCGTGGCATAGAAATCGCTGGTCAGCACCACTGGCACCGACTTGCTCATGATGTCGCGGATCACTCCACCACCGACCGCGGTGAAGACCCCGCATAGGAGCTGCCCTACCGGCCCGATGCCATACTGGGCGCCCTTGGCGACTCCGATGGCGGTGAAGACCCCGAGGCCGAGAGCGTCGCAGTAGACGATGATGTTCCAGCGGTTGACAATCTTTGGCGCGCAAAAGAAGACGACCAATCCTGTCAAGGCGCTGACGATGATGTAGGCGCCATTGGAGAAGGCCGCGACAGGGGTACAGCCGATCAACACGTCGCGAAGCATCCCGCCACCGCAACCGACCGTGCAGGCGAAGACGACGACGCCAAGAAAATCCAGCTTGCACCGCACCCCCTTCACCGCACCGGTGATCGCGAAGATGATGGTGCCGAACAAATCGAACAGGTAAATGATGTTCTGAGCGATATCCATACCGGCAATGCTAGCAGAATCAAACCACTTGTCCAAGGGAGAGTTTCTTCCTATCTTTGACAAAAGAGGCAATTATGGCACGCATCAAATCAGCATGGGAACTCGCCCTGGAAAAGACCAAAGACATCCAGGTCGATACCGAGAAAATAGCACATGACGAGAAGGTGCAGGCAGGCAGGAAGCTTGCCGCGAACTTTCTTTCCGATTATCAGCAGAGTCCAAAAGATCTGGAGGCGGAACTGGACAAGATTCCGGCGAAGGACAAGGATACCACCCTCGAAGGGGTGCTTGCCGTCATTCTGGACAACATCAGTCTCCCGATGACGAAGGACTACCAGCAACCCTTCCAAAGGGTACGCCAGCTGGCAAGTGTCCTCGGCAATCCAGGTCTCGACCAAGGACTGGAGCAGATCGGCCAGTTTTTCGACCAGTATCTGCAACAACAGGACGACATCACCGACCAGGTCAAGCAACAGTACGCCCCGCGTCTCGAGCAGAAACAGGCGCAGCTACGCCAGCAGTATGGACAGGACATCACCCTGCAACCGGAACAGGATCCCGATTTCCTCAAGATGCTGGATGCGACCCTGAAGAAGCTCGACGCACAGTACATGGGAGCCTTGACACGCTTCAAGAGCCAGCTCAAGGCCCTTTTCCAGGCCTGACCTCAATAGTAGGGCGACGCGGAACCCGATCCCGGGTCATACGAGGACCCGATCCCGAGCGTGATACCCGCGAATCCGGACACCGAGAAGGCGTTCTTCTCGGCGTCCCTCCCATCCGCATCGTTGAGGAAGTACCAGGAGCCCTTCAGGCCGAAGACCATGCCGATGTCGCTTGGAAAGGTCACGCGCGCCCCGAAGACGGTGCCGAGGCCGAACTGGACGACCGATTTCGTGTCCAGGGAGGAGGAAGAGGAAGATCCTTCCCGGTCGACCACGCTCACCTCCAAGGTCGGCCCGACCGTGGTGAAAAGGGACCACGTGCTGGAAAGAGGCACCTGTCCGGAAAGGCCTACCGTCTCGGAAGCGAAGAGCGGCCTGCCGGACTTCCATGGCGCATAGATGATGTCGGTATAGGTGGCGTAGCCCAGTATGTATCCGAGGTACTGGCTGTACCCAAGCGAGACGCCCAGGCTGGTGGTGTTTCCGTACGGGTATTTGGTATCCAGCTGCAGCACGGAACTGCAGTCGACCCACTCGTCGCTTACCGCGCCCACCCCGGAAAGGGAGAGCAGCGAACAGAGCGCAATCGTCACAACTCGTTTCATAGGAAACTCCTCTCGGAATTATCACCTAGGCGGACGGAAATGCGCAAGAGTGCGCTGTTTGCGTGAATACCCTTGATTTGCAGAAGGAAATCTGATAGATTCTAACTGCTTCATGGTGCAGTACCCAAGCGGTTAGGGAACAGTCTGCAAAACTGTCATACACTGGTTCGAATCCAGCCTGCACCTATACGGTACGACGTTTTCACAAGAAGAAGGTTGCCGAGCAGAGATGCAAGGCAACCTTTTCTGTATTTCCGGGGAATTGCCAAAACCTGTAACCGCTGGACGCTGTCCGACCTCCATTGCGCGCCAGCAAGAGGAAATTCCCGAAAACCAGGACGGTCACGTCGATGCTTGCCATGATGCTGCCGCTCATGGGAATGATCTCTCTCCTTGTTTGGGTAGTTCAATCATGAGACTTCATTTCCCCCATCCCTTGTGTTTCCGCTTCTTCCCGCAAACATCTGTATTGAACCAACAAACAGACCATCCCGATAGGAAGCCTACCGGGATGGAGAAGCTGGGCAAAACTGGTGCAATGCCCGAGATTACTGGAGTTTTGCAGGATACTGTACCGGCGTACCAGCGACCTCGAACGGCCACACGGTCTTCCAAGCACCATCCTGAATCTGCGCGATAGCGACAGAAGCGTACAGGTTGTTGTGGGTATGCTTCACACCCTCGACTTCCATGTCGCCGAACTTGATACGGTCATACGGCAGGATGATTTCCGGGCCGCCTGGGAAGCTGCCCTGGATATCCATGGCAAGCAGGGCGTCACGGACCTTGATTCCGTCGGTGGTTCCAGCCTGCTCGAAAGCAGTCTTCAGGATCCACATGGCGGTGAAGGACTCGGCGGAGTGGCCGTTCATGTCGATACCGTACTTCGCTTTGTACTTGGCGTTGATTTCCTGGCCTTTGGTCAGGTCGGCGTTCCACTCGACGACACTGGAGATACCGTTGGAGATACCGGGAGTGGCGGGAATGAAGGAAGGATCGGCGAAACCGTTAGCTTTGGCGACGATTACCGGCGGATGGGCATTCTGCTCGCTCAGGGTCTTGGTGAAAAGAATGGCGTCGGCTATGTAACTCTCACAGAGGACTGCGTCCGGTTTGGAGTCACGCAACTTCAGGACCTCACTGGTAAGGTCGGTGGTCCCTCCACTGTACTGGACCTCGGCAACCAACTCCATGTTGTACTTCGGAGCCCAGATCTTGGCACAGCGGATCAGTTCCTGTCCGATGTTGGAGTTGTCGGCGAAGATGGCGATACGCTTCATCGGGATGTTGTTCTGCTTGCCAAGGTCGGCAATGAACTTGAACTGGTCCTCGACATAGACACTGTTCATCGGGCACATGCGGAAGAAGTACTCGTAGCCCTGGCTGGACAGGTTGTCAACCGTGGAGATTGCGGTAAGCTCAGGAATCTGATACTGCTCGCAGACCTGCGCGGCAATCTGGGTGATGGTGGACTGGTGGCAGCCAAGAATCGCGTTGACGTGGTCCTGGGTAACCAGTCTCTCGGCGACGGAGCGTCCAACCTTCGGGTCCCCTTGGGTATCGCCGCGGACAACCTCGATCATACGGCCGTTGACACCACCCTGGGCATTGATCATCTCAGCGGCGAAATCGACACCACGCATGATGTTGTTGCCGATGGCGGCCTTGTCACCGGAAAGGGCGTACATGGCGCCAATGCGAATCGGTTCCTTCGAAGCGTCCGTACCGCTGGCGGGTTCCTTCGTGCCGTTGGCGAACATCGCGCTCATCGCGACAGACGCTACCAACAACGCAGCAATAACTTTCTTCATACTTGTTCCTCCTTGTTTCGGTCGTATGAAATCATATTCAAATTCCGAGATACGCCTTCTTGACGTGCTCGTTCTTGCTCAAGGCATCGGCGGTGTCCAAAAGGACGACACGACCGTTCTCAATCACATAACCCCGGTCGGAGACGGCCAGAGCCTTGGTGATGTCCTGCTCGACCAAAATCACGCTCACACCCTGCTCCTTGGCTAGGTGGTGCGCCACGTCAAGGATCTCGTCGACGATGTTCGGGGCGAGACCAAGCGAAGGCTCGTCGAGAATCAGCAGTCTGGGGAGGCCAATCAAAGCCCGGGCCACCGCCACCATCTGCTGCTCGCCACCGCTCAGGGTGCCAGCAATTTGTCCTCGGCGCTCCTTCAGTTTGGGAAACCACTGGTAGATGAATTCCTCGCTCTCCTTGATCTTCGCCTTGGCGGCTTTGGTAAAGGCTCCCCGTAGACCGTCATGTTGGTGAACAGCTGTCTTCCCTCGGGAACCTGGATGATGCCCTCGTCAAGGATGAAGCGGCTGGACTTGCCCACCAGCTCGGTGCCGTTGAACTGCTCGGACCCGCTGGTCGGATGGATCATGCCGGTAATGGCACGCACCGTCGTCGTCTTTCCCGCGCCGTTGGACCCGAGTATGGCCACCACCTCCCCGTCCTTCACCTCGAAGGATATGTCCCAGAGTACCTGGATGGAGCCATAGCCCGCGTTGAGATTCTTTACGGTGAACATCAGCCATTCTCCTTTTTCTTTCCGAGGTAGACTTCCTCGACATACGGGTCGTTCATCACCTGTTGCGGGGTACCCTCCGCAATCTTCTCGCCGTGGTGCAAGACGATGACCTTGCCGCACAGGCTGACCACCGCGCGCATGATGTGCTCGATCAGGAAAATCGTCACGCCACTCTGGTTGATCTTGTTGATCAGTTCGATGGCCTGGTCGGTTTCCGTCGGGTTCAGGCCCGCCATGGCCTCGTCAAGGAACAGCATCTCCGGCTTGGTAGCCAAGGCCCGCGCCATCTCCAGCCGCTTCTGGTCCGGCGTCCCCATTTCCTTGGCCAAGACATCCTTCTTTGCGTAAAGACCGGTAAACTCAAGGATTTCCTTGGCGATCTCACGCGCCTCGGCAAGGTTCCTGGCGTGTCTGCGCCCGAAGAAGGCGCTGGGAACGATATTGTCCAGCACCGTCAGGTTGCCGAGCGGCTTCATGATCTGGAAGGTACGGGCAATCCCCATCGCCGTGTACTCATAAGGCTTGCAGTTGGTAATTTCCTTCCCTCGATAGAAGATCATTGGGTCCGATCATGCCGGTGATGCCACCCTCTTCCACCGTCAGGGAAAGGTCGTTGACCGCCTTCAGGCCACGGAAGTTCTTGGTAATATGTTCGACTCTGATGATAGGTTCGCTCATCTCCTCACTCCTTGTCCTTCTTTCCCAGGATCTTGTGGTCGACCCAGTCCTTGGCCTTGCCCTTCTCATACCAGCCGAGCAGGCCGACGGGCTTGAAGCGGATGACGCACAGCAGCACGATCGCATAAAGGATCAGGTTGATGCCGGGCAGGATGCCGCCGAACTGGTTGCGGAGCCACTCGCTCAGACAGAGCAGGATCACACCACCGACCAGCGGCCCTTCGACAAAAGCCGCGCCACCTACGATGGCAGGCAGGACGAACTCGGTCGAGAAGGACTGCAGCATCAAGTCGCAGTCGATATAGCGGTTGTAGTTGGCGTAGAAGCAACCCACCATCGTGGCGATCATCGCGCTGATGACCAAGGCGATGACCTTGTATTTCATCGGCTTGATGCCAATGGCGCTGGCGACATCCTCATCCTCCCTGATGGTCTTCAGGGCGAAGCCGAGCTTCGACTTGTTGATCTTCCGCATCAGCAGGTAGACGCACACCACCATCACCAAAGCGATGTAGTAGTAGGGAGTCTTGCTGTGGAAACGGAACTCGAGGAACGAGGGCTTCCCATAGGCGAGCGGGATACCCATCGCCTTGCCCGCGAAATCCCAGTTCAGCATGAACTGGCGGATCGTCTCGCCAAAAGCGCCGAGTCCCTCAACCGGTACATGGAATCGGGAAACGTTCAGAAACTGGCAGACCACACCGAAAGTCTCGAGGAGGGAGAAACGCATTTGGACAACCTGCAGGCCCCGTTGGCGGACATAGAGCGAGCGCAGTATCTGCTGGCGGCCATCCGGAGCGCATACCAGTCGTTCGAGGATGCTTGCAAGCGGACCTATACCTTGAAGATGGAGAACAACGAGGCCAGCTACCAGAACCGGGACCAGGCGACCATCATCGCCAGCTACCTGGCCAGGTACTGCGACGAGTTGTTAGGCATCCTCATCGAGCAGAGCCTGAACCGGCAACGAAGCGAGCAGCAAATGCTGGCCCGCATGACCACGGGCATTGGTCTCTATGCCGCCGCATTCCTCGCCATCACCCTTATCATCCTCTACTTCTTCTCCGCCTGGATCAAACGACCGCTGGAACTCTTCGCCTCCAAGGCCAAGACCATCAGCCAAGGGGGCCTTGGACAGCCTGTCGACCTGCCCCACACCGACACAAGCGTAGCCCAGCTGGTGGAAGCCTTCAACAGCATGCAGGAGGAAATCAAGGAGAAGGTCGAGGCAGAGCAGAACCTCGCCAAGGCGAAGCAAAAAAACGCCGAATACCAGGCCGCCATCGACAAGGCGACCCTGGCAGTGCTGCAAAGCCAGACAAACCCCCACTTTCTCTTCAACACGCTCAACTCGATCAGCCGCACGATCACCCTCGGGAAACTCCAAGCCGCCCAGAGCATGCTCTCCAGCCTTTCCAGCTTGATGCGGTACAACCTGACCGACCCCAGCGAGCCGGCCCTTCTTGAAGAGGAGGTCGAGATTACCGAGGAATACCTGCAGATCCAGGCAATGCGCTTCGGGGAGAGACTCTCCTGGAGCCTCCACGCCGACCCGATGGTGATGGAAAGCGTGATGATTCCCCGCTTCACCCTCCAGCCGCTGGTGGAAAACGCGATCATCCACGGAATCTCACCGTTGGAAAAAGGCGGCCACTTGGTCATCGACATCAAGGAACGGAAAAGCGGGGTCGTGGTCCGGATTGCCGATGATGGCGTCGGCATCACCCCGCAGCGTCTTGCCCATCTACGCACCTACAAGAGCAAGCGCATCGGAATCGCCAACACCCACAAGCGGCTCGAACTCTTCTACGGCTCGGAAAACGTAATGGAAATCATCAGCCGCAAGGGACGAGGAACGATGGTGATCTTGCATTTGAAGGAGGAAACGTGATGTACAACCTGCTGATTGTCGACGATGAGAAAATCGAGAGGGAGGCGCTCCGGTTCTTCCTTTCCAAACACCAGTTGCCGTTGGCCTCGGTCTACGAGGCGGCTAGCGCCTCGCAAGCGCTCTCCATCTGCCACCAGCGGCATATCGACATCATCACCCTGGACATCAACCTTCCGGGCATGAACGGCCTCGACTTCCTGAATACCATCAGAAGCGAGGGAAACGCCGCCAAAGTGCTGATTTCCACCGCCTACTCCCAGTTCGAGTACGCGGTCAAGGCATTGCAGAACGGAGCGCTCGATTTCCTTGTCAAGCCGCTGTCGGAGGAACAGCTGGTCGCCAGCCTGGAGAAGACTATCGACCGGCTGGACCAGGAGGCGGCATCGCGTAGCGAATTGAAGCGGATGGGGGATTACCTGAAGGTACGCGAAGACCGGCTGCAGGTGGTCCGGCAGGGAGCCGAGGAGGAAAACCCGGTAGCCCAGATCAAGAACTATATCGCCCAGCATTACAGCGAGCGGATCGGACTGGACGAGATTGCCTTGGACCTCGGCTACAGCAAGTTCACCATCGCCAAGATATTCAAGGCCCAGACGGGAGACACCGTCGTCTCCTTCCTGATCCATTACCGGATGGAGAAGGCGAAGGAACTGCTCGAGCTGACCACCGAGCCGGTAAAGCTTGTCGCCTTCCGGGTCGGCTACTCCGATCCCAACTATTTCATGTGGACATTCAAAAAGCAGGAGGGCCTCAGCCCCCTGCAGTATCGGGCAAAGAAAATCAAGGAAAAGCGGCCTACCAGCGAGTGACCCGGACCTTGCCCAGAACCGACTCGATCTCGCTTCTGGTTGCCAGGTGGTCGCAGAAGGCGCTGGCGCTGCCACAGGCGGTACCCCAGCGGAGCGCCTCGACCTCGGGTTCGCTGCCATGCGCGAAACCATAGAGGAAGCCGGCGACCATCGAGTCTCCACTGCCGATGGTATCCACCACCATTCCCTGGGGGGCTGAAGAGGACCAGTAGTCACCCTTTGGCCCGACAAGCACGGCCCCATCCCCGCCCCTGCTTACCAGCACGTAGCGGGCTCCCATCTCCACCAGCCGCTTGCCGTAGTGGGCGGCATCCTCCACCGTCTTGATCTCCACGTCGAACAATTCCCCGAGTTCTTTCGCGTTGGGCTTGATCAGGAAGGGGCGGCAGCAGAGAGTGCTGGTCAGGCTCTGGCCGGTCGTGTCCACCACGAAGCGGATTCCCTTTCCCGTCAACTCCTCGAGAATCGCCGCGTACCAGGTGGGGCTCAGCCCCGGGGCAAGGCTCCCGGAAAGCACCACCGTATCACCCTGCCGCAGAGTCGCCAGTTTCTCGACGAGAGCAGAGACCTCGCTCTGTCCGATGGTAGGGCCGTCTCCGTTGATCTCGGTCTCGCGCAGGCCATGGATCTTGACGTTGATGCGAGTGGAACCACATTCCACATGGATTGGCGTGAAGGGCAACCCCGCCTCCTCGATCATCGAGCACAACATCTGTCCGGTCTTCCCCGCGACAAAGGCGTAGGCAATGTCGGGCACGCCCAGGTTGGTCAGGACCTGGGCGACATTGATACCCTTGCCTCCCACGCGGATCATCGTTCCGTCCGCGCGGTTCAGCGTGCCAACCTTCAGCGCACCGGTAAGGCGCATATGATAGTCAATCGACGGATTACAGGTTACGGTAGCAATCATCTCCTCCCCCTTATAGGATATGCACGCGCATGCGCTCGAAATAGGCAAGCGTTTCGTCATCCAGCGTCCCATCGCTGATCACGGTATCGATCTGGTTCGCGTTCGCGAAGGAAAACGTGTTGGGCACCCCCACCTTCGACCCGTCCATCATCAGCACTACCCGTTCCGAATGGGCGATCACCGCCCGCTTCAGGGCGCTCTCGTCGCAGGAACCGCAGGTAAAGCCTGTCTCGGGAAGGAACCCGGTGACCCCCATGAAGGCTATGTCGAAGTGGAGTCTGTCCACCAGCTCGCAGCACGTAGAGCCGGTAAGACTCAAGCTCGGGACATCCAGCGTTCCGCCCAGGACATGGACGGTCACCTTCTCTCTGGCAGCCAGGGCCATGGCGCCGGGAAGCCCGGTGGTGAAGAGCTCGCAGGAGACTTCAGGAAAAACCGTGGCGAATTCAGTGAGGGTCGAACCGGAATCGAGATAGATGGCGCTGTTCGGGACAACCAGTTTGGTTGCCTTGGCCGCGATCAACCGCTTTCCCTCCACGTTCCGCACCACCCGCTTATGGAACAGGTCATCGGTGCCGATCACCCGCTCAACGGATTTCGCACCTCCATGGACACGTACAATCAGCCGTTGCTCGTCCAGAGCCTTCAGGTCGCTGCGAAGCGTCATCTCCGAAACATCGGGGAAGTGGCTCTTCAGCAAGGCGAAGCTTACCGCCCCCTGTTCGTTCACCAGCTCGACAATTTGGTTTCTCCGTTCTTTCATAGCCTTCACTGTAGCATCATTTCGCCTGCAAAGCCATGTCTTTTGCTCCAATGTATTATTTTTTGATTCAACTAAATTTTATGGTATTTTTTGTATTTTTCTTTTTTTCTTGACAAATAATCTTCCTGATATATGTTGAATCAAAAGCATTGCCTTTTTCCCAATTAAGGAGGATTGAATGAAAAAGCTAGCTATCGCACTTGCAAGCGCCATGATGCTGATGCCGTCCATGGCCTTTGCAAACGGTTCTTCCGAGAAAGCACCGCAGCAAAGCGGACCCGTACAGCTTACCCTGTGGCATCGCTGGTCAGGAGCCAATGCAGACTATCTCCAGAAGGTGGTCGATGCGTTCGAGGCAAAAAATCCGGACATCCAGATTGCTGTCGTCGCAAAACCGGGCGAGTATATCCAGCTGCTGCAAGCCATGGTCGCGGACCTTGCCGCAGGCAACAATCCGCCAGACATGTTCGTCGGCGGCTACAACATGTTGAACTATGTCGCCAACGAGCTTGAGCCGACCCAGCTGAAAGATCTGGCGCCAAGTCCCGAGGCTTTGAACGAGATGAAGAGCCGTTTCGACGAGCCCGTCTACAACATCACCAACATCGATGGCAAGCAGATTGGCCTCCCGTTCGCGCTCTCCAACATGATCAATTACGTGAACATGGACATTTTCAAGGCTGCAGGGTTGTCCGAAGCGGATATCCCGCAGACCTGGGATGACGTGTTCCGCGTGGGAAGAATCATCAAGGAAAAGACCGGAAAATACGGCATCGCCATCCAGCTTCCGGACACTTGGGCCGACTGCTCGCTGATTTACTCCGCTGGAGGCACCATCAAGACTCCGGACGGCAAGAAAGTCGACTTGACGAACCAGGGCGCCATCGACGCGCTGACGATGTGGCAGAATCTCATCAAGGAGGGTATCGCACCGATTGAGACCGACGCCGAATCGGAAAGCAATTTCGCCGCCGGCAACCTTGCCATGCGGCCGACCACGATCATGAAGATCAACGGATACAAGTCGCAAGCCACATTCGACCTGAAGACAGCGAAGTTGCCTTCTTTCGCCGGCAAGACCAACAAGCTGGCGGCAGGTGGAAGTGCCATCATCTCCTTCTCCAAGGACAAGGCGAAGAAAGACGCCGTCTGGAAGTTCATGGATTTCATCGCTTCCAAGGAAGGCATGTCGATCTTCACCAAGACCGGTTACCTGTGCGTCACCAAGGACGACGTGCCGAAGTCCGAATACCAGCTCCCCGCCTACGAGCAGGAACCGCTGGCCATCATGTGGCCGAACTGGCCGGGCGGGTCTGAGAGCATGGAGATCGAAAGACTCTATCTTGATGCGCGTGGCCGTATCGTGCTCCAAGGCGCTCCGGTCCAAGAAACCTTGCAGAAACTGGAAGCAGACTGCAACAAGCTACTCTGACCAATGCGGGAGCCAGGGTTCCAAGGATCCTGGCTCTCCCTCTCTCGATTTCCTAGGAACAGAAGAAATCATGCAAACCTTTTATTCAAAGAAAGAAGAATATGCCATTTCCACCTTCCTCTTCGAAGATTGGGATTTGGAGACAGCCCTGCAGAGCATCAGCGCAAACGGATTTCACTCGATTGAACTCTGGGCGGACAAACTAGCCCATGCGGATCCCCGCATATATCCCGACGAGAGGAAAATCCGAAGCCTTTTGGACACCTACGGGATGCACGTCCATGCCCTGCACACCCCATTCCGCAAGTTCCGTCCCTATGCGGATGACAAGGAAGGCAGAGCATACCGCCTTGCTGTCTGGAAGCGGACTATCGATTTCTGCCAGCGGTTCTCCATTCCCATCGCGGTCATCCATGCCTGTAATCGCTCCGAATACAACATGTACATGAAGGACATTCCCTATCTCCATGGCATGCTTTCAGAACTCAGTGCATATGCGCTGGAACACGGCGTCAAGCTTGCGCTCGAAAATATCCCCAGCAGTTCTCCGAAGCTCCAAGATGAGCTTTTCTGCACACTGGTAAACCTGTTCTCCTGGTTCGGGGACATCAAAAGCCTTTTCTTCTGCCTTGATATTGGACATGTCACCATCACCAGCAACGACATGGAAAGCGAAATCCTGGCGATACCAGCCGACCGGCTGATTACATTTCATATCCACAACAATGACGGCACATGCGATGGACATAAGCTACCTGACGACGGAGTCATCGACTGGCCCAAGTGGCACGACCTGATCAGGAGCCGTGGGTTCCAAGGCCAGTTCGTCCTGGAAATCTGCGGCTATGACAATCCTTGGAAGAGGATGGATGCCATCAAAGCCTTGTTCGGCAAAGAAGGAGGTGCAAGGTGAGTGCAAAAGGAAAAAAGGCAACGAGTCCCATCGCGAAAAAACATGAACGAATCTCACTCCTGAGCTTCTTCCTGTTCGTGCTTCCCGCCCTGGTCCTGTTCGTGCTGTTCAAGTGGTGGCCGATCGTCTACAGCTTCTTTCTCAGTTTCGAGAAATGGAACTTCGTCTCGGCCAGGAAGTTCATCGGACTAGCAAACTATGCAAGGCTTTTCACCCACCAGAACTTTCAGAAGGCGTTCATCAACACCTTTGTCTATATTGTGGAACTGTTCCCCTTCTTCGTGGTGCTGCCGTTGCTTTTCGCGCTGCTGCTCAGTTACGTGGTCCACTCTCGCCTGCAGTCTTTCTTCCGGGCAATGCTCTTCATCCCCACCATCCTGGCATTCTCCATCGTTTGTCTGGTCTGGATGTGGATGTACAACCCGAACTTCGGCCTGTTCAACAATATGCTGAAGGTTTTCGGACTGGGACCTTACAGTTGGCTGACCGACCTACGCACCGCCCTTCCTTCGGTTGTCATGGTCACAGGCTGGAAGATCCTCGGATCGAACATGATCCTCTATGCCGCGGGATTGATGATGATCAACAAGGACTACATCGAGGCCGCTACGCTCGATGGCGCATCCCAATGGGCCATCTTCTGGAAAATCAAATGGCCGCTTCTTGCCCCGACGACAATCTACAACCTGATCACTGCGGTCAACTACTCCACCGACAAGGCATTCATCCCCATCAACATCCTGACCCAGGGGGGACCCGACGAGGCAACGACCAACCTTGCCCACATGATTTATGTCTTCGGCTTCAACTTCTTCAATATCGGGCTCGCCTCGGCAGCTGCCATTTTCACTTCGGCACTGTTCCTCGCCATCACCATCGCCATGATGAAAACCTCTGGAGGCTTCGGCTATTATGAGAACTGATGAAAAACCAACTTCCTATCGGGAGAAAAAGCGGATCACCCCCGGATATGTCGTGTTGATAGTCTTCCTGTTCCTGCTTGTCTTCTGCAACATATTCCCGCTGTTCTGGATGGTGGGTTCCGCTTTCAAGCTACCGGCAGAACTGTTCAGTAATCGGATCAACTTCTTACCCTCCCATCCCACGCTGGATAACTTCCGCATCGTCTTCGAGAAGTACGACTTCTTCGACTGGCTGAAAAACTCGGCGATCTCCACCATCCTCATCGGATTCGGACAAATTCTGATTGGTGTGCTCGCGGCTTTCGGCCTCGTCTATTTCAAGACGAAATGGAACAAGGCGGTCTTCCTGACGCTGATGGCTACGATGGTCATTCCCTTCCAGGTCACGATGATTCCGAACTACATCCTGGTCAGCAAGTTCCACCTGTTGAACACGATGACAGCCGTCGTGATCCCCCCGTTGGCCTCCGCATCCGCCTTCTTCTTCGTCTACCAGCATTTCCGTGGAGTACCGACGACCTACTATGAAGCGGCAAGAGTCGAGGGCGCCTCTTCCTTCTGGATTTTCCATCGGGTAGTCGTTCCCCTCTGCAAGAGTTCCATCTCTTCGATGTTCATACTCTGCTGCATCGACGGGTGGAACCAGTATTTCTGGCCTCTGCTCGTCCTGACAAGCTCAAAGAAACAGACATTGACGATCGGCCTGCAGCAGTTCCTGGATTTCGAGATGGGAAACAACTGGGGGCCCTTCATGGCGACCAGTACGCTCGCCTCGCTGCCGATCATCCTCATCTACCTGTTCATGCAACGCAACATCATCGACGCCTTCATGTCCTCCGGCATAAAGGGCTGATGCGGATGCTTTTCTCTCCAGTCCCGTACATGCGGGGCTGGGGTTTGTGTACAACGCACATGTTTTCAACATATTTTCTGAATACTTTGTTTGATTTAACCGTTTAAATGTTTGGTTTGCTCGTTTTCCCCTTGACTTTCCTTTCTTTTTGCGTACGCTACAACATAAGGAGCTATCAGTTATGGACAGAAAGTTATCCCCGTCGATGATGTGCGTCGATTACATGAGCCTTGGAAAGATCCTGGACACATTCGAGCAACAGGGAGTTCCCTTCCTGCATATGGATGTCATGGACGGACAATTTGTTCCGAACTTCGCGTTGGGAACCGATTTCTGCAAGAAAATCCGGAAGGTGTGCGCGATTCCGCTCGACCTGCATCTGATGGTCGAAAGACCGGAAGAAAAGCTGGACTGGTTCGCGCCCCAGGAAGGAGAAATCATCAGCGTCCACTGGGAGAGCACCAACCACATGCAACGGCTGCTCACACAAATCAGGGGATATGGAGCCAAGGCCTTCGTCGCCCTCAATCCGGCGACACCATTCAACGTCTTGGACTACCTGCTCGACGTGGTCGACGGCGTGCTTGTCATGACCGTCAACCCGGGCTTCGCCGGCCAGAAGCTGGTACCCTCCACCCTGAAAAAGATCACCGACCTGAGAGCCTATCTGGACTCCAATGGCCGGAAAGATTGCGAGATCGAGGTTGACGGAAACGTCAGTTTCGAGAATATCCCGAAGATGCGGAATGCCGGGGCGAATATGTTCGTCGGCGGCACCTCGAGCGTCTTCCATAGCGGAGCGACCCTCACAGAGAACATCGCCCGGATTAAGGAGTTATTGAAATGAGCACCATGTCGGCGGCAAGGCTACACGCGATTGGAGACTTCCGTGTAGATACAATCGACGTTCCCCAGCCGAAAGGGAAGGAACTCTTGGTAAAGATCGCAGCGTGCGGCATCTGCGGAAGCGACATTCCCCGCATCTTCCTTTTGGGAACCAGCAAGCAGAAGTATCCCCTGACCATCGGCCATGAGTTCAGCGGCACCATCGTCAAGGTTGGCCCCGACGCGGACCCCGCCTTGGTGGGGAAGAAGGGAGCGTTTTTCCCGCTCATTCCCTGCGGGCACTGCGAGAACGACCTGACCGGACACTATGCCGAGTGCGT
The DNA here is from genome assembly GCA_028722305.1 of Spirochaetales bacterium. Classification (GTDB taxonomy): domain Bacteria; phylum Spirochaetota; class Spirochaetia; order Sphaerochaetales; family Sphaerochaetaceae; genus RUG023. Next base: position 23,079 of record JAQYHB010000001.1, read on the forward strand.
CGACTACGATTACATGGGTAGCCGGCGTGATGGCGGTTTCGCCGACTACGTGCTGGTTCCCAGCGCATGGAACTTCGTCGAAGCCAAGGGCGAAAACCCGGACATGGTCCAGCTGGCAATGACCGAACCTGCCTGCGTCGCGCAGCATGCCGTGAGGACCAGCCAGATGTACGCCGGAGCCAATGTCGTGATCTTCGGGGCAGGCCCGATCGGACTCATGATGGCACGCTGGGCACATCTCTTCGGAGCCGGAAGCGTATTGCTCTTCGACGTCCAGGACGAGAAGGTGGACTTCGCCATCGCCCATGGAGAGCACGCGGTCAACAGCATGAAGGAATCCCCCGTCGACGCAGTCAAGGCCGCCTTTGACGGCAAGCTCGCCGACATCGTCATCGAAGGCACCGGAGCCGGTCCTGTGCTTGACCAGTGCATCGACTGCGTCCGCTCCTTCGGCACGGTCACGCTGGTAGGCAACCCCTCCACAGACGCGAAGCTGGGCATGAAGCAGCACTCCAGCATTCTGCGCAAGGAGCTGACGATCCACGGGGTATGGAACTCCATGTACAGCAGCCAGCCGATCAACGAGTGGAGCTATACGGTCAAAATGCTTGGAGAGGGCAAAATCCACTTCAAGGACCTGATCACCCACACGACCGACCTTGAGGGACTTCCCGAGCTTTGCGGGAAAATCTACCGGAAGGAGATTTCCATCTGCAAGGCGATGTACGTAGCGAAATAACCCGTTACAGGACGGTGATGCCGTGCTCCAGAAAGCGCTGCGTCACCGCCTGAGGGAGGCTGTCCGCCACCACCACGTCGACATCCTCGAGAGTCGCGAAGGTGAACGGACTGACCGTTCCCACCTTGCTCGCGTCCATCAGCACCACATTCTTCGTGGAGCGGGACGCGAGCGTTCGTTTCAACTCATACTCATTGCCATCGCCGCAGGTGAACCCGTTCTCCAAGCTGTAGCCGGTAGTACCGAAGATGGCGAGGTCGAGGTTCACGTCTTTCAGCCACTCGAGGCTGCGGGTCCCATTCATGCAGAAGCTCTGGCTGTTCAACCTTCCCCCGAGCACGTTGGTCTCGCTCTTCTTCAACCGTGTCAGCTCAATCGCGACACTGAGGCTGGCGGTGAAAATCAGGTAGGGTTCGTCGGGCAGGACGCGGGCAAGCGCGGTCACCGTGCTCCCGGAATCCAGGTAGATGGTCATGCCGCTCTTGACCAAGGGCAGGGCCTTGCGGGCGATGGTCTCCTTCGCCTGGGTGTTGGTCACCATACGCCGCTGGAACAAGTCATCCTGCTCCATCACCGTCTCGAAGGATTTGGCACCCCCGTGGATCCGGATTAGAAGCCGCCTCTGGTCGAGCAACTCCAAATCCCTCCTGATGGTCATCTCGGACACCGAGGCGAAGCGTTCCTTCAATTCCTGAAAGGAGACCTTCCCTTCCTGATTCACCAAATCGACGATTGCCTTCTGACGCTCATTCATATCCCTGCTCTCCACGGTAAAATGATAGCATACGGAGCACAACCTACCGGGAAATAATCTCGCGGATGGTCGCCTCGATGTCGTCGCAATGGCGCGGGAAGACATCGAGCAGCTCCTTTCTCCCAGTATCCGACATCAAATACCCGTGCCCTACAGCGCGCAGCATCGGAATGTCGTTGTCATAGTCGCCGAAGGCATAGGAATGCTCGCGGGGTATGTGGAAATAGTCCAGAACCTGCTTTACCGCCCTGCCCTTGTCAGAACGCGCGGCGTCCACCAGACAGGGGCCTCCCTGTTCCCAGAACAGCTTTCCCCTCCAGCGACCGCGCAGCTCATCCATCGGGATTTTCATCTCCTGCGGGAACTGAAATGTGCAGACACAGACACGATCAGATGGGAATTGACAGGTATTTGCTACCGATTTCGGAACTGTATGCTGCTTCTTGAACAAGTTGTCCGTATATGGAAAAAGCGGGCCGATCGCATACAGACCTTCGGGAACGGAGAAAATGGCCGAGCAATGGAATTCCTTGGCAGTCTGGACAAGCTCATCCACCGTCGTCCTGTCGAGGAACGCGCTTGGCATCGCTTCTCGTCCCTGATAGTAGAGGCAGGCGCCGCTGGAGCAGCTGAAAAAGGTGCTCTCCTCCAGCATGGGCAGGGTCTGCCTGACCGACGCGTAGACCCGGCCGGTGGCGATACAGAGCATCCAGTCCTTCCGGATCGCCTCCTGCAGGGTCGCAAGCAAACTGGGCTTCATCTCCTTATCCCCGTAGGGAATCAGAGTTCCGTCGATGTCACAAAAGAGAATCCCTTTCATCCTTAAAACTCCGTGTACTTCTTCGCGTTGCCCCTGGCGTGGGCGATATCGTACTTTCGCTCGTTCTGCCGCAGCTTGTCGAGGATGATCTGCTTGGCATCGAGCCCTAGCGTGTCCGCCATCATCAGGCAGTACATCATCACGTCGGCCAACTCTTCCGCCATCTCCCCTTTTTTCTTCTCAACCACCAGGTCGGTGCCGGACCACTGGAATTTCTCCAGCAGCTCCGCGGCCTCCAGGCAGATCGAGATTGCCAAGTCCTTCGGGGTATGGAACTGCTCCCAGTCCCGCTCGTGGACAAACTGCCTGACCTTCTCTTCCACTTCCTTGTCCAGCATCAGAACTCCCTCCCGACAGCATCCGGATCGAAGCCATATTCCCTGGCATACCGCTTGAGGTCCCGGCCATCCTTGACCAGGCCTACCTGCCGTCTCGAACCATCCTTCCCGACAAAGACGAGGCTTTGTTCTCCCGTGCAGATACTCTGGACCACCACCGGACGTTCATACTCCGGATGAAAGGCCTGGCGATCCTGCCTGCCCTTGCTCCAGAGCCTCACATCGACCTCACGATCGGCGCGATTGCCTTGGCGAGGGCGATATGGCTTTCCGCCTCCATGTGAACCTGGTCGGCCTCGCTGGGTCCAGCCACCTGGGCGGCGTCCAAAAAGGCGCAGCCGTATCGGTCAGCCACCCGTTTCAGATAGGGGGCGACCTGGTGGGTCAGCCTGACCGAATTCTCATCGAAGGTGCCGAAGGGACAGTGGCTCAGGTCGCTGCCGATATAAATCGGACTGACGACGAGAATCTTCGGCATCGGATAGTATGTATCCCAGGGAAACTGGCGGACCGTCCTGATCAGCTTCTCCAATCCCAGCGCCATCACATCCAGAGTAGGACGGAAAAGAGTTTTCGTGTCGTTGGTCCCAAGACTGATGATCAGGATGTCGATCGGCTTATGGGTCTTCAGGACATAGGGAAGCGCCGTCAGTCCATTGCGCTCTCCCTCGAGCGGGTCGTCATAGACCATCTCCCGCCCGCCAAGGCCTTCCTCGACCACATAATATTCCTCACCCAAGAGCCGGGCGAGCACGCGCGGCCAGCGTACATCGGAACCCCAGCGACCCCCATGGGGGTTGGAGCCGAAGGTGTTGCTGTCTCCAAAGCAAACTACTTTTTTTTCCATGCCCCCATCATAGGACCATGACCCAGTCCTTGGCAATCAAAGGAATGTATGGATACCAACAAGCGGCAAGTTCTGGTATGCTGGGGAGGATGAGGTCCAAGATGGGTAGACGCGTTTCCCTGTTCCATATCTGCATGTTCATCATGCTCTTTATCAGCTTTGTCGTAGCAAGCTACCTGCTCTATGTCACCCTGCAATACCATCATATCCCGGACAACCAGCAGCTGGACATCGAGGGCGTCCCATCGGAGCAGATGCTGAAGAACGACACGGTCTATCGCATCGCCACCTGGAATATCGGCTGGGGAGCGTATACGCCAGCCTTCAGCGCGTACCAGGAGACGGGCACCATGCTGGATGGCAGCCCTACCCGTGGCCTGCATGCCACGGCGCCCGACCAGGACACGGTAGTGGCCAATCTTCGCTCCATCATCGCCCAAGCCAAACAACTGCAGGCCTCCATGATCCTGCTGCAGGAGGTCGATGAGCCAAGTGGCAGGAGCCGGAGGGTTGACGAACGCGCCATGATCGAAAGCAACATGGAGGGCTTCGAGTCAGTCTGGGCCGAGAACCTGCATACCGCCTTCCTGCTCTGGCCCCCGCAGGACATCCAAGGTTCCGCCACCAGCGGGCTGCTCACCCTGAGCCGGCACCCGATCGAGGAAGCGGTCCGCAGAAGCTATCAAGCCGACGACGCCTTCCCGGAAATCTATTTCAACCTGGATCCCTGCTTCTCCGTCTCCAGCCTGCCGGTGGAGAACGGCAAGACCCTCTACCTGATCAACAGCCAGATGGTGGGGACGGTCAAGCCTGTGCAGCTCCAACGTCTGGCCAACGTCATGCTCCAGATCCAGGAAGAAGGAAACTACGCGGTCTGTGGCGGGGACTTCAGCATGGCACTTGTCCAGAGCCAGTTTCCCACCACCCAGCAAAGGCCGGTCTGGGCACGGGAGATCGACAGGAACGCGATTCCTGACGGGCTGACCCTCTACGCCGACGAGAAGACCCCTACGGTCAGGGCAGCCGACATCCCCTACCGGAAGGGAATCACCTATACCACCGTCGTAGACGGCTTCCTCGTCACCAAAGGGATACGGGCCCAGGTCTTCACCGTGGACACCGACTTCTCGCTCAGCGACCACCAACCGGTCCTGTTGGACTTTGTCCTGGAGTAAGCGATGATTGACTTGCATGCCTATCTCACCTGTCCCCTGTTCCATTTGAAGGACATGCGTTCGTTCTGGGACATCATCAACATTCTCGATCTCCATGAGGAGGAGTTTCCCGCGGGCACGAGTATCCTTGAGAAAGGGATGGCGAGCAAGGATGTGCTGATCGTCCTTGGAGGGACGGTCGTGGAAATGGCAGGCGAAGTACCGCTACGCGCCCTTGAGAAAAACGATTGTTTCGCCATGACCCTTGCGGTCACCCAGAACCGGAGCGCGCTCTCCTATCTGGCGAAAACCGATTGCGTCATCGGCCATGCCCCGATCTGGACGCTCAGGAAAAATGGGGAATTGATGGAAAACATGATGAAGCTGATGGCCGAGGAAGCGGAGAGCTCCCTTTCCCGGCTTGCCATACTGACCCAGAAAAGCGCCAGGGAGAAGGTCTCCTGGTTCCTGGAGGAACAGGTCCGGCTGCACCACAGCCGGACCTTTGTCATCCCTCTGAAAAAGAAGGAGATCGCCACTCTTTTGGGCATCACCCCGACGGCGCTGTACCTGGAACTCAGGAAGATGGAAAAGGAAGGGAAACTCAAAAGAGACCACTCCCTCTACCAGCTGTCACGCTAGCGGCTTTGGCTCTCCGACCACATCGACGATATCCAAGGCCCACTCGAACAGGCATTCCTTCGCCCCGAGCAGGTCCATCTTCTCGTCATACAGACCCAGGTCCTCGCGCTTGTCGCCCCCGTAGGCAACGATTCTCGGCTCACCGAAGTAGCCCTTGGTGCCCCGCTCCTCCTGAAGCTCCCGCACCGAGCACCCCAGCGACTGGGCAAGGGCGCGCAGGTCGTCCTGCTCTATGGAGACCACGAGGATTACCTTGCCCGCATGGCGCACGGTAACCGCCCAAGGAACGTAGACCAAGTCCTCGTTTCCCCGCATCCGGGGATTCTTATGCAGCGTCAGGGTAATATCCTTCAGCAGGTACCGCTCTTCCGGAAGGATACCGCTCTCCACGTCAATCATCTGGTGCCAAAGCATGTCGACCATACCGGCCTTGTCTTTCTCAATCAGCATCGCTGCATCCTCCTCTCATACCCGTTCGAGCAGGTTCTCGACAGTCAGATCCCCGAGGCATTCCACTCCCTCGTCGCGCACCGCCCTCGCCACAGCCTCGCCCGCCGTGTCCTTGTCATCAGGCCCCAAGGTGCCGAGCCCGTACAACGAGTTGGCAAGCTGGTAAATCCGCAAATCCCCCAAGGGACGGGCCACCGTATAGCGTTTCTTGTTCGAAGCGATCGGCTGGATGAACCGCAGGGATTCCAGCAGGTCGAGGAACCCAAAGAGCCGATATTCGGGAATCGCCAACCGCTCCACCATCTCCGCCGTCGACGTGCTCCCCTTGCCGTCACGGAAATTCGCTCCGATCAGCATCATGATGTTGATGCCATCCGACAGCTGCAGGGCGGGGCTCTCCGGCAGGCCATGGAATTCCTGTTCGTCGGGCCGAAACTGGTGCACGTAGGCGAACTCGACGGACCAGAGCCCGATCATCCAAAGCACGTAGACACGGAACAGGATCAAAAAGACCGCGGCAAGTGAGCCGTAGAGAACCGAATAGCGGGTCGCCATGTTGGTCAGGCCGCCCAGGACCATGTTGGAGACGAAGAAGCCGACGGCAGCGTAGAAAGCGGCAAGCATGGCGGAGCGGAAGCGCACCTTGGTGCTTGGAACGAAGGTAATGGTCAGAAACATGCCGAGCCAGAACAGCCCAAAGCGGATACAACCGACAGTCAGCTTCATGCTGAACAGGCTCTCCAGGCCGAGCACTCTGCCATACCAGAGCATCTTTCCCTGAAGGGAAAGGTAGACACCTCCAAAGACCAAAGAAAAGGTGATGAAGATGATGATGCCGACAAAACGGTTGATGAGCGAGCGGCGCATCGAGGTGTGGTAGATGCGGTTGATTTCCGTCCAGACCTTGTTCAACAACAGGGTCATAGTCCACAAAAAGGAGAGCAGGCCGATCACCCCAAGGCTCAGGGCGTTGCGGCTGTTGGTCCCGATCCACTCGACAAACTGGTTGGCAATCTCCCCGCCGAAGGTGTCGGTCAAGAATCGATTGAACGAGTCCATGAAGACATCAAGCACTCCAAACGCCCCGAAGAAAGCGGAATAGAAGGCAAAAGCAGGCACCAAGGCCATCAACGTCGAATAGGTCATGCTGCTGGCTGTGGAAAAGATGTTCTCGCGCATGCCGTTCTGATAGGCGAGAACCAACAGGTTCACATGGCCGTTCTGCTTCAGTTGCTGCATCACTGTCGGTCTTCCATCCAATCAAGCAGGAAGCGGTAGGTCTCCTCCCTGTCCGTCTCGTTCAGCAACTCGTGGCGGGCGCCTTCCACCAGGTGCAGGGTCAGGTCGCCGATTCCCGCCTCATGGTAGAGGTCATAGACCTTCCGCACCCCCTTCGACCAGCCGCCGACCGGGTCCTCGCTGCCGCTGATCAGGAGAATCGGCAGGTCGTCAGGCAGCTTTTCGGCGTTTGCAGGGTCGTTCGCGTAGGCAAGGCCGGTGAGCAGGTCGCGGAAAAAGCTGGTCGTGCAGGTAAACCCGCACTGGGGGTCGCGCACGTAACGGTCGACCATCTTCTCGTCCCGGGAAAGCCAATCGCTTCCGGTTCTCGGATTGGGAATATGCTTCAGATACGAGGAGAAGGAGAGCTTTTCCATCATCGGGTCCGGGGCCTTGGCGCCAAATTTCCTGACGTGGCGCTTGGCAAGCCAGAGCCCGAACTTGCCCACCATGCCCTGCGAGCATCCGGTACCCATGACGATGACCCCGCTGAACAGGTCGGCATGGTCGACCATGACGCTACGGGCAAGGAAGGAGCCCATGCTGTGCCCGAGCAGGAAAAAGGGAAGCTCGTCCGACTGCTCGTCCATGATGATCTGGTCCAGCATGTTGCAGTCGTCCATGATCCGCTTCCATCCATCCTTCTCGGCGAAGAACCCGTAGGGCATGTGGTTGCGCTCGGCCGTCAAGCCGTGTCCACGGTGGTCCTGGGCGTAGACGATATAGCCACAGCGGGCCAGATAGGAGGCGAATTCCTCGTACCTGCCGCTGTGCTCGGCCATGCCGTGGAGGATATGGATGATTCCGACGAGCTTGTCATCAGACTCAGGCTCCCAGACCCGGTAATAGATCGGCAACCCGTCATCGGCCTTGAAGGAATGGATCTCGCTTGCCATACGGTGCTCCTCGCATGCTTGCATCGTACCCTAAACGCAAGCGTCCCTCAACACCTCGCGCAGGCTTTTCTCTTTCCCGACTCCGTGGTAGGCTTGCCCGGTATGGAAGGATATCTGGTCGCGAGCGACATCCATGGGGATCGGGAGGCCTTCGAGCGTCTACTGGAACTGCTCGGTGAGCATCATGTGGAATCGATGCTGGTCTGTGGGGACCTGCAACCCGAGTATCTTGGTCCGACGCTCATCGGTACGGTGGAGATGACCCTGGTCAGGGGGAACTGCGACAGCTCCTATGAGTTCCAGAGCGTCGGGAAACCGGTTCCCCCGCTGGTGCGGCGCATTCCCTGGCACGGCCGGACCATTGTCATGACCCACGGCGACCGATGGCCTGGGCCCTATGGGCTTTCGATGCGGGAAGGGGATTTGTTCCTGTTCGGCCACATCCATGTCCCCAGGCTGTATGTGGATCCCAACGGGATCATCATCCTCAACCCGGGTTCAGCAGCCTACCCAAGGGGCGGCAGCGCCGCCTCCTACGCCATTCTCTCCCCAGAGAGAATCGAAATCAGGTCGTTGTGGGAGAATACAGTCCTTCAGGGATTGGAAATCGAGGACCGGAGCGCCCGGTAGACCTCGATCAGGCGGCTCGTCCGCACCAGGTTCCGTCCAGGATCCCCGTACATCACCCCGGTGACGAAACAGTCGGGAATCCGTCCCCCGCGAAAGCGGCCGAGCCTGGCGTCCAGACGGTCCTGCATCCGCATCGCCTCATGGCCCAGCTCAAGCACCGCGTCCTCGGTGAACAGGTGCCCCTCTCCATCAGTGGCGAGACGGGCCAGCATCCCCATCGGCCTGATATGGCGGTCGGCACAGACCAGGCCATGGAACGCCTTGGGAAGCCCAAGCGTCTCCATGACCATCCGGAGTTCCGCCCCCCGCAGCGCCATCTTTGCCAGAGCGAGGTTGTCACCCCGCAGATAGGCGTTCCCGCCGAATCCGAACAACTCCTCGAAAAGAATCGTATCGTCACCCGAACAGGCCAATGCCGCCTGCGCCGGCAACACCCGGAGATCCAGCGGTAGCAGCTCCAAGGCACCGATCCGGTAGGATGCCAACGTCGGGCTCTCCATCACCGCGCTGTAGCGGGACTGGGCCATGCCGAAGCTGCGTACCACCTCGACCAGTTCCGGCCCGTCGGCAAGCTGGTCCTGCCAGGCGGCGAGCAGGGCGATACCGCTGGAAAGGGGATCCACACCCACCTCGTCGCACATGCGCACCAGCACGGAGACGTGTTCAGGGTTGAAGAGCCCGAGGTTCGGGCCGAGGGCAAGGTAGTCCATCCAACGGGCCCTGATCTTCTCCAAGGCCCAGAGCCGGCCATCCGTGAAATCGTTGAACCCGTGCAGGGCGATCCACCCCCGTTCCCTGCCGACGGCAATCAGCGAGCGCTCGCCCTGGCGGGCAACGGCGGCGCGGTACTCCTCCAGGAGCATGCCCATGTCGGTCACGTCATAGCTGATCCGTTCGTGGAATGGTCCCCGAAGGGCAAGCACTTTCAGGTTCTTGTGGGCGAAGGAAAGCCCCAGCCCTCCCCGCCCGATATTTTCCCCGTCGCACTGGAGGCTGGCGAAGCGGTTGCCACGCTCGGCCGCGGGACCGATGGCGGCGATGTGCCAGCCGGCGTAGTGGCTCCGCAGGACACCGCAAGGTTGGTCATGCAGTTCCTCCTCGACGGAAAAGGCGACGCGGCTGCCATCGATGACCAGGCTCGAGGTGCGCCGTTGCCGCCCCAGAAGGACGATGGCGCAAAGGCCCAACGAGCAGAGGCCGCTGCCGAAAGGCCCTTCTCCGAAGGCACATTCCACCATGCCGGTCACCGGGCTTTTGGTAACGACCACGTAGCCGCGGGCGAAGGAAAGGTCCAGGTCGCTGAGCCCTCCCGGGGCAATCACGATCGGGTTTCCCTCGTCGAAAAGGCTGTTCCGCTGTTTCTGGTAATCGGCGTACTTGTCCCACAGCCACATGGCAAGCAATCTCCCACCGACCAGGGAGCGTCCTGTTTCCGGATCGAGCGGACAAAACTCCACCCGCTCGTGGTCGAGGTCGACCACGAGGTATCTTCTCGACCGGTAGGGAAATCCTTCAAACGTTACGGAACTCGCCATGTGCTATGGAAAATCTACCTGTCGCGAAAGAAGGTGTCAACGGCCCGAAGTTTCTGTATTATGGATACATGCAGACTATCCGTATTACGTATCGACAAACCGTGCTTGAAGTGGTCTCCGGAACCACAATCCGGGAGGCCTTGTGCCGTTTCGGACTGAAGGATGAGATGAGCGACTCCTATCAGAGGAATCCAATCATCGCAGCCCTTGTCAACTCAAATCCCCGCAATCTGGAAAGCCCGCTGCTGTTCCAGGCAACGCTGGAACCGATCAGGCTCTTCTCCGATCTAGGCAAAGTCTGTTACCGCCAGAGTCTTTGCTTTCTCCTGGCGGCGGCCGCCCGGAAGGCGGTTCCCGACCGCCATCTCGAGATCGGCTACGCCCTAGGGGATGGATACTACTTCACCTTCACCGACAATCTGATCGTCTCCGGCGAGACGGTCGAGAACCTGCGCAAGGCCATGTTGGAGCTGGTGGACGCCGATCTCCCCATCCATCCCGAAGTGCTCAGCCTCGGAGAGGCCGTCGAATGGTTCGGCAGTCATCAGGGGGAGGAGACCGTATCCCTTCTGGAGTCTCTGAACCCAGCCGGCGTTGAAGTCTACACCATGGGGGACTTCCATGACGTGGTGCACAACGTGCCAGTCCCCAAAAGCGGCCTGATCACCCTCTGGGAGCTGAGGCAATACAAGCTGAACGGCCTTCTGCTCCGCTACCCCAGGTCCTTCGACTATACCCGGCTGGACACCTACCGGGACAACCCCTTGCTCTTCGAGGCCCTGAAGAAGGACAAACTGCAGCGCCCGATCCTGAAAGTCAACGCGATTGGAGACCTCTCCCGCTTCAGCGAAGAGGACAAGCTGGTCCCCTACATCCGTCTCTGTGAAGCCTACCAGGCCAAGCATATCAACGAGATCGCCGATACCATCACCCAGCGGTCCAATATCCGCATCGTCCTCATCTGCGGCCCCTCCTCTTCGGGCAAGACCACCTTCAGCTACAAGCTCTGCACCCAGCTGGAGGTGCGTGGACGCAAGGCGATCCAGCTCAGCCTGGACAACTACTATCTGCCGCCCGACCAATGTCCGAAGGACAAGGACGGAAAGCCGAACTTCGAGGTGCTCGAGGCGCTGAACCTACCCCTGCTCCAGCAGAACCTGAAGGATCTGGCGGCAGGCAAGCCGGTCCGGCTTCCCACCTACAACTTCCAGACGAAGAAGACCACCTTCGGAGAGCCTGTGGTACAGGATGAGCGGACCATCTTGGTCGCCGAGGGAATCCACGCGATGAACCCGAAGCTCGCCAGCGGCATCGACCCTGAACTGATCTACCGGATCTACATCTCCGCCTTCACCCAGGTCAACATCACCGACCACAACCGGATCAGCACCACGGATAACCGGATCATCCGGAGGATTGTCCGCGACCACCGCACCAGGAACTCCAGCGCAGAGGAGACGCTGGGGATGATGAAGAGCGTGCAAACAGGGGAGAACCTGTATATCTTCCCCTTCCAAAACAACGCTGACGTGATGCTCAACAGCGCGCTGGACTACGAGCTTGCGGTCCTCGCCCCCTTGGCCATCCCCCTTCTGCGCAGGGTGAAGCCGGAAACCGGAGAGATTTACGTGACTGCACGCAGGCTGCTGCGCTTCCTCACCTATTTCCAGCCGGTCAGCGACTCTCTGGTGCCTCAGGACTCCCTACTGCGCGAGTTCATCGGCGGCAGTGAGTACAACGTCACGTGAGCAACCCGAAGCGGAGCTTCAGGCGGTCCAGCCCGCTCCAACGGAAATCGGTGTGATACCACAAGGCGTCGATGCCAAGCCGGGATGCGGCATCGGCATTCTCTTTCGTGTCATCGGTGAAGACCGTCTCCTCTGGAACGGCGCCCTCCTTGTGGAGGATGGCGAGGAAGAACTCGTCGTCAGGTTTCTTGATGCGCAGCTCATGGGAAAGATAGCAGGCGTCGAACAGGCATGCCAAATCCCCGGCGGCATTCATCTTCTCCCAGTGGGGAGCGCAGGTGTTGCTGCCACAGACCACCCGGACGCCGAGCTGCTTCACCTGCCTGATGAAGGAGAGCATCTGTCCGTCTGCGTAACAATGGAACTGGTCATACAACGGGTCGGATGACCGGGCTTCGGCGGGAAGGGAGAACTTGTCGCAAACGTGAAGCCACCAGCCCTTTGTGGAAAGCGTCCCCTCCATCAGGGGCGCGTCGCTGGACAGGTAGTCGGCAGAGAGCTTTTCCTCATCCAAGCGATACAGCCGGGCGATACGTCCCAATGTCTGCCAGTTGTGGATGACCACGCCACCAAGATCAAAAATAGCGAGTTTGGGCAATTGCATGGCCCCATCATACCCAAATACGGCAAAGGCCGCCACCCCACAAGGATGGCGGCCTGAAGAAGCCACGAGGCCACGTCAATCGGTGTAGCCATAGATATGGCGGTAGTCCAAGAAGAGGTCCTTGACCCGGTTCTTGCACTTGCCGCATCCGGTACCGTAGGAAGTCAACCGCTGCAGGTCCTCAAGCGTCTGGGCCTGTCCGCTCTTGACCAGGTTCTCGATGTCCTGGTCGGTGACGCCCTTGCACTCGCAGACAATCTTGGCGACCGCCTTCTTGAATGGATTGGGACGATGGTTCTTCTCCAGGTAGTTGTCGATGGCGGCTCTCAGCGCCTTGTCTCCCAGAACCGAGCAGTGGAACTTGTGCTCCGGGAGCCCTCCAAGCTTGTCCATGATTGCCTGAGGAGTCAGGTGATAGGCCTGCTCCAGGCTCATGCCGATGGCCATGTCGCTCATCATGCTGGTGGAGGCGATGGCGCTGGCACAGCCGTAAGTCAGCCACTTCAAGTCGGTGATCTTGTCATCCTTGACCTGGATGCCGACCTTCATCTGGTCGCCACAGGCGAGCGAACCGACCTCGCCCTCCCCGTCCGGCTGCCAATCCTTATCCTTGTCCTCGTCGTAGAGGTGGTGGGGATTCATGAAATGCTCTTTTACTGTCGGGGTATAGACCCAATCAGCCATAAAACTGTTGCTCATTTGTGTAACTTCCTTGTAGACATCTTCCGGAGCCTTGCGATGATCGGCGGAAGTTTCTCGATGACGTAGCGCACATCCTCTTCGGTGTTGTAGCGTCCAAAACTAAAGCGAATGGAACCGTGAGCCAGCTCGACGTCGATACCGCAGGCGAGCAGCACGTAGCTCGGTTCCAAGGAACCGGAAGCGCAGGCGCTACCGGTCGAGACCTCGATGCCGTCAAGGTCGAGGTACAGCAGGATGGACTCGCCCTCGGCGCACGGGAACGACATGTCCAGCGTTCCAGGAAGAATATCCTTCTCTTCGGTCGGACCATTGACCACGACATCGGGAATGGCGGCGACCAGCCCCTCGCGCAGCATCTCCCTCAGGTGCCAAAGCTTGTCGTGTTCCTCCTTAAGGTTCTTCATGGCCAGCTCCGCCGCCACGCCAAGGCCGACGATGTCGGGAGTGTTGTAGGTACCGGCGCGATAGCCCTTTTCCTGATGGCCGCCGTGCATGAACGGGGTGAACGGGGCACCCTTGCCGATGGCCAGCACGCCCTCGCCTTTCGGGCCGTAGAACTTGTGGCCGGAACAGGAAAGATAATCCACGCCCCATTTCTCCATTTCGACGGGAACCTTTCCGATGGCCTGGGTTGCGTCGGTATGCATGTAGGCGCCATAGGAATGGGCAAGGGCGGCAATCCCAGCAACCGGCTGGATTGTTCCAATCTCGTTGTTTCCAGTCATGACGGAGACAAGCGCAACGTCCTTTCCCATCATTTTCTCCAGCTCGTCCATCTTCACCTTACCGACACGGTCGACAGGGCAGAGGTCGATCTTGTAGCCCCTCGACTTCAGGTATTTGACCGTCTCGATAATCGAAGGATGCTCGATGGCGCTGACGATGATGCGGTCGCGTCCGTCCACCTTGTCGTCGATGCGGTCACGGAAGATGTTGAGCACCGTGTTGTTCGACTCGCTCGCGCCGCTGGTGAAGACGATCTTCCCCTCTTCGCAGCCAACCAGACGGGCCACCTGCTTTCGCGCCTTCTCAATTTGCGCTTCAGCGTCGCGGCCCAGCTCGTGCATGCTGCTGGCGTTGCCGTAGAGGTTCTCAGCCTCGTCGACAGCCTTCTTGACTTCGGGGTCCATCTGGGTGGTCCCGTTATTATCCAAATATACAAACCGATTCATCTGTACCTGTCCTTCGCTGACAACAACATACTTATTCATTACTAAAATCGTCAAGTATTGTCAGTGCTTTTCTCATCCTCTGCAAGAAGCCGCAAGGCCTCCTGTCCCGCGCCGTCCACCAAGGGCAGCACCCCAAGCGCCGTCACGGCGATCACACCTTCTTCCATCCGGTGGAAATCGCTCTCCTTCTCTTCGTCCAGCTGGCTGACATGCCCGCCCTGCAGGCGAAGCAGGATGGAGGATCCGAACTTTGCCTGGTCATGGTCGAAGATGCGGGTCGTCTCCGTCCCGCCCTTCACCACCGCGTCGTCATAGAACAGACGGGAAACGCCGCTGACCTTCCAACTCTTCCCGTCGCTAGCGGGAGGGACGTTGATGTTGATGATATGGCGCTTTGCCGCCAAGGGAAGGAACAGGGAAAGATGCTCCGCGAGAAATGTCGCCGCCGTCCTGAAGGGATACCGGGAAAGACCGCCATCCCCTTGACAGGAAAGGGCGAACGCGGGAATCCCGGCCAGCGCTGCCTCGCTGGCTGCCCCTACGGTACCCGAATAGAGGATGTCGGAAGAGATGTTGTAGCCGTGGTTGATGCCGCTGACCACCACGTCGGGAATACGGGGAAAGAGCCCTCCACGCAACGCATAGAGGATGCAGTCCGCGGGAAACCCGTCCAAATGCCAGTGGTTGGGGCCATACATGGTAGCCACCACGTCGCGCGAGAGCGTCATGCTGTGGCTGGAAGCGCTTCTCTGCGAAGAGGGGGCGCAGACCCACACCTCATGTCCATGGGAACCAAGCACCTCATCGAGGACACGAATGCCCTCGGCCTGATATCCATCATCATTCACCAACAAGATCGTCATGGCACAGCCAATATACTCTATGGGGGTATATCATGGCAAGAGAGCAGGCGACCAGTCTTTCTTGCGGATGGCTTTGACACCGCAGTCCTTTGGACACCGGCAGAATACAGGAAAGGACGGTCCCGAACTTTGTTCCGCGACAGCCCTTTTCCTTCTTAGACAGGGTAGGTGACCTGCATGCTCCCAGGACTCTGGTAGATGTGCCATTTCGGATGGAAGCCGAAAATATGCTCGTAGTCCTCCAACCGTGGCTGATAGCGGTCCCAGCCATGCTTGTCGAACAACATCAGCATGTTTCCCGCCATCCCGTCGTACACCTGCATGGCGCCGAAGCATCCCTGCGTCTCGCAGGCGCGTTTGGCCAGCCAGTCGGTCTCCGGGCAGGTGATTTCCATCAGATCCCGCAGTCCGGACTGGACCCGGTTCATCACATTTCCAAGGGCGCGGGGATCCTTCTGCTTCAGCGACTTTGCCGCCTGGACACTTTCCTGCGACTCCATCAGCACATAGGAACAGATGTGGCGCATCGGCTCCTCCATCGCCATCTGACGGTTGTGCAGATCCTCCTCAGGGAACTCGCGAAGCGCGCACCCGTCCTGATTGAAGCGCTTGAGCTCGGCAAAGGCCTGCTTCGTGTCGTTCCGACGCGTGCTCACCTCCTCCCTCATCGCTCCCTGGTTGATCTTGCTTTCCAGAAGGACGGCGAAGCAGTCCCCCTTCTCGCTTCCAAACGGGAACTCGATCTCCTGGTAGCCCATCGTGTCCAGGTCAAAGAAGAGAACCTTCCCCGGGGGACAGTGGAGCATGGTGACCAGGTCGCAGAGCCTGCAGGAACGCTGGTTGAACACTACCATCGACCGGTAGCTGATCCGGGTCATGGTCTGGTAGGACATGTTGAAGCCATAGAGATGGTTCAACGTGATGCAGGTGACCAAGGCAAGGGCGGTGCCGACCGCGTTCATGTCGCCCAACAGGACCGGCCCATAGCAGGTGATGTTCATGCCCTGCATCCGGTAGTCCTCGCTGGCGAGCACCGCTACGACGCCCTTGATGAAATTCCCCCATCGGTCTTCTTTCCTGAATTTGATCGAGTTGAGCGAGAAGCGTTTCCTGTCGTTGGCGGTAGCGTTGTACAGCCTCACCATCCCGTCATCGCGTTTGCTTACCGCAAGGCGCACGTACCCATTAGAAGTACCGATGACGGCCCAACCCTCGCAAATATCGGAAAAGTTACCAAACAACGTGCAGATGCCCGGAACCTCCCCTATGATCAGGGGACGTTCACCGAATTCTTTCTCATGCAAAGCATCAATTTTGTTCATATACACGTCACTTCTGTCACTCTTACCTGAATAGTATGCGACATTTCAACCCCTGACAAGGCTTCGACAAGCAATTTTCGTCAAATTATCAAAATTTAATTCTTTATAGCAACAAGAAAAGTTATACCACCATCAATTTCATACGTATGTCATATGTGCCCAGTTTCTCATCGCTCTCTCACCAGCAAAGTTCGGGGAACAGATAAAATCAATCTGCAAATGAGCCACAGAATTTGACAATCAGGCACATATGCAACACATGCAAACATATGTACTACGTTGGAACAGCGGAGACAGGAAAAGGTAAATGCTTTGTACTGATGTTCGCGAGATGAAACGAAAAAGCAGGCGAGAGAGGACAAAAAAAGACCACACCATGGAAGATGTGGTCCCTGTACTCGGAAGCAAGGAGCAATCAGTTCTCTTTGATACCGTAGCGCTTGTTGAATCTCTCGATACGGCCGGCCGTGTCAACAACCTTCTGCTCGCCAGTGTAGAACGGGTGGCAAGCGGAGCAGATTTCAACCTGCAGGTTCTTGGCAGTGGTCTTGGTCTTGATCACGTTGCCACAAGAGCAATGGATCTCACGAAGCTGATAATCGGGATGAATACCTTTCTTCATAATCGTCCTCCAACTCTATGTACATCTGCTGGATAGTGCAGCAGACACATTTCTCATCACCCCTGCGTATTGATGGAACGCAGGAACGCCTCATTATCTTTTGTCTTCTTTATTTTGTCAATGAGGAACGGGGTGACCTCCTGGTCGTCCATATCCCCCACCGCCTTGCGGCAAAGCCAGATCTTGGCGGCCTCATCGGCAGGAAGCAACAGATCATCACGGCGGGTACCGCTCTTCTTGATATTCATGGCCGGGAAGATACGCCTGTCGGCCAGCTTCCGGTCAAGGATGATCTCGCTGTTGCCTGTACCCTTGAACTCCTCGAAGATGACCTCGTCCATACGGCTGCCGGTCTCGATCAGGCCGGTGGCGATAATGGTGAGGGATCCGCCCTCCTCGATGTTGCGGGCGGCGCCGAAGAAGCGTTTGGGCTTGTGCAGCGCGTTGGAATCGACACCACCGGAAAGGATCTTGCCGCTGGCGGGGACAGTCTGGTTGTAGGCACGCGCAAGGCGGGTGATGGAATCAAGCAGGATGACCACATCCTTCTTGTACTCAACCAGCCGCTTCGCCTTCTCTATGACCATCTCGGCGACCTGGACATGGCGGCTCGCCTGCTCGTCGAAAGTGCTGGCAATCACCTCGCCCTTGACGTGGCGGCGCATGTCGGTAACCTCCTCGGGACGCTCGTCGACCAGCAGCACGATCAAGACGATATCCGGATAGTTGGTGGTAATCGCGTTGGCGATCTTCTGCATCAACACCGTCTTGCCGGTACGCGGGGGAGCGGTAATCAGCAGACGCTGACCCTTGCCGATTGGGCTGAACATGTTGATGATGCGTAGCGACACATCTTCCTCCGGAGTCTCCAGATTGATTCTCTCGTTGGGGAAGAGCGGAGTCAGACTCTCGAACGGAGCGCGGACACGCGCCTTGACCGGATCCTCCCCGTTGACCGACAGCACCCGGAGGATGGCGAAGAAACGCTCGCCGTCACGTGGAGTGCGGACCTGTCCGAAGACGGTATCGCCCGTCTTCAAGCCAAGGCCTTTGACCTGTGCGGGGGACACATAGATGTCCTCCGGACCGGAGAGATAGCTGTTGTTCGGGCTTCTGAGGAAGCCGAAGCCGTCAGGCAGCACCTCAAGAGTACCGCTGCCGGTAATCACGCCCCCGGCCGCGGAGTGCTTCTTCAGGATCTCGGCAAGGATCTCCTGATTCTTCATGTCCAGCACGCGGTTCTCGTCCAGCCCCCTCTCCACGCCGATCTTGCGGATCTGGTCCTGGGGAAGGCAGGCATAGGCGTTGACGTTGAGCACCGGAGCTTCAGGATGCTCCTCGATATTGATGTCCTGGGGATATTCGTTCTGCTGATGACGGTTCGGCCGCTGGCTGTTGATGTTGGAGCTGTTGGCGTTTTTCTGGAAGCGCTGGCTGTGGCGTCCCTGGCGGTTGTTGAACCGGCGGTTCCGGTCGAAATCGCGGCGGCCACCCTGTTTCTGCTCGCCAAAGCCTTCAGCTAGCGGTTCCTCTTGGTTCCGGGACTCGCTTCCCTCGCCCTGCTCCTGTGCCCGGTACTCTTCGGTACCCCCCACCTCTGCTTTTGGTTCCTCAGGGCGCTGTTCGGGCTGAGGTTCCGAAACCACCGGCGGCTGTTCGATGGCAGGGGCTGATTCCGTCGGCGCCTCTAGAGAAGCAGCTTCTGGCGCTTGCTCTACCACCTCCGGAGCTTTCGCCTTCACGGCAAGAGCTTTTCGCGGGCGGCGAACCCGGCGTACGACAGCCTTTTTCTCGACCGGCTGGGCGGGGGTTTCCACCTTTACTGCTTCTTCTTCATTGTCAGACATGTAGTATTTACTCCAAGAAAACCCAATTGGTACTGGGAAGATTCACATTTCATAGTGCGGGAAATAGTGTTTCGACAGTTTTCTACGTTCACGAATGCAACTGTCTTAGATATCAACCACTATAGTAACACGCAAATCCCGTGTCAAGCAACTCGTTATATATTCTACACAAACCGGCACCCGAAGGTACCGGCATATCGAGTCATCGCTGCTTCCTACGGGTGACGATGGTACGGACAAGGCCGACGACCAGCGAAAGGACGGAAACCCAGATGGAGAGATAGGCAAGCCAGTCGCCATAGCGGGTATAGATCGTCTCGGCGTGAGCGGAAGAGAAATAGACGGGAACATCGAAGATGTGCCACAACGCCTTGAACAACGGCAAATCGTCATGGATCTGCCCGTCTGGGGTGATGTAGCAGGAAAGTCCGCTGTTGGTCGAGCGGATCATGGTACGGCGGTTCTCCACCGAACGGTAGATCGCCATGACCCCATGCTGGATCTCGCTCGCCTCGCTCTGCGACCAGTTGTCGTTGGTCATGTTCAACAGCACGTCGGCGCCCCCCCGGACGAACTCGGCGTTCAGGTCCCCGAAGACATCCTCGAAGCAAATCGGAGTGGAGAACTTGATACCGTCGCTCTCGAAGACGACGCTTTCCGTTCCGGTCAGCCACCAGTGGTAGTCGTTCGCCTTCAGGATATTGTACAGATGCGGCATCGTCTTCTCGTAGGGGAAGTGCTCGGTGAACGGCACCAGGTGCTGCTTGCGGTACGTCTGCTTGATCTGTCCGTCGTCGAACATGATGATCGTGTTGTAGTCATCACGGTTCCACTCTCCATCCTCGAGCTCGGGAGGAAGCGAGGGGTCGGCAAGGACTCCCTCCGGATTGCCGGTAATCAGAGGGACGCTGAGCTCCTTGCCGAAGTTGACGAACTCCTCCACCAGCGCGCTGGTGTCAGGATCGGTAGGATAGTTCTCGTGCCAAGCCACCGACGGGACAAATGCGGTCTCGGACCATACCAGGATGTCCGGGTTCTTCGTCATCGCCTCAAGGCTCATTTTGCGGAGATTGTTGAAATTCCGCTTGTAGGTGGTGTAGCCGCCTTTCCAGGAATTGGCGTTATGCTGGACGACGGCCACCTTCCAAGTGCGGTCAGGCGTCATGCGCTTCCAGTGCTGCCAGCTGACCGTTCCGAGGACCAGCCACAAGGCGAAGCCGACGGCATAGGCGATCGCCCAGACCCTGCGGTCCCTCAACCACCCCTTCAGGCTTTCCCTGCGGGCCAACGGCATGGCGAGGAAGGCCTGTGGCATGACCACAAGCAGGTTGACACCCCAGATACCGGTGATCGAGGCAATCTGCACCAGCGGAAGATAGTTCCACAACGCGTAGCCGATCGTCCCGTAAGGATAGCCGGCGAACCAGCTCTGGCAGAGATACGAGTAGGCGGTCCAGATGAAGGCCTGCACAAGCCAGCTCCACTTCTTGCACCAACTGTCAGCCATTTTCAAACAAGGGAAAAGCAGCGCCATCTCCCCGCCTTTGATGATCGTGACGATGAAGATCGCAAGCGGGTGGAAGTTCCTAAGCCAGTAGTTGAAGAACAGGTAGAACATGAACCCGTAGAAGAAGCCGTAGAAAGGAGTGGCCGCCGGACGGGTACGATGGATGACGACAAATACCGGAACCAATGCGATGAAGGCGAGGAAACCGAATCCGCTCTTCGAAAGAAAGCCTGGGAACGCCAGGGAAAGGACGAAAGAGCTGGCCAATAACAACAGAACCTCAGAACAATATGTTCCAAGGTTCCGCTGTTTCTTTCCGTTGTCCGTCTGCTGAACCACGCTCAGTTCTCCTCGTGGTTCCGAAGATTCCAGACATAGTCCTTCAGCTCTTTTCCCGGGCGGAAAATAGCCACGCCATGCGTTGAGACCGAAACAATCTCGCCAGTCTTCGGATTACGGGCTTTCTCCCTCCCCTTGCGGGTACGGACCTCGAAGGTGCCAAATCCTCTGAGCTCTATGACCTGGTCGTTTTTCAGGCCTTTCTTCACTTCCTCAAAAAACTCGTCAATGATCAGATGGATGTCATTGCGGTTGAAACCATGAGTCTCGTGAAGATTCTCAATAATGGTAGCTTTGGTAAGCTTATTGGAATCTGCCATGACCTACTCCCCAACCGTTAATTCGCAGCCTGAGCAGGAGCAGCTTCCTTCGGTGCACCGGCGACCAGCTTGTTGTAGTGTCGAGTAAGGCGGGACTTCTTGCGGTCAGCGGTGTTGCGCTTCAGGGCATTCTTACCGACAGCGGAATCGAGCAGCTTCACGGCAAGCGCCAGCTTGGTGGCAGCCAGTTCCTTGTCACCTGCGGCGACAGCAGCGCTGAAGCCCTTGCAAGCGGTGCGGACAGCACTCTTGGTCTCACGATTTCTCTCTCTGCGCACAATGTTCTGGCGTGCTCTCTTCTCTGCAGACCGATTTCTCATCCTAGATCCTCCAACACTGGAAAAACCAATGTATTTCTATTTGGTAGTTTTCTTTATTTGTAATCAGCAAATTAACTGACGGCTTAACAACATAGCACAGACTATAAAACGGGTCAATACAATGCTTTATTGAATTTTTTATTCTTTACCGAAGAGCTCGTCCACGTACTGTCGGGAAATCTCCCACCGTTTCGTATCTTCCTTATATACGCAGGCACTCGCTGGTATGGTCAGCACTCGCCCTTCGCTTCCGCTCAAGGTCAGCTGCTTGGAAAGGATGTTCACCTCCGACACCTTCATCAGCTCGTCACCCAACTTCAGCCTGCTCCCTTCCTGCGGGTACTTGGCCTTTTCCTCGGCGTAGAAGTCGTACTCGAATGCCAGGCAGCAGAGCAAGCGTCCGCAGGGACCGGAAATCTTCATCGAGTTGAGCGAAAGATTCTGCTCTTTCGCCATCTTGATTGAAACCGGATTGAGCTTGTCCGTCATGGCATGGCAACAGAAATCACGGCCGCAGATGGCGAGCCCGCCCAACACGCGGCTCTCGTCACGGACGCCAATCTGGCGCAACTCGATACGGATGCGGAAGACGCTGACCAGGTCCTTGACCAGCTCGCGGAAGTCGACACGGACGTCGGCAGTGAAGAAGAAGAGGATTTTCGGCTCACCCAGCAGGAAGTGGGCTGTGACCAGCTTCATGTCCAGTTTGTGCAGAGCAATCTTCTCGCGGCAAATCCGCATCGCCTCCTCTTCTTTTCCAGAGAGCTCCTGGTAGCGGGCCAGATCGCTCGGCGTGGCAAGGCGGACAATCCACAGGGAATCCCCCGACAGCTTCACCTTTTCCGGATCCTTTTGCTCGGTGCACATCTCGCACTCGGCGCACTCGTCGACGTCAGGATCCTCGTTCCAGATGATATCATCCACCACAGGATTCCCGTCCGGTCCAGGCTCGCCACTGGCAACCAAAGGCTGGTCGTCGACCGTCTCGACCGGTTCCTCATCCTCGGCGCGGCAACGCGCGCAGGCTCCACGGATATCGGTCGACCCTGCCTGATAGGGTTTCCCTATCCGTGAGGCGTCGGCAACAACGATGCCTAGGTCCAGGCCATAGCGCGTCGGCATGACGACGCTGATGCCCGGGTAGAGCATGCTGTCCCACGCGCAGACGGAGAGCTCGTTGCTGGAAGGGTTTTTCACCAGATAGATGTAACCACTATCCGGATGATTGCTATGTGTCTGTCCTCCATCAGGACGATACTGTTCTTTTCTCATATGAGAGAAACCTAGCACGACAATGTCGATTTGTCAAACCTACTTCGCGTAACTGTTTTTCCAGATGGAAGTTAGCATGTTTGACCAAGTCATTTGGAGCATGGTATATTTTGCATCAATCATGAAGCAACCGTACATCCGGCCCTTCCAGGTGGGAAGCGCCGTACTGCAAGGCAACCTGTTCCTCGCCCCTATGGCGGGATATACCGATATCCCCTTCCGCTCGCTGTGCATCAAACACGGGGCGGACCTTACCTATACCGAGATGGTCAGCGCCGAGGGGCTCTACCGCGACAGCGACAAGACCGAAGAGCTGATGGAGCGGGCGCCCAACGAACGGAACTATGTGGTGCAGCTCTTCATGGGAAGCCTCGGCCCCATCGAGAAAGCGGTGGAGAAGATCATTCCCTACCACCCGGTGATGATCGACATCAACGCCGGCTGCCCGGTGCCCAAGGTAACCCGTACCGGAAGCGGATCTGCGCTGATGAAGGATCCGGAACTGGCCAGGCAGATGGTAAAGCGGATCACGGAGCTGACCGACATCCCCGTATCCATCAAGTTCCGCCTCGGCTGGGACAACCAGTCGGTCAACTTCCTGGAATTTGCCGACGCCGTCGCCATTGGAGGAGCCAGCGCCATGGCGCTCCATACCAGGACCCGCACCGAAGGATACGCCCCCTACGCCCACCAGGAACGGCTGAAGGAGCTCTGTGATTTCCGGGCAGGCCACTGGCCCCAGGTGCGCGTCATCGCCAGCGGCGACCTTTTCACGGCTTTGGATGTCATCAGGGTGCTGAAGACATACGAGGTCGACGCGGTCATGGTGGCCCGTGGTGCGATCGGCAACCCCTTCATCTTCGAGGACGCCAAGGCGCTAGGCGAAGGAAAGGAACCGATGCCTCTGACAACCGAGCGCCGCATTCAGGCGCTGATGGAGCATCTGGAGGCCACCATCGAGAAATATGGGGAACGGAGCGCCTGCCACCAGATGCGCAAGTGCGCCTCCTTTTACCTGCGCGGCATGCAGGGGGTACGCGAGGCGAAACAGGCATTCAACACCACCGAAACGAGGGCGGATTACGCCCGGATTTGCGCAAGGTTGACGAGCGCAAATTGATGGTGGTACGTTTGACACGAGGGTACGTATGAGAGTATTAGTCCTTGGATCCGGAGCCAAAGACCATGCCTTGGCATGGTGGCTTTCCCGCAGTCATTTCATTGAGGATTTGTATGTCGCTCCCGGCAACTATGGTACCGAAGCGCTCGCCATCAATCTTGACATCGATTCTGAGGACTTCGAGCAAGTCTATCAGGCCTGCCTCGACCACCACATCGACTTTGTCTTCATCGGCACGGAGCAGCCGCTGTTCAGCGCGATGGTGGACAAGCTCACCGAGAAGGGAATCGAATGCTTCGGTTGCCCAAGCAAGTCGCTGAAGCTGGAGGGGGACAGGGACTTCGCCCGCGCTTTCACGGACCGTCACAACATCCCTACCCCGAGCCACAAGCTTTTCAGTGACCCCCAGACGATGGAAGCCTTCCTGCTACGCCACAGGGGGCAACGGCTGGTCATCAAGAGCAAGGGACCGGCTCCGAGCAGGATGATGATCGACTCGGCAGACACCCAGCAGCTGATTGCCTTCGGCAAGGAGTTGCTCAATCGGGGCGACATCCTGGTCGAGGAACATCTTGGCGGCCTTTCCCTTTCCGTCACCGCTCTGGTGGACAACAAGGGATACCTGCTGCTTCCCTTCTCCAGCGACTACTCCAAGACCCAGCACGACGAGGGTATCCCCACCGGAGGCATGGGCGCAATCTGCCCGGTCCCCATCAGCGAGGAGTTGCGCCAGGAGCTGGTCAACCGGATCATCGACCCGACCATCTACGGCATGCGTGTCGAGAAGCTCACCTACCATGGGGTACTCACCTTCAGTGTGATCCTTTCCAAAGACGGCCCGATTCTGGTCGACTACCACGTGCGTTTCAATGATCCATCCACCCAAGCGATCATCCCGCTAATCAAGAGCGATGCTCTGGATATCATGTACGCGATGGAGCACGACAACCTGGAAAGCTACCAGTTGAATGTCTCGACCCAAAGCACCGTCGCCATCGTCATCGCCAGCAAAGGGTATCCGCAGGCTCCCGAGATCTGCAAAGCGCTCGATCCGCTTCCTGCCTACATGCAACTCAACTCCTTCAGGGATGAACCGCAGGTCTTCTTCGGAGCTGTCGAGAAACATGACGGACAACCGATTACCGTCGGCGGCAGGCCAGTGACCATCGTCGGCAAGGGTGAGAACATCAACATGGCCAATAAGAACGCCTATGCGAAAATAGACAAGATCCACTTCGAGGGCTCTTGGTACCGTCAGGACATCGGAGAGCGGTTCTTGGAGAACTGAGAGAAAGCTCCAGACATTCAGCCCCTGATATGCCTGGCACGTCAGGGGCTCTTTCGTAGTTCTTGTCGTGTGCCACCGTTACAAGGGCCACCAAGGAAAACGTACGGATAAGAGGTTGGCGCCCTTTTCCCTTCAGGATAACAGATTCAATGCTGTCGGCGGAACTCGTAGAGCAGGATACCCGTGGCGACCGATACGTTGAGCGAGTCGATATGGCCGCGCATCGGAATCGAGACGATTTCGTCGCACAGCTTGCGGGAAAGCTCACGGATTCCGCTACCCTCACTACCCATGATGATGGCGGTCCTCTGGGGGAATGTAATCTCGTAGCTGTTCGTACCTGACATATCCGCGCCATAAATCCAGAAGCCGGCTGCCTTCAGTTCCTTCACCTCGCGGCTCAGGTTGGTAACCACCGCCATCGGCACATACTGGGCGGCTCCGGAAGAAATTTTGGTGACCGTCTCGTTTGCCTGGGCGCTGCGCCTTTCAGGAACAACCACAAGGTCGACACCGAACTGGTCGGCGCTACGAAGAATCGCCCCCAGATTGTGCGGGTCGGTAATCTCGTCGAGCAACAGGACCAGGGCGCCCTGGCCCTCCTTCAGGTTGGAAAGGAACTCGCTGACCGTTGTGACGATCAACCGGCTTCCCCCCCTGCGCGCCCCACCAAGGTCAAGCACGACGCCCCGGTGATCCACACCTGGCATCATGCGGTCCATTTCCTGGGGAGAAAGTTTCTTGATGGCGATCTTTCCGGTCAGCATCGCCTGTCTCTCAAGATCGGAGTAGCTTTTCCCGACCCCGCGGGAAACATAGAGCGTCGAGCCCATCGGGGCCTGCTTGATACCCTCTTCAATCGCGTGCTTGCCGTACATCTTCTCGCCCATCTCGTTTCTCCTCGTTATTCGTTGACATCTCCCTCGTAGGGAACTGGTTGCGGTCTATCGTTCTCACCCATAGCCTCAGCCAGTTGCTTCATCAAACCACGGGCTTTCAGGCCAAGGTGCTTCGGGGTATCCACCTGGATGCGCAGATACAAATCGCCACGATCAGTGCTGTTGAGCTTGGGAGCTCCCTGTCCGCGGACCCTCAGCAGCTTTCCGCTCTGAGTCCCGCCCGGAATGGACACCTTGAGTTCCTTGCCATCCACACTGGTGATGATGATATCGGCGCCAAGCGCAGCCTGGGTGAAACTGATCGGCACCTGCAGGTAGAGATCCGCGCCCTGACGGACAAAATACTTGTCCGGCCTGACCGAGATGAAGACTACCAAATCACCGCTCGGACCTCCGTTGGCTCCCGCGTCTCCCATGCCACGCAACGTGACCCTGTTGCCGTTATCCACGCCGGCAGGAATGGTGACCCTCAGTTTGGTCTGCTTGCGCTTCAAGCCGGAGCCATGGCAGTCCGGGCAAGGATGGTCGATGACCTGGCCCTTACCGCCACAGGTGGGGCAGGTCGTCGCCACGGTGAAGAAGCCGCTGTTCCTGCGTACCTGTCCGCTTCCGCCACAAGTGGGGCAGGTCTTGGTCCCGGTGCCGTCGGCGGAACCGGAACCATGGCAGGTGTCGCAGACTACCTGATGGATGTACGAGACATCCACCTTGGTGCCAAACAGCGCATCCTTGAAGTCCAGCGTCACGTCATAGCGCAAGCTCGAACCCTGGCTGGGGCCGCCGCTACGGCGGGCACCACCCTGGCCACCCATGCCGCCACCGAAAAAGGAACTGAAAATGTCCTCGAACCCGCCACGGCCTCCGAAAATATCGGAGAAGTCCTGATAGACATGGGAATAGTCGTGTCCCATACCACCGGCCCCATCGATACCGGCAAAACCGTACTGGTCATAGGCCGCTCGCTTCTTCTCGTCGCTGAGGACTTCGTAGGCCTCGGTGGCTTCCTTGAAACGGGCCTCGGCCTCCTTATCACCAGGGTGGGTATCCGGGTGATTGGCCAAAGCCAGCTTGTGGTATGCTTTCTTGATCTGCTCGGGAGTAGCGTCTTTGGCAACGCCGAGCACTTCATAATAATCTCGTTTCGTCTCTGCCATAGGAAAGTCCTCAAACACACATCATGTCGGCTTTTTCGGGGCCGACATGATGTGATGCTATTGCATTGTAGCAAAAAGCCGGAATCAGTTCACGACCTCATAGCCGGCGTCATCAGGACCTGTACCCTGATGGGTCGTCGGACCACTGGTCGCACCGCCCTGGGCCCCACCGTTAGTGGAACCACCCTGAGCGCCGCCGTTCTGATTGTTGGCACCTGCATGCTTGTAAATCTCCTCGGCGAGCTTGTAAGAGGCTTCCTGCAGAGCCTGGGTCTTGGCCTTCAGCTCTTCGGTAGAGGCGGAGCTGTTGGAGAGCGTGCTCTTCAAATCGGCAATCGCCTTCTCGATCTTGGCCTTGTCGTCAGCAGAGATCTTGTCGCCGTAGCTCTTCAGCGACTTCTCGGTGCTGTACATCATGGTCTCTGCGTTGTTGCGCGCGTCCACCTTCTCCTTGGCCTTCTTGTCCTCGTCGGCGTGGTCCTTGGCTTCCTTCACCATGCGGTCGATCTCCTCATCGGAAAGTCCGGAAGAGCTCTCGATCTTGATATGGGCTTCCTTGCCGGTACCGGTGTCCTTTGCAGAAACATGGACGATGCCATTGGCGTCGATATCGAAGGAGACCTCGATCTGCGGGACTCCGCGCGGAGCAGCCGGAATCTGATCCAAGGTAAAGGTGCCGAGGACTCTGTTCTGGGCAGCCATCTCACGCTCACCCTGCAGGACCTTGATGCCGACTTCGGTCTGGCCATCAGCCGCAGTAGTAAAAATCTGGCTCTTGTGGGTCGGAATCGTGGTGTTGCGAGGAATCATCTTGGTGCAGACGCCACCGAGGGTCTCGATACCCAAGGAAAGCGGAGTGACATCAAGCAGGACGACGTCCTTGACGGTTCCACCAAGAATACCACCCTGAATGGCGGCGCCCATGGCGACTACCTCATCCGGGTTGACACCCTTCATCGGCTCCTTGCCACCGAACATCTCCTTGACAGCTTCCTGGACGGCGGGGATACGAGTCGTACCTCCAACCAGAATGACCTCGTCGATATCGTGGATCGTCAGGCCGGCATCACGCAACGCGTTGGTGACAGGACCACGGCTACGCTCGACCAGGTCGGCGGTCATAGCCTCGAAGTGGGCTCTGGAAAGGTCCATCTGCAGGTTCAACGGGCGATTGTCCTTGTTGGCGATGAAGGGCAGGCTGATGGTGTAGTTCATCGTGCTGGAAAGGGCAATCTTCGCCTTCTCCGCCTCTTCCTTCATTCTCTGCAGGGCCATGGTATCATCCTTCAGGTTGATGCCATACTGCGCCTTGAACTCCTCGTTCATCCAATCGATGATCTTCGCGTCGAAGTCATCACCGCCAAGGTGGGTATCACCGTTGGTGCTCTTGACCTCGAAGACACCGTCACCGAGCTCCAGGATGGAGACATCGAAGGTGCCGCCGCCGAAGTCATAGACAGCGATCTTCTCTTCCTTGTTGGTCTTGTCCAAACCGTAGGCCAGAGCGCTTGCGGTCGGCTCGTTGACAATACGCTTCACATCAAGGCCGGCAATCTTGCCCGCGTCCTTGGTGGCTTGGCGCTGAGCGTCGTTGAAGTAGGCGGGAACCGTGATGACCGCTTCGGTCACCGGCTCCTTCAGATAGGCTTCCGCGGCCGCCTTCATCTTCTGAAGGATGGCAGCGGAAATCTGCTCCGGGGAGTATTCCTTTCCCTGGGCGACGACACGGACATAGCCCTGCGCGTCGCTAGTCACCTTATACGGCAGTCTGCCCAGCTCCTGCTGGACATCAGCGTCCTGATATTTGTGACCCATGAAACGCTTGATCGAATAAATCGTGTTCTCGGCATTCGTGACCATCTGGTTCTTGGCCGGCTGACCGACAAGCTGCTCGCCCTTGTCGGTAAAAGCCACAATGGACGGCGTCGTGCGGGCGCCATCGCTGTTGATGATGACGTGAGGTTCGTTACCCTCCATCACCGCGACACAACTGTTGGTCGTGCCAAGGTCAATACCAATAATCTTTCCCATATCTGTATCTCCTCAAATTCCCGATAATTTCAAAAGTTTTTCTGTTCCTTATCGGAACGTCTGTAACATACTCACGCTTGGCGCAATCGTCAATTGGAAGGTTGACCGACCACCACTTTTGCGGGGCGGATTACCTTGTCCCCAAGCAAATATCCGGACTGATAGGTCATCGTGACCGTCTTGTCCTTGTACTTGTCGTCCTTGACCACCTGCAACGCCTCGTGACGGGACGGGTCGAACGGTTTGCCGTCGGTCTCCATTTTCTTCAGGCCGAACTGGCCGGCAAGGTGCTGGTACATCTTGTCATTGATCATCTGCACGCCCTCGAGCATCTTCTCGAAGTCCTTAGACTGGTCCTCTTTGCCTGCCTGCAAGGCGCGTTCAAAATCATCAA
Organism: Spirochaetales bacterium; assembly: GCA_028722305.1. Classification (GTDB taxonomy): domain Bacteria; phylum Spirochaetota; class Spirochaetia; order Sphaerochaetales; family Sphaerochaetaceae; genus RUG023. The sequence goes on from JAQYHB010000001.1 coordinate 52,686, forward strand.
GGGTCGGAAGCAGGTCCTTCAGGATCTTCTCCTTGGCCCTTTCGATTTCCATCGCGGTATTGCTCTGCATGCGTTTCATATCAGCGGCCATCGTGGATGCGTAACGCTGCATGCTGGCGTATTTGTCCTGCCAATCCTGCACCTTGTCGTTGAGCTGGCTGATTGTCTGTGAATCATGCACGCTCTTTTGGTCGGCTACCGAAAGCTGGGCCTGGAGCAACGCCACCTGCGCCTGAAGCGCAGCAATCTGCTCCTGAGGGGTCGGTTCCTTCTTGACTTCTTGGGAATCCTTCTGCTTCTCAGCGGGTTCAGCCTGAGCCTCCGGCTTTTTCGGGGTCTCCTCCTGTTTGCTCGATTTCTCGGCTTCCTTCCCGGAGTCCTCGTGGTTGTTCACGTTGATTTTCATACATTTTCCTCACGAACAAAAATACTGCGTACCCCCGTAGGGATACGCATGAAACATACTCACAGACAAAGAGAAGCGTCAAGGGAAGATGCTCAGTCGTCCAGATTGATCGACTCCTCTTCCCCGACAGGCACATAGGTCGGTTTGACCTTCGGGGCTTCCTTGGTCTCCACCGGTTCCAAGTCATCCAACTCAGGGACGTCGTCCTCCATATCGACCTCCTCCTCTTCCGGTTCGGATTCCTGTTCTGCCCCAAGAAGGTTGTCAACAACCGGCTCTTCCTCGGGAACAACCTCTGGCTCCGGCTCATCCACACCCATGTCTTCTGATGGAATCTTGGAATCCAACGCGGGTTCGGCTCCCGTGGAGGCCGCCTGTATGGTTGGAACTTGCGTCTCTTCCTCGTTACCAGGTGCGGCGTCCGCTTCGAATGCCAGCCCTGTCCCGGAATGCACATCAACAGGTATCGTCTCCTGCTCGTCGGTGCCAAGAGCCGCATCGGGGAGCTTGAAATTCAACTCAGGTTCGGCTTCCGTGGAAGATGCCTGTGTGGTTGCGGCTTGTTCCTCATCCTCTCTACCAGGTACTGCATCCGCGCCGGAGGCCGCTTCTTGTCCGGCGCTGAAAGCACTGGAAGGAATCGGCTTGAAATCGAATACAGGCTCTTGGTCGTCAGGGCTTTCCGGAGCCTGGACAGGAACCGAGGCGACGCCATTGTCGACCATGCACGCCGCCCGCTCCTCCATTTCCCTGACAATCTCTGCCTTCTCGGTCTTCAGCCAATCAAGCTCGCCGTGCAGGGCGTCGGTCTCTGCCTGGAGCTCGTCAATCGACTGCTCCATCTGTCGCTTATGGCTCTCCTGGGTGGCGTTGAGCGCATCGTTGTTGGAGAGTTGCTGGCTGTACTCCGCAAGCTTCTTGCTGACCTCCTCAAGCCGCAAGGCGCTGTTGGCATCCAACGTGGCGGCGATGTCCTTCGCGGAGGCAAGACGACCATCCAGCTCGTTGATGAAGACCTGGCTGGTGGAGACCATGGTATGGAATGAGGCATCGATCTGCTCGATGGTCTGTTTGAAGACCGTCTCCATCTTTTCCGCGCAACCGACGGTGAAGTTGGACATATCCTTGTCCACTTGGCTGACGGTCTCGAAGCGTAGCCGTTTGAAGTCGTCCTCGCTCTTCTGCAAGGAGTCTTTCATCTGCCGCTCGAACTCGCCGAACTTCTTTCCCTGCTCCTCGACCTCCTGGATGGCATCCTGCTTTTGCTTCTCCAACGCTTCGGTATAGCTGTCGATGGAACTCTTGGTCTTTCCCATCAGTTCCTCGACCTGCTTCTGGAAACTGGTCAGCTTCTCCTCGCTCTCGGCGAGCAGATTCCTGATTGCCGACTCGCTCTCGGCCCGCATCGTCTCGATGGCGGCTTTTTCCCTGGCGGTATCCTCCTGGAACTGAGCGATGGTCTGGCGGACCTGCTCCACCTCCGCGATATCGCCACGAATCTCCTGGATGCGCGCCTCAGCCTGGTCGGTAATCGTGGAGAGCTGCCCCATCACCTGCCGGTAGTTGGCCAATGTCGCCTGAAGCTTGGCCAGGTCTTGGCTGCGGTTCTGTATGTCGAGGATCCTCCCGTCCATCTCATCCATCACGTTCTGGGCCTGGACGATTTTCTGGTTGACAATCTCGATCGCATGCTGGGAATTCTCGCGCAGGCGGTAGTTCTCCTTCTCGCTCGCGGCACCAAGTCTTTTCAATTGTTCCTGGATCCGCATCATCTTCTTGCGGTCATTGGCCGCGCCGAAGAGCAGGAGACTGATGACAAAGTTAACGGCAAACAACACAAACGCGAATACATAAAACGTCAAGGCAAGGACCCCCCTTTTAGAGAGCAGCAAGTTCCAAATACGATGTTACCACATGCTCCGCTTCGGGGAACAGGTGGCGTTTCTTCCTGCTCGAGGTGATCAGGCAGGAATGCATGCCAACCCCACGCGCGCCCAGCACGTCCTTGTGGTAGCTGTCCCCCACATATAAAACCTCTTGAGGCTCGAGATTGATACAAGAAACCAGTTTCGAAAAAACCCTAGGGTCCGGTTTCAGGTATCCGATGTCCTCGCTGGAGAGGGCGACATCCACCACGTCGTCCACCCCGAGGGCCTTGAGTTTCCCTTCCAACGGGAAATCGCTCAGGACGGCAATCGTATAGCCCCGTTCCTTGAGCGAACGCAGCGTCTCGCGCATCCCCTTGCGCTCGGGAACCACCTGGTACAGCCGCCTCCAGCTGTCATAGAACACACGTTCCACCATTTTTCCCATCCGATCGACCGACCGTTGGGTGACCTTGCGATGGAGGAAACCGAGCATCAGCCGGGAAAGCCGGTCCAGATATCCCGCCCGGTTCTCCGGGACGGTAGGCCGGCTGGCCTGCTCGACACGGTAGGCCCTCCTGGCACGGTTATAGGCCCAGGAAAGCAACGGCGCCTTCACCCCGGCAAGCAACATGCGCCAATAGTAGCTCCGTTGGGGATAGAGGGTACCATCAACATCAAAGGCTACAGCCTTGATCTCAGCGTCCATGCTTCTTCTGCAGGTGCTGCCGCATCTGTCCGGCATTTTTTTGGATCTTGCTCTGCCGCTTTATCGCTTTGCCATACGAGGCCTTGTTTCCCGGCTTGACCGGACGGGCCTTGGCAACTGCCCGTCCACCGCCTCTTTTGGCCCTCGCCGCCTTCTCAGCCGCATTCTTCTTGATCGCCGTCAGGCTGGGCGCCTGTCTCGGCTTGTCGTGCAACGAAGGATTGCGGCGCCGCTCGCGCAGGTCGATCTCCACCGGCACCATCGAGAAGCCAAGGTCCTTGCGGATGCAATTCTTCAGGTATTGGACGTACATCGGCGGGAAGTCCTTCGTATGGTTGACGAAGAAGAGGAACTTGACTGGCGAAGCGCTGATCTGGGTGCCGTAATAGACCTTGTAATGGCCAAGCTCGCCCCGTGGCGGCTGGTATTTCTCGCCCCAGCGGGCGACCGCGGCATTCAGGGTCGAGGTGTCGACACGCTTCTGCATCTCGCAATGGACTTCCCAGACGGTATCCAGCAACTTGCCGATGTTCTCGCCGTCCTTGGCACTGATGGCGACAAGAGGTGCGAAGCCGAGGACAGGGAACAGGAAACGGGTGCGGTCCTCGATGGCCTGCAACTGGTTCTTCACAGTCAACAGGTCGATTTTATTCAACACCAGGACGATTCCGACACCACGGCGGGTCACCAGAGCGGCGATTTTCTTATCCTGGTCGGTCACGCCCTCGAGGGAGTCGATCATCAACAACACCACATCAGCCTCGTCGATGCTCTTGATGGCGCGGTTTACCGAATAGTATTCGACATCCTCCTCCACCTTTCCCTTGCGGCGGATACCGGCGGTATCCATGACGGAGAACTCGGTTCCCTTGTAGGTGAAGGAGCCCCGCACCACGTCACGGGTGGTGCCGGCGATATTGCTGACCAGGGAGAGGTCGCTGCCGACCAGCAGGTTGGTCAGGGTGCTCTTGCCGGTGTTGGGCTTGCCAAGAATGGCTAGGCGCAGTTGCGGGATGCTTTCCGGGGCGTTCTCCACCGTCGTCAGGTTCAGGATTCCCATCAGGGTATCCTCAAGGTCCTCGATGCCGATGCCATGGGCGGAAGAAATACAGACCACCCGCTGGTACCCATAGCCATAGAAGTCCCAGACCAAGTCCTTATGTTTCTCGTCATCGACCTTGTTGACCACAAGGATCACCTTGTCGGTATAGGGACGCAACGTCTGCATCAGCTCCTCGTCCTCCGCCGTCATGCCGGCGCAGTCGACCATGAAGAGGATTGCGTCGGCCTTGTCGAGCAGGCCGAGGGAGCGCTTGGCCACCAGCGCATCCATCTCCTCCCGGTCCACCTTGACACCACCGGAGTCGACGAGGTTGACGGGATGGTTGCCCAAAAGCCAGCGTTCGCTGATTGTATCGCGGGTCACGCCAGCCACCGGGCTGGTGATCGCACGCCTCTTGCCAAGCAGGCGATTGAACAGGGTGCTCTTTCCTACGTTCGGACGTCCGATGATGGCAACAGTGGGAATCGTCTGAGTATCTTCCGTTTCTTTTATTTCATCCATTTGCTTTATTCCTTGAGGGAGATTGAATAATCTCATGAAGGAACGAAAAAGGCAACACCTACTTCGCCTGATGGTCCTTCATCCAGATTTCCATCGTATGGCTTACCGCGTCCGCGCTCTCCAGCGTCATGACACGGTCCTTCAGCTCCTTGGCCTCCTGCCAGCTGACGGAGCGCAATACCCTGCGCACCTCCAGCACCTTCTGGGGGTCCATGGAGAACTCGTCCAGCCCGAGGCCGGCCAGCAACACCGAGCAACGCGGGTCGCCCGCCATCTCCCCGCACATGCCGCAGGGGATGTGGGCGGCGTGAGCGGCTTCGATGACCATGCGGATCGAGCGGAGCACCGCCGGGTGGTAGGGTTGATAGAGATAGGAAATTTTCTCATTTCCACGGTCGACGGCCAATGTGTACTGGATCAGGTCGTTGGTACCGATCGAGAAGAAGTCGACGCGTTTGGCAAGCAGGTCGGCGCAAAGCGCGGCGCTAGGCACCTCGATCATCGTCCCCACCTGGACATCCTTGTCGTAGGGAATGCCTGAGGCGGCAAGCGAACGCTTGGCCTCATCCAGCACGGCAAGCACCGCGTCCAACTCCCCGACCCCGCTGATCATCGGGAACATGATTCTCAGCTTTCCATAGATGGAAGCCCTAAGCAAGGCCCGGAGCTGAGTCAGAAAGATATCCTTGCGGGACAGGCAGAAGCGGACGGCACGCCAGCCGAGAATCGGGTTCTGCTCGTCGATGCCCAGCCCGGGAACCACCTTGTCCCCTCCGACGTCGAAGGTACGGATGGTCACCGGCTTGGGGGCCATCTTCTCGATGATGGTGCGGTAGTCGTTGAACTGCACATCCTCGCTGACATTTTCCCCCTGGTTGATGATCAGATACTCGGAACGGAAAAGCCCCACTCCGTCACAGCCCACCTCGTGGATGTGGCCCACCTCCTCGATCATCTCGATGTTAGCCATCAGGTGCAGCACCCGGCCATCCTTCATGACAGTCGTCTCTCTGGCAAGCTTCTCCAGCTCGCGGTCGTGGAGCAGCAACCGCTGGAACTCACGACTGAATGTCTCCAACGCCTCTTGGCTGGGGTCGACCACCACGGTACCCGCGAATCCGTTGACCACCACCTGGCTTCCCGACCTGACATGGCTGGAAAGATCGCCAAGACCGATGACCGAGGGGATACGGAGGGAACGGGTAAGGATGGCCACATGGCTGGTGGGGCCGCCGGAATCCAGGGCGATGCCCTTCACATGGGTCTTGTCCATCAAAAAGAGCTCGCTAGGCATCAGCCGGTCGCTGACCAGGATCACGTCATGGTCCAGATGGGCCAGGCTCCCGCGGTTCCTGCCCTCAAGGCACTCGATCACCTGGAAAGAGACGTCCCGCAGGTCATCGCAGCGCTCTTTCAGGCCCGCATCTCCGCTCTGGTCGAGCATGCTGACCATCTGCTCCACCACCGACTCGACCGCCCAGGGAGCGCAGACCAGGTTCTGGGTGATACGGTCCTCGACCTGGCTCTTGAAGACTTGATCCTCCAACATCATCACATGGGTATCGATGATGCTCTGACTGGTCTTGTCGCCCTTGCCCTCCCGCAACAGGGCGATGGCGGCATCGACCGCCTGATGGAACCGGCGGATTTCACCGGGCACCTGCTCCGAAGTGATGGAATCGTGGACTACTGCGACCGGATGGTGGAGATACAGATAAGCCTCTCCCCGCACAAGACCGTATGCTGTGCCGATGCCTTTTCGTAGAATCATGGTATATCCATGGTATCGCAGATAAAAAAAGGGCTCAACGCTTTTCCCGCCGCTTCCGTGGGAAAAACGAGCCGGAACATGATGCCACTGGAAAGGCAGGGGCTGGTCGGATACACTCAAGGCTATGCTCCACCTTCCGAAACACCCCTACCTGTTCGCATGGCTCTGCTGGCTGGTCCTCTCCTGCCTGCTAGTCTTGGGGTGTCTGCCAAAAATCCGCGACGCGTTTAAGCGTAGCGGGGTGCGGGAACTCTTGGCCTCCCGCTCCGTCGAGCAGGTGGCAAGCGACCACCGGCAGGTCACCGTCTTCTTCCTCGACAGCTCGCTGAAGGAGGTCGGTTTCCAGCAATGGCAGAAGCGGCTCGGGGGTGACCAATACCACGACACATTGGAGAACCTGCTCGCGGGACCGGATCTCGCAAGCATCAGGAAGGGAGCCGCAAGTTTTATCGCACCCGACACCGAGCTGATTGGATGCACCCTTTCCAGCCGCACGCTCTTTGTCGACCTTTCCCGACAATTCCTCGGCTCCCCCGACCTAGGTAAGGCGGTGGAACAGATAGAAACGACCATGCGGGCTTTCGATGCTGTCGACAGGGTGCAGATCCTCGTTGACGGCCAGCCGCTCTCAGAGCTTCGCCAAAAATGATGGCTCGTCCAAGGCCCCATCCAGACCGAGGAGCGCCAGATACTCGGTATTTCCCTTCCTGCCGGTTATAGGGCTCCTGACGATGTCCCGAACGGCAATGTTCTCGTCAGAAAGTTGCCGATAGACGGACAGCAGGACATCGCGTAGCAGTTGCGGGTCCGTGACCACTCCATGGAATCCGGGTTGACCTTTGGGTACCTCGAACTGCGGCTTGATCAGGCTGACCAGCCAGCTGCCACCGCATAGCGAGAGGATGTGGCCCGCGGCGCCACTGATTGAACGGAAGGAAAGGTCGCAGACCGCCGCCTGAGGTGCCGGATCCAAGGCATCGAGAGTCATGATGTTCTGTCGCTCATGCACCCTGACCCGGTCATCCTGCCGGAGTTTCCAGGAAAGCTGGTTGGTCCCGACATCGACCGAGTGGACCAGACTGGCTCCGTGCTGCAGCAGGCAGTCGGTGAAACCACCGGTAGAAGAGCCAGCGTCAAGCACGCACATGCCTGAAACATCCAGATGGAAGGCTTTCAAAGCGTGCTCCAGCTTGTAGCCGCCACGGGAGACGTATTTCTCAAAGGTGAACGAAAGAGGGACATCCTCGGGAAACTTCATCTTCGGATCAGCGCAAACCTCTCCCCCTGCCAGCACATTCCGGCAGACGATGTAGGCGCCGAGTTTCTCTCTGCCGATATCAGGATAATTCACTGCAAGCAGATCGATCAGCGCACGCTTCTTCATGCCAGGATCCGCCTGATGGAGAGCGCCCTCCCGCTTGCCACGTCGATGGTGACCAGCACCCCGTTGATTTCCGCCTCTCCATCCTTGATGGGGTTGCGTAGCGGCATCTGGCTGAGTTGCTTCTGGATGGCGATCTCCGGCACGCTGCCTATGACGCTCTCTTTCGGGCCGGTAAAGCCCAAGTCGGTCTGGTAGGCGGTTCCACGGGGAAGGATCTTGGCATCGGCTGTGGCCACATGGGTGTGGGTCCCGACCACAGCGCTCACCTTGCCGTCCAAGTAGAAACCCAACGCTTCCTTCTCGTCGGTAGCTTCAGCATGGAAGTCGACCAGCACGACAGGAGTCTGGCGCCTCGCCTGTTGGGCGAGCTTCAGGCCGATACGGAACGGGTCGTCGGTCTGGGGCATCTCGATGCGTCCCTGCAGGTTGATGACGGCCACAGGGCCACAGGGGGTAGACACGACGCACATGCCGTGTCCGGGCGCTCCATCGGGATAGTTCGCCGGACGAAGCAAGCGGTTCTCACTGTCCAGGACGGGGCGCAGGTCCTCCTGCTGCCAGATGTGGTTGCCGCTGGTGATTACGTCGACTCCCAAGGAGAAAAGCTGGTTCATCTGCCCTACCGACAGCCCGAACCCGTCTGCGGCGTTCTCGCCGTTGACCACCACCACATCGGCCTTGGTCTGCTTCTTCAAGTCTCCCAAGGATACAAAAAGCGCCCGGAGGCCAGGCTGTCCGCAGACATCCCCCAGCATCAGGGCGTTCAATGACTTTTTCTCAGCCATGGTTACCTTGCGTATTCGACAACGCGGGTCTCGCGGATGATCGTCACCTTGATACGGCCGGGATAGCGAAGCTCAGCCTCAATCCTCTCGGCAATCTTGCGGGCGATATCCTTTGCCTGCTCGTCATTCACCTTCTCGTTGTTGACCATGATGCGGAGCTCTCTTCCCGCCTGGATGGCGAACGCGTTGTCCACACCATCGAAGCTCTTGGCAATCTTCTCCAACGACTCAAGGCGCTTGATGTAGTTGTCGATCGTCTCGCGTCTCGCACCCGGGCGGGAAGCGCTGATCGCGTCGGCGATCTGCACGATCACTGCCTCGACAGTCTCAGGCTCCACATCGTTATGGTGCGCGAGAATGGCGTTGACGACCTTCGGGTCCTCACCCAGCCGCTTGGCCAGGTCGGCGCCCAATTCGGCATGGTTCTGGTCGCCTTCGCTCTCGATACCCTTGCCGATATCGTGCAACAGACCCGCGCGCATCGCCAGCTGGCTGTCGGCACCCACCTCTTTGGCGATCATGCCGGCGAGAATGGCGACTTCCTTGCTGTGATTCAGCACGCTCTGTCCGTAGCTGGTACGGAAGTAGAGCCTGCCAAGAGCCCTGATGGCCTCCTGGCTCATGTTGCTGATACCAAGATCGAAGACCACGGTCTCTCCCTGATCCATGATGACACGGGCGATCTCCTTGGTGACTTTGGAGACGACCTCTTCGATGCGGGCCGGATGGATACGACCATCCTGCACCAGACGTTCGAGAGAAACACGGGCAATCTCGCGACGCACCGGATCAAAGGAGGAAATGACGACCGCCTCAGGGGTATCGTCGATGATGATATCCACTCCAGTCAGTGTCTCCAGTGTCCTGATGTTGCGACCCTCTCGGCCGATGATGCGCCCCTTCATCTCATCGCTGGGCAGACTGACGGAGGAGACGGTGATGTCACCGGTCACCTCGGAGGCAATCCGCTGAATGGAGGAGACGATGATGTCCCTAGCCTTCTTGTCGGCGGTCAGTTGCGCCTCTGCTTCAATCTTGTTGATCTCTACTTGGGCGTCATGGCGCGCGGCATCCTGCATCTGCGCCATGATGGCATTCTTCGCCTCATCGGCGGTCATGCTGGCAATCCGCTCCAGCTCGCTGGTAAGTGAATTCTCCCGGTCGGAGAGAGCCTTCTCCCGATCGTTGAGCGCATTCTCGCGATCTCCCTGTTGTTTTTTGGTATTCTCGATCTCGCCCTGCTTTTTCTCGAGTGCCTCTTCCTTGTCCTGCAGACGGCGTTCCGTCCTCTGCAGTTCATTCTGACGCTCTCGCGCTTCACGTTCCTGCTGGCGCTGTTCGTCCAGCAGTTGTTTGCGTGTCTCAAGAACGAGTTCGTTTTTCTTCGCTTCCGCTTCTTTTACAGCCTCAGCATCCAGACGGGCAGCCTTCTGCTCGATGGAGGTGAGTTTAAATTTCGCATACAGCCAACGGGCACTCCAGCCCAGCGCAATACCAATCACAGCAACCAGGAGAGTAATAACATACGACATATACTACCCCCTAAATTGTAGTAAACCTCATTCTAGGGGTGCTATGCCCGATTGTCAAGGATAGGGGGGAAGCATGAAAAAACCGCCCCCGAAGGAGCGGTCTTGGTCAGGGAACTGACCTCTTGCATTCGCATTACGGAAATCCGGGTCTTATTTGTCCCCGCCGCCAGCCTTGCCGCCAGCCATCGTCTTGCGGACGCCTGCTGCCTTGGCAGAGCCCTTCGCAGCAGCAACTTTTGAAGAACGAGCGTGCTTCTTCACGTCCTTGTTCTCCTTCTTAGCCTTCGGAGCGGCGGCTTTCTTCTCGGAAGCCTTCGCTTCCTTCTCTTCAGCCTGCTTCTCGACCTTCTTCTCGTGCTCGGCGGTCTTCTCAACCAGCTCGAGAATGCACATCTCGGCCGCATCGCCAAGACGGAAACCGGTCTTCAGGATTCTGGTGTAACCACCCTTTCTCTCCTTGAAGAGAGGTCCGATCTCGTTGAACAATTTGGCGACAACACCCTCATCATAGATATAGGCGGCCGCGATTCTGCGGTTGTGGACGTTGTCCTCTTTCGCGCGAGTAATGAGCTTCTCGGCCTTCTTGCGGACCTCGAGAGCCTTAGGCTTGGTGGTCTCAATCCGTTCATACTTGAACAGAGAGGTGACCATGGAACGCAACAGGGCCTTACGCTCAGCGGAGCGTCTGTCCAGCGCGTTGAAACCAATCTTATGCTTCATTGCTATTTTCCTCTTTATTCTCGGCTGCGCCGTTAACCCTCATGGCGGTCTTCAGCACACTGTAATCAGTCATTCCGAGACTCAGGTTCCACTCTTTGAGCTTCTCCTTGATCTCCTGGAGGCTCTTCTTGCCAAAATTCCTCGTCTTCGCCATCTCTTCCTCGGTCTTTTTGGTCAGGTCGCCAATGGTTCTGATATTGGCGTTCTTCAGACAGTTGGACGAACGAACGGTAAGTTCCAAGTCCTCCACAGGGGTGTTCAGAATCTTGCGGACCCTCGCCTCCTCCTCATCAATCTCGTCGTTGCTGTTGATCAGCGACTCATCGAAGTTGATGAAGATCTGGAAATGGTCCTTTGCGATTTTGGCCGCTTCCGCCAAGGCATTCTGGGGAGCGATGGTGCCATCGGTCCAAATCTCCAGCGTCAGCTTATCGTAATCGTTGCGATAGCCAACACGGGTCGGCTCGATGTGGTACTTCACCAGTTTGACGGGAGAGAAGACGCCGTCGACAGGAATGACACCAGCCTCATCCTCAACATATTTTTTGTTGATTTCAGCCGGCACATACCCTCTGCCGAGGTCGATCTGTACTTCCATCTCGAGGTTGCAGTCATCCATCATGGTAAAGACCACCAAGTCTTTGTTGGTAATCTCAACCCGGTCACGCTCAAAGTCCGCACCGGTTACGACTCCGGGGCCTTTGCACTCGATCAAGAGGGTGGTACCCTCCACATCTTCGGGCATTTTGATCTGCAGCTTCTTCAGAGCGGCGGTGATGTCCATGATATCCTCACGTACACCAGGAATCTGCTCGTACTCGCTGACGATCATTTTGGCATTGCCATCTTTGTCGTAACTGGTGAACTTCACGGCAGTGACCGCATATCCCTGGATAGAGGAAAGGAGCACTCTGCGGAGCGTGTTGCCAATGGTAGTTCCAAAGCCTCTCTCAAACGGATAGGCGATGAATTTGCCATAGTTCGTTTCCACTGCGCTATGCTCGAAAGTAATCCCCTTGGGTTTCTTGAAACCCTTAAGCAGGTTTTTGCGTGCCATGAACCACTCCTTACTTGGAATACAACTCGACGATCAGCTGCTCGTTGATCTTCTCGAGCTCGGTAACTTCACTTCTTCTCGGGACGGCGTTGAAGGTTCCTTTCATCGCATCCGGATCCAGCGACAACCAAGGAGAGACACCGCTCTTGCCGAACTCTTCGAGGTTCTGCTTGATCAGGGTCATCTTCTGAGCACGCGCGGTCAGGGTAATCACGTCACCCGGCTTCACGGAGTAGGAAGGAATATCGACCCGTCTCCCATTGACCATCACGTGGCCATGGTTCACCAGCTGGGCAGCCTGATTGCGACTGGCAGCGAAGTACAGACGGTACACAACGTTGTCCAAGCGGCACTCGAGCAGGCTGATAAGCGTCTCACCGGTGATTCCGGGGCGGCGGGCAGCTTCCTCGAAGGTTCTCTTGAACTGCTTCTCGAGCATGCAATAGGTCTTCTTCAGCTTCTGCTTTTCAGCCAGCTGGAGACCATAGGTGGTCTGCTTCTTCGCACGAGCTCTCGGATCGCGGCCAGGAAGACCGGCATTCTTGAGATCGTTCAACGGGCACTTGCCGGAACGGCAGCGGTCACCCTTGAGAAACAGCTTGCAGCGCTCAGCTCTGCAAACTCTGCATTTTGGTCCAGTATATCTTGCCATTTTCTTACCTGCTCCTCATCAGACTCTTCTGCTCTTGCGAGGTCTGCAACCATTGTGGGGGATCGGAGTGCAGTCACTGATGGTGCGGACCTTCAGTCCAAGCACGCCAAGAGAACGAATAGCGCTCTCACGGCCGACACCGGGCCCCTTCACAAAGACATTCACTTCCTGCAGACCGGAATCCAGAGCGGCCTTGGCGGCCTTCTCCATCGTGGTCTGAGCGGCATACGGAGTAGACTTCTTGGCACCGCGGAACCCAAGTCCACCGGCGCTTGCCCAAGAAATAGCGTTGCCCTGCAAATCCGTAATGGTGATGATGGTATTGTTGAAAGTAGCCTGAATATAGACGTTGCCTTCGTATACCGTCTTCTTAACTTTGCGTTTTACGTTAGCCATTTCTTACCTGCTCCTTACTTCTTCTTCGCTGCAACGGTCTTCTTCTTGCCCTTGCGAGTTCTTGCGTTGGTTCTGGTTCTCTGACCGCGAACCGGAAGACCCTTTCTGTGGCGAAGGCCGCGATAGCAGCCAATGTCCATAAGGCGCTTGATATTCAACGCGACTTCCGTGCGAAGTCTGCCTTCAACTTTATAGTTCTCATCGATGACCTTTCTGACGACAGCCAGCTGGTCAACGGTCAAGGTGTTGATATTTGCATCCGGGTCGACACCGGCCTTGGCGCAGATATCCATAGCGGTCTTGTTTCCAATGCCATAGACATACGTCAACGCGATCTTGGTCGCCTTATTCGGTACATCAACACCAGCAATTCTTGCCATTTATGGCCTCCTACATTCAATGGTGGGTTGGAAAATCAACCCTTCTGCCTCTGCTTGTGCTTCGGGTTCTCGCAGATGATTCTGACAACACCATGGCGGCGGATAACCTTGCACTTGTCACAGATCGGCTTCACACTTGCTCTCACTTTCATGATAAAGCTCCTTCAGCCTTAAAGACTTCTGTTCTTGCCCACTGTGAAACCATCATAGTGGTGCATCTGCATCAACCCCTCAATCTGACGCATGGTGTCGAGGTCGACGCCGACCATAATGATCAGCGAAGTGCCGCCGAACAGCATGGCGACCTGCGGGGGGAAGCTAAACAACTTCTGTACCAAGGTCGGAATCAGGGCGATGAAGGCCAAGAAGAGGGAACCTGGCAGCACGATACGGTTGAGCACCTTGGAGAGGTACTCCTCCATCTTCTCGCTGCGGATACCCGGAATAGATCCTCCGTTCTCACGGATCTGTTTGGCCATTTCGACGGGATTCATCGAAATCTGGGTATAGAAGAACGCGAATGCGATAATCAGCAGGGTGTAGATAATCAGATAGGGGGCTCCCTGGGGATTCAGCCATTCGGCAAACCGTGCCATCCACCGGACACGAGTTCCGAGGGATGAAGCGATCTGCAACGGAAACGAAAGCAAAGCACTCGCGAAGATGACCGGGATGACGTTCGACGGATTGAGTTTCAGCGGGATGTAGGTGTTCTGGGCACCATACATTCTGCGTCCGACAATGCGACGGGCGTAGTTCACGGGAATCTTGCGGACACCCTGCTCTTCATACACAACCAAAGCGATGACGACAAGGAACATCAACGCGACGATAATCACGGACAGGGGGTTCAACGTCCCGGCGCTGATGCCGTGGGCAATCTGAACGCACCCATCAGGGATACGCGCGACAATGCCAGCGAAGATCAGCAGGCTGATGCCATTGCCGATACCCCACTGGGTAATCTTGTCACCAAGCCACACCAGGAACATACTTCCCGTTGTGACGGTCAACATTGCGATAAGGGTAAACTGTACAATCCCCAAGGTCAACAGGTTGGGAATCGAACGAGCGTAAATTGTGACCACAAACGACTGAATCAGGCAGACCACGATGGTACCATACCGGGTAATCTGCTGAATCTTCTTGTTTCCGGCCGGGTCTTGCGCCAATTTCTTCAGCGAGGGAACAACCAGCAACATCAGCTGCAGGATAATCTGCATACTGATATAGGGCATGACCCCAAGCATGAACAGGGAGAAATTCTCGAACGCGCCACCAGAGAAAAAGTTCAAGTATTCGGTAAGGCCGAAACTCGAACTATTACTCTGGGCCAGAAAATATGTGGTCAGGACATTCGGATCGATACCCGGAATAGGAATGACCGCCCCGACCCTGCTGATGATCAGCAGGCCCAGGGTGATCAGAACTTTCCGACGCAGATCCTTAATTCTGAACATATCAACCAAGGAGTTTGCCATAAAGCCCTTCTCTTTGCTCCAACTTACCGAACTTCGCCACCCGCGGCTTTGATCTTCTCGCCGGCAGCGGCGGAGACCTTCAAGCCCTCGATGACAAGTTTCTTGCTCAAGTCGCCATCCGCAAGGATTTTGGCCTGAGTCTTGGCACCGGACAGGATACCCTTCTCTCTGAGAGTGGCATCGCTCACGGTTTCACCATCAGAGAAGCTCGCTTCTAGGACGGTAAGGGAAACAGGAAGATATGTTACCTTAAATTTGAAATTTGAGAAACCCCTTCTTGCCAAACGGCGATACAAGGGCATCTGTCCACCTTCAAAGCCCGGCTTGACTCCACCGCCAGAACGAGAGTTCTGACCGTTGTTGCCTCTTCCGCAAGTTCTTCCCTTGCTGGAAGCGCCACGACCGACGATGGTCTTCTTTGTATTGGCGCCCTTTGGCGCGACAATCTGTGCCATGTTAGATCTCCTCGACTTTTACAAGATGAGCGACAACACGAATCATGCCGCGGACAGACGGAGTGTCGTCCGCGATGACAGTGCTACTGATCTTGCCCAGACCAAGAGCCCTAGCGTTCTTGACCTGGTTGGGCAGGCAGCGGTTCAAGCTTCTCACCAAGGTGATTTTGATTTTCTTTGCTTCTGCCATACCATTACCCCCACAGCTCAGCAAGAGACTTCTTGCCTCTGGCCTTGGCGATGGCCTTGGCGTCCATCATGTGAGCGATGGCGTCAAAGGTCGCCTTGACAGAGTTGATCGGGTTGCGAGAGCCGAGAGCCTTGCTCACGACATCGTTGATGCCAGCAGCATCGCAGATGAAGCGGACAGCGCCACCAGCCTTGATGCCCGTACCGGCAACTGCCGGGCGGAGAAGAACACGCGCGCTCTTGTAGGATCCGACAATCTCGTGGGGGATCTTCGGGGTATCGTTCTTCATCGGAACGGTAACCAGGTGCGCTCTCGCTCTGGAAGAAGCCTTGCGGATTGCCTCAGTCACATCGTTGGACTTGCCGAAGCCGTAGCCCACGTGACCTTTCTTATCGCCGACAACAACCAAGGCGGCGAAGGAGGCATGCTTGCCACCCTTGACTACCTTGCTGACGCGGTTCAGCTGAACGAGATGCTCAACAAATCCATCGTCCTTGTTGCGGTCTCTTTCTCTTTCATTGTTAGCCACAGTACTACCCCTTAGAACTTGACACCGGCCTTGCGGGCGCCGTCGGCGATGCTCTTCACGATGCCATGATACATGTAACCGTTACGATCGAACACCACAGTGTTGATATTCTTCTCAAGCATGCGCTTGCCGGCGATCTCGCCAAGCTTTGCGGCATTCTCGACATTGTTCCTCACGCCCTTCAAATCACCCTCGAGCGTGCTGGCAGAGACCAAGGTCTTGCCACTGACATCGTCGATGACCTGGACGTACATATGCAGATTGCTGCGGAACACAGTCATACGCGGACGATCCGGAGTGCCACTCAGATGCTTTCTGATGTGGAGCTTGCGGCGTTCGTGCTTTCTCTGCTTATCGATAATTCTGTTCATAACGCTAGCCTACCATCACTTCTTCGCGGCAGCGGTCTTACCAGCCTTGCGGCGGATGACCTCCTGCTCGTACTTGATACCCTTGCCCTTATACGGCTCAGGTCCACGCAGACTCCTGATGTCCGCCGCAACCTGTCCCACCTTCTGCTTGTCGATGGAAGAGACAGTAACCTTGTTCGGGTTATCGACCTTCAGCTCGACACCTTCCGGACAGACAAACTCAATCTGGGTTGCGTAGCCGAGGGTGAACAGGATGTTCTTGCCCTTGGCCTCAGCGCGGTAACCAACACCGGTGATCGTCAGACTCTTGGAATATCCATGAGTGACTCCGATGATCGCGTTGTTGATCAGCTGGCGGTACAGACCGTGCAAACTTCTGTTACGAATCGAATCGTCCTTGCGGCTGACTTCGACCTTTCCATCCTTGACCTCGACAGTGATGTCGGGATTCACGACGACAGAGGTCTTGCCCTTCGGGCCCTCGATGTTGACCGACGTGCCGGCCACGGAAACCTTGGCGCCCTGCGGGAGAACGATAGGCAATCTTCCAATTCTGGACATGTTCTACCTCCTCCTTACCAAACCTTGCAGATCAGCTCACCACCGATCTTGGACTCTGCGGCCTTCTTTCCGGTGATGACACCCTCGGAAGTCGAGACCACCAGGATACCATAGCCGTTGTACACGCGGGGCATGTCGCGGTAACCAGTGTACATGCGACGGCCCGGAGTGGACAAACGCTCGATGCCATGGATGACAGGAGCCTGATTCTCATCGTACTTCAAGTAGACGCGGACGAACGGGAAGTTATCCTTAGTCACCTTCTTGAAGTTCTTCACAAAGCCTTCATTCTTCAAGATTTTGATGATCTGAAGCTTCATCTTCGAAGTAGAGATGTCTACTTTATCGTGCTTCGCCAGACTAGCGTTTCTAATCTTGGTGAGCATATCTGCTACTGGATCACTTACTGCCATAGTAGTCTCTCCTTACCAACTAGATTTAGTAACGCCAGGAATCTGGCCTTCGCTCGCCAGCTTGCGGAAGCAAATTCTGCACATATCAAACTGACGCATATATCCACGAGGACGACCGCAAATTCTGCAACGATGATAGCTTCTGGTGCTGAATTTCGGCTCTTTCTTCGATTTGATAATCAACGATTTCTTTGCCATGCTCTCTAACCCTTACTTACCGGCTTTCTTAGCGAAAGGCATGCCGAGCTTTGCAAGCAGGTCATAGCCCTCTTCGTCGGTCCTGGCCGTGGTGACGAACGCGATGTTCATACCACTAATCCGCTCAATCTTGTCGAAGTCGATTTCCGGGAAAATAATCTGCTCGGTAATGCCGAGAGAGTAGTTTCCTCTTCCATCGAAAGCGTTGGGATTGACGCCTCTGAAGTCCTTCACACGCGGAAGAGCGATGCAGATCAGTCTCTCCAGGAAGAACCACATATTGTCTCCACGAAGCGTAACCATAGCGCCAATCTCCTGTCCTTCACGGACCTTGAAGTTAGCGATGGACTTTCTCGCCTTGGTCTTGACAACGTGCTGGCCGGTAATCGTCTCCAGTTCCTTGACGGCGGTATCGAGCAGCTTCTTGTTCTCGACGGCATCACCGCAACCGATGCTGACGACGATCTTCTCAAGGCGGGGAACCTGCATGACAGAGGTGTATCCGTGCTCCTTGAACAGCGCAGGCACAACCACTTCCAGATACTTTCTCTTAAAGTTCGGGACAAACTTTTCAACAGGTGCAGTCTCAGCTTTCTCAGCCTTCTTCGGAGCTGCTGCCTTTTCTTTCTTGTCTTCTGCCATCAGAGTGTTTCCCCAGTCTTTTTGGCGAAACGGACCTTGTTGCCCTTCTCGTCAAACTTGTATCCGATACGAGTCGTCTTGCCGTCTTTGGTGACATAAGCGACGTTTGCCACAGAAATCGGTGCCTCGACTTCCACGAAGCCACCCTTGTCCTGCGGATTTTTCTTTTTCACGGTCTTCTTGACCATGTTGACACCCTGGACCAGAACTCTGGAATTCTTGGCATCAGTGGAAAGGATGCGGCCAGTCTTGCCCTTGTCCTTGCCAGAAATGACTTTTACGGTGTCATTTTTCTTCAGTCTCATAGCTGATCTCCTACAACACTTCCGGCGCGAGGGAAACGATCTTCATGTAGTTGTTGCGAAGTTCCCTTGCAACGGGTCCGAAAATACGCTTGCCGCGCGGGTTATTGTTGGCATCGATGATGACGCATGCGTTATCATCGAACCTGATATAGGTACCGTCAGGTCTGCGGTATTCCTTCTTCGTACGGACAATCACGGCCTTCAGCACGTCGCCGCGCTTGATGGCGCCGTTGGGGAGTGCATCCTTGACGGCAACCACGATGATATCGCCAACGCTGGCGACATATCTGTGGCTTCCCCCAAGAACCTTGATGCACTGGACCCGCTTGGCTCCGCTGTTGTCCGCGACATTCAAATAGCTCTGCATCTGGATCATAATGTCTCTCCTGCCCTACTTACCGAGCACGCTCGACAATCTGAACGAGACGCCAGCAAACATCCTTGCTCAGATGGCGGCACTCTTCGACACGAACGGTGTCACCTTCCTTGGCCTCGTTTTTCTCATCGTGAGCCTTCACCTTCTTGGTGCTGGTCACATACTTCTTGTACAGGGGATGCAGCGTCTTCGTGGAGATGGCGACGGTAATCGTCTTGTCCATCTTATCGCTGACAACCTGTCCAACAAAGGTCTTGTTCCAAGCTTTTTCCATCTCTCACTCCCTTATTTGGCAGCCTTGCGGATACCAAGCTCGTACTCGCGGATCAGCGTGTTGACACGAGCGATACTTCTGCGAGTCGTGCGCAGGGCGAGAGGGTTGTCCAAATGGCCAAGCACTCTACCCATTCTCAGGTCAAGCAGCTGCTTGTGAAGCTCTTCCTTCTTTGCCTTCAACTCGTCCAAGGTCAAATCGTTAAACGAATTCTTCATAACTCTCACTCCGCCTCGCGTCTCTCGACGAACTTGGTATGGATCGGAAGCTTGGACGCGGCCAGCGTCATTGCCTCGACAGCGACGTCTTTCGAAACACCGCCCATCTCAAACATGATGGTACCGGTCTTCACGACTGCGACCCATCCTTCCGGGGCACCCTTGCCATTACCCTGTCTGGTTTCGGCAGGCTTCTTGGTATATGGCATATCGGGATAGATCCGAATCCAAATCTTGCCACCGCGCTTGATGCTACGGGACAAGGCGATACGGGCTGCCTCAATCTGGCGGTTCGTGATCCAGAGCGGTTCAGTCGCCATCAGGCCAAACTCACCAAAAGCCAGCGTGTTGCCGACATGGGCGACGCCCTTGCGGTCTCCGCGCTGCTTCTTTCTCCATTCAACTCTCTTCGGACTCAGCATGGCTTAGCTCCTTGCATCGGCGGTCTCGCCCTCGGCCTTCATCGGGCTCTTGGCGACCGTACCGGCATCGTTCTTCTGGACATGGTTGTAAATCTCGCCATTGAACACCCAAACCTTGACGCCAATGCAGCCAAAGGAGGTGTTGGCAGTGGTGAAACCATAGTCGATGTCGCTGCGAAGGGTGTGGAGAGGCACGCGGCCTTCCTTCATCCACTCGCTGCGGGAAATCTCGGCTCCACCAATACGTCCAGAAAGCCTGACCTTGATACCCTGGGCACCACTCTGCAATGCCTTGCTGATCGCCGTCTTCATCGCTCTGCGGTAAGAACCACGGGCGACAAGCTGACGGGCGATGTTGGCAGAGATGAGCTGCGCGTCGGCCTCGGGTTTCTTGATCTCTTTGATCTTGATGGCCACTTTCTGATTGGACAGCTTCTGCAGCCTCTGGCCAAGTTTCTCGACGTTGGCGCCCTTACTGCCGATGATGATTCCAGGTCTGCTGGTGGTGATCATGATCGTGATGCGCTGAGGCTGTCTGACAATCTCGACGTCAGAAATCTCAGCACCCTGTACTTCAGGACAAGCAAGCAGCTCTTTGCGTAGCTTCAAGTCCTCATGCAGCGTGTCTGCATACTGTTTGCGATCTACAAACCACTTGGACTTCCAGGTCTTGTTGATACCTAATCTCAGTCCAATAGGATTAACTTTCTGGCCCATTTATTTCCTCACACTAGCTTTTTCGTCGACAGTGACGGTAATGTGCGACATCCTGCGCAGAAGAATATCTCTTCTCCCGTGGGATCTGGGCCATACTCTCTTGAGTCTGGGACCATCATCAATCTTCAGCTCAGCGACCACCAGATCATCCTCATCCAGTCTGTTGTTCACATTCACTGCATTCGCGCCAGCGCTCTTCAACACCTTCAGAATCAGGCGAGCGCCCTTCTGCGGCATTGCCTCGAGGATAGCGACAGCCTCGGGGTACGGCTTCCGTCTCACAAGGTCAGCGACGGGGCGGACCTTGGAAGGAGAAACCAGCAAGAACTTGGCAACAGCGGTATAACCTTTTTTATCTGCCATAATGCTCTACTTCCTTATTTGGCGACAGCCTTGTCACCCAGGGAGTGACCGCGGAACACTCTGGTCGGAGCAAACTCACCGAGCTTGTGTCCGACGAGGTTCTCGGTAACGAAAACCGGCACCCAAGTCTTTCCGTTGTAAACGGAGATGGTAATGCCTACCATATCAGGGATGATCATAGAAGCTCTGGAGTACGTCTTGATCATCGCTTTCTGATTGGCCTTCTTGGCCTCTTCAACCCGCTTCAAGAGTTTTTTCTCGACAAACGGGCCTTTCTTGATAGATCTGCTCACGATTTACTCCTTACTTCGATCTCTTCTTCACAATGAAGGCATTAGACGGTTTCTTCTTCGAACGGGTAGTACCACCCTTAGCAGGCTTGCCCCACGGAGAGACAGGATTGCGTCCGGTACCGGTCTTACCCTCACCACCACCATGCGGGTGATCGATCGGGTTCATGGCAATACCACGGACAGCCGGTCTGCGGCCCAGGTAGCGGCTGACGCCGGCCTTGCCGAGATTGACGTTCATGTGGTCGAAGTTGCCAAGCTGGCCGATGGTCGCGTAGCACTCGCCGAAGACCATTCTCATCTCGCTGGAGGGCAGTCTCAGAGTCACGTAGGCGCCTTCCTTGGCGACAATCGTCGCGCCAAGTCCAGCAGCGCGGACCAGCTGACCACCACGACCAAGCGTGAGCTCAACGTTGTGGACCGTAAGACCGAGCGGAATGTTCTTCAGGGGAAGCGCATTGCCAACGGTCAACGGAGCATTCTCACCACTCATGACCTTCTGCCCGACCTTCAGGCCTTCCGGCGCGATGATGTACCGCTTATCGCCATCGGTGTAGTAGACAAGGGCGATGTTGGCGGAGCGGTTCGGATCGTACTCGATTGTCTTGACCGTTCCCTCGATTCCGTGCTTGTCGCGCTTGAAATCAATCACACGATACTTGCGCTTGACTCCACCGCCTCTGCGACGGACGCTGATGTGACCGAAGCTATCGCGTCCTGCGGTTCTGTGCAGGTAGCTGGTCAGGGACTTCTCAGGCTTCTTCGCGGTGATCTCGTCGAAGACCAACGTAGTCCTCTGGCGAAGGCCCGGAGTGTTCGGTTTATAAGTTCTCAGTGCCATACCTATTCTCCTCAAACTCCCTCGATGGCCTGGATCTGTTCGCCCTTGGCCAAGGTCACGATTGCCTTTTTCCAATCACCAGTATTGCCGAGAGCGTAACCGCCTCTGCCTCTGGAATATTTCGGCTTGCCTTTGACAATCATCGTATTGCACTTCACCGGGGTCACCTTGAACAGTTCCTTGACCGCGTCCATGATCTGGTACTTGGTCGCATCCATATGGACTTGGAACGTATATTTTTTGGTCTCCCCTTCGCGCGCAAAATTGCTCTTCTCACTCAAAATCGGGGCAATGATAATCTGATCTGCTCTCATTTTGCGGCCTCTTTGGTCTCACTGAAAAAACTGTTCAAGTTCTTCGCGCCAGTTTCCATGACAACAATCTTTCTGCTGTACAGCAGCTCATGTGCGCTCAGCCTGTTGTAGGACTGGACGTGGACATACGGAATGTTGCGCGCAGCGCGGCGAACCATCGCATCGTCACCTTTCAGGACCAGCAGGGTGCGGGTCTCATCAGGATTGAACGCCTTGATGATCTTCACCATATCCTTGGTCTTGCCGGACTCGACGGTGAAATCCTCGACAACAACCAGGCGGTTCTCCTGGACTCCAAGCGTCAAAAGGCTCTTCACTGCAAGATGCTTCATCTTTCTCGGAAGCACCCAGCCATACTCACGAGGCTTCGGTCCGAAAATCGTACCACCACCAACCAGAATCGGGGACTTCTTATCACCCTGACGGGCGTTGCCGGTTCCCTTCTGCTTGTACGGCTTCACGTTGCTGTAGTTCACCTCAGAACGGGTCTTCGTGCAAGCAGTTCCCACTCTGCGATTCGCGAGTTCGTTATTGATGGCGTAATAAATTGTACCGTTGCTGACCTCGTGGTTGAACACATCATCGTTCAACTCGATTGTCCTCAGCTCTTTTCCATCAGTAGAAAATACTTTCGTTTCCATATCTTACGCCCTTATTTCTTCACTGCTTTCTTCACGATGACGACGCTGTGGGTCGGGCCAGGAATCGCACCCTTGACCATCATGACCTGCAAGTCCTCGTCGATCTTGACGACTTTCAGGTTCTGCACAGTGACATTCTCGTTGCCCATATGTCCAGCCATGCGATGGCCCTTGAAAGTGCGCGCAGGAGTGGAAGACATAGCCGTGCCACCAAGATCGCGGTGGAACTTGGAACCGTGGGTATCGCGACCGCCACTGAAACCGTAGTGTCTCATACCACCAGCGAAACCTTTACCTTTCGAAGTTCCAGAAACATCAACGTACGTTGTATCCTTGAAAACATCGACACCCAGAACCTCACCGACCTTCACTTCTTTATCGTAGTCGCGGAACTCAACAACAACTTTCTTGGGTTCGCAAACATTCTTGAACTGGCCAGCATACGGCTTGGTGACGGTGCTCTTTTTCTTGTCAATGGAACCGAGGACAGCCGCTTTGTAACCATTCTTCTCGTCGGTGCGTTCACCGACGACAACGTTGTCCTCAATTTTGATAACAGTAACGGGTGTGAGCCTGCCTTGCGCGTCAAACACCTGCGTCATACCAACTTTTTTGCCGATAAGCCCTAACATCTCTTACCTCAACTCTTACTGTTTAATCTCAACATCAACACCGGCAGGGAGCTCAAGCTTCATGAGGGCATCCATGACTTTTGATGTCGGATCCAAAATGTCGATCAACCTCTTGTGGGTTCTCATCTCAAACTGTTCACGAGACTTCTTGTTGACAAAAGGCGATCTCAGAACGGTGTATTTCTGGATACGAGTCGGAAGTGGAACAGGACCGGAAACAGTAGCACCGGCCTTCACTACGGTGTCAACGATCGACTTGGCGCTCTTCTCGACGAGCTCGACATCAAAGCCTCTCAGTCTGACACGAATTCTTTCTTTAGCCATTTGAAAAATCCTCCAAAAAACAGGTCTTGCCGGCGCTCATGTGAATGCCGGCAAGACATTCACTCACAAAAATCAGTCGTCAATCTCAGTGACCTGGCCAGAAGCAACCGTCTTGCCACCCTCACGGATTGCGAAGCGGAGACCCTTGTCCATAGCGATCTTGTGAATCAGCTCAACCTTGATGGAGGTGTGGTCACCCGGCTTCACCATCTGGACACCATCCGGCAGAATGACCGTACCAGTGATATCAGTGGTGCGGAAATAGAACTGCGGGCGATAGCCAGTGAAGAACGGAGAGTGTCTTCCACCCTCATCGGCGGTCAGGACGTACAGAGCACCGATGAACTTGCTGTGCGGAGTGATCGAACCCGGCTTGGCGATGACCTGGCCGCGAACGACATCCTTCTTGTCAACACCGCGGAGCAGGCAGCCGACGTTGTCACCGGCCTCACCGACATCCAGGGTCTTGTTGAACATCTCGACGCCAGTGACAACCGACGCCTTGGTGTCCTTGATACCGACGATTTCGACCGGATCGTTGACCTTGACGACACCGCGCTCGATACGACCGGTAACAACAGTTCCACGACCAGAAATCGTGAAGATGTCCTCGATCGGCATCAGGAACGGCTTGTCGATGTCACGCTTCGGAAGCGGGATGTAGGTGTCCATGGTCTCGAGCAACTCGCTAATGCACTTGGTCTTCTCGGGATCATCGGGATGGTTCATGGCCTCGAACGCGGAACCGCGAATGAACGGGGTCTTCTCCCCATCGTAACCATTCTTGGTCAGCAGGTCGCGGACATCCTCCTCGACAAGATCAATCAGCTCGGGGTCGTCGACCTGGTCGCACTTGTTGATGAAGACGATCATGCAGGGAACACCGACCTGATGGGCCAGCAGGATGTGCTCTTTGGTCTGGGCCATCGGGCCATCAGTGGCAGCAACAACCAGGATAGCGCAGTCCATCTGGGCAGCGCCGGTGACCATGTTCTTGACGTAGTCAGCGTGTCCCGGGCAGTCGACGTGGGCGTAGTGGCGGTTAGGGGTCTGGTACTCAACGTGTCTGGTGTTGATCGTGATACCACGAGCCTTCTCCTCTGGCGCGTTGTCGATGTTGTCGTAGGCAAGGGCCTTGTTGCCCTCATCGCCCCACTTTCTCGCGCAATACATGGTGATTGCGGAAGTGAGGGTGGTTTTACCATGGTCAACGTGGCCGATGGTTCCGACGTTTACGTGCGGCTTGTTCCTCACAAACTTCTCTTTTGCCATCATTTCCTCCTTGTGACCAGTCTTCTGACTGTCACAATCTATAGTGTTACCATAAAGGCAAGGCCTTTACTGATACAGAGGAGCAAACTGTCTTGTGAGGATAAACAAGAGATTCCAGAGGTCGGTTGACGTCGTCACATGACTCAGTCGACATAGCAAGTTTAAAAAAACTTCTCGATTCTGGAACCACCCATTTTATTGCCTGACAATAACCGGTTTGGTCCTTGGTGCGCACACAGACATACCGTCCTCTTGGGCGCACGCCGACTAATATACGGTAATTAGGAAAACGTGTCAAGCGATTGGGAAAACCTTATAAAACAATTATTTGGAACTGTTCTCAAGCGAGAAAATCTGCGATACTGGACGGGAGGTTTTCCATGGCACATGAGCAAATCTACCACACCGACACCGAAGAGGTGAAGCTACCTTGTGGTTTCTCGTGGATGACATTCCTCCTCGGGCCCTTGTACACAGGCTACCTCGGGGATGTTCCTGCCACCATCCTGCTCGTCCTTCTCTATATCCCGATGCTCGTGCTTGTCATCCTCTCCCATGCCACCGGCATCTTCGGTTTCTGGCTTCTCAATATCCCCTTCGCGTGCCTCTACAACCGGAGGCTGGCGGCCCTCTACCAGGCGGTCGGCTTTTCCAGCGGCCCCCTTCCCCCGAAGAAGGAGGAGAAGACCGCCATCACCTACGCAATCGGCTCGCCATGGAACCAGATCGACGACGCCCTCGACGCGACGCCAAGCGACATGTGGTACACCATCAAGTTGTATGGAATCAGCAAGCCTTCCAATACCCGTGGCATCTCGGTGGGCAGGGGCAAGGTTCCCAGTGGCTACCACACCCTTTGCGGCTTTCTCAGCGGCAGAGGGGCGGAACCCGTGACCGACGAATTGGACGTCGGCGCGACCATCATGGTGAAAATCGACAACAAGCAGGTATGGTCGTTCACTGCGAAGGAGAAAACGCGTCTCGCGGGCAAGACCTTCAGCATCCCTGTCAAGGAGGGCGACGCCATCACCGTCTCGGTCAAGCAAGGCAATTCGAAATTGGACAACCTTCGGTTGGTACTGGTATGAAGATGGGAAAAAGGCGTATGTAATCCTTACTCGTGCTGCTGCTCGCGCTCCACCTTCCAGCAGCACCGGTCCATAGCTCCTTCTCGGCAGATTTCTCGTCACTTGCGTGATCGCTCCGGCACATGGGCATCGGTCTCGGCATCCGCTACGAGCATAGCCTGCTCCCCCACCTTTCCGCCACCGGCGGCTTCAGCCACACAATCGGCAAAGCCAGCGACGAAGATATCTGGATGATTACCGTCGGCATTGAGATGGGAGCCCGCTACTATCCGTTCCACAAGGACCAGCAGGGATTTTTCCTTGGAACTGCCTTCGGGCTGAATTTCCTGGAATATGTCGGAAACGACGCGCCCGGCAAAAGCGATGCGGAAGACAATGGTGGAGAAGTCTACCAGCTGGCACTACAGACTGGATACCGGTGGGAGCTCACCAAAGAGCAGGGGATGGAGCTCTCTCTCGGCTATGTCCACCTCTTCAACCCGATTGGCTTGGTCATCGGGGATCCGAAAGAACATCTAGCAGACGGCCTGCAGGTCTCCGTCAGCTTCAAGCGCCTTTTCTGAGTGTCTTGAGACAAGAAAAAACCGCAGGCCGAAACCTGCGGTTCGCGTGCCCGACTGGCGATTACCAGCGGACGTGGCTGAAAGCCTTGTTGGCCTCTGCCATGCGGTGGGTATCTTCCTTTTTCTTGTAGGCCGCACCGGTGTTGTTGATGGCATCAAGGAGCTCGGCAGTGAGCTTCTCGGCCATGCTCTTGCCATTGCGGGCACGAGCGGCGGCGATGATCCATCTCATGGACAGGGCTTCCTTGCGGTCGTCCCTGATCTCGACAGGCACCTGGTAGGTGGCGCCACCGACACGGCGGCTCTTGACCTCGACCAGCGGCTTGACGTTGTCGATCGCCTTGTTGAAGGAGTCAAGCGGCTTCTCGCCCGTCTTCTTGGCCATCTCTTCCATGGCGGTGTACAGGATCTTGCTGCTGGTGGACTTCTTGCCATCGACCATCATGCGGCAGATGAACTTCTCCACCACAGTGCTCTGATACACGGGATCGGCGACAACAACCTTGGTATGCTTAGATGCTCTTCTCGACATATGCTACCTCCACCCATCAAGCCTTTGGTCTCTTGGCACCATACTTGGAGCGACTTCTCTTGCGATCTGCGACACCCTGCGTATCCTTGGTACCACGGATGATGTGGTAACGGACACCGGGAAGGTCCTTGACTCTTCCGCCACGCATAAGCACGACAGAGTGCTCCTGCAGGTTGTGCCCGATACCGGGGATGTAAGCGGTAACCTCAATGCCGTTGGAAAGGCGCACACGGGCGACCTTTCTGAGAGCGGAGTTCGGTTTCTTCGGGGTCATGGTCATCACACGGGTGCAAACACCACGCTTCTGAGGACAACCCTCGAGAGCCGGGGACTTGGTCTTCTTGGAGACCTTGTTCCGACCCTTTCTGATCAGCTGATTAATTGTAGGCATCTTTCGATACACTCCTCTAGTTTGTCGGCCCGCCATGTCTCACACCATAGGGGCCTGCGTCGTCCAATACTGAACGACGCATCTATTAAAAACCGTAACTCAGCATGGAGCCTTGGAGGCTTGCATGGAGATGGGTCAAGGGGGCTTGCTCCGCCAACAGGCTTCGCTTACTCCTCATCGGCCGGATCATCCACCTCAATCGGCTCGCTTACGGTTTTCATGTCTCCAAGATCCGCGGCGTCGAAGTCATCATCGACGAAGCTCTTGCTCTGCTGCGCTTCCTGGGCATTTGCCATGGCCAGGCGGTGCTGCTCGACAAGCTTCTCGTCATCCAGCTTGATGTCTCGGTACACTTTCATACCGGTACCAGCAGGAATCAGATGTCCGATGATCACGTTCTCTTTCAAGCCACGCAACTCATCCTTACTACCAGCAATGGCAGCTTTTGTCAAGATTCTCGTCGTTTCCTGGAACGAGGCGGCGCTGATGAAGGAGTCACTCGACTTGGAAGCCTGCGTGATACCCTGCAGCAACGGTCTTGCGACGGCGGGCTCGCCACCCTGGGCGATGACCCTCTCGTTCTCGACGAAGAACTTATGCTTGTCGACCAACTGCTTCATGATCAGGTTGGTGTCACCGGGGCGGACAACCTCGACTTTCTTCAGCATCTGCCTGACGACCAGACCGAGATGCTTGTCGTTGATGTCTACACCCTGGGTCCGGTAGACCTGCTGGATTGCGTCGACGAGGAAGGCCTGCAGGGCGTTCTCGCCAAGGATGTCCAGCACGTCATGCGGATCAGCGGAGCCGTCGCACAGCATTTCCGCGGCCTCGACATTGTCTCCGTCGCGTACCAGCAGGTTCTTGCCGACCGGCACCAGATGCCTGAACTCGTGACCGAACTTGTCGGTGACGATGACGCAGCGCTTGCCCTTGACGGTCGGACCCATCGTGACCTTTCCGGAAACCTGGGCCAGCACGGCGGCGTTCTTTGGTCTGCGGGCTTCGAAGAGCTCGCCGATCCTCGGAAGACCACCAGTGATGTCGCTGGTCTTGTGAGCCTGCATCGGAATCTTGGCCAGGATATCGCCCTTGGTGACCTCTTGGCCCTCCTCCACCTGCAGGTAGGAGTTTCCAGGCAGCTGGTAGCTTGCCTGAACGGTATCGCCATCAACGACCTGCAACGTCGGGGAGAGCTTCTCCAGCGCGTGCTCGTTGATACGGCGCTCGATGTTGCCGGTCTCCTCGTTGACCTCCTCGATCAGCGTGGTGCCCAGCTTGATGTCCTCGAAGCGGATCGTACCGGAGACCTCGCTGATGATCGGCTCGCTGAACGGGTCGAAGGTGACCAGCGCGGCTCCCGCCTCGACATAATTCCCTTCCTTGACCTGCAGCTCGCTACCGCTCTTGACGGTCTGCTGGCTCGGATGGTCGAGGACAAGGACGTTGTTGCCGTACATGCGGATGGTACCGTTGGCCGGAGAGGGGAATCCCGCTCCGTCGGCGGTCTTGTAGAGGACACTGCCCTTACCGACAGCGTCACCTTCCTTGATCAGCAGGGTACCGGCGCTCTGCGGGAACTCGTAGTTGACACGGGAAACATCGATGTGGCCCTTGCGGGTAAAGACCAAGACACCGTCACTCTCGCGCTTGACCATGCTGCCGCTGATGGAACCAACGACACAGGCCCACCTGAACGCGAGCTTGTTCTCCTCGGCATTGCCGCTGGCTGTACCACCGGTATGGAAGGTACGAAGCGTCAGCTGGGTACCAGGCTGGCCGATGGACTGGGCGGCAACGATGCCGACAGCCTCACCGATATCGACGGTGCGGTTGGTGGCCAGGTTGCGGCCATAGCATTTGCGGCAGACACCATGTTCGGCCTCACAGGTAAGCACGGTTCTCAGCAACACCTTCTCCACACCGGCATCCTCGATCTCGCGGGCCTTGGCGTCGGAAATCTCCTCACCGGCAGGAACGATGATCTCGTGGGTGAACGGGTGGCGGACATCCTCGACAGGGCAGCGACCGGTGATACGGCTGGCCAAGGACTCGACGACCTCGCCGGTGTCGTCCTTGATTGCCGTCCTCCAGATGCCGTTGATCGTGTGGCAGTCATCCATGGTGACCACAAGGTCCTGGCAGACATCGACCAGACGGCGGGTCAGGTAACCTGCTTCGGAGGTCTTCAATGCCGTGTCGGACAGACCCTTACGGGCACCGTTGGTGGAAATGAAGAACTCGATGATGGAGAGCCCTTCCTTGAAGTTCGACTTGATCGGGAACTCGATGACGTCGCCGTTCGGACGAGCCATCAAGCCACGCATGCCGCCGAGCTGGGAGATCTGGGTCTTGGAACCACGAGCTCCGGAATCAGCCATCAAGAAGACGGAGTTGAAACCCTTCTGGTCCTTCTTCAGCTCGTCCATCAGCAGGTTGGACAGCTTGTTGTTGGCCTGGGTCCAGACGTCAATGACACGGTTGTACCGCTCTTCCTGGGTGATGTGGCCATGGCGGTACTGGTCGATGATTTTCTGCTGCTCGGCTTCGGCGTCGGAGACCAGCTTCTTCTTCTCGGCCGGCACCAACATGTCGGACAGGCCGATGGTAGCGCCGAACAGGGTCGAATACTTGTAGCCGGTATCCTTGATCGCGTCGACCATCTCGACGACAACGGAGTTCTTCTCCGTCTTCAGGGTCTTGGCGATCAGCTTCTCCAAATCCTTGCTGCCGAGGCAGGAGTTCTGGTAGGGCACGGTACGGGGCAAAACCTCGTTGAAGAGTACACGACCGGCAGTCGTCTCGATCTTGATGCTGCTCTTCAGCTGTCCGCCCTCAGTCTCAATGAACTTGTCCTTGGGCAACAGCCAGGTAATCTTGGCGTTGTAGGAAAGGCTACCGTAATCGATTGCCATCTGCAGCTCGCCGAGGTTGTCGAAATACTTGCCCTCTCCCGCCGCGCCTTCCATGACACGGGTCAGATAGAAGATACCGAGGACCATGTCCTGGGAAGGATAGACGATCGGCTTGCCGTTCGCAGGATCAAGCAGGTTCGTGGTGGAGAGCATCAGGGTCAGACATTCCAGCTGCGCCGCATGGGTGAGCGGAACGTGGATTGCCATCTGGTCACCATCGAAGTCAGCGTTGAATGCCTTGCAGACAAGCGGGTGCAGCTTCAGCGCCTTGCCGTCGACCAGCACCGGCTCGAAAGCCTGGATGCCGAGTCTGTGCAGCGTAGGAGCGCGGTTCAGCATGACAGGGTGCTCCTTGACGACGTTGTCAAGGATCGACCAGACGGCATCGGTCTCCTCCTCCACCATGGTCTTGGCTTTCTTGATGTTGTAGACGACACCGTCCTGGACAAGCTTCTTCATCAGGAAGGGCTTGAACAGCTCGAGAGCCATCTTCGACGGGACGCCGCACTGGTGCATGCGAAGCTCAGGACCGACACAAATAACGGAACGGCCGGAGTAGTCGACACGCTTGCCCAGCAGGTTCTGGCGGAAGCGGCCCTGCTTGCCCTTGAGCATGTCGGCAAGGCTCTTCAGCGGACGGGAGCTCGCCCCCTTGACCACCTTCTTGCGCTTGGAGTTGTCGAACAACGCGTCGACAGCCTCCTGCAACATGCGCTTCTCGTTGCGGACGATGATGTCCGGGGCATTCAGCTTGACCAGCCTGTCCAGACGGTTGTTGCGGTTGATCACGCGGCGATACAGGTCGTTCAGGTCGCTGGTGGCGAAACGGCCGCCGTCCAGCTGGACCATCGGGCGGATATCGGGAGGAATGACCGGGATGACTGTCAGGATCATCCACTCCGGCTTGTTGCCGGAATCACGGAACGCCTCGACAATCTCGATGCGGCGCATCAGGCTCTTGATCTTGGCCTGGTCCTTCTTGTCGTTGGATTCCAGCTCGCGCAGCTTTGCGCGGATCTCACGGGACAGGGAATCAAGATCAAGCTGGGAGAGAATCTTGCGAATGGCCTCGGCGCCCATCTCGGCATCGAAATTGCCTTCGCCAAACTGCTCCACCGCCTTCTGGTATTCCTCCTCGGTGAGGATCTGGTTGTCCTTCAACTGGGTCGCGCCCTTGTCGATGACAATATACTTCTCGTAATACAGGACGCTCTGCAGGTTGTTGCGGCTGATATCCAGGAGCATGCTCATCTGGCTGGGAACGCTGCGGTAGTACCAGATATGCGCGACAGGAGCGGCCAAGGTGATATGGCCCATACGCTCACGACGGACCTTGGTGTCGGTAACCTCGACACCACAGCGGTCGCAAATGACACCCTTGTAGCGGATTGTCTTGAACTTGCCGCAATAGCACTCCCATTTCTTGGTGGTGCCGAAAATCTTCTCGCAGAACAGGCCGTCGCGCTCAGGACGGAGCGTACGATAGTTGATGGTCTCAGGCTTTTTGACCTCGCCGTAGGACCAGGCTTTGATCTGCTCCGGCGAAGCGAGTTTGATCATTACACTCTCGAAATCATTAATTTCCTTCATTCGGCTCCTCCTTACTTATCCAACGAACCCTTCTGTTTGCGCTCGTTGATCAGCTTGGCGTCCCTCTCGGTGAGCGGAACCTGATTGCCGTCGGCATCGTACACGGACAAATCCAGTGCCAGGCCACGGATCTCCTGCATAAGGACGTTGAACGCCTCCGGAGTACCGACGCCAGAGACAGGCTCGCCCTTGACGATGTTCTCATAAATCTTCACACGGCCGTTCATATCATCGCTCTTGATGGTGAGCAGCTCCTGCAGGTTGTTGGCGGCACCATAGGCTTCCAGAGCCCAGACCTCCATCTCCCCAAGGCGCTGGCCACCGAACTGGGCCTTGCCTCCGAGCGGCTGCTGGGTCACCAACGAGTAGGGACCGGTGGAACGGGCATGCATCTTGTCATCGACCAGGTGGTGCAGCTTCAGGTAGTAGATGTATCCGCAGAACACCTTGTTGACGAACGGAACACCGGTCCTGCCGTCGTACAGGGTCACCTTGGAATCGGTCGGAAGCCCGGCCTCTTTCATCTTCGCCTCAATCTGCTCCATCGTCGCGCTCTGGAAGACCGGCGACGAATACCACTCGTCAAGGTTGACAGCAGCCCAGCCAAGCTGGGTCTCCATCAACTGACCGATATTCATACGGCTCGGAACGCCGAGGGGGTTCAGACAGACATCAAGCGGTCTGCCATCCTCCATGAACGGCATATCCTCTTCCGGCAGGACACGGCTGACAACACCCTTGTTGCCATGGCGGCCGGCCATCTTGTCGCCAGCCTGCAGCTTGCGCTTGGTGGCGATCAGGACCTTGACGGTCTCCTCCACTCCTGCAGGAAGCTCGTCGTTCTCCTCGTGGGTCAGGCGCTGGATGTCGATGACCGTACCTTCGGTGCCATGGGGCACCTTCAGGGAGGTGTCGCGCACTTCCTGGGCCTTCTCTCCGAAAATCGAGTTGAGCAACTTGAACTCGGGGGTCGTATCGCTCTCGCTCTTCGGGGTCACCTTTCCAACCAGGATGGAACCCGGATGGACGATGGTGCCGACGCGGACGATACCGTCCTTGTCCAAAGAAGCAAGCAACTTCTCTCCGACGTTCGGAATCTCACGGGTCAACTTCTCGGCGCCCAGCTTTGTCTCGCGGATGTCGATGGAGAACTCATGGATATGGATGGTGGTGAAGATATCCTCTTTGACCACCTTCTCACTGATAAGGACGGCGTCCTCGTAGTTGTAACCGTTCCAAGGAACAAATCCGACCAGGATGTTGCGGCCCAAGGCAAGCTCGCCGTTCTGGGTGGCAGGACCATCCGCGATGGGTTCGCCCTCAACGACATGCTGGCCCCTGTTGACAATCGGCTTCTGGCTGAAGCAGGTGTCCTGGTTGGTCCTCTGGTACTTCTGTAGCTCGTAGTAGTCGACCTCACCGTCAATCTCCGCCTTGTCCGGGCGGATTACAATCTTGTTGGAGCTGACATAATCAACGGTTCCGCTGCGCTTCGCCTTGACGAGTACTCCGGAATCATAGGCAGCCTTTGCCTCCATACCGGTACCGACTCTCGGGGTCTCCGGGAAAAGGAGCGGGACAGCCTGACGCTGCATGTTGCAGCCCATCAAA
This sequence comes from Spirochaetales bacterium, assembly GCA_028722305.1. Lineage (GTDB taxonomy): Bacteria > Spirochaetota > Spirochaetia > Sphaerochaetales > Sphaerochaetaceae > RUG023. The sequence continues at coordinate 86,426 of JAQYHB010000001.1, forward strand.
GCGCGGTTCGCATCATCGTGCTCGAGGAACGGAATCAAGCTGGCGGCGACACTGATTACCTGCTTCGGGCTGACATCCATGTAGTCGACCTCGCTTGCCGGCATCGTGGTATAATCGCCGTTGTGGCGGACAGGGACTTCCTTGTCCAGGAAATGACCTTCCTTGTCGATCTTGGCGTTGGCCATGGCGAGCACGTAGTTCTCTTCCACGTCTGCGTCCAGGTACTCGACATCTTTGGTGGCGACGCCATCGACTACCTTGCGGTAGGGAGTCTCAAGGAAACCGTATTGGTTCACCTTGGTGTAGTTGGCCAAGCTGACAATCAGGCCGATGTTCGGACCTTCAGGAGTCTCGATCGGGCAGATGCGTCCATAATGGGTATAGTGGACGTCGCGGACCTCGAATCCGGCACGGTCACGGGAAAGGCCACCGGGACCGAGGGCGTTCAGACGGCGCTTGTGGGTCAACTCGGAAAGCGGGTTGCACTGGTCCATGAACTGGGACAGCTGACTGGAGCCGAAGAACTCCTTGACAGCGGCGACCACCGGCTTGATGGAGATGAAATCCTGGGGCTTGGCGGAGTTGCGGGCGCTGTCGTCAGCAATCATCAGGTTCATCCGTTCCTTGGCGATCTTGTCCATGCGGCTGAAGGCGGCGCTCATCGCGTTCTGCAAAAGCTCGCCGACCGAGCGGACACGGCGGTTCCCAAGGTGGTCGATATCGTCGAAGTTTTTCTCGCGGATGTAGACCCGCATCAGATAGTTCATCGTATGGATGATATCCTCGGGCAACAGGGTCGTGACATCGGTAGAGACGTTTCCGCCGAACTTCTTGTTGAACTTGTAGCGGCCGACATCACCAAGGTTGTACTTGCGGTCGGAGAAGAACATCTCAGGCAGGTCCTTCTCCGCGCGTTCGATGGCGACCGGCTCACCGGGAAGCAGCACAGCATAAATCGGGGTCAGGACATCAGCCTTGCTCGGCTCGTCCAGACCCTCGGAGGTATGGCGGGTATCCTCCTCGACAAAGCAGTTGAGGATCAAGTCGCTGTGAAGCGTACCCTCGGTATCCTTGTCCATGTCGACCAAGGAAAGCTTGGTAATGCCACGCTGCATCAGATCGTCAATCAGGTTGCCGTTGAGCATGTCACCGGCGCGCAGAATCTTCTTCTGCTCGCCGTCGACATCCGCGTAGACATCCTTGTACAGATAGCTGCCGTCGTAGTCGGCCTTTGTATCCTCCGTGAGCTCGACTTCGTTGCTCTTATAGAACTGGGCGACAATCTTCTCACGGGTATCGAACCCGATCGCTCGCAGGAAGAGCGTGCCAAGGATGCGCTTGCGGCGGTCGATCTTGGTGTAAATCAGGTTCTTCTTCTCATCAATCTCAAACTCAAGCCAGGATCCGCGATAGGGAACGATTTTGGCAGAGCAGACACCCTTCTCGTTGGAGAAGATGACGCCAGGACTGCGATGGATCTGGCTGACGACGACCCGCTCGGCGCCATTGATGATGAAGGTACCGCGGTCGGTCATAAGCGGAATATCGCCAAAGAAGATTTCCTTCTCACGAATCTCGCCATTGGAAAACTCCAGGCTGATCGTGGCTTTCAAAGGCACGCTGTAGGTGCGTCCCTTCTGCTTGCACTCGCTCTCGGAGAACTTGATGTTGTCAAAATCGAACTGATAGCCCTCGTACACCAATCTCATCTCCCCGTTTGGGATTTCAATCGGGAACGTGGACTGGAAGACCTTCTCGAGGCCATAGTTCGGATCGGGTGCTAGTCCCTTCTCGTAGCGTTTTCTTTGCAGGAAGCGTTCATAACTTTCAAGCTGGATTCCAATCAGGTTGGGAAGCTCGCACACTTCCTGAAAATCGGAACCGATGTAAGAGCGCTTAACGGCTTTACCGGCGGCTACCATCATCTACCCTCCAGAGATAAAAAAGGAAATCGGATCTGCTCCAAATGGAGCTGGAAAAGACAGACTAAGCCACACGCAGGCCGAAGCCTGCGGTGGCGCTTAGAAGAATGGCGGGAAAATCCCGAACATTATTCAACAGGTTTGACCTCGACGGTGCAGCCAGCTTCCTCAAGGGCCTTCTTGGCAGCCTCGGCGTCAGCCTTGGAGATGTTCTCCTTGATAGTCTTGTTGCCAGCCTCGACCATAGCCTTGGCCTCGCCAAGACCAACCTGGGTCAGAGCGCGGACAGCCTTGATCGCGGCGATCTTCTTGGTCGGATCAGCGGCCTTCAGGATAACGTTGAACTCGGTCGGCTCTTCCTTGGCAGGACCGGCAGCGGCAGCGGCGGCGGGAGCAGCGGCAGCGGCAGCGGCCTGCACGCCGAACTTCTCTTCCATAGCTTTGATGAGGTCGGAAACCTCAAGAACCGTCATGTTGGCGATAGCGTCAATGATTTCTTCTTTCGTAGCCATATTAACTTCTCCTCAATATCTTTTTCCAATCGTAGCAGGTTACAAGAACGAAGACTAAGATTGGTTAGTTAGCGGCGGAAGCTTCCGGGGCGGCGCCACCGGCGGCTTCCATTTTCTTCTGATACGCAAGCAGCGTAGCAGCCAGCTTCTGGATAGGAGCCTTCATGGTTCCCATCAACGAAGCAAGCAAATCCTTCTTCGAAGGCAGCTTGCTATAAGCCTCGATCTGAGCGGCGTCCATGAACCTGCCGTCCACGAGACCACCCTTCACGTCAACCGGAGCACCCTCGTCCTTGATGTCGAAAAGCACCTTGGCGGCGACGTTCGCGGAATCACCCTTCACAAGGACGATACCGGTCGGTCCCTTCAGCTGGGAATCGTCGACTTCCTTGTTGAGCTGCTCAAGGGCAATCTTGGCGTAGGTGTTCTTGACAACGCGGTAGTTGTTCTGCTCCTTCCCAAGCCCCTTGCGGATCTTGGTGAGCTGCTCAACGGTCATGCCGCGATAGTCGGTGAAGATGAAGCTGTCGTACTGGGCAAACTCATCCTTCAGCGCCTTGACGGCGGCTTCCTTTTCAGGAGTTACACGAGTCTGATAATTTTCCATAATTCCCTACTCCTTATTTGGCCGCGTTCAGCAGGTTGGCGCTTGCAATACGCACGCCAGGCCCCATCGTGGAAGAGAGCGCAACGGAGACGATAAAGTCTCCCTTGGCATCAGACGGCTTCTTGCGAACGATCTCGTCAACGACAGCCTTGGCGTTCTCGGCGACCTTGCTGGCCTCCATGGAGACCTTTCCGACGGCAAGATGAACGACGTTCGTCTTATCGCTGCGGTATTCGGTCCTTCCGAGGGACAGCTCCTTGACGGCCTGGGCGACATCGAAGGTGACGGTGTGGGTCTTGGGGTTCGGCATCAAGCCTTTGCGGCCAAGAATCGGACCGAGACGACCGACGTCCTTCATCATATCCGGAGTGGCGACCGCGACATCAAAGTCCAGCCAGCCTTCCTTGATTTTCTGAATCAGGTCATCATCGCCAACATACGTGGCACCAGCGGCCTTGGCCTCGTCGGCCTTGGCACCCTTCGCGAACACAAGCACGCGCTTCTGGGCGGCAAACTGGTTCGGGAGGACAACAGTGTCACGGACGCTCTGGCTCTTCTTCAGAGTCAGCTTGACAGAGAGCTCGACCGTCTCGTCGAACTTGGCGTAAGCCATCTCCTTCACCAAGGCAGCGGCCTCGTCAAAGGTATAGTTCTTCGAATGGTCGATCTTCTTCGCGCTAGTAAGATACTTCTTTCCGTGTGCCATAGTTATTTCTCCACCTCAACGCCCATGCTGCGAGCAGTACCGGCGACAACCCTCATAGCGGACTCGAGCGAATTGCAGTTCATATCGTCCAGCTTCTGCTTGGCGATGTCCTCGAGCTGGGCCTTGGTCAACTTGCCGACCTTGGTCTTGTTCGGGGTGCCCGAAGCCGTCTGAATGCCAAGAGCCTTCTTGATCAGGATGGATGCAGGCGGAGTTTTCAGGATGAACGTGAACGTTCTGTCCGCATAGACAGAGATGACGACAGGAACAATCAGACCAGCATCGAATTTCTTCGATCTCTCGTTGAATTCCTGGACGAACTTTGGCGCGCTGACTCCATGAGGGCCAAGAGCCGGTCCGATCGGGGGTGCCGGTGTGGCTTTCTGAGCCGGGCACTGCAACTTGATGACGGCAGTAACCTTCTTTGCCATATTTCCTCTCCTTACGTGTTGCGACCTGCCTGAGTTGGCGGATAGATCCGGTCGACACGCTGGTTATAACGCCCACCATACGGTAGGGCTCCCACGACTTGGGACGCGAATCCCAAGTGAGTGTCAAATACGAAACGGACGAATGTAAAAAAACAAAACAGGAAAGCCGAGTGACGGACGTCCACCACCACTCAGACTTCGTCGTCCTTCACCACCTTGAGGAAATCGACCTCGACCGGGGTGGAACGACCAAAAATCCCCACGCTGATGCGCAGGCTGTTCTTCTCCAGGTTGACCTCGTCGACCACGCCCTTGAAGGACTCGAACGGACCATCAATGATCTTGACATGGTCGCCGACAGCGAAGGTCTGCTTGGGCCTGAACACCTGTTCGGCGGGAAGATCACCGGTCTTCTGAAAGATACCCTTCACCTCTTTTTCCGAAAGCGGTACCGGCGGCTTCAGGCGGTCGGCATCGGCGGTCAGGAACCCGGTCACTCCGTTGATGCGGGTGATCTGGAAGCACCAGGCCCTCCACGTGTTCTCGGGGAGATCAAGTTGGACAAGGATATAGCCAGGGAGAATCTTACGTTTGGTCTCCTTCTTCACGCCATCCTTCAGCTCATAGACGGTCTCGAAAGGAACTTTGGCGTCAAGGCACACCTGGGCGAAGCCAGGATCAGTCTCGCGCATCTTCTTGATGATGCGTTCGATTTTCTGTTCATAACCCGAATATGTGTGTACGACGTACCAGCCCTGTGCCATATCTCAATCCTATTAGACTAGAACAACAAATAGACAAGCTTGAGCAGGACAAAATCGACCAGCCCAAGAAATACAGCCACCAAAACGGTGGAGATAACAACGACTTTTGTTGAAGAAGCGACATTCTCTTTCGTAGGCCACACGACCTTTTTCAGTTCGCTGCGGCATTCTTTGAAATACTGAACCAGTTTCTTCATCAATGTCTCCTTGGGAAAAAAATTCGAGGAGCAGACAGGCCACGAGGGATTCGAACCCCCAACATCCGGTTTTGGAGACCAGCGCTCTACCGTTGGAGCTAGTGGCCTATTTGCTCCTCGAAAGGTTGCTTATTTGATCTTCGCTTCCTTGTGCGGAGTATGCTTGCGATCGAACGGGCAGTACTTGTTGAACACGAATTTCTCCTGGGAATTCTTTCTGTTCTTCTCGGTCGTGTAGTTCTTGCGACCACAAACGGTGCACTGCAGAGCGATCTTCTCGACACTGGTTTTCTTTTTCTCAGCCATAGCTCTATGCTCCTCGGCGAAACATCACCATAAAAAAGAGCCTTCGAGCGGATTTGAACCGCTGACCCCCACCTTACCAAGGTGGTGCTCTACCAACTGAGCTACAAAGGCATTACACACAAACACCGCGCTTTCTGTAAAGACGCACTCGTTACGTTACCAAGGACATCTTTCTTTGTCAATACGCCCGGGATGGGAATTCCCGAACTTGGAGCACGACAGAAACAATAGCAGAAAATCGGGCCCCTCGTCCACTCTTTTTCAGTCAAAATCCTCTCTTGGAGCGCTTCACGCGCGTGTTCCCTAAAGATGTATTGGCCCGAATTTTCGGTTCGCGCAACTCGCCTTTTTCCGCTCGCCTTGCTATAGTGCTTGCTAGAAAGCTTTTGAAGGAAGAATCATCCGTGAACAAACAAAGCAATACTCGTTTTGGAAGGAAACCGGCAGACATCGCCCAAGACTTTGCCGAACATCTGAAGTACAGTGAGGACGCCGACGTCTATCACACGTCTCCCGAGGGCCGCTACAACGCCATTGCGCTGACCATCCGCGACCGCATCATCCAGCAGTGGGAAACCAGCAGGAGAACCCAGCGGGCGCAGGACTCCAAGCGTGTCTATTACCTTTCCCTCGAGTTCTTGATGGGAAGGGCCATGACCAACAACATCATCAACCTCGGTCTCGAGAAAGAGGTCCGCGAGGCGCTTGCCTCCCTCGGCTATACCTACGAGGAGTTGGCCGACGTCGAGCCCGACGCGGGACTTGGAAATGGAGGTCTTGGCAGGCTTGCCGCCTGTTTCATGGACTCTTTGGCCACGCTGGAATACCCCGCCTACGGCTATGGCATCCGCTACAACTACGGCATCTTCCGCCAGCAGATCGCCCATGGCTACCAGGTCGAGCAACCTGACGACTGGCTCCGCGACGGGAATCCTTGGGAAATCCAGAGGCCGGATACGGTCTATCCCGTCCAATATGGCGGCAGGGTGGAGATGATCCAGGAAAACGGCCGGGACTGCTACAAGTGGATTCCCGATGAGCGGATGCTCGGTATGGCTTACGACACCCCGATCATCGGCTATGGCGCCAAAACGGTAAACACGCTCCGCCTGTGGTCCGCCAAGGCGACCGCAGAGTTCAACTTCAAGGAGTTCGACCAGGGAGACTACACCCAGGCCGTCCGCGACAAGATCCAGGCCGAGACGCTCAGCGAGGTGCTCTACCCCAACGATACGCTCTACCTGGGCAAGGAACTGCGGCTGAAACAGCAGTATTTCTTCGTCACCTGCAGCCTGCAGGACATTATCCGCCGCTTCAAGAGACACCACACCGACTGGAGCCAGTTCCCCGACTGCGCCGCCATCCAGATGAACGACACCCACCCCTCACTCGCCGTGCCGGAACTGATGCGGCTTCTGGTCGACGAGGAAAACCTGGACTGGGATACCGCATGGGACATCACCGTCCGCACGCTGGGCTACACCAACCACACGTTGATGCCGGAAGCATTGGAAAAATGGTCCCTGCCGATGTTCGAGAAGCTGCTACCCAGGCATCTGCAGATCATCTACGAAATCAATCGTCGCTTCCTGCAGAAAGCCGTCAGCTTCTTCCCGATGCAGGGCGACAAGCTTGCCAAAGTGAGCATCATCGAGGAATCCAGCCCGAAGCAGATCCGCATGGCCAACCTTGCCATCATCGGCAGCCACAGCACCAACGGCGTCGCGGCGTTGCACTCCGAGCTGCTGAAGACCAAGATGTTCCCCGAGCTCAACCAGATTTTCCCGGAACGTTTCAACAACAAGACCAACGGCATCACCCAGAGACGCTGGCTGCTTGACGCCAATCTGGCCCTGGCTTCCCTGATCACCAGCGCCATCGGCGATGGCTGGATCACCGACTTCAGCCAGATCGAGCGACTGAAGCCGCTTGCCAAAGACACCTCCTTCCTGGAGCAGTTCGCCAAGATCAAGCGGCAGACCAAGGTCGATACCGCGGCATTCATCCGTAAGGATTGCGGCCACATCGTCAACCCAGGCATGCTCTTCGATACCCAGGTCAAGCGAATCCACGAGTACAAGCGCCAGCTGCTCAACATCCTGCATGTCGTGCTGCTGTACAACGACCTGAAAAACCATGGAGAGATGACCAAAGGCATGACGCCCACCACCTTCTTCTTCGCAGGCAAGAGCGCTCCCGGCTACGTGAACGCCAAGCTGATCATCAAGTTCATCAACAACGTCTCCAAGGTGGTCAACTCCGACCCGGAGACCCGCGACCTGCTGCAGGTCTTCTTCCTGCCGAACTACCGCGTCACCCTGGCGGAGCACATCATCCCCGCCAGCAACATCAGCGAGCAGATTTCCACAGCGGGAACCGAAGCCAGCGGCACCGGCAACATGAAGTTCATGGTCAACGGCGCCCTGACGATGGGAACCTTGGACGGAGCGAACATCGAGATGGCAGAAGCGGCGGGCAAGGAGAACATGTTCATCTTCGGTCATACCGAGGAGGAGATCGCTGCCTTGGCAGGCCACTACGACCCCTGGGAATGGATCAACAAGGACGAAGGCATCAAGGCGATGGTCGACCTGGTCTGCAGCGGTTTCTTCAACATCAACGAAAGGGGAATCTTCGATCCGCTCTGGTCCAGCCTGTTCGACCAGGGTGACCGCTACTTCCTCTTCGCCGACCTGGCCATGTACCGCGACGAGCACAAGAAGGCTCTGGAGCTATACCGCGACGATCAGCACGCCTGGAACGAGAAAGCCGTTCTGAACATCGCCAGCAGCGCGAAGTTCTCCAGCGACCGGACCATCGACGAGTACGCCAAGGAAATCTGGCATCTGGAAAAGTGCCCGGTCCCCCAGAACACGACTGTCGAGACGGCATTGCTCAACGCGAAGAGCCTGAAGCACTAAGTCCAATTTTGAGGAAAATGCCGGCTCCTCCCCAAGGGGCCGGTTTTTTGTCGTCAGGCACAGGCGAAAATCTTGTCCAATAGCGGAGCGATGGCTATAGCGGGAAGAGAACCACGCTGAATACCATCGTCAGGCAGGATGCGCCCTTCAAGGGCGATGGTGGCGAATTCGGTAGACCCGTCCTGAAAGGAGTCCTTGATTCAGCGGCGGAGCAACACTCCGGACAGGGCGCCGACAATAACCGTGATTCAGTCCACATAGGTGGCAAACATGTGTGCCATCGTAGCGCGAAGGCTGAAAGGAAGGAAAGAGTGCTATACTGTTTCCATGTATGCAATCATCCTTGCCGCTGGGCTCGCGTCCCGCGCCGGTGGAGAAAAACTATTCTGGAAGACCGAGGGCAAGTCTTTGGTGGTCCATGCGGTAGAGGCAGCCGTTGGAGCGGGGTTGCCGACCATCGTCGTCACAGGCTTTCAAGGCGAGCGGGTCGAGTCCCTGCTCGCCTGCCACCCCGACATCACAATCGTCCGCAACGAACGCTATGAGAGCGGGCAGCTCTCCTCCATACAAGCAGGGGTGCGGGCACTTCCCCACGCCGAGGATTTCTTCATCGCCCTGGCCGACATGCCGCTCATCAGAAGCAGGCACTACCTGGAGTTGGCAGGGGCATGGGACCGCAGGACCGACGGAATCCGTCCGATGGTGGGTGGGCTCGTCGGCCACCCGGTGCTGGTGAAGGCATCACTGATTCCCGCCATTCTCGCTGCCGGCGCGGGATTGCGGATGAAGGACGTCCTTGCCTCCTTCGTCATCGCACGCAAAGAAAGCGGCGACCGCAGCTACATCACCGATGTCGACACACTTTCTTCCTACCAAGCATTGCTCGACCGGGAGAACCCAAGCTGACAAACAAAAATGCGCCGGCACCGGCGAATCGCCGATGTCGGCACACATGCGACCTTACGTAGGTCAGGAGATGGTCACCTCTCCGGTGGAACCCACGCTCAAGTGGATCGTGGAACCCTCCAGGAAGACACCTTCAAGCAGCTTCTCTGCAAGCGGGTCCTCCACGTAGTCCTGCACGGCGCGGCGAATCGGGCGCGCGCCATAGGCGGGGCTGTAGCCTTTCTTGAAGACCAGGTCGACCACCTTGTCGTCCCAGACGAGGTGCAGGTTCCTGCCCTCCAGCCGCTTCTTCAGCTCATCAAGCTGCAGCGTGACAATCGAGCGGAGCTGCTCGTCGCCAAGGCTTTTGAAGACCACGATCTCATCAATACGGTTGATGAACTCGGGCTTGAAGGCGCCTCTGATCGCCTCCATGACCCTCGCCTTGCCTTCGGTGAAGCTGGTCGCTCCAAGCAGGTCGGCCGATCCCAGGTTGCTGGTCATGATGATCACCGTGTTGGTGAAGTCCACCACTCTCCCCTGGCCATCGGTCAGACGCCCGTCGTCAAGCACCTGCAGGAGGATATTGAAGACATCCGGGTGGGCCTTCTCAATCTCATCGAACAGGATTACCGAGTAGGGGCGACGTCGGACAACCTCGGTCAGCTGACCGCCTTGGTCATAGCCGACATACCCCGGAGGCGCCCCAATCAAGCGGGATACCGAGTATTTCTCCATATACTCGCTCATATCGATACGGGTCAACGCCTTCTCGTCGTCAAACAGGAAGCCGGCAAGCACCTTGGCGAGCAGGGTCTTTCCGACGCCGGTAGGACCGGCGAACAGGAACGAACCGAGCGGACGATGGGCATCGCCGATTCCCGCCTTGTTCCGTCTGATGGCGTTGGCGACCGCCTTGATCGCCTCCTCCTGTCCGACCACCTGCTTGGAAAGGATCGACTCAAGCTGCAGGTACTTCTGCTTCTCGCTGGAGCGCATCTTCGTGACAGGCACACCGGTCCACGAGCTGACGATGCGGGCGATATCGTCCTCATCGACTTCCTCGCGAAGCAACTGCCTGCCATCCTTCTGCATGGAGTTCAGCTTGTCCTCTGCCTCCTGGATTTGCTGCATCAGCGCGGGAATCTCTCCATGCTGGATACGCGCCGCACGCCCAAGGTCTCCCGAACGCTCCGCGTCCTTTTCCTGGACGCGAAGCTGCTCCAGCTGGGTCTTCTTCTCTTTGATGCCGACAATGGCGTCGCGCTCGTTCTGCCACTGAAGCCGCATCGAACCCGCCTGGCTGGTCAGGTCGGCAAGCTCGCCCTTGATCTTCTCAAGCCGTTCCTTGCTGGAGGGGTCGGTCTCGTTCTCCAAGGACTTCTGCTCGATCTTCAGCTGCAGGATCTTTCGCTCGAGCCTATCCAACTCGACAGGCTGGCTTTCGATTTCCATCTTCAGCTGGCTCGCCGCCTCATCAATCAGGTCGATTGCCTTGTCGGGCAGGAACCGGTTGGTGATGTAACGATTGGAAAGGGTCGCCGCGGCCACCAGCGCGTCATCCTTGATACGGACGCCATGATGCACCTCGTACTTCTCTTTCAGGCCACGCAGGATGGCGATGGTATCCTCCACGCTCGGCTCCTTGCAGTAGACTGGCTGGAATCGGCGCTCCAAGGCCTTGTCGGTCTCGATGTACTTGCGATACTCGTCGAGCGTCGTGGCGCCAATGGTATGCAGCTCGCCACGGGCGAGAGCCGGCTTGATCAGCTGGCTGGCATCGGTATGGCTGTTTCCCCCCTGTCCCGCGCCAATGATGGTGTGCAGCTCATCGATGAAGAGGATGATCTTGCCCTCAGAGCGGACCACCTCGTTGATGACACCCTTCATACGCTGCTCGAACTGGCCGACGTAGGAAGCTCCAGCCACCAGCTGGCCGACATCCAGGCTCAGGATCCGTTTGCCCTTCAGGCTCTCCGGGACATCCCCGTTGGCGATCCTCTGGGCCAAACCCTCGACGATGGCGGTCTTGCCGACACCGGGCTCGCCAATCAGCACGGGGTTGTTCTTCGTGCGACGCGAGAGCACCTGCATCACCCTTCTGATTTCCTCGTCACGGCCGATGACCGGGTCGAGCTTGCCGCTCTTGGCCGCGGCGGTCATGTCGATGGTATACTTCTCAAGAGTCTGATACTGCGCCTCCGGATCATCATTGGTGATGGTCTGCCCACCGCGCAGTTCCTTCAGCGCGGCCTGGACCTCGGTCTTGGTCACGCCAAGTTTGTTCAACGCGTCGTTGCAGCGCGTGTGCGTATCATCCAAAACGGCCAAGAGGAAATGCTCAGCCGAAAGGTATTCGTCCTTCATCGAACTGGCGATACGCTGGGCGCTCTCCAGTTCGTCGTTCAAGATCGTGGAGAAAGAGACCTGGGCATGGTCTCCATAGGCCTTCGGAGCACTGTCGACCATCTGCCTGAAGGTCTGCTCGAACTGACCGCTAGACACGCCGATCTTCTCAAGAAGCGGCGCGATCACCCCACTTTGCTGGCGGACCATGGCAAGCAACAAGTGCTCGGTGCCCACCTCGCTGTTGTGGTTGTCCTTGGCAAGCTGGACGGCCTCCTTCAAGGCCTCTTTCATCCGTAATGTCAGTTTATCAGTATCCATATTCCGTTCTCCCTCCGGAATCATCTCGTACGGAGGAAATATACTCACGCCGACGGAAATCGACTACTTCCTGAAGGAGGAGAGAAACGTATGGATAATGTCTTTGTCCTGCTTGATATCGTATTTCTTGAAGAAGGCGACGCGCAGGCAGGCACCCTCCAGCAACACCATCAGTTGCTCGGCGACCTTGTCGACATCGCAGCCCTTCACCACTCCGCTTGCCATCCCGGAGCGGATCAACCGCTTGAAGAGGATGGAAAGCTTGGCCGTGCGATGCATGATCATTCCCTCGAAGTCCCGGCCCTCATGCTTGACCTGGATCATCACTTCGACCAAGTTGCTGATTTCGGTGTTGTTGGCGCCAGCTGTGTCGATGATGTCATCGCAGATGCGGACCAGCTTGTCGAGCTCGCTACCGGGATCGCGCCAGACGTAGGACACATACTTGGAGAACATGCGGCCCGTGACCAGCTTCACCGCGTAGTGGTAGATTTCCTCTTTGTCGGTGAAATACTGGTAGATGGTCGGCCGGGACAGGTTGCACTCATCCGCAATCAGGCTCAGGTTCGAATTCCGGTATCCCTCTCGGGCAAACACCTTCAATGCTGCCTGCAGGATTTCCTGCTTGCGAGCTTCATGGTCTATTTTCTTTGGCATGGCAACACCTTGTCGTTGACACTATACCATGCTTTCGTCAGCAACACCACCCGGATTGGTTCACTTTTTCCCAAGCGTGTCGCTTAGTGTGGCGACTTCCACGGCCTTGATGGTGTGCAGCCGGTTCTCCGCCTCGTCGAAGACGACGGAGTGGGAAGAACGGAAGACCTCGTCGGTCACCTCAAGCTCCTTCAGACCGTACTGCTCATAAATCTGCTTGCCAATCTGGGTGCCGAGGTCATGGAACGAGGGCAGACAGTGCTCGAAAAGCACCTTCTCGTTTCCGCTGGCCTTCAGCAGGTCCATCGTCACCTGATACGGGCGCAGCAGCTTGATGCGCTCCGCGGTCTTCGCCTCCTCGCCCATCGAGACCCAGACATCGGTGTAGACCACGTCCGCGCCTTTAACCGCCTCGACCGGGTCGACAGTCACGTGGATGACGCTACCGCTCTCCTTGGCCTCCGCTTTCGCCCAAGCAAGCAGGTCCGCCTCCGGCCAGAGCTCCTCTGGAGTGGCGATGCTGAAGTCCATGCCGACCTTCACCGCCCCCATCAACAAGGCATTGGAGACGTTGTTCCTGCCATCGCCGATATAGGCGAATTTCAGCTGGCCGACCGGTTTGCCGGTATGCTCCATCGCGGTCAGGAAGTCCGCCAGCGCCTGTGTCGGGTGGTCGTCGTCGGTCAGTCCATTCCAGACAGGCACGCCGCCAAAACGGACCAAGTCTTTCACCAGGTCCATCGAATACCCCCGGTACTCGATCGCGTCGTACATCCGTCCAAGGACCTTCGCCGTATCCTCGATCGACTCTTTCTTCCCCATCTGGCTTCCGGTCAGATAGGTCACATGGGCGCCTTCGTCACTGGCGCCAAGCTCGAAGGCGCAGCGCGTCCTGGTGCTGGTCTTGTCGAAAATCAGCACGACGTTCTTCCCTTCCAGGAGTTTGCCGTCCACGTAGGAAGGATGAGGTCTGCCCTTTTTCTTCGCCTTCAAGGCCACGGCCAGGTCAAGAAGATAGAGGATTTCCTCTTTCGAATAATCCTTCAATGTCAGGAAACTTCGTCCTTTCAGATTGCACTGCATACGTATCCTCCGGTATGCTGGGGATTATCACATAAATATGCATTACTGTCCAGTATAAATGCAAATTTATACAGAATCCTGCAACATGTCGGTTGCCTTGTCGCCCTCCATCAGTTCCACCGAGCTGAGCTTCCGGTCCATCATCCTTGTGCGCTTGGATACCTCGTCGAAAGACCTGGCGACCAAGACGATCCGTTTCTGGGCGGTGTCCAGCTCTTCTCCGAATCGGCCAAATTCCGTGCGGACAGCGGAAAGGACCTTCCAGACCTCCTCACTACGCTTCTGGATCGCCAAGGTCCGGAACCCCATCTGCAGGCTGTTGAGGATCGCGGCCAAGGTCGTCGGTCCGCTGACCACCACCTTGTAGGTGCGCTGCAGGTCGTCGACGATGCCGGGAATCCGGATCACCTCGGCATACAGCCCCTCGCTGGGCAGGAACATGATTCCGAAAGCTGTGGTATGCGGCGGGTCGAGGTATTTGGTGGAGATATCCTTCGCCTCCCCCTTCACGCGAACCTCCAGCGCGCGCCGGGCAAGCTGCAGGGCGTCACGATCGCCCGACTCCTGGGCGTTGAGGATCCGTTCGAAATCCTCCTTGGGGAACTTGCAGTCAATCGGAAGGTAGACGACGTCGCTACCGGTACCAGGAAGGCGGACAGCGAACTCGACCCGCAGTCCGCTCTGCGGCTTGCATTCGACATTCTCCTCGTACTGGCTTGGCGCGAGAATGTCGTCCAGGATATTTTTCGCCTGGACTTCGCCCATGGTACCGCGGGTCTTGATGTTCCCCATCAGCCGTTTCAGGTCATCAACCCCGCTGGTCAGCTCCTTGACCTGTCCCAGACCCTCGTAGACCTTGTTCAATTGGGCGCTGACGGCAGAGAACGAGGTGCTCAGAGAGCTCTTCAGGCGCGTGTCGACACTCTCCTGCAGGCTAAGAATCCGTTTCTCGTTGTCGCTCCGGATGGTTTCCAGGCTGGCAGCAACCTGTTGTTCCAGTTGTCCCACAGACTGCCGGTATTGCTCCATCATCCCCAAGAGTTCCTTCCGGTTCTGGCCAGAGGAATTGTCCAATCGGAACTTCAAGTCCCGAAGGCTGAGTTCCTCGCTCTGGCGGTATTGCTCAAGCATTTCCAGCAACTCTTTGCGGGTCTGGGAGTTCTCCCTCGAGACCGCCTCGATTTGGGCGGCGAGAACGGCGCCATCCCGTCCACTTCCCGCCTTCCGCGCGAGGAGCGCCAGCAACAGGACAATGGCGAACGCCAACAAGGCGACAATCAGATATTCCATACTCCTACAAACATGAAACAAACGTACAGGTAACAAAAAGAAAGGAGGCCCCTGGCGGGAGCCTCCGTGGAGGAAACGGGAAAGCACGGTTACTTGACCAGGACGACCTCGCCATTGGGATAGTGCTGGGCGACGTAGTCTGCAACCTTCTGGCTCTTCAGGGCAGCGACCAGCGCCTTGATGGCGGGATCGTTCTCATGTCCAGCCTTGACGGCAATCACATTGACATACGGAGAGGAGGAATCCTCGACGAACAGGCCATCACGGGTGGCGACCAAGCCGGCGGGGATGGCGTAGTTGCCGTTGATGACGGCGGCGTCGACATCCTCAAGGACTCTCGGCAGGGAGGCGGCCTCGACTTCCTGGAACTTCAGGTTCTTCGGATTATCCTTCACGTCGACAGGCGTGGCTTCCAGTCCGGCGTTGTCGTTCAGCTTCAGCAGACCGGCTGCCTGCAGGAGCAGAAGACCACGGCCTTCGTTGGTCGGATCATTGGGGATTGCGATAGTAGCGCCATTGGGGATATCGGCAAGGCTCTTGTACTTCTTGGAGTAAAGGGCGAACGGCTCGACATGGATTCCGCCGGCATTGACCAGATGATACCCTCTCTCCTTGTTGAAGGAATCAAGATAGGGGATGTGCTGGAAGTAGTTGGCGTCAAGCTCGCCATTCTCCAAGGCTTCGTTCGGGGTGACATAATCGGTGAACTCGACAACCTGCAGGTTGATGTTCTGCTTGGCGAGGTCGTCAACGACTAGGTTCAGCAGGGCGGCATGCGGCTCAGGGGTGGCGCCGACCTTCAGAGTGACGGGGCCCTGTGCCTGTGCGGCGCTCGCCTCTTCCTTCGAACCGTTTGCGAAAACGGCAGAAACCGACAACAAGACAGCGAAAGCAGCGACCAAAGTTTTTTTCATAATCAAATTTCTCCTCACCAGATATGTGGATGATACACGTGTACTGTATGGAACAAACGAACACGGCATACGCCATTCGTTACAAGAAACCCAAATTGACCGTTGATGAATATGAATGATGTTATGCCCGCCAGGGCATCATGAGAGACATCATGCACATGCTGTAGATAGCGAAGAATGTATCGTTCATCATGTCTCTCCCTCTTCTTGATGGCTCCATACGATAGCGAAACTCCGCACCAATTGCAAGGGGAATTTTCCCAAAATGTCATAGAAATCGATAAGTTATCAATGTAACTCATTGAATTGCAAACAGTTATAAATCTGTAAAAATTTTCGATATATATGCATGTCTTGCATCAAAAAAAACAACCCTCTCGCGAGGAGAGGGCATAGACTCAGGAACAATGCTCAGCGGCTTGCCAGCATTTTGGCACTCAACTTGTTACCCGCAAACTGGATGACCTGGACCAACACGAGAATCACGATGACGGCGACCGCCATGATCTCGGGTCTGAAGCGCTGATATCCATAGCGGATGGCGAGGTCTCCAAGACCACCGCCGCCGATAGCGCCGGCCATGGCCGAGTAACCAATCAGGTTGATGATGGTCAAGGTCACGCCATCAATCAGGCTTGGGAGCGCCTCGGGGACCAGCACCTTCACAATGATCTGCCGGTTGGTCGACCCCATTGCTCTGGCTGCCTGGATGACACCAGGATCAACCTCCTTCAACGCCGACTCGACGACACGGGCCACGAAAGGAGCCGCGGCGATCGAAAGAGGAACGATGGTCGCTTTGGTTCCGATGGCAGTATGAAGAATCAGGCGGGAAAGGGGGAAAAGCACGATCATCAGGATGATGAAGGGAAAGCTCCGCAACACATTGACGATCTTGTCCATCACTTCGTTCAGCATGCGATGCGGGGTGATGCCGCCTTGGTCCTCACGGCTGGTCGCCATCAGCAAGACGCCCAGCGGAAATCCCAGAATCAGGGAAAAGAGCGTGGAAAAGAAGACCATGACCAGCGTCTGGCCAGTGGCAGGCAGAATCAGGCGGGAAAAGGTAGTCCAGTTCATTTCTTGACCTCCTCGACAATCAAGCCCTCACCGCGCAGGGCACTGATGACCTCAGGCAACTTCGCTGGGTCGGAGCAGATGATATCGACGTACATCGTGCCGATTTCCTCTCCTCCAACGGTCTGCACACCACCTGCACGCAGGTTGAAATCCACATCGAACTTTTTGCTGATCATGCTGATGATAGGTTTGTCGGTCACCTCGCCAGGGAAGCGGAGGATGTAGGAGCCCTTGGTGCGGGACCACTGGTAGACCGTATCGGTCTTCTTGCCCTGGTCCACCCCAACCAGACGGGAAAGGAAATCCTTGGTGACTGGATGCTGCGGCTTGCTGAAAATATCGCTCACCTTTCCCTCCTCGACGACGACACCGTCATTCAGGACAGCAACCTCCTCGCAGGCATCACGGACAACCTCCATCTGGTGGGTGATCATCACCACCGTCAGGCTCATCTTCTTCTGCAGCTCCTTGATCAGGTCGAGAATCGAACTGGTCGTCTGAGGGTCGAGGGCGCTCGTCGCCTCATCGCAGAAAAGGATCCCAGGATTGCACGACAGGGCGCGGGCGATGGCGACACGTTGCTTCTGACCACCGGATAGGGTACTGATACGCGCATTTTCCCTTCCGTCAAGACCAACCACGTGCAGCAGGTCCTTGACCCGCTTGTCGATTACATCGCGCTTGTAGCCGTTGATTTCCATCGGATAGGCGATGTTGCCAGCGCAATCCCGGCTGGAGAACAGGTTGAAGTTCTGGAAAATCATGCCGATATGGCGCCGATGCATCATCAGCTCCTCGCTAGACAGATTGTCCACGCGTTTGTCGTCGTAGTACACCTCCCCGGAATCAGGCTTCTCCAACAGGGAAATAAGCCTGACCAAGGTCGATTTGCCAGCGCCACTCTTGCCGATGATACCAAAGATCTTGTTGGAAGGAATGGTGAGGCTTACATCATTGACAGCATGAAGCTCACCATAGCTTCGCTCCAAGTGGTTCAACGTAATCTGCATGATCCGATCCTCTCATTTCTCTCACTGTATACTGAAAAAGCAGCGACATTCAACCAGAAAGGATACAGGCAGGAGACAAAACCAGATACAAAAAAAGCGTGCACAGAGGCACGCCCATGATGGGGGAAAAAGAAAGGGCCCGGCGGCTGCCTACTCTCCCGCGGGAAAACCGCAGTACCATCGGCGTGGGGGAGCTTGACTTCCGTGTTCGGGATGGGAACGGGTATGGC
>JAQYHB010000002.1 GCA_028722305.1 Spirochaetales bacterium
CCTCCGCAATCGGCCTTCCGCCCCCGATTATCGCCGATTCCCCCCATTCCGTACAGGGAGAAGATCCCTTCAGGGGTCGCGTTTACCCTCCACTGTTGCTCTTGCCGTTGCACTGTCGCACTTACTCGTTCAATCAACGAAATAATCAGCCTCAGTCGGCAATCCGCTCCAACTTCGCGTATTTGCTGATGAAGGTGGCCTTCTTGCCACCATCAAACTGGACGACGACCACCTCGGGACCGCTCCCGCTTTTCACCTGCTGGACCGTACCAGGACCATAGCTTTCGCTGAGCACCCGCTCGCCTGGATGGAAGATCGTCTGGCCGGCGCCATCGTCATGGGTCACCTGGAACTGGAATTTCTTCGTGGAGGGGCCGAACCCCTGGTGGAGCAGCACCGCGCCACTGGTAATCCCCTCACGGCGTTTGCGCTTCTCCTCAAGCTGGTCCATACCCCGCCAGCCGCCACCCACCCCGTGCTTGTACAGCGCGGAGCCACGCCGCCATCCTCCGGCGGGGAACAAGTCATCGTCATCCTCATACTTGGGAGCGCGCTCGTCATGCACCTCAACCAGACCAGGCTCAATCTCCTTCAGGAAGCGCGAGGGCTGGGAGGGGTTGGTCTGCCCGTAACGCATGCGCTTTGCGGCGCTGCACAGCACAAGGTCCTTCCGCGCCCGGGTGACCGAGACATAAAACAGGCGCCGCTCTTCCGTGCAGAGCGGATCCTCGTCCATGCTCATCATGCTGGGAAACAGCCCTTCTTCCAGACCGACGACGTAGACATGGTCGAATTCCAGACCCTTGGTGTTGTGCATGGTGATCAGCGTGACCCCTTCCTTGGCGCTCGGATCCAAGTACCCTACCGTGGTCGGGTCCAGTGCGAGGGTCTGGAGGAACTCGGTCATGGCGCTCCAGTCAGAGCCGTACTGGCTCGCCTGGGTGACCAAGGTATCGAAGTCGGCCACCCGGGAACCCTCCTGGCTGGTCTTCCCTTCCTTGCGGTCCATGTCGGCGTAATAGCCATACAGGTTCGAGGCCCGGAACAGATGGTTCAACGCGTCGACCAGCCTGTTTTCCTTCAGCAGGTCGGAAGAATCCTCCAACAGTCGCAGGAAGGCATCCGCCCCCTCCTTGGCCTTTCCGGACAGAGGGGCGTTGGCAAGGCCCTCGACGCAGTTTCCGCCAGCGGCATCGATGGATGCCTCGACCTTCGCCATGGCTCCGGGGCCAATTCCACGGGCCGGCTTGTTGATCATGCGTCTGAAACTGACGACATCCCTGGCATTCGAAAGCAGGTACATCATCGCCAGACCGTCCTTGACCTGTTCACGGTCGTAGAACTTCAGCGCTCCCACCACCTTGTAAGGAATCCGGAATTCAGGAAGGGTAAAGACGTTCTCAAAGGAGCCGCTCTGGGCGTTGGTACGGAACAGGACGGCGGTATTGTCGTAGTCGCCGACGCTCTTGATCTTCTGGGCGACCAGCTCAGCCTCGGCGACCTCGTCCTCCACGTAGTAGAGCTGGGGTTTCTGGATATCCTTGTTTTCGGTCCAGAGCTTCTTCAAGTCTCCCTTCTGGTGGTTGTGCCTGATTACGCTGTTGGCCAAATTGAGGATTGAGGGGGTCGAACGGTAGTTCTGCTCGAGCTTGATGACCCGGACATCCGGCCAACTCTTCTTGAAGGCGTCGATGTTGCCGACCTCGGCGCCGCGGAAACGGTAGATGGACTGGTCGTCGTCACCGACGACGCAGACAAAGGAATGGGGGCCAACCAGCTTTTGCAGAAAGGCGAACTGGCAGGCATTGGTGTCCTGGTACTCGTCGACCAAGACCACCTGGTAGCGGTGATGGGCCCAGTCAGCCACTTCGGGATCGGTCAGCAACTGGGTCGATTTCAGGATCAGATCAGCGAAATCAACGTTCCCCGTACGGTCCAATGCCTTCTGGTAGCCCTCGTAGAACTGGGCGAGCTGGGCATTGCCACCTTTACGGACCATCTCTGGAGTAACGCCCTTGTCCTTCAGCAGCCCGATCTTCCGGCTCTGCTGCCGCAGGATTTTCGGATCCTGGTTGGGAAAGGTCTTCTTCAGCAGCTCGAAGCTGTCGCTGTCGTCGTAGATGGAGAAACGGGGGGAAAGGTTCGCCTTGTCGGAAAAGCGGCGGAGCATGAAGGCGCCGAAACCGTGGAAGGTGCGGATGGTGGCGTGGGAGTCCGGCTCGTCGTCCCCCACCATCTTCAACACACGCTCCTGCATCTCCCCGGCGGCCTTGTTGGTGAAGGTCACTGCCAGGATCTTGTACGAGGGAATGCCGAGCTCTCGGATCGCGTAGGCGATCTTGGTGGTGATCACCCGAGTCTTTCCGGAGCCCGCGCCCGCGAGCACGAGCAGCGGATGGTCGAATTCCAGCACCGCTTCCTTCTGCGGGCCATTCAGTCCCGTGAGCATTTCCCCGATATCAGCCATGAGTCCTCCAACGCGACGGCTTCCAAGTCCATGTCCTTGACGGAACGAATGCCTGCCTTCACCACAGACCCGGGCTTCAGGTCTTTGCCGATGACAACCGTCAAGCCATCGACATCAGGAGCCTGGCTGTAGATGCGGCCCAGGGCGAGCTCCTCGCCCTTGACCTGTTCCTCGATCAGAACAGGAAAGCTCTTGCCGACAAAGCGTTCCAGCCGCTTGTGGCTGATCTCGCTCTGCAGGCTTTCCAGCTCCTCCTTATATATTACCGCCTTCTTGTGGGCAGCGGCGTGTTCTTTCCCATTGCGCATCTTGTAGCCCTTGGTCCCCTGTTCCCTGCTGTAACAGAAGACTCCCATCCAATCGAACCGGGCCTTCTTGAGGAACTCCTTGACCGTCCGCTGGCTCTCCTCGGTCTCGCCGGGGAAACCGGTCATGATCGTGGTACGGATCACCGCATCAGGAAGCTCCTTGCGGATCGAGTCGACCAAGGCCAGGTAGGTTTCCGGGTTCCCCACCCTTCCCATCCTGGAGAGCACCTCGCTCGCCGCGTGCTGCATCGGCACATCGAAATAGGGCATCACCTTGTCCTCGTGTTCCTTGACAAAGGAGGGAAGCCAATCGGGAAACCAATCCGGGTGGATGTAGAGCATGCGATACCGGAACTGCCCGGGAATCCGGACCAAAGCCTCCATCAGTTCGCGGAAGTGGCGCTTGCCATCCCAGTCGGAGCCGTAGGCGGCAAGATCCTGGGCGATAATGTTGATTTCCCTGATGCCCTTGTCGGCAAGCCCCCGCGTTTCCTCGAGAATCTGGTCCATCGGGCGGCTGCGGAGCTCGCCCCGGATCAGGGGGATGGCGCAGTAGGAGCACCAGTGGTTGCAGCCCTCGCTGATCTTCAGGAAGGCGCTGCCAGGGTAGCCGAACAGCTCGTCACGCTGCCACGCATCGTTGTCCGGATCGGGATACTCGGGCACTAGCTCGGCGCGTTTGCCCTCTTCCACCTGGTCGACCACAGCCCCGATTTCCTTCAGGTCACGGTTCCCGAAAATGGCGTCCGCCTCGGGAAGCTCCTTGAACAGTTCGTCGGCGTAGCGTTGGGCCATGCATCCGGTCACCACGAACTTGGCTTTGGAATTCTGTTTCCTCAGGGCGAAAAACGTGTTGACGCTCTCCTCCCGGGCGGTGTCGATAAACCCACAGGTATTGACCAAGACCAGATCCGCCTCCCCGACCTCCTCGGTCCGCTCGTACCCTTTCGCCTCCAATTGCTTCAGCATCACCTCGGCGTCAACCTGGTTCTTCGCGCATCCCAGGCTCTCGATATAGACCTTCCTCACGTTTCGGCTCCTCGGCTACCAACCTTACCCTAGATAGGAGGCATCACGCAAGGGCGTTTTCCGCTAACTTATTCCCTTTCAACGGTTTGTTTTTTCTTTCCTCACACATGCCCCGCTGTCGATCGAGGCGAAATCCAAAACAACGGATTTTCGCAACCATCAAGGTCAAATATGTGAAACAAGTGAAAATTTTGTATGTTTATACGGAAGCAGATGCAAATCATCTTCTTTAACCGCAATCAAATAGCATTTTTATTCAGCTCTTTATTGCCACAAGTATGCTCTTGGGATATGATTACACCGAATGTTTTTACAGGGGCCTTTTGTCCCCTTCTTTGCATGAACAAACCAGAACTCAGAGGAAAGTAATGGCGAAGTATATTGTCAAGAGAATCATTGGCATGATTCCTACCATGCTGATCATCATCACCTTGAGCTTCTTCATCGTACGTATCGCCCCCGGCGGTCCGTTTGCTTCGGAGAGAGCGCTCACGGAGACCATCCAGAAAAACATCGAGGCGAAGTACCACATGGACGAACCCCTCGTCAAGCAGTATGGGCGGTATCTGTTCGATGTCTTGCGAGGGGACCTTGGCCCTTCCTACAAGTATAAGGATTATGACGTCAACTACTATATCGGACACAGCCTTCCCAACTCGATGGCGCTTGGTTCCATCGCGATGATGCTGGCGATCCTGGTCGGCGTCACGCTGGGCATCCTGGCAGCCGTCTACCAGAACAGCTGGATCGACTATCTCTGCATGGCGCTCGCGGTGCTAGGCATATCGATTCCGCTGTTTGTCATAGCCCCGGTCCTGCAGCTGATATTCAGCTTGAAGCTCGGCTGGTTCCCGACCAGTGGCTGGGTGACCACCGGAGAGGGATGGAAGACGGTCGTGCTCCCCACCATCGCCCTCTCGTTCAGCTACTTCGCCACCATCGCGCGTCTGACCCGTTCCTCCATGCTGGAAACGCTCCGCAGCGACTACATCCGCACCGCGAAGGCAAAGGGCATGAAGGGTTCCACCATCGTTCTGAAGCACGCCATGAAGGGCGCCATGCTCCCGATTGTCAGCTACCTTGGTCCCGCGTTCGCGGGCATCATGACAGGTTCGGTCGTCGTCGAGCAGATCTTCCGCGTGCCAGGCCTCGGCAAGTTCTTCGTGCAGAGCTCGTTCAACCGTGACTACACGCTGATTGTCGGTGTCGTCATCGTCTACTCGGTGATCCTGATCATCGCCAACCTGATTGTCGATATCATCTACGCGTTGCTTGATCCCCGCATCGCCTACAAATAAGGAGACCTGACATGTTTTTCAAGAAAAAGAACCAGAAAGCGGTCAATGAATTCAATCAGGTCATCGAAGGGAACAGCCTTACCAAAGACGCATGGAAGCGTTTGAGAAAGAACAAGATGGCGGTCATCGGCATGATCGTCGTCATCGTGTACGCGTTGATCGCCCTGAGCGCCTCGATCCTTCCAATCCACCGCTATGACGAAATCATCCTTGACCACCAGAACCTTCCCCCCTCGCTCACCAAGACGGCGGGAGAACTGATGATGAAGAACCGCCTGCAGGGCGTCTACTTCGACGCATGGAAGGCCGGCGAGCTGAAGGTGACCGATGAGGAGTCCCGGCAAATCAACGAATGGATCCAGCAGAACGAGTCCACCAAGGTCTGGAACTGGGTATATGACGAAGGAGAGCGGCAGCGCGAGGCTGGTACCTTCACCTTCAACAAGAGCGCGCAGCGCATCTATGACCGCCTGGTGAAGAAAATCAACACCGACCTGCTGGTCTCCGTGACCAAGGCCTGGTATGTTACCGACGCGGGCAAGCGGGTCAGCTTGCAGAAGATGAGCTCTGATGAACTCGCCCAGATCTACGCAGACATGCTCGGCATGGACAAGCAGGCAATCGTCGACGCCACCAACAAGGAGGTCGAGACCGCCATGGTCAACGACCTGAAGGCCAGGAATCCCGAGATGAGCGACGAGGATGCCAACGCCAACGTCGAGTTGGAGATGGAAAGCCGTGGCGACAAGGCCATCGAGAGCACGAAGCAGAGCAACCTGTACGGCAAGATCATCCTTCAAGGCACCAAGAGCCTGAAGAAATCGCTGGAGGCCAAGGCCACGGAGGGTTCCATCAAGTTCCCGTTCAACGAGACCACGCAGGTCAACGACCGCCTGATCCTGAAGGTCAAGGCGACCAAAATGCACGAGCGCAGATATCTGCTCGGCACCGACTATGTCGGACGTGACATGCTCAGCCGCGTGATCTATGGGGGACAGGTCTCCATCTCGATCGGTCTCGTCGGGGCCATCACCAGCGTGCTGATCGGCATTCTGGTCGGATCCCTGGCCGGATACCTGGGAGGGAAGATCGACTATGTGCTGATGAGATTCGTCGACATCATGTACGGACTTCCCTACATGCTGCTGGTCATCATCTGCATGGCCATCTTCGGCAGGAACATCATGAATCTCTTCATAGCGCTCGCCATGGTAAGCTGGCTCACCATAGCCCGTATGGTCCGCGGCCAGATCATGAGCTTGAAGAACAGCGAGTTTGTCGAGGCCGCTCGCTCCATGGGGGCCTCTACCGCGAGGATCATCGCGCGCCACATGATTCCGAACTCGCTTTCGGTCATCATCGTCTATACGACGCTGCGTGTCCCCTCCTTCATCATGCAGGAGTCCTTCCTGTCGTTCCTTGGCCTTGGCGTCTCGGCGCCGTTCACCTCCTGGGGTTCCCTCGTCGGTGACGCGGTCGACGCCATGACCCTGTATCCCTGGAGATTGCTCTTCCCCGCCGCTGTCATGACGATCTTCCTCTTCGCCATGAACTTCTTCGGTGATGGTCTCCGCGACGCCTTCGACCCGCAGTCGAAGAACCAGCAGTAAGAGGTGCAGCCATGTTGATTGAAAACGCCAAGACCGTCCTTTCGGTCCAAGATTTGAAAACCTACTTCAGGACTGACGCCGGCATCGTCAAGGCGGTCGATGGAGTCTCCTTCGACCTGCACGAGGAAGAGACGCTCGGCATCGTCGGCGAGTCAGGATCCGGCAAGAGCGTCACCAACCTCTCGATCATGCGTCTGATCCCCATGCCCCCAGGCAAGATTGTGGGCGGACACATCTATTTCGACGGACAGGATATCGTCAGCATGCCCGAGAGCCAGCTCCGGAACATCCGGGGCAACAAGGTCAGCATGATCTTCCAGGACCCGATGACAAGCCTGAACCCGTTCCTCCGCATCTCCACGCAGATGATCGAGACGATCCGCCTGCACGAGAAAGGGGTCAGCAAGAAAGAGGCGCTCGAGCGCTCCATCAACCTGCTGAAACAGGTCGGCATCCCGGCGGCCGAGAGCAGGATCTTCTGCTATCCCCACCAGTTCTCAGGCGGCATGAGACAGAGGGTCATGATCGCCATGGCCCTTTCCTGCAAGGCGGAGGTGCTGATTGCCGATGAGCCGACCACTGCTTTGGACGTCACCATCCAGGCCCAGATCCTGGAGCTGATCAAGGACATGTCCGCCAAGCACCACACCGCCGTCATCATCATCACCCACGACCTCGGCGTCGTCGCCGGCATGTGCGACCGCGTCTGCGTCATGTACGCCGGCCGCATCGTCGAGGAAGCCCTGACGGACGACCTGTTCGCCAATCCGATGCATCCCTACACGGAGGGCCTGATCGCCTCGGTGCCGCATATGGACCCCTCCAAGAAGAAGGAACGCCTTTTCTCCATCGAAGGCCAGCCGCCGAATGTCATCGACCTGAAGCCCTGCTGCCCCTTCTATCCCCGTTGTCACAAATGCCAGAGCATCTGCGAGAAGGCATATCCTCCGAAGCACGAGGAGCATAACGCGCACAGCGTCTCCTGCTGGCTGTACGCTACGGAAGAACAGAAGAAACAGGCCCTTGAGGAGGTCAATGCAAGATGAGCGAACAGAAAGAACCGTTACTCAGAGTCGTCGGACTCAAACAGTACTTCCCCATCCGCGCCGGTTTCTTCAACCGTGAGGTAGGGTATATCCGCGCGGTCGACGACGTCTCCTTCGACGTCTATCCCGGCGAAACGCTTGGCATCGTCGGCGAGTCCGGCTGTGGCAAGTCGACCACCGTCAGAAGCCTCAGCCAGCTTTACAAGCCTACCGCTGGAGAGGTCTGGTTCCATGGCAAGGACCTCTGCAAGGCGAGCGAAAAGGAGCTTCTGCTTGCCCGCAAGGACATGCAGATGATCTTCCAGGACCCGTATGCATCCCTCGATCCCCGCATGACCGTCCGATCGATCATCGGCGAGCCGCTGCACATCTACAACAACCGCGGCATGCTGGACCACAAGTGGACCGAAAACGAAATCGAGCAGCGCGTTGAGGACCTGATGGAACGTTGCGGCCTGAACAAGATGTTCAAGAACCGCTACCCGCATGAGTTCTCCGGCGGCCAGCGGCAACGCATCGGCATCGCCCGGGCCCTTGCACTGAACCCGCAGATCATCCTTGCCGACGAGCCGGTTTCCGCCTTGGATGTCTCCATCCAGGCCCAGATCCTTAACCTGCTTGGCGACCTGCAGCAGGAGCTAGGCCTGACCTACATCTTCATTGCCCACGACCTCGCGGTCATCCAGCACATCTCCACCCGTGTCATGGTCATGTACCTCGGCGCCGCGATGGAGACCGCGGACGCGTTGGAGCTGTACGCCAACCCGCTGCATCCTTACACCCAGGCCCTGCTCTCCGCGGCACCGATTCCCGACCCGAAGGTCGAACGGCAACGCCAGCGCATCATCCTGACCGGTGACGTGCCTTCGCCTGACAAGGAATACGAGGGTTGCAGGTTCTACGACCGCTGTCCGAAGAAGATGGAGTTCTGCAAGAACCACATCCCCTCTTTCCACGAGGTCAAACCAGGGCACAAGGTCAACTGCTGGCTCTTTGATCCCGACTTGCAGAAAAAGCAGGCGGAAAACTAGTCCGGTCACCCGAGGTGGAAGGGGCTGTTGCGAAACGAAGGTTCGTGACAGTCCCTTCCTGTATACAGGCTGTCAATCCCGGAAAGAGACGTGGAGGTCCTGGTCGACCGGCCGGTCGACATCCAGGGCCAATCCGCTGACCGCGCTGATTGCCTGGGCCGCCCGCTCGGTACGCCCTAGGCTGCTCCGCTCGGGGATGATCTCGATGGTGTGGCTCTCGTCATCCCTGGTCACCAAGCTGAAGACCACCATCGCTTTCTTGTGGCGCCTGCGGTTGGGCTTCGCGTCCGCTTTCGCGTCGCCTTTGACGAAATGGGTGATGGTCAGGCCTTTGATTTCCTCGTAGGGGAAAACCCTCTTTTTGACAAATGGCCCGAAGCCAAACAAGGAAACCACCATCTTCTTTTGAGGGTCGAATATCCATCCCTCCCGATAGAGCAAGCCGAAGAAGCAGAGCAGGGAACAGACAATGGGAACCGCGAACGAGCCGGTGGCCTCCGGATCGCGCATGGTCACCACCATTCCCCAAAGGAAAAAAGCGAGGAAAAGCGCGTATAGGACCTTCCGGAACGAGGTCGCCTGATACGCAATCTCGCCAGCCTTCCGTTTTGTCGTCATCTGAATCATTCTTCGCTCCTCCCATATACACCAAACTGCATTTTTTTACAGATTTTTTTGCAAACAGTTTGATTTTTTAGGGAAATGATGGTGTAATGTACTCTAAGATATTTTTGGTATTTTGAATACCATGATGAAGGAGATTCAGTCTATGAAGAAAACCATGACTTTTGCCATTGGCGCGCTTCTTGCCAGCTCCCTTTTCGTCTCTTGCGGAAAGAAAGCTGCCGAGACTAGTGCCGCTCCGGCCGCCCAGCCTGCAGCCAAGCCTGCCGCAGCTACTGCTACCGCCGCCCCGGCTGCAAAGCCCGCTGCCGCTGCTCCTGCCGCTACTGCCGCTCCGGCTCAGGCCGCTGCACCTGCACCCGCAGCTGCCCCTGCCGCTGCCGCTCCTGCTGCCAAGAGCGATGAGGTGGTGTTCCGCATCGCCAATGGTGCCGAGCCCGAGTCCATCGATCCGGCTCTGATCCAGGGTGTTCCCGAGCACAGAATCTACGAGGCACTCTTCGAGGGTCTTGTAGCTACCAACCCGAAAGATGCCAGCCCGATTCCGGGTGTCGCAGAGAGCTGGGAGATCAGTGATGACGGAACCCAGTACACCTTCCACCTGAGAGATGCCAAATGGTCCGATGGTGAGCCGATCACCGCGGATGATGTCGTCTACACGTGGCTGCGTGAGCTGAATCCGGCTACTGGTTCCAGCTATGCATGGTTCCCCTGCATGTTCCTGAAGGGCGCTTCCGAATACAACAGTGGCAAGGCTGACGCTTCTGCCGTGCAGATTCGCGCGCTGGATGCCCATACCTTCCAGATGGATCTGGTCGGACCCCTTCCGTACGCACTCGGCGCCCTGATCCACTACTCCTTCGCCATCCTGCCGAAGCATGCGATCGAGAAGTATGGTGCCGACTGGACCAAGCCCGAGAACTTCGTCGGCAATGGTCCGTACGTGCTGAGCGAGCACATTCCGCAGACATCCCTCACCGCCGTCAAGAACCCCAACTACTGGGATGCTGACAACGTGAAGCTCGACAAGGTCATCTTCTACGCCTCCGACAGCATCACCACCAACTACAACATGTATCTGAATGGCGAGATCGACTGGGACACCTCCGTTCCGCTTGACCAGCTTGACGCAGCCAAGATGAGACCGGACTTCAACTCCGCCCCGCAGCTGTCCACCTACTACTATGTCCTCCAGAACGAGAAGGCCCCGGTGAACGACGTCAGAGTCAGAAAGGCTCTCGCGCTTGCCATCGACCGCCAGGCTCTGGTCGACCAGGTCACCAAGGCCGGTCAGATTCCCGCTTGGGGCATCGTCCCGCCGATGGCAGGCTACGATCCGCTCGAGTTCCCCAATGGCGACGACCACGAGGCTGACATCGAGCAGGCACAGCAGTACCTGGCTGACGCCGGTTATCCGAACGGTGTCGGTTTCCCGACCCTGACTGTCCTGTACAACACCAACGACTCCCACAAGAAGATCGCTGAGTTCGTCCAGCAGGAGTGGAAGACCAACCTTGGAATCAACGTCGTCCTGGAGAACCAGGAGTGGCAGACCTATCTGGCCAACAGAAACGCCGGCAACTTCCTTGTCGCCCGCGCTGGCTGGGTCGGCGACTACCAGGATCCGAACACCTTCCTTGACATGTTCATCACCGGTGCCGGTATGAACGGCGGAAGATATTCCAACGAAGAGTACGACCTGCTGATCAACGAAGCCGCCCGCATGCCGGCCGGCGAGGATCGCTTCGAGGTCCTGAAGACCGCCGAAGACATCATGATCAACCAGGATCAGGCCATCATCCCGTTCTACTACTACACCACTCTCAACATGGTTGATACCAACAAGTGGGGTGGCTGGTATCCGAACACCATGGACTACCATCCGGTCAAGGATGTCTACCTGAAGAAGTAACTTCACGCAGAGTCACCAGGAGCCGCTCCGAAAGGGGCGGCTTTCTTGTCTTCGGGAGCAAGTACCACGAAAAGGATGACACGGCGGAACAGGCAGACGACGGCCATTGTCCGCCCGGGCGCCTGGAGATTCCAAGGTATCAGCATCGTTGGGATGCTGGAAAGCAGAGCAGGTTTCCCAATGTCGCGTGTATTGTAATTTCAAGTACCTATGCGCAGATCCTTATGCGAGGCAAGGTGTGACGGGGCAAACGGCTGCGAATACCGCAAGAAGTCTTCTCTACACCTGTCTCCCGGATGGCAGAGGCCTGTCCCCGAGAAAAACGAGGAAAACACATAAAATGCAAGGTTTTCAGGCCTCCTCGCAATAAGGTCTGAAAGCTTTTCGTCCACAAGAAAAGACACGTTGTGCCGGATATGGGCATTCCAAGCAAATGCGGGAGGTCAACGTGCTGGAAGATGCTCTTTTGAGTTGCGACAACGAGGAATAGCTGGTACGGAATCTGGCTTCCAAAATTGATGGCCAGGTCGTCGGTCTCTACACGGTCCGGGAATCCAACACTCCGGCCTTGTGCAAGGCGGCACGGATTTCCGGCCGAGCAGACCTGCGGGTCATTGGATGCGACCTTTCCAAGGAAAACCAAGCGTTCCTCGAAAAAGGCATCCTTACCGCCATTCTTGATATGGACTCCTATCGCCAGGGCTTCATAGCGATGAATACATTACAAGACTATCTGCTCAAAGGCATCACGCCCAGCCACAAGCTCATGACCGTCCCCGTCCGGCTGGTAATCAGAAGCAATCTGGACTATTACAAAACCGACCTTCCAAATCGTTGAGACTTGTCAGGCAAGACTCTACAGAACAGACCCATCCCATCCTGCGATATCGTCGCTACCAAACGGAGCGTCAATCGGCTTGCCGTAGATGTTCTCGTAGGCCGCCTTCTTCATCTGGTAGTCCGCCTCGGCCATCCGCGCGCTCGCCTCACGGGGACTTACATCCTTGGGGGGATAGAGCACTCCAAGCAGATGCAGGGTGTAGCGCACCTTGTGGAACGGGGCCTTGTCCATCCGCTTCTCGTCCCGAATCTCGACAAAACAGGAAACCACAGGCTTGCCAAACAGGCAGGCGTAGTAATAGGCCCCGCGTTTGCATGGCCTAGGCCTTCGCCAACCCCACCACATCTCCTGCTCGGGATAGATCAGCACATAGCCACCCTTGTTCAACGCCTTGTGCATCTCGGGCTCGAAGAAATTCCGCATGTAGAAGCTGTCAGAGGCAATCGGAATCAGGTCGGTGTTGGTCAACAGGAAGCCAAGCATACCGGGAATCAGCAGGTTCCCGAGCTGGCTGACAACATACAGCCTCCGCTTTCCCTGCTTGAGGGCAAAGTGGCGAAGCACGCAGTTGTCGAACTGGCTGAAGTGGTTGCTGGTCAGAATCGCTCCCCCTTGCAGGCCTGTCAGCTTCTCTTGCCCGACGATCCTGGTATGCATGTTGCAGATGAACTTCTCCCCGATGTCAATCATCAGGTCGGCAGTGAGGTTCTTCAAAGGGAACAGCAAGCTTTTCCGGCCTGCAACAAACTTGTCCAGCACCTTCTGGCTCTCCTCAGGGGAAAGCACCGGATCGGAGAACTCCGCCTTAGCGTGGAAATCCCCCCGCTCGAAGTTGGAACGGATGTTTCCGATGACACGCAGGCGGTCGGGACCGAGAATCATAGACGCGGCTCCTTGTCCTCGACAAAGACTTTCCGGAAAGTCAGGTCGCTCTGGCTGATCTGATGGGCACGCTCGACCATCAGGCGCATGTGCTCGCCGTCCTGAGCCACCTGTTCAGGACCATAGTTCCGTTTGACCTTCAGGATTTCCGGATAGCAGGAACACCGGCTGGCATACTTCCAGAAATACTCCTCGTAGGCGACACCATCGTAATGCCACGGCTTCTCGTAGAGGTTGTAATGAATCAACAGAGGATCGGGGATAGGGGCCTCGCCCTTGACCGGCATGGTGTCCCAACGGGAATCGATATAGGCGATCTTGCCGGCGCACAGCGCGTTCAGATAGTCCTGGTCGGGAGCGATACAGTCGAACTGATACGTATCGTAGTAGTGAAGGAAACTGGCAGCCAGGTTATGCTCGCGCAATGCTTTCAGGCCCAACAGCAACACCCCGCTGTTGATATAGTCGGTGCGCTTCACCCCGATTGCCTTCTCCAGATACTCGACCAGAACGGGGACGTGCTGGATCGAGTGGTCGGCTACCGCCCCAATCAGATGCTCGCCGAGATCGATATCGTACATCTCGGCGATATCGGCGTTCAGGACGACGTCGCTGTCGATATAGATGCCTTTATCGTACTCGGGAAAGAGCCGTGGCAGGAACAGCCGGTAGAAAATCGTGATTGTGAAGAAATCGGCACGCAGGCGGTTGCCCATACGGTCGGTGATGGCGGATAGGTTTTCCGTCATGGGCCGGAACACAATCTCCACGTTCGGCTTGGCGAAACTGCTTATCGAAGCGCGGTGCGTCTCGGAAAGGTCCTGATAGAGGATAATCAGCCGGTACCTGCGGGCAGGGTCGACATGGTCGACAAGACTGGCGACAGCGACCGTGCAGAACGGCGCGAATGCGTCATCAATCGTAAAGAAAACCGGAATCACGTCATGTTCAGACATTTGGATCTTCTCCTTGGGAACGAATCGCGGACATGTGGTACGCGTATTGGGAAAGCAGGTCATCATAGGCATGCAGATGCAGGATATCATGCATCCGGTCCACCTGCCACGGTTTCACGGTTACGGCGTGCAACCAGGGAAGGAACCGGAAGCTTGTGGTGAAATGTTGCAGGATGGTGCGACGATGGAGCCTGCGCTGCTCATTGTATTTCCTCGGCAACAACTTCTTCTCCACGGCCAGCTTGTTCAGGGCAGACTGGTCGGGCATGAAGAGCTGCTGGGTAGCGCACATGTGCCTACACCGCTTCAATAGCCCGGTTTTCCGGATCTGGACCATATTCATGACCAATACTCCACTGTTCAGGTAATCGAAGACATGGTGGCCATGGTGGAAAAACCAGCGGCCATAGTAGTCAAGGACACCGGCAATTTCGTAGCCCTCCATGTCGGTATTGTACAGGTCGTCCAACGGAGCGCGGGCAACCACGTCGGTATCCAAGTACAGCAGCCGGTCGGGAAGGTCGTCCAACAAGTCGACATAGAGGCGCAGCATGCACAGCGGAGAGAACCGGGTCTCCATGTTTGGCGCAGGGGGCTCGGCCTTGAACTGGCTGGTCATGTCGTACAGCCTGACCCAGTTTTCCGGATTCTTCTCTTTGACCAGTTTGTCCAGGTACCCGGCAAAAAAGGGAGAAATCTTCCGATAGGCACGCTTGGAGGTCTGGCACTCCATAGTCAGCACGCGCACATGCACTTCGGCTGTTTCCTGTTTGAGTACGGATAGCAGGGAAATCAAAATCCCGTCCTCTGCATTCCGGTCACCGCAGTAGAGCAGTTCCATCACCCTTCTCCTCTATCGGCAGATACGTCACATAGGAGTAGCTGCTTTCTTTTGCCGCGCAGGCATGCATGAGGCTTGCCACCCCATCGCGCAAAGCCTGCTTGCGATCCCGTTTCGCCAGGCCTGCGTCATCCTTGACCGGCCCCTCAAGGTATATGGTCGTCCTCGGTCTCTTGCCGAAACGCCGTCTCTGGTAGGTCGTCGTAGCCACATACACGGGAGCGCCAAGCTTCACCGGATAGGTGAAGGAAACCGGACTGAAGGGACGGATACCCGTATACCAAGGCCAGACATGCGCCTCAGGATAGATGTAGATGCCACTGCCCTCACGTATCCGTTGGGCAACCGCGTCCTCGAACGCGCGCATCTGCCCCATGCCCGAGGGAATCGGCAGAATCCCCCACATCGGCAGAAGCCTGCCTACCAAGGGAATTCCCAAGTTCGCACCGCTTCCAATCCAGTACTTGCGCCTAGCTGGGTTTTCCAGAAACGGCATCACCACATCACCGAACGGCTGAGTATGGTTGGCGTACACGAAGTACCCCTGCCTCCGGTCCTTGGGAAACCGGGCCCGGTTCACCACCTTCAGATGGAGGGCAAAGCGACAGTAGCCCCATGCGATCAGGAAGCCACAACCGTACAGCAAGCGGCTCAGCAAGCGATAGAAGGGATTGATGTGCACGAACCGGAAGTTCTCATCCACCGTCTTCGCCTGGTTGGCTGTCTGGACGAAGTCATCGGCAAACGAACGGTAGTACCGCACGCGTCCCCTTGTCTGTCCCTGTTCCTCCCACATATGCCGTTTCATCTTATCTGACGGCAAAGGAAAAGGCAATTCAATATGTACAGTCACGATTTTCTAGTGTCATAGTTGGTTTTTACTATCCCTTCGGGTATACTCTTGACACATGAGAACATGGACTTGCATGCTCGCCATTCTCTTTGCTACGACCATACTGCAGGCAACACCGGTCCGTGTCGCCTGCGTCGGGGACAGCATCACCTATGGCCTACGGATCACCGACCGGAAGAAGAACTGCTACCCGGCGGTGTTGCAACGGCTCTTGGGAGACGGGTATGAGGTACGCAACTTCGGGGCCAACAGCGCGACCGTCCAGGAGAACGGAAACCGCCCCTATACCCACAAGAAGGTCTATCGGGAAAGCCTTGACTGGCAACCCGACATCGTCATCCTGCTTCTAGGCACCAATGACTCGAAGAAACAGAACTGGGTGGACGTCGACTCCTATATGGACGCCATGCGGAAGCTAATCCAAAGCTACCTGGACCTTCCGGGCAATCCGAAAATCTATGTGATGACACCACCGAAGGCCTTCAGCGGGTATGTGGGAATCAACGACAACCATATCAAGGAAGAGACCGAAGCGCTCCTCGCGCAAACCGATTACCCGGTCCTCGACCTACGTTCCGTCTTTGAGGACAACAGGCAGTGGATTGCCAGCGATGGCATCCATCCAAACCGGGAAGGCGCTCGAGAAATTGCAACACGCATTGCCAAAACGTTGCAACACGGTGCTGATATACCTCAACAAATCGAGCAAGGAACGCAAATCCTTTGACAGTTCGCAACAACCGTTCGTATACTCACCTTAGCCGCTAGGCTAAGGAGACCCTTATGAAAAAACTGATTTCTTTGGCTCTGTCCCTCTCTCTTGCAACAGCTTTGTTTGCAGGTGGCGCGTCTGAAGCTCCCGCGAAAACGGAAACCACAAGTCAATCGTCCGGTCCGAAGGCCTACAAGGTGGCCCTGATCATCGAGAACACGATCGACGACAAGGGCTGGTGCCAGGCCATGCACGACGGCATCCTCGAGGCCCAGAAGGAGCTTCCCGGACGCATCGAGTACAGCTACAGCGAGAAGATGGCGCCGGTCGACGCCGGATCTGTCGCCCGCCAGTACGCAGCCCAGGGCTATGACCTGATCATCTGCCATGGAGCCCAGTACAAGAACCTGGTCATGGAAATGGCCGACGAATACCCCAACATCTCCTTCGCTTTCGGCACCAGCGCGGAAATCGGACCGAAGAACGTCTTCACCTATATGCCCCAGAGCGAGGAAACCGGATACCTGTCCGGCATCATCGCCGGCCTGACCACAAAAACCGGTACCATCGGTATCGTCGGACCGGTAGATGGCGGGGATGCGGCCCGCTACAACCGTGGCGTCGTCCTCGGCGTCAAGGCGGTCAATCCCAAGGCGAAGATCCTGGTCGCCCATACCGGTTCCTTCAGCGACTTCGTCAAGGCCGGCGACCTTGCAAAGGTCCAGATGCAGCAGGGTGCCGACATCCTCACCGGTTCCTCCCAGCAGGCTATCGGAGCCCTCCGAGCCGTCGCCGAGGAGAAGGACAAGGACATCTACTGGGTCGCCCAGGATGGGGCCCTGCTCACCATCCCTGAGGGCTACAAGGTCATCGCGACCTCTTCCTACAACTACGGCGCCGTCATGGCCGGTCTGGTCGGAAAGCTCGATGCGGGAATCAAGGGTGGCGAGTGCATCCCGATGAACTTCAACAACAACGGTTTCTTCTGGGCGTGGAACGACAACCTGAAGAAGGCGGAGGTCGCGGCCAAGGTTGACGAGGCCATGGCCAAGTTCAAAGCCAAGCCAGATACCCTCGACTGGGCAAGCGTCGATTACTCCAAGCTTTGATGTTTCACGGAACCGGCTTCCTCATTCCGGGGGAGCCGGTTGCTCTATTTTCTTCCTTCAAGGAAACACATGGAACGAATCACCAGTCTCCGCATGGAGCATATCACCAAGCGGTTCCCTGGAACCCTAGCGAGCGACGACATCTCCATTTCCGTCGGCGAAGGCGAGGTGCTCGCGCTTGTCGGTGAGAACGGCGCGGGCAAGACCACGCTGATGAACATCCTGATGGGTCTGTACCAGGCCGATGAGGGAAACATCTTCATCAACGACAAGCCAGTCCACTTCTCCTCTCCCAACGACGCCTTCGCCGCCGGCTTGGGAATGGTCCACCAGCAGTACATGCTGGTTCCCAACATGACCGTCACGGAGAATATCGCCCTAGGCTACAAGCAGGCGTGGAAACCCCTGAAACTGAATACCGCCATGGTGCGTAGGCGCATCGTGGAGATCTCCGGGAAATACGGACTTGCCGTGGATCCCGACGCCTACATCTGGCAACTGTCGGTCGGCGAACAGCAACGTGTCGAGCTGGTCAAGACCCTCTGCCTCGGGGCACGGTTCCTCGTGCTCGACGAGCCCACCAGCGCCCTGACACCACAGGAGACGGACGAGCTGATCCTGCTGCTGAAACGGATGACCAAGGAACTCTCGATCATCTTCATCAGCCATAAGCTGCAGGAAGTCGAGAGCCTTTCCGACCGCATCACGATCTTGCGTCACGGACGCGTGGTCTTCAACGGCAACACCAAGGACCACCCCACCAGGGAGATCGCAGCCCTGATGACCGGCCACGAGGTGGTCATGCCGGTCAACGACAGCAAGCCGGTCGAGGGAGAGAATGCCTTGGAAATCGAGCATCTGGTGGTTCCCAGCGACCGGGGATTTTTGGCAATCAATGACCTGGACCTGACCATCAAGGCAGGCGAGATCGTCGGCCTTGCCGGCGTTTCTGGAAACGGGCAACGCGAGCTTGCCGAGGCAATCAACGGCTTGAGAACCCCAAGCGGGGGCACGATACGTCTGCTCGGAGAGGATATCACCGGAAAATCGGTCCATGAAATCATCTCCCTTGGCTGTGGCTATATCCCCGAGGAACGCAATATCGAGGGTATCGTTCCCTCCTTCAGCATCCAGGAGAACCTGATCCTGAAGGACGCGGGCAAGCCCCCCTTCTCCAAGGGAATCTTCCTGGACCGGAAGAAGATCGCCAGTTACGCCGAAGAAATGCGGAACACTTTCGATATCCGCTGCCCGGGCGTCAACGTCGCGGCCGGGAGCCTGTCGGGTGGCAACATCCAGAAGGTGATTCTCGCCCGTGAGCTGAACCGCAAACCGAAATTCCTAGTCGCCGTCTACCCGATCCGCGGCCTTGACCTGGGTGCCGCCCAGTTCATCCACGAACAGCTACTCGCCTTCCGGGCAAAAGGCTACGGAGTCCTGCTGATCAGCGAGGAACTGGATGAGATTCTCCAGCTCTCCGACCGGATCGCGGTCATCTTCAAGGGCAGGATCCAGGCGGTCCTGCGCAAAGGCGAGGCGACCAAGGAACGCCTTGGCATCCTGATGGCGGGGGTACAGTCATGAACAAGCGATTCATCCTCATCTATAAAAGCTGCATCATCCTCTTGGCGATAATCGCCGCCATGGCGCTTGGCAGCGTCATCTTGGTCGCCATCGGAGCGAACGTGGCGAAGACCTACGCGGTCATCGTCTTCGAGCCTCTGAAGAACATCGGCCTGCTCGCGGAAGTAGGCATCCGCATGATACCCTTGACCATCATCGCCCTGGGAATCGCGGTAGCCTATCGCAGCGGAATCATCAACATCGGCGCCGAAGGGCAGATGATGATGGGAATCCTCGGAGCGGCGGCAATCGCCCTGTCCATGCCGGGAGCGCCCAAGCCGGTCCTGATTCCCACCGCCATGCTGGCGGGCTTTGTCTGTGGTGGCCTGTGGGGAGCTCTCGCAGGCTATCTGAAAGCGAAGCTCCAGGTCAGCGAGCTGCTCTCCACCGTCATGCTGAACTACATCGCCGAGCAGTTCTACACCTTCTGCCTGCGCAAGCCGATGCTCGACCCGGCCGAAATCACGATGGGAAGCGGCACCCCGCAGACCATGCGGCTGACCAAGAACGTCTGGCTCTCCCGCATCATCCCCGGTACCCGGCTTCACTCGGGTCTGGCCATCGCGCTCGTCCTCGCCGTACTGGTCTACTTCCTGCTCTGGAGGACCTCCTTCGGCTTCAAGATGCGCGCCGCGGGAGCAAGCGCCCGGGCGGCACGCTACGGTGGCATCGCCGTCGGTACCTGCCTCGTCGCCGCCATGGTCATCAGTGGTGGCCTTGCGGGACTAGCCGGAGCAATCGAGGTGATGGGAGTCCATCACCGCGCCATCGGCGGCATCACCAGCGGCTATGGCTTCTCCGGCATCGTCGTCGCCTTGTTCGGAGGCTTGCATCCCGCCGGCATCATCCCAGCCGCCTTTTTCTTCGGTCTGCTTCTTGTCGGAGGCAACATGACCCAGAACGCGGTGGGAGTCCCCGCCAACATGGTCAGCGTCCTGCAGGGCGCCATCATCCTCGTCATCGTCGCGACCCAGATGGTGCTTTCCAACAAGTACCTGATGGAACGGGTCTGGAGACACTTCCAGAAGGAGCATGCGTAATGAATTACATCGTCACCATCCTCACGCTTGCCATCGCCAGCAGCGTCTCCCTCCTGCTTGCCTCGCTCGGCGAAATGATCAACCAGCGCAGCGGCGTCTTCAACCTTGGTTGCGAGGGCATCATGGCGGTCGGGGCCTTCCTCGGCATGCTGGTGCCATACCTGGTTGGGAAAGGCGGGCCGACAAGCGGCGTCTATAACCTGATCGGCCTGTTGCTCGCCACCGGCATCGGAGCCTTGCTCGGCCTCTTCTTCGCCATCTTCGTCGTCACCTTCCGTGCCCCTCAGGGTATCGCCGGCATCGGTCTGGAAATGTTCGGCCTGGGAGTCGCAGGCACGCTGTTCCGCCATTTCATCGGCGGCACGCAGAGCGTCCCCGGCATCACCACGCCGCCGATTCCCCTGCTTTCGAAAATCCCTGTCATCGGACCGATCCTCTTCAGCCAGAACATCCTGGTCTACGTCGCCTATCTTTGCGTGCCTCTGTCCTGGTACCTGCTCTTCAAGACTCCATGGGGCCTGAAGGTAAGAGCCTGCGGCACGACGCCACGCGCGGCTGACTCAATCGGCATCAACGTCAACCACGTGCGTTACCAGGCCCTCGCCGTCGGTGGAGCCATGGCGGGACTCGCGGGAGCATACCTCTCGCTCTGCCAGGCGAAAATGTTCAGCGACAGCCTGATCAGCGGCCGTGGCTTTATCGCCGTCGCCTTGGTCTACTTCGGCCATTGGAAACCTGTGAAGATCATGTGGGGAGCTCTGCTCTTCAGCCTTGCCCAGACCTTCCAGAATGTCATCCAGTCCCTCGGCATCAATTTTCCCTACGAGTTCGCCGTCATGTTGCCCTACGTGCTGGTCATTCTGGTCCTCGCCTTCGATCGCGAAAGCCAACGTCTGGGTCCCACAGCCCTAGGAGCCCCGTTCAACCGGGAAATCCGGACCTGATGCCTCCACTCCCCGTCTTTCGGGGAGTGTTTTCTGCTCATATGGATGAACGTTCACCTATGTTTTCTTTATCATTTTTGCTTTTCCAATGAAATATTTTCTTGGGTGAACGATTTTTAATGTTAACATTCATCCTGTGAGCGTGACACTGAAGGACATCGCACAGGCTACGGGATACTCCATCAATACCGTCAGCAGGGCGCTGAGGGATGACCGACGTATCAGCGACGAAGCCAAAGAGAAGATCCATGGCGAAGCGAAGCGGCTTCGCTATATCCCCAACGCGATTGCCAGCGCGATGCGCTCCATCCACACCAAGAGTATCGGAGTGGTCACCGCCGACAGCGCCAACCCCTTCTTCAGCGAGGTGAACAAGGGAATCGAGGCGATGGCGGAGAAAGCCGGCTGCCATATCCTGGTGGGCAGCACCGAGGAATCCCTTACCAGGGAGAAGAACCTGGTCAACCTCTTCCTTTCCCGCATGGTCGACGGCCTGGTGGTCATGCCGGTCTCCGACACGAGCGAGGAGCACCTGGAACTCTACCGCTCGCTCCCCGTCCCTTTCATTTTCGCGGGCAGGCATCTGGAAGGCTTTGACGACCACTGCATCCTCCACGACGACGTCACCGGTGAGAAGGAGGTGGTACGACACCTTATCTCTCACGGACACCGCCAGATCCTTGTCCTTACCGGGCCGGAGCAGGTGTCCAACACCCAAGACCGGCTGCAGGGGGTGCGCGAGGCGTTCAGGGAAGCAGGGGTTCCCTTGGAAGAGTCCTCCATCTGGGCGACGAACGGCCATGCCGAGGAGGGATATGCCGCCGTCAACCAGGCGCTGAACAAGGGCCTTCCCTTCACCGCGATCACCTGCTTCAACGACCTGGTCGCCATGGGAGCGTTGAAAAGTCTTTCCGAGAACGGGCTTTCCTGCCCGCGCCAAGTGGAGGTGGTCGGCTATGACAACCTGTACATGTCCCAGTTCATGCAACCGGCCCTGACCACTGTCGATGTCCCGAAGTTCCGTCTGGGCTACGCCGCCATGGACAGCTTGATTGGCCATATCAAGAATCCGTCGGCGGCTTATGAGAAGGTAGTGATGCCCACCCGGCTGGTATTCCGTGAAAGCACCAGAGGTGGCACGTACTAAGACCGATTCATGATGAGAAAAGGAGGTTTCCACATGAAGAAGAAATTGATGGTTGCGCTAGCCGTTTTGCTCGCGGCATCCGGCTTGTTCGCGCAGGGAAGCAAGGAGCAGGGACAAAGCCAGAAGGCTTCAGGTCCCGTCGAGATCACCTTCTGGTCGTTGTTCACCGGTGGTGACGGCGAGTTCTTCGACGCGATGGTCGACGAGTTCAACAAGAGCCAGAACGAGGTGGTCATGAAGAATGACACGGTCAAGTTCGACAACTACTACACGAAGCTGACGACCGCCCTCGCCGCCAAGAACGCTCCGGACGTGGTGGTCTGCCATCAGGCGAACCTGATGAGCTACGCCCCGAACGGCGCCTTCGTCGCCCTGGACGACTACGTGTCCAAGGATGTGCTGGACGATTTCCCGGCCGCCCCGC
This sequence comes from Spirochaetales bacterium, assembly GCA_028722305.1. GTDB lineage: Bacteria > Spirochaetota > Spirochaetia > Sphaerochaetales > Sphaerochaetaceae > RUG023. Next base: position 22,698 of record JAQYHB010000002.1, read on the forward strand.
TTGACGCCTGCAGGTACGACGGCAAGCTCTACAGCCTGCCGCTGGACGTCCACCCGATCGTCATGTACTACAACACCGACATCCTCGGCCAGGCAGGTATCACCAAACTGCCTTCCACCGCCGACGAGTTCCTCCAGGCCTCCAAGCAGGTCAAGGAGAAAACGGGAAAGTGGGGCATGCTGATCGACAACACCACGGGAACCTACAAGGCCTACACCCTCTTCCGGCTCTTCTATTCGATGATCTACCAGCAGAACGGCACCTTCCTGACCGACGACAACAAGGCTGCGGCCTTCAACACCGAGGCGGGAGCCAAGGCGCTTGACTGGCTGAAGGAAGGAGTCGCCGATGGAGTCAACCCGAACGGGTTGGACTACGACGCCGCCATGAACATGTTCAAGCTGGGCGACGGCGCCTTCTATTTCAACGGTGTCTGGGCGACCGGCACGCTCGAGAAAGTCGATGGACTGCATTTCCAGGCCGCTCCGCTTCCCGCCCTGATGGGTCCGGAGCCATGGGCATGGGGTGGATCCCACACCCTCGCGGTTCCCGTCCAGAAGAAGATGGACGAGACCAAAATCAAGGCGGCGGTCACCTTCATCGAATGGATGACCGGCCACGGAGAGATGTGGGCGAAAGCGGGACACATTCCTGTCCGCAGCAGCGTCCAACAGAAGGAAGCATTCAAGGCCTTGCCTTACCGTCCTGGCTACGCGGGAGCAGCCGGTTATGTGAAGGCCTGCCCCGGAATCCCCGCGTGGGAGGAAATCTACGGTACCTGCAGCGACCTGCTGGAAGCGGCGGTGACCAAGAACCAGGATACCAAGACGGCTCTCGCCAACATGGAAAAGACCGTCAACGACATCCTCGCCAAGTATTGACCAGCACCATCCCTGCACCTCAGCCGGGGTGCAGGACATATGGCTGGACGCTTTGCGAAAGCAGCCAGCCATATGCAATAGGAGGTATTGCATGATTCCAGGCAACAAGGACAACCGGGACGGATGGCTCTTCTCGATTCCCTTCCTGTTCGTATTCGGCTTGTTCATGGTCTATCCGCTCGCGTTCGGTTTCTGCATCAGCTTCTTCAAGTGGAATATCCTCGGAACACCCTCCTTCATCGGGCTGAAGAACTACCTCGACCTTTTCACCGACCCGAAATTCTTCAGCAGCCTCTGGCACACGATCGAGTTCGTGCTCATCACCACCCCGGTCCTGCTGGTGCTTGGATTCCTGATGGCGTTGCTTTCCACCAGCAAGAGCCCCCTCGCTCCGACCATGGAGACAGTGTTCTTCCTGCCCTACATCTTCAGCATGACGGTAGTCTCCACCCTCTGGGCATGGCTGATGCAGAAGGACTTCGGCATCTTCAACCACTGGCTGACTCAGCTGGGCCTTCCCCAAGTGGGATGGCTGACCAGCGACAAGGTCGCCATCTGGTCGGTCTGCATCGCCACCTTCTGGTGGACCGCGGGCTTCAACATGGTCCTCTTCACCGCTGGCATCAAGCAGATTCCGAAGGAAGTCTACGAAAGCGCCTCCATCGACGGAGCCGGGGGCTGGACTCAAGTCTTCCATATCACCATCCCGCTGGTCTACCGTACCACGATCCTCTGCCTGATCCTTCAGGTGATCGCCTCCTTCAACGTCTTCGGACAGGTCTACGTCATGACCGGAGGCGGTCCGGCAGGCTCGACCAGAGTGTTGGTCCAGTACATTTACGAAAACGGGTTCAAGTACTTCAAGATGGGCTACTCTGCGGCCATGAGTTACGTGCTTTTCGCCATCATCCTTCTGGTTTCCCTCATCCAGTACCTGATTCTCGACCGGAAGGAGGCACGACATGGCGCATAGCAACTCAGTCTACAAGTGCGAGAAACTGGTCCTGGACATATGCAAGCGCCTGGCGGAGCTCCTTCTCATCGTCATCTGGCTCTTTCCCCTCGTCTGGCTGGTAATCACCAGTCTGAAGACGGAGGGTGAAGTGGTCACCAAGGTCTTCACCTTCCTTCCCGTCCACCCCACCCTGTACAACTATACCAAGGCCTTCACCTCGACCTACATCCTCAACTGGCTGGGCAACTCGCTCTACGTCAGTCTCGTCACCATGGTCCTGACCATCCTGGTGGACGCCCCGGTGGCCTACGCCTTCGCCAAAATCCATTTCAAGGGAAGCACAGTCCTCTTCTGGATGGTCATGGCAGGGATGATGGTGCCGTTCCAGGTCCTGATCGTCCCGCTCTATCTGCAGTTCAACGCCTATGGACTGGTGGACAGCCTTACCGGAGCCCTGCTGCCCCGGCTCGCCATGCCTATCGGCATTTTCATCCTCAAGCAGTTCTTCGAGGAAATCCCCGACGCGTTGGAAGAGGCAGCCTTTATCGACGGGGCTTGCCGGCTCTCGATCTTCCGCCGTGTCATCCTGCCCTTGGGCAAGGCAGCCATCACCACCGTCATCATCCTTTCCTTCATCAACGCCTGGAACGACTTCCTCTGGCCACTAATCATCATCAACGACACCATCAAGTACACGATTACCGTCGGCATCGCCAACTTCCAGGGAACCAACGGCACCGAGTACGCACTGATCATGGCAGGAGCAGCCATCGCCAGCCTGCCGCAAATCGTCTTCTTCCTCGCCTTCCGCCGCCAGATCATCGAGGGAATCTCCATGAGCGGCATCAAAGGATAAAAGGCATGCAGCTCGATCATTTTCTTTCCGCTTCCGGTCAGGAACAACCACAACTCTCCTTCAGCCAAGACTGGAACGGGAAAGACAACCCCCTCGTGGACGCCACATCGTCCGGACAGGGGTTCCAGCTTCAGTTCCAGAACGGGAACACCCTGCAGGTCCGGATGGTTTCAAAGGGCGACCTCACCAGAATCGTCACCCGCTGGCGCTTTGTCCGGGAGGGTGAGTATCGCCTGTATGCCATCACCCGACTGCCTAACGGCCAGAAAGGCCAGGAAATCTTCCTTCCCGCCATCTGGTACCAGGGCAACCGTCAGGGAGAGGGAAAGTTCCCCTCCGAGACCATCGCCGAGAATTTCTCCTTTCTGGAGACCCGCTCCAGCCTACCCTGCGCCGTGGTCCTGGCCGGAAGCCGGGACACCCTGTGCCAGTGCATCTCCCCTGCCCCCCGCAAGCCCCTCGCCTCGGTCAGCTGGAGGGGCGATTGCGCCATCACCACAATTCCTGGGGCGGAATGGCCCTATTCCTACCGGGGGAAAGGGAAGCTGGTTCCCACCCAGGACGAGACCAAACCTCGCTGGCACTTTGCCCGGGGAGAGGAGTACGAACGGGAATGGATCCTGATGCTCTCCCCTTCTGACGGAGTGCTTGCCGCTTGGGAACGCTTTGTCCGCGCGTTGGATGCGCGCCCCCTCTGGAAACCGTCCCTCAGCTGGAAGCGCTATGGTACCACAAAGCTTGCCCATCTGCTTTCCCTGATCCGCTTCGAGGAGGGCGAGCCCTACCTGCTTATGGGTTCCGGCAACGGCGCGGAACAACAGGTCTACGAGTTCACCGCCGGTTCCTTCCTGGTCAAGGGACTGGAGGCGGCGACCGAGTTCGCCACCACCCCTGCCTGGATGCTCCAGGATCCCCATGTCAGGAAAAGGTTGGAGACGCTCATGCCCAAGCTCGGGGCATCCCGGATGGAGGACGCGCCCCCTTTTGGCCTTGCGGCTGGGACGCTACTACCTCAAGGCAGAGCGCGCTCCAGGAGTCTGGCAGGATTGCCACGACCTGACAAGCGGCATCTGGGGCGGATACCTCGGCATCGGCGAGCATCCGGAGTTCAAGATGATGGTGAACAGCCGCACTACCGGGGAGGCCATGCGGCAGTACGTGCGGCTGTACGAGGCGCTTGTCCCCTACGGTCTGGCCGACGAGCGCTTTCTTGAAGTCGCGGGAAGAGTCGCCCAGTTTTTCTGCGACATCCAGATTTCCGGGGGCTCGTTTGGACGGTGGTGGACCACCAAGGGAAGACCGGAAAACACCAGTGGGACCAATGGCGCCTATATCGCCACGTTCCTCTGCGCTCTTTTGCGGCACAAGGACGACGAACAGATAAAAGGCCATCTGTTGCTTGCCCTGGAATACTACGGCAGATTGACTGATGACGGGAGGTTTTACGGAGATACCCTGGACGCCGACTCCTGCGACAAGGAGGCGGGAGTGGCCCTGCTCGACCTGATGCTCTGCGCATGGGACCTGCTGGAGGACCAGCGCTATCTCGGATGGGCGAAAAAAGCCGCCCGATTCGTCCTGTCCTGGATTTGGCAGACGGACGGGTGGCTGATCCCGGATTCCCCGATGGGCAAGCGCCACTTCCACACCCAAGGGATGACCAGCGTCTCCATCGCCAACCAACACCTGGACTTCTACGGCATGCTCATCGCCTTGCTTTTCGAGCGGCTTTCCAAGGCAAGCGGAGACGCTTTCTGGCACCGGCAAGCGGTGATGATGGAAAATGCCTCCAGACAACTGGTCGCCACCGAAACGGACATGCTGGGAAGGAGCAACGCCTATTATGGCTGGCAACCGGAACAAATGAACCACACCGACTGGGATTATTTTGACCGGGAAGACCAGATTCGCGGCACCTTCACGATTGATATCGCGTGGGTGGCGGTTCTTGGATATGGCGCTTGGCTTACCTTGCAAGAGGAGGGATACATCACATGCGACGAATCAGTCTGATCAGCCTGAACCTTTGGAATACCGAACATCTGGATGAGCGCAGGGAGTGCCTGGTCTCCTTCGCGCGATGTTATCAGGCAGACCTGTTCTGCTTCCAGGAAATCAGACCAGTGCTCTGTGACCTGTTTGACCAGGCGCTTTTCGAATATCGTCGGGTCGAGGGCGCCGAGCCGGGATGGAGGGAAGAAGGGACGATCTACTACCGCAAGGACCTTTTCCAAGAAATCGAGCACGGCTATGTCGACCTACATATGCCCGAGCAAAAACGCGGGCTTTTCTGGATCCGGCTCCAGGACCTGGATGGCAGGAGTTTTGTCTGCGCCACCGTCCACTTCACCCACCAGCTCAACGCCGACGAGAACCGAAGCGGGCTTCCTTGGCGTCCGGCCGAGGCCAGGCTCGCGGGCAAGGCGCTGAACGAGATCGCCAAAGACAAGCCGGTCATCCTTGCAGGGGATTTCAACGACCCCGTCCAGGTGGTCAGGATCCTGAGCGAGGAATATGGATTCGAGGATCTGTTCAGGAAAATGGGTGTCCCCAGCCCCTGCACCTTCCCCTGCCTTTTCCTCTCCGACGAGGACTGGCAGGTCGAGGCGATTGACAAGTTGATGGGGAGAAGGATCCGGCCTTTGGTTGCCACAAGCCCCCACTACCACACCACCGGCCACGTGCTCAGCGACCATTGGCCTGTCATGACGATCTTCGAGCTGGAATAAGCGGCCATTTTCCCGCATACTGTCCCCATGCGTCCAATCATCTTGTTTTTCTCCTCGATCCTGCTGCTTGCCGGCTGCCAGCAGCAGGGCTACGATAGGCAGAGTCTGATTGCCCTGGGAACCGTCTGCACCATCCAGCTCCCCGCAGGGACCAGACCGCAGGTCTATGACCAGGTGCAAAAGGCGCTGGACACGGTCGATGGAGAGCTTTCCAGAACCAAGGCATCCAGCCAGATCGCCATCCTCAACAGAGAAAAGCAGGCGGCACTTTCCGATGACGTGCTGGCGCTCCTGCAGGAGGGAATCGAAGTGGCGGAAAAGACCGATGGCGCCTTCGACCCGGCAATCGGCGCGCTGACGGGCATGTGGGCAATCGCCACCGACCACCCCAGGGTCCCCAGCGAGGAGGAAATCCAAAGCGTCGACACCGACTGGAGGCACATCCGGATTGTCGGAGACCAGGTCACCATTCCCTCCAACATGGAAATCGACCTGGGAGCCATCGGCAAGGGCTACGCCGCCGACCGGATCAAGGAAGTGCTGCGAGAGAACCGTGTCTCCAGCGCGCTGGTCAACCTGGGCGGCAACATCTACGCCATCGGGGAAAAGCAGGGTGGCAACCCTTGGGTCATCGGCCTGCGCGACCCGAACGGAAGCGAGGGGCAAGCCTTCATCACCATCCAGGTCCGCGACCTCTCCCTGGTCACCAGCGGAGCCTACGAGCGCAACTTCACCCAGGACGGGGTCACCTACCACCATATCCTGGACCGGAAAAGCGGCTACCCGGCCGAAAGCGACCTGGCCTCCGCCAGCATCATAGGCCCCTCCAGCACCCTCTGCGACGCCCTCTCGACCAGCGTCTTCGTGCTGGGGAGCGAAAAGGGAATGGATCTCGTCGAATCCCTAGCCGGGTATGCCTGCGTCCTGGTGAAGAAGGACGGCGCGATCCTCTTTTCCCGTGACTTCCCCTACCCGTATCAGCTACGCTCCATCTGAAGCAAACGCTTTATTATCTCTTGACCAAGCGCCTTGATGCTCCGATGATTGGAACAAGAGGTATAGCGACAATGAAGAAAGTATTCATGAGTTTGGATACTGAGGGCCTTAGCGGCCTGACCAGCTGGAAAGAAATGACCGACGACCCGAGCGCCGCGGGGAAAGCCTATATCAGGGAACTGCAGTGGATTCTGGACGAGCTCTTCAAGGCCGCCCCGGAACTGGAAGAAGTGACCATCTGTGACTCCCATTCTCGTGGGGAAAACCTGCCCTACGGGGTTTTCACCGACCCGCGGGTGAACATGATCAGCGGATATCCGCGTCAGGACTACATGCTGGCGACTCTGGATGCCTCTTACGACATGCTGATGTTGGTCGGCTACCATGGCATGATTGGAAGCAAATACGCGCTGATGGACCACTCCTACTCCAGCAGCGCCATCTACAACGTAAGGATCAACGGCGTGGCGGTCGGCGAGACCGAACTGAACTGCTACTACGCAGCCACCTTTGGCGTCCCTCTCGGCTTCATCGATGGTGACGACGTCCTGGAAGAGGAACTGAAGCACACCGGCCTGAAACCGGCCTTCGTCCGGACCAAAGAGGGACTCGGACGCTTTTCCGCGAAGCTGTACAGCCCCGGATACCTCGAGCCGAGATTCCGCGACGCGGTGCGCAAAGCGGTTTCGGATTGCAAGGCCAAGAGGCTGCCGGTAATCAAGACGGAAAGCCCTACCACGCTGGAAATCGACTTGATGACGACCGTCATGGCCGACGCCGTCGAGATGATTCCCGGGGTGACCCGTGTCGGAGGAAGGACCATCTCCTACACCAGCGCCTCGTTCCGGGACATCATGCACATCATCCTGGTGACCGCACTGCTTGCCGGCCGCTACCACGACTACCGCTGACATGCAGCTCATCGAGAGAATCCGCCAGGCATACCCTACCTACAACAAGACGCGCAAGCGTATCGCCTCGTGCATCTTGAACAACCCTGCCAAGTGCTGCTTTCTGTCCTTGAAGGAGTTTTCATCCCTCACCGGGACGGCAGAACTGACCATCCTGAACTTCTGCAAAAGCGTCGGTGCCGACGGCTATATCGAGCTGCGGCACCAGTTGCAGGAGTACGTGATGCAGTGGTCGCACCCATTGGACCGCATCAATGCCCTGCAGGCCACCGAGAACGGCGGCGAGGAGGAATTCTACCGGAACATCTGGAACAGGGAACGGAGCGCCATGGAGGCAACGGTACAGAGGAACCCGTATGAGACCATCCGGCAAGCGATGGGACTGATCGCCAAGGCAGACAGCATCTTCATCGCCGCGCACAACGCCAGCCACATCGCCGCCGACTACCTGGCAATCCGCTTCCACACGTATGGCATCGTCATGCGCCACCTGGACCTGGAGAACCCCAGCAAGTGCATTCCCGAGCTGTTCGACACCCGCTACAAGCACCCGCTTCTCATCGCCATCGCCACCCTGCCCTACGGCAAGGACACGACGGCGATCACCCGCCTATGCAGGGAGCAGAATATGGCGGTCATCTCCTTCACCGACAGCGACAGGAGCCCCTTGGTGGCCAACTCGACCTGCTCGATCATCTGTCCGACCAGCGAGGCCTTCGGTGGACTGGTGAACGTCTACACCCCCTTCATCGCCATGTTCGACACCATCTCGATCCTCTTCAACCGCTACTACAAGGCCAACTCAAGCGACCAGAACGAGCGCAGGCTGGAAAGCCAGTACGCGGCCATGCTGGAAGAGCCTATCACCACGCTCTGAAGGGAACAAGGCGCAAGGGTGGGTTTCGTCCCACCAACACTCGCACCACAAGCTGAAGATGCATCGTTCCGATGTGGCAACCAAAATAGAAAAGGAGCTGTCGCCCCAGTCCGTCAGGACTATGGGAACAGCTCCTTTTCCTGTCACCAAACCTCTTTCATTCAGCAAAGCTGGAGGAAGGCGTAGTAGGCCTTGTAGGCCTGATAGATGTCGAACTTGCTGGTCAACTCCCAAGGAGCGTGCATGCTCAGCACGGGAACTCCGCAGTCGATGACCTGCATGCCCCAGGAGGCCGCCATGTGGGCGATGGTGCCACCGCCACCGACATCGACCTTCGCCAATTCGGCAATCTGCCAAGTGACGCCGCCTTCGTTCATCATCTTCCTGAGCTTCGCGATGAACTCGGGATTGGCGTCACTCGCCCCACTCTTGCCACGGCTGCCGGTATACTTGTTGAAAACCACCCCGTGGGCCAAAGGCGAAGCGTTGTCCTTGTCGTACAGGCCGGCGTTCAGCGGGTCGTAGGCGCTGTTCACGTCGCTGGAAATCATCAAGGAGTTCTCCAAGGCGCGGCGGAGCGCGAACTCTCCACCGCCAAGACGGTCAACCACTTCCATGGTGGCGTTGTCGAAGAAATGCCCGCGCATGCCGGTCGCTCCGAAACTGCCGACCTCTTCCTTGTCCACCAGCACGCAGGCGCTGGTGTAGGCAGGAATCGCCTCTTCCTGGTCAAGTAGAGCCTGCAGCGACGGATAGGAGCAGGAACGGTCGTCCTGGCCATAGGCAAGGACCATATCCCGCAGCAGTCCGCTGTCGCGGGCCTGCCCCATCGGCACAATCTCCAGCTCGGCGGAACGGAAGTCCTCTTCCTCGAAGCCAAGCTCGCGTTTGACGAAGTCCAGGATCAGCTTCTTGCCCTCATCCTTCTTCGCGAACGCGCCGAGCACCACATCAAGGTTTTCACCATCGACGAACTCGCTTGCCGTCTTCTTCATCTGCTCCTGGGCGATATGGGGAAGGATGTCGCTGATGCAGAAGACCGGGTCTTCCGGCTTCTCGCCGATGCAGACATCCACCTGGGTACCGTCCTGTTTGAAGACCACTCCATGGATGGCAAGCGGGAGCGCCAGCCACTGGTACTTCTTGATGCCGCCATAGTAGTGGGTGTTCATATAGACGACCTCGTCCTTCTCGTAGATCGGGTTGGGCTTGGCGTCCAGACGGGGAGAATCGATATGGGCCCCGAGGATACGCATGCCCTTTTCGATCGGCTCCCTGCCGATCCGGTATAGGGCGATGCTCTTCCCCATCTTGTTGAAATAGACCTTGTCTCCCGGTTTCAGGCTTGAAACGGAGAGGACATTCTTGTATCCGGCTTTCTCCGCGGCAAAGACTATCTGCCGGGCGCATTCGCGCTCGGTCTTTCCTTGGTCGAGAAACTGCTTGTAACCCTCAATCAGTTGCTGCAAATCCTGCATGGTCTGCTCCTTCAAAACTGCGCGATGACGTCAGCGTCCAACGCCTTGATGACCTCGACGGCCAGGCGCGTGCTTTCCTCCACATCGCGGTACTTGGCGATGCCGTAGTGGGTATGGATGTACCGCACAGGCACACCAATGACGATAACAGGTGTCGCCTTTTCGCTCAAGTGAATCGGAGCGCCATTGGTCGACCCGCCGGTACGGACACCGCTCTGCGCCGGGATGCCGAGCTTCTCGGCCAAATCCAGGGCGAAACGCTGGTAACGGGGGTTGGTAATCATCCGCTTGTCAATGAAGCGCAGCATCGGGCCTTTGCCAATCCGGGTTTGCTTGGCGTACTCGCTCACCACCGTATCGTCGGCGGGACAGCCCTCGAAGACAATGGCGATATCCGGCTTGACCCGCTGCACCGTCACGGTAGCCCCGCGGGTACCCACCTCCTCCTGCACGCTGAAGGCAGCGGTCACGTTGACACCCAAAGACCTTTCGTCCTTGAGCGCCTCGAGTGTCTTGACGATACAGGCGCAACCCAGCCGGCAATCGAATGCCTTGCCAATCAGGTTGTCGTGTTTCTCATCGTAGGTCGTGGTCACCGCGGGAACAGCCGGTTCCCCGATACGGATGCCATAGTCCTTCACCGCCTCCTCATAGCTGGAAGCCCCGACGTCAATCGTCAGGGCGGAGACATCCAGCGGAGCGTTGCGCTGCGCTTCAGTCATGTAGTGCGGCGGCACGCTGGTAATCAGGCCGGGAATATAGTCGCCACTGGCGGTCCTTACCATCACCTTGTGGGCGGGAAGGTCATGGGTGACGATACCGCCAAGAACGATGAAATCCAGAGTCCCGTCCGGGCGGATATCCTTGACCATGAAACTCACCTCGTCGGTATGGGCGTCCAGCATCATCACCGGTTTGCCGGTGCCTTGGCTGGGCATCTCCACGTACAAGTTGTGGAGATGGTCCTCCTCCTGGCGGCCATAGTCTTTGGTGTACTCCCGCAAGACATTGACGGCGTCATACTCGAACCCGGACGCTCCGTACGCGTCTGAGACACGCTTGATCATCGCAATAGATGCTTTTTTATCCATCCTAAACCTTCTTTGCATATTACAAATATTACAATGGGAAATGGCAGGCGCACATATGACCGCTCGCCACCTCTCGCATGACAGGAACTTCACTCTTGCAGATATCCTTGCAGTAGGGACATCTTGTGTGGAACTTGCAACCCGACGGGACGTCAATCGGGCTGGGGGGCTCTCCCTCAATCACATAATTCCTCTTCCGATCCCGTGGATCCAATTTCGGAGAGGCGTCCATCAGCACCTTGGTATACGGATGCGCCGCATGGGCGAATACCTCTTTTGTCGCTCCATACTCGACGATGGAGCCGAGGTACATCACCTCGACCTTCTGGGTGATATGGTGGATGACGGCAAGGTCGTGGCTGATGAAGAGCATCGTCTGCCCGAGCCGCTCCTCCAGACTCCGCAGCAGGTTCAAGATCTGCGCCTGGATCGAGACATCCAAGGCGGAAACCGGCTCGTCGGCAACCAGAAACGAGGGATGCAGGGCAAGGGCGCGGGCGATGCCTACCCTCTGCTGCTGTCCACCGGAGAACTCCCCGGGATAGCGGTACATCACCTCTTTCTGCAACCCGCACAAGGCCAACAGCTCCTCGACCCGGCCGTCCACCTGCTCCTCGGGAACCACATGGTGGACGCGGAGGACCTCGGCGATGATGTCATGGACATTCATGCGCGGGTTGAGCGACGAGGACGGATCCTGGAAGACCATCTGCATCTTCGGACGGATGCTCCTGAGAGCCTCCCCCTCCAGGCTTGTGATATCGGTACCGTCCAAAATGATATGGCCCTTGGTGGGCTTGTAAAGGCGGAGCACGCACTTGGCAAGCGTGCTCTTACCGCAGCCAGACTCTCCGACCAGGCCGAGGTTCTGCCCCTTCTCGATCGAGAAGCTGACATCATCCACCGCCTTCAGGTATTTCTGCTTGCGCCCGCGGACCAAGTCCACCACCGTCCGCTTCTCGGCGAAAAACTTGGACACATGATCAACTTTCAACACTTCTTCAGCCATGGAGCTCCTCCTCGGCGGGAATCAATCCGGTAAACTGCTCCACCACATCGAGGCGGTGGCAACGGGTCAGGTGGCCGGGCTCGATCTCCCGCAGTCCGGGAAGCGTGGTGAAACATGCTCCCTCGGCATACCTGCACCGCGGGGCGAAGGGACATCCGACAATCTCCATGGAGAGGTTCGGCGGCGTGCCGCTGATCGTCTCAAGCTGGTCCTGCTTGCCGTTGGGAATCGAATTCATCAATGCCTTGGTATAGGGATGGCGGGGTTTGGAGAACAGAGTGACCGTATCGGTCATCTCCACAATCCGCCCCGCATACATGACCGCCACCCGGTTGCACATCTGGGCGATGACGCCAAGGTTGTGGGTCACCATGATCAGACTCATGCCCATCTCGCCCTTCAACTGCTCAATCAGGGTGAGGATCTGGTCCTGGATGGTGACGTCCAAGGCAGTGGTAGGCTCATCGGCGAGCAGCAATGCGGGATGCTCGGCAAGCGCGATGGCGATCATCGCCCTCTGGCGCATGCCACCAGAGAACTGGTGGGGATACTCGCCCAACCGCTTCTCCGGTTCGGGGATACCCACCAGCTTCATCATCTCGACCGACTTCGCCTCGCGCTCGGCCTTGCTCAGACCGCTGCGCTCGAAGGCCTCGTAGATCTGCTTGCGGATGGGAAGCACCGGATTGAGCGCCGTCATCGGTTCCTGGAAAATCTGGGCAATCTGCGCGCCTCGGATTTCCCGCATCTGTTTCGGGCTCATCCTCACCAGGTCCTTCCCGCGGAAGAGAATCTGGCCTCCAACAATCCGGCCCGGTTGCTTCAACAACCCGAGAATCGAGCGGAGCGTCTGGCTCTTGCCGCAACCGGACTCACCCACCAGTCCGAAACTGTCTCCCTCGTAGAGTGTGAACGAGACCCCGTTGACGGCCTTGACCGTCTCATGACGTCCAACAAAATAAGTCTTGAGGTCCTTGACCTCGAGCAGTACTTTCCGGTCTTCCATCTCAGCGCCCCTTCCTTCGCAGGATATCGGTCAGACAATCACCGAGCAGCGAGAAACCCACGCCGCAGACGGCGAGGAAAAGCCCGGGGAAGAAGGTGATCCACCAAGCGTAGCTGATGAAGGCGCGTCCCTCGTTCAGGATGGCGCCCCACTCCGGAGAGGGAATCTGGACGCCAAGCCCGAGGAAACTCATCGATGCTCCGGTAAGCATCGTCATGACGATGTCGCTCGCGCCATAGACGATCGAGCTGGAGATGACATTTGGCAGCATGTGGCGTAGCAGGATGCGCCGGTCGGTGAATCCCTCCACACGGGCCGCCTGGATGAACTCCACATCTTTCAGACGCAATACCTCTCCACGGACCAGACGGGTGTAGCTCATCCATCCCACCAGCCACAGGGCGATGAAGACATTCTGGATGCCCGGCCCGAGGATGGCCATGATCACGATGACCAGGATGGTGAACGGAAATGCCATCAGCACATCGATGATCCGCATGACGACATTGTCAAGCAACCCGCCATAATACCCCGCCAGCAATCCCAGCGTCGTGCCGATGGCAAAGGGGACGATGACGCCAAGAAGCCCCATCTCCAAGTCGATTCTGGCACCGTAGATCACACGGGTATAGATGTCACGGCCGTAATCGTCCGTGCCAAAGAAATGAGCCCTGCTTGGTCCCTGTAGCGCCTGCGCGACATTGACCTCCAGCGGGTCGCCATGGGCGAAAAGCCCAGGGAAAAGGGAAATCAGGAAGAAGACCACTACGATGACCGAGGCGACGATGAAAGTCGGCCTGCGGGCCCAGTCGGGGATGCGGGTCGAGGAATCCTTCGCCCTACGTTCCATACGCGCTTTCAGGTTGATATTACTCATGGTAGCTGACCCTCGGATCCAGGAAAGAATACAAAATATCGGTGAGCAGGTTGATGACCATCACCATGGCGGCGAAGATCAGCACCAGCGACTGGACGACCGCGTAATCACGCCCGAAGATGGAATCGATCATCAACTTCCCGATTCCAGGAAGGGCGAAGACGCTCTCGGTGATGACACTGCCGCCGAGCATGTAGGCGATACGGATGGAGAGCAACGTCACGTAGCTTATCAACGCGTTGCGGAAAATATGGCGGCTCTTCACCTCGCCCTCGGGAATGCCCTTGCTTCGGGCGAAATCGACATAATCCATCCGGGAAATATCGACCACCGAGTTGCGCAGGTCCCGCATCAACAGCGCGATCAGGCTGAGCGAATGGGTCAGGGCAGGAAGCAGCAAGCTCCTGCACTGGGTCCAGAAGTTGGTCGAGTCCCAGCCACCGGCGGGAAGCCAGCCAAGCTTGACCCCGAAGAGCATCATCAACAGCAAGCCGACCCAGAAGGAGGGCATGGCGATGAAGACCAAAGCCAAGGCGCGGATGCCTTGGTCGGCGGGCCTGTCCTTGTACTTGCCCGCAAGATATCCCAGCGGAAGGCTGATCAGGATGGAGAGAATGGCGGAGAGGATGGTCAATTTGACGGTGACCGGGAAACGGATGGCAATCAGTTCCGCCACCGGGCGGCGGACCGAAAGCGAGGTGCCCAGGTTCCCGTGCAGGATATCCCGCATGTAGCGGACATACTGGATGGGAAGAGGATCATCCAGACCAGCTCTCTGATGAAAGGCGGCAATCGCCTCGCTGGTCGCCTTGTCCCCGAGGACCATGACCGCGGGATCCCCACCGATGAAGCGCATGAGGAAGAAAATCACCACCGATATGATGAACAACACGGGAATGATCTGCAACACACGCCTGACGCAGTAATTCAATCGCTCCATTTCACACTCTCCAACCAAGGCAAACAAAGGAAGCCGGCCACCCGCAGGCAGCCAGCTCAGCGCGAAACCAGGAAATCAGAGTTCCTTGACCCAGCTCTTGCATTCGTAGACGCCGAACATGTTGACCGAGACGCCACTGACCTTCTTGTTCTCGGCCCAAGCGAACCCGTTGCTGTACAACGGAATCACGTTGGCGTTGTCGTACACCCTCTGCTGGATCTCGTGGTACATCTGGATGCGCTTGGTCTCGTCAAGCTCCTTGAACGCCGTGGCGTTCAGGTCCTCCAGCGGCTGGTCGACAAGACCGGTATACCAGGCCTTGCACTGGTCGTAGTCGACCGTCCAGCCAGTCACCTCGGAAGGATCCTGTATGTCGTCGATCCACATCAGCAACGTGCACTGGTGCTGCAGGCCACGATACTTGGCAGAAAGGCTGGCGCGCTCCATCAGCTCGATGGTGCAGTCGAAGCCCGCCTTGTCCACCTCGCTCTTGATCAGCGTCGCCGCCTGCTCATAGAAGGTGCTGCCGGCGGAGACGGAGATGGTGAACTTGACCGGCTCGGTGTATCCGGCATCCTTCAGCATCTGTTTGGACTTCTCCGGATTGTAGGTAGTCACCGGCAGGTCCAGGTTGCACCACTTGCCCTCGGTCGGACTGACCAAAGCGACGACCGGCTTGCCGAAGCCACCTGCCAGCGTGGAAAGCTCTTCCTTGTTCAGGGCGTAATACATGGCTCTACGCACCGCCGGGTCATTGAAGGGCTCCAGCGTGGTGTTCAGGATCAGATATCTGATCTGGGTCGACTCAAAGACATCCAGGTTCAGATTCTTGTTGTTCCTGATCATCGGCAGCAACGAGTACGGCACATCATTGATCACGTCGACCTGCCCGGACTGCAGCTGCATCAAGCGCGTGTTGTCATCGCTGATCAGGTTGTAGCGGATGCGTTTGGTCTTCGGATACCCAGCGTCCCAGTAGAAGGGGTTGGCCACCAGGGTGAGAGACTCGCCACGGTTCCAGCTCTCCAGCATGTAGGGGCCGGTTCCGAGAGGCTGGTTGCCAAACTCGGCGTCGCCGACCGCTTCCCAATGCTTCTTGCTGCCGACCACCATGTTGAAGTTGGCCAAGTCATACAGGAAGGGAGCGGCAGGCTTCTTCAGGGTAATCACCACCTGGCTGTCGGTCGCCTCGACGGTATCAATCATCTCCGCGATGAAACGATAGCTGGACTCCTCGTAGTCACGGGCACGATACAGGGACCAGACCCAATCGTCGCCAGTGACCGGCGTGCCATCGGAGAACTTGACTCCAGGACGGAGGTTGAAGGTGTAGGTCATGCCGTCAGGACTGATAGTCCAATCGGTGGCAAGGAGCGGAAGGATGTTCCCATCAGGGCCAACAGTGACCAGACCTTCATACACCTGCTGGGTGACACCGACCTCGGAACCACCGACACCCGCGCCATTCGGATCCAAGGTGAGCGGTTCGGAAAGCTTGCCGACCACAATCTGGTCAGCGTACTTCGGCGCCGTGGCGGCAGTCCCGCCCTGCGATACCGGAGCGGATGACTCGGAAGCGCCACCTGCAACGACTGGCAGCAGCGCGAACAAGGACACGGCAGCCAGCGCCAACAATGTTTTCTTCATACCAACACCCCCCAAAAAATTGAAGTAGAACCCAAAACTCCTCTCTATTGGAGGAATTCTGATGCATTTCAAGTATAGTATCTACTTTAAAAATCCTTAACAAGCACCAATATGCATATTTTTGCAAAATCTTACATCCCTTATACAAATCAATTCGAAACATTCTTTCCCCTTTATCCACTTTCTGCTAGATTGTGAGCATGCAGTCGATGAGCCTTTTGCCACACACCTATCAGGGAACCATCCGGATTCCCGGCTCGAAAAGCCAGACAATCCGCGCCACCCTGATCGCCACATTCGCCCATGGCGTCAGCACCATCACCGGGGTCCTGCAAAGCAGGGACACCATGGCATGTTTCCATCTGGTTGAAAGCCTTGGAACCAAGCTTTCCTTCAGCGAGGATGGTTCGACCCTTACCGTGGACAGCACCCATCTGTCCCTACGGGACGGACTCGTGCTGGATTGCATGAACAGCGGCACCACCCTGTACCTTGCCACCGCCATGCTCGCCACCCTGCCCTTCCGCTTCATCATCACAGGGGACGAGCAACTGCAGAAACGCCCGGTCAGGCCGCTGCTTGATGCGCTCACCTCCCTAGGAGCGAAGTGCGAGGGGGACCACGCCCCCTTTTCCATCCAAGGACCGATTGCCGGAGGCACCTGCTCCATCGAGTGCCCGACCAGCCAGTACCTGTCCGCCCTGCTGCTCGGCCTGGCCATGGCAGATGGCCCCAGCGAAATCGAAGTGCCGCTCCTCTACGAACGGCCCTATGTCGGCATGACCCTGAAATGGCTGGAAGACCAGGGCATCTCCTACCAGGCCAATGAAGACTGGAGCCACTTCCATGTGGAGGGAAGACAGCGCTACAAGCCTGTGCGCGCCCAGATTCCCGGTGACTACAGCTCCGCTTCCTTCTTCTTCGCGCTCGCGGCATTGGATGGAAGTACCATAACCGTCAACGGGCTGGAAAGGAACGACAGCCAGGGAGACAAGGAAATCCTGCGGATCCTCGAGACGATGGGGTGCGAGGTCGCCTACGGGGCACACGGTGTCACCGTCACTGGTGGCAAGGGCCTAGAAGGCGGCAGCTTCGACCTGAACAACATCCCGGACGCCCTCCCCGCACTCTCTGTCGTCGCGACAGCGTGCGAGGGAACGGTCAGGCTGACCAACGTCGCCCAGGCCCGCATCAAAGAAACAGACCGCATCGCCGTCATGCGGACGGAACTGGAGAAGCTCGGGGCGGATGTCAGCGAAGAGCAGGACGGCATCATCATTCATGGGGGGAAACCCCTGCGCCAAGCCACCGTCAAAGGACATGGGGACCATCGGATCATCATGGCCCTCAGCATCCTTTCCAGCAAGGTGCCCCTGACCATCGACGACATCAGCGCTGTGGACGTCACCTTTCCTTCCTTCTATTCCCTGTTGGGGAGTCTGCGATGAAAACCACCCTCTACGTGATGAGCGCCACCGGCAACAGCCTGTACGTGGCGCAAAAGCTGGCCCAGTCGCTCGGAGAGAGCGAAATCGTGCTGCTACCCGATGGCAGACCTGTCACGCTTACCGAGCGTGTCGGCATCATCGGGCCGGTCTATGATGGATTTCCCTCTCCCCCGATCGTCGACTTCCTCAAAGGCCCCTTCCTCCAGGCGGACAAGAGTCCTGTCAAATACCTGTTCTGCCTGCATACCTGCGGCAAGGCCCCCGCTTTCGCGCCCCAGATTCTCGAAAAGCTCGTGACCGACGCTGGGTGCGCACCCAGCTACCAGAATTCGGTGCGGATGATCGACACCCATGTGGGGATGGTGCCGATGCGGGGCAAGCGCGACTGGAAGCCGATGCTCGACGAGGCGGATAGGAAGCTATCCAGAATCGCCAAGGAAATCGACGAGGGGGCTATCCGGGTTCCCTCCCGGCGCATGCTTGCGGGCTTCGCCTTCAGGTTTCTCATGCCCAGAGCGCACAAGAGGCAGGCAAGTACGGGAAAGTACCTTTCCTCCAGCGATGTCTGCATCTCTTGCGGAGCCTGCGCCCAGATATGCCCCATGTTTGCCATCACCATGGAAAAGAAACCCAGATTCGGAGCTGGCTGCATCGGTTGTTTCGCCTGCCTGCTCTCCTGCCCGAAGCAGGCGGTCCTCTACCAAATGAGGAACTGGCAAGCATCCTACGTCAACCCCCGCAGCCACATCGAAACCTATAGGAGTGCCAAATGGAAAACCAATTCGACCAAGTAGTGGACCGCGCCAACACGCTATCCGTCAAATGGAATAAGGAGGCGATCAAGCAGTTCTGCGCCAATCCGGACGCGGAACCCTTCTGGGTCGCGGACATGGATTTCCGTGCCGCAGGAGAAATCAGCGACGCGGCGCTCACCGCGGCCAAAAGCGGAATCTACGGATATCCGCACTTCGATGGAGTCAAGGAGGCCTTCTGCGACTTCGCGAACCGGCGCCACGGCACCCACTTCACCCCGGGGGAGGTGGTCACCTTCCCCGGCGTGCTGGTATCGGTCAGCATGCTGATACAGTTGCTCACACGGGAGGAAGACGGGGTGATCGTACCGCTCCCGGCCTACAAGCCCTTCCTGGACATCACCAAGAACCTGAACCGAAAGCTGGTTCCCTGGCCGATGCGCTATGACTCGCGAAACCACCGCTTCTCTCTGGACTGGGAGAACTTCGACACCGTGGCGGAACAGGCAAAGCTGCTCCTCTTCTGCTCTCCGCAGAACCCGAGCGGAGACGTATTCGGAAGGGAAGAGCTGGAGAAGCTGGCGCGCAAGGCAAGCGAGCACCACCTTGCCGTCATCAGCGACGAGATCCATGCCGACCTCTCCTACACCAAGCACATCTCCATGGTGGAGGTGGCGGAAACCTATTCCTTCCCGTGCGCCGTCTGCATGGCCCCTTCGAAGACATTCAACGTCGCGGGAGAGCATTTTTCCGTCGTCGTCACCCATGACAAGGAACTGAGGAACCGGATGGAGGTCATGAAGGAACAAAACCGGATTGGAGAGACCTCCTTCTTCTCCACCACCGTTGCCCTTGCCGCGTACCGGCATGGATACGACTGGCTGATGGAATTGATCCCCTATCTGGAAGGCAACGCGGCCCTCATCGAGTCCTACCTTTCCAGGCACTGTCCCGAACTGGTCTTCGTCAAACCGAACGCCAGCTTCGTCGGTCTGATCGATTGCTCCCAAGTCCTTCCCCTGATGCAAAAGGACGAAAAGGCGCATCCCGACCTGTACGACCCGAAGCTCAGCCCCATGGGGGGAACGGCAAGCCGTTTCTTCGGCATCAGGGCACGGGTCTGCTGCAACGACGGCACCTGGTTTGGCGGAGGAGACGCCTACCGCGGCTTTGTCCGCTTCAATTACGGAGTACGCAGGGCAAGCGTCCTTGGGGCAATCGGGCGCATGGCCGATGCAGTCAACCAGCTCAAGCGTGGCTGACCCTTGCCATTCCTAGGCGAAGATACTATAGTTGAGTTATTGGCATATGCCAATAATAAGGAGCTATCATGCCTCGCCCCATACGCGCCAGAATCATCTACCGGAACCCTTGTTGCCGCCGATTTGAGCCGGTACCGGCCTCGGATGTCCGCATCAACCTGACGATGGACGAGCTGGAAGCGCTCCGATTGGTCGACCTGGTACAGCTGGACCAGCAGTCGGCCGCGGAGCGCATGCAGGTAGGTCGAAGCACGATGCAGAATATCTTGGAAAGCGCGCATCAGAAAGTCGCCCAAGCGCTCGTCAACGGCACCATCCTCACCATCGATGGAGGGACCGTCGCCTTTGGCGAGGACAAGGGCTGGGGGTGCGCGCGGGACGGAAGATCCGTCAAGGAAGGAACCATGAAGATTGCAGTACCCTATGAGAACGAGATGGTTTTCCAGCACTTTGGAAAAAGCGAGCAGTTCGCCATCTACACTGTCGAGGAGAACACGGTCAAGCAACGCGAGGTAGTCGGGACAAACGGACAGGGCCATGGAGCCCTCGCCGGCCTTTTGAGCGGACTGGATATCGATGTCGTCATCGCCGGCGGAATCGGTGGAGGGGCCATCACAGCCCTGCAAGCAGCCGGAATCACCTGCTATGCCGGCGCGCAAGGAAAGTGCGACGACCTGGTCCAGGCCCTGCTCGAAGGCAGACTTGTCCAAGGAGACCAGCCCACCTGTGGGTGCCACCACCATGATGATGGGTGCGGGCAACACGGGCACGGATGCGACTGCGGGCATCATTGCTGACCTACATCGTACCGCGTGACGGGATGGCGGGCTCCCATCCCGCGCGCGGTTGTTCCATCTTTTCCATCGAAACCTACGAAAACACACAAGCGCTCATCCCACTAGAGGCTGGCAAGAAAACATGGCAAAGGATAAGATGGTCTGGATGAACAACCGAACATCCATCGACATGACTGAAGGCCCTCTCGCGAGCGGCATCATCCGCTTCGCGATCCCTGTCGCCCTCGCCAGCATCCTCCAGCAACTGTTCAACTCCGCGGACATCGCCGTGGTAGGCCATTTCTGCGGCAAGGCCGCAATGGCGGCAGTGGGGGCGAACAGCAGCGTGATCAACCTGCAGGTAAGCCTCTTTTCAGGGCTGGCAATCGGTGTCAATGTCGTCATCGCCCAGGCGCTGGGAAAGAATGACCATGAGAAGACCCGCCGTGGCGTCCATACCGCCATCGCACTCGGAATGGTCAGCGGCCTGCTGCTTGCCTGCCTTGGATTCTTCACCGCCCGTCCGCTCCTGACTTTGATGCAGGCTCCGGAAGACGTGCTCGACCTAGCGGTACTCTACCTAAGGATCTATTTCGGTGGCATGCCAGTGCTGATGCTCTACAACTTCTCCGCAGCGATATTGCGCTCCTACGGAGACACGAAACGACCCCTCTATACCTTGTTGCTTGCCGGCGTCATCAACGTGCTGCTCAACCTGCTCTTCGTCGTCGGCTTCGGCTGGGCTGTCGCAGGAGTCGCCATCGCCACCGTGCTCAGCAACGCGGTAAGCGCCATCATGCTCCTGTGCTTCCTCCATAACGAGGAAGGAGACATCCATCTCTCCCTCCACGACCTTGCGATCACCCCTGCCCTTTTCAGGGAGATGCTCCATGTCGGGCTTCCGGCAGGTTTCCAGAGCATGCTTTTCTCAATCAGCAACGTGGTGATACAAAGCGGTTTCAACAGCTTCGGCAGCGCCTGCGTCGCAGGCAACGCCACCGGACTGACCTACGAAAGCTACACCAACTACATGGACTCCGCCTTCACCCAGGCCGCCATGACCTTCTCCAGCCAGAACTACGGAGCAGGAAACCACCGGCGCTGCAGGCAGGTGATGCGGCTGTCGATCCTGCTGGGCATGCTGGTGGTCGGAGCCATGTGTCTGGTCTGCACCCTTTTCGCCGAGCCCCTCTGCCGGATTTACACCTCGGATCCGGAGGTGCTCGCCTATGCGGTATGGCGGATTGACTATGCCCAACGCTTCCAGTGGGTCGCCGTCATCTACAACGTGACAAGCGGAATCCTGCGGAGCGTCGGCTACTCGATCATCCCCACTATCATCTCCATCTTCGGCATCTGCATCTTCCGTCTGATCTGGATCGCCACCGTCTTTGCGGCCCACCACACGTATCCCGTCCTCGCCTCGGTCTACCCCATCACCTGGCTTCTGACCAGCGTCCTGATGATAACCGCCTATTTCCTCATAGCCCCACGGGTATGGAGGAAACAAGTGCGCTCTTGAGCTTATGACCCAGAGCCGGGAACTGCCTGGTTGCGCATCTCCTTCACCTGGCTTTCCGGCAGCCCGGTATATTCGGCGATCTTCCCGTCCGGTTCCCCGGCCTGGAGCATCCGCAACGCCATGGCGACCCGGGCTTTGTCGATGCCTTGTTCGATGCCTTGTTTGATTCCTTTCTCGAGTCCCCTGTCCTCGACCTTGTCCAGCACCTCGCACATGCCCACACCTCCTGTCCTCGGCAAACTCCCGGCCACTTCCTCGAACCTCCGGTCCCCCGTCAGCACCGACAGCAGCTTCAGCGTCTCGTCCACGTGCCTGATCGCTCCCTTCTCGGCCGGACGGTAGTCACCCGTCAGTCGCATCTGCACGAAGAAGTCCGCCACGTAACGGAAATCGCTTTGGAACCACCGCACCTGCTCCGGCTCAAGAAACGCAACCTCGAACAGGTTCCTCATCTCGTAGTCGCTCACGAACGGACGCAACCGTTCCGGCATGTCGATGATCCCAGTCAGGTTCCTCGGGTATGGCCACCTCTTCATTCCAAAGTATAGCACCATTGTGGCGACCGGATACACTCTGCCCACATTCCGCCCCGAAAGCTGCGCCCGATAGGACTGGAAGTCATAGCTCCCCACCCGCACCGGCATGAACCGCTCGGCCTTGCTCTGGTGCTCCATGCCCACCATGGCAAGCGTCACCTTCCCGTCCTTGAGCCGTTTCGAGACGTCCCGCTCCAGCTCGTGCAACCTGCCGTCGGCCTTGTACTGGCTCTTGTCCTTCGCATCCTCAAGTTCCTCGGGCAGCACCACCTGCTCGCCGTGGAACAGAAAGCCGTTGACAATGTCGGCGAACACGTCGTTGTGCTCGGCAAGCACCTTCTCCGCAATGTCCTTTTCCCCCATCGTGACTCCTTCGCGCCGAAACGCCTCCCTTCCATTGTCCCTCAGCCCAATCAAAAGGAAAACAATTCCCACAAGCAGGTATGGGGAACAAAACTTCACGTTCTCAACAAGATGAATATCCAATCTGTTGTTTTGCAACAAATTGGATTCTTGCCAGAGGTTCAAAGACGCTATCGGAAATCCCCGCATCTCAGGCAATGGTGCGAGTACCAAAACGGGAGCATGAGCGCTCTTGCCATGCGCCGCACTTCTGGGGACAATACAGGGTTATGATCGCGACCTTACTGGCTGAAGAAATCGTCGTCCTGTTCGTGATGATGGCATGCGGCATCCTCATCGTCCGCCTCGGACTTCTGAAGAGTTCGGACAGCAAGGTGCTCTCCATCCTTTGCGTCTATCTGATCCTGCCTTGTACCTTCCTCAAGGCGTTCCTGATTTCCTACAGCCCGGAAATCGCAAACGGTTTCCTGCTGGCGGTCATAGCCTCGCTGGTAATCCACTGCATCCTGTTCGCCATCGTCGCCCTGATTTCCAAACCTTTGCGGCTGACCGGACTGGAGAAAGCGTCGCTCATCTATTCCAATGCAGGAAACCTGATCATCCCGTTGGTGACCAACGTGCTGGGCCCACAGTGGGTCATCTATTCCAGCGCCTTCGTCCTCGTCCAACTCTTCTTCCTGTGGACCCATGGACTCTGCCTGGTCCGGGAGTCGAAGGGCTTCGCATGGAAGGAAATCTTCACCAACTGCAACCTGATTGCGGCCTGTATCGGACTTGTGGTCTTCCTCACCCATCTGACCCTTCCCAACTTGGTGACCCGGGTCTTGGGAAACATGTCGGCGACCGTCGGTCCGATCTCGATGCTGATGATAGGCATGGTCTTGGGTGGCATGAACTGGAAAGAGGCCCTTTCCTGCAAACGGACCTATCTGATGGTGGCATTGAAGATGGTCGCCCTGCCGTTCGTGGTCGTCTCGGCAATAAAATATTCCCCCTTGGGCACCCTGCACCCAGAGGGAAGCACAATCTTGCTGATCAGCCTGCTCGCCTCCATATCCCCGACGGCAACCACCGTCAGCCAGATGGCCCAGTTGTACGGCGCCGACAGCAAATACGCGAGCACAATCAACATGATGACGACATTGGCCGCACTGGCGACCATGCCGCTGATGGTTCTCTATTATCTGTCCTGAAGCTTCGGTTCCAGGTAATCGAGGATCTTCTCGCTAGCGGAAAGCACCTTTCCCAGCTCTTCCTCGGTAATCTCGACAATCCCCCACCCCTGGTCGAACTCCTGGTATCCGGAAAGCTTGTCCGCCTCGGCGGAAAGGCTCTTCACCCCGGGGTCGAATTCGGAGCAAAACCGAAGCAACTCCACGCAATCCTGGGTCGGAGGCACCTCACACCCATGCAACACCAGATAGGCCTTCAGCATTTTTTCCGCAGCCTGTTCGGCATGGAAGCAAATCACCTCCGGTCGCAACGGGTCCTCGTCAAGCAGAAACTGGGTCGCGTTGAAATCATCCTGGGCGGCGCGCACCCACCCACGTAGCTCGTTCTCGTCCATGGCCCTCACTCCCCGTCCACGTTCTTCTCTTCCAGCACCTCGGCGCTGGCAGTAGTCTGCTGTTCCATCTTCTGGAAGTCCTGGTTGATCTTGCGCACCTTCAAGCCCCAGATGCAGAGGGACAGGCCGAAGACCACCAAGAGGAGACCGGCGACCAGCAACAGGGTATGGCCGACAGCCTGGGGAGCCACGAACAGGAAAGCTGCGATTACCAGAGAGAAGATACCGTCGGAAAAGAAGCCACCCACCGACTGGTCGTTGTCCCGCCTCAGCAGGAAGGCATTGACGATCGAGAGAATGCCGCCGATGGCCATCTGCGCCCCCATCAGGTACATGACCAGCTCGAAGCTCTTCTGGGCGTTCATGATGCCCCAGAGGCCAAGGACGATACAGATCAAGCTCTTCAAAACGGTCAGCAGGCGGAAATACCCCGTCCAGACGGCGAAGGTGAGCACCGAGCGCAGGGTACCGATGCCACTGACAATCAGGGCCACCCCGGTCACCGTAGCGATGACGGTAGTCTGGCTTGTCATGACGACGATGCCGAGAATCGCCAGCATGGCGCCCAGCAACACGGCAAAAAAGAGATGTCTTGACAGAAACGAATCTTCATTGTCCATACGAACCTCACCGCTTTCTACTGTACAGGAAAAGGAGCATTAGGGTAAGGTGGTGCCATGCGCTACCCATATCTTTTCCTTGACTGCGACGGAACCTTGTTCGATTTCGACCAGAGCGAGCGTAATGCCATCAAATTCCTTTCCGGCCGGATCGGTTTCGATTACGAGAAGGGAATGCCGGTCTATCATCAAGTCAACGCGCAGTGCTGGGCCGAGCTTGAGCAGGGCTTGATGGACCAAGAGCAGCTCAGGGTCGAGCGTTTCCGCCGGTTCCTTCCGTTGGTCGGCTGCAAGGCAGACCCCGGAAAGGCGAATGAAATCTATGGGGATGCCTTGGCGAAGGAGGGCATTCCCTACCCCTTCACCAAACCCCTGTTGACCCGGTTGCGCGCCCTTGGCCACAAGCTCTACATCACCACCAACGGCATTCCCGCCACCCAGTGGGGCCGTTACCACGCCAGCGGAATCATCCCCTATGTGGACGGCATTTTCATCAGCGGAGAGCTCGGCTACAGCAAGCCGGACCCTCGTTATTTCGAAGCGGTATTGGAAAAACTGGGGAATCCCGACCGGAGACTCTGCGCCATTGTCGGAGACAGCCTGACCAGCGACATCCAAGGGGGCAGGAACGCGGACATCCACACCATCTGGTACAACCCCGGGCACAAGCGCTCAGCGCTTCCGGACGACCAGCTGGACGACCTTACGAAGCTGCCTCTGCATATCTGACCTCTTTGATCTCGAAGTCGACAATGATTGCGGCATTGGGTTCCAGCTGGGGCAGATACCCCGACGCGGCCACCAAGGGATAGGGAACCCAGAACCGGTAATGGGCGCCGGGATGCAAAAGCTGGATGCCGTCCTTCAGGAACCCTGAATCCAAGGTATCGACGGTGAACACATCGCTATGGCCCCGCTGGCTGGTTCCCACCAACAGCGTGCCGTCCAGCATGGTAATCGTGTAGTCGATGGCGACGGTATCGTCCAGACCGATGAGGGGTTTCGTCTCATCCCCCGAGTCGAGCACCTGGTATTGGATTCCGTCCTCCATCGTCACCACGCCTTCCCTCTTCCCGTTCTCGGCGAAGAAGGCGTCCGACTCCTTCTGGTGTTCCGTGGCGAGGGCATCGTATTCATCCTTCGCCCGGGAAAGCAACTGCTGCTGGACTGTCCTGAGCGTCTCCTCCATCTCCTCCTGACTGAACAGAGGGGCCTCGTCCCTCGCGTCCAAGGCGCCTTGGGCGAAATATTGCGCGTCAAGATTGTCGAAGCCCTGCTTGGCGAGCGCCTGGAAGAGAAGATAGCCATAGGTGTAGCTGAACTTGCCATTCAAGTCCTCCGGCTTGGGAAGCGTCTGGTCCGTAGCGTTTGACTCCGTGGTCGCGACAGGAGCGGGGACCGCGCTTATCATCGCCAAGGAGGAACCCCCCGCATTCACTTCTCGTTTTTGGGGGGCGCGCGTACAGGAGGCAAACGTGAAACACGCAGCCAAGGGGCACATCAGGGCATAGAATAACGTTCTTTGCATACCAGCTTATCATCGTACGCGCCCGCATCCACCCCCAAATGGAAACTCATGGCTGTATCGATATGTTCACTGTATACCCAAATCCCGCATGTAGTCCACAAGAAATGCATGTCCCCTCTCCTATTGACATACCCCTAGGGGGTATATATAGTATAGCTGCCATGAATGAAGAAAAAAATGAACGAATGGATTGCGCCTGCTGTTCCCACCGGACGAAAATGCGTACCCCGGAGGAGCTTGCGGACCTGAACAGGAGACTGAACCGCATCGAAGGACAGATCAAGGGAATCCGCGGCATGCTGGAGAAAAACGCCTATTGCCCGGACATACTGATGCAGGTCAGCGCCGCTGGCGCGGCCCTGAACTCCTTCACCAAGGTCCTGCTTGCCAGCCATATTCGCAGCTGCGTCGCCCAGCATGTACGCCAAGGCGACGACTCGGTCATCGACGAACTGGTGGAAACCTTGCAACGACTGATGAAATGAGGCAAAGGAAATGGAACACTATCAAGTCACAGGCATGAGTTGCGCGTCATGCAGCGCACATGTCGAGAAAGCCGTCGAGGGAGTCGCGGGAGTCGCCTCCTGCTCGGTCAGCCTGCTGACCAACTCGATGACGGTCGAAGGCACTGCCAAAAGCCAGGACATCATCAAGGCCGTCGAGGCCGCGGGGTACGGCGCCAGCCTCCAAGGACAAGCCAGACAGGCGAGCCACGTAAGCGACGAAGCCGCCTTGGAGGACCACGAGACCCCGGCCCTCCGTAGGCGACTGTTGTGGTCAATCGGTTTTCTGCTGGCGCTGATGTACTTCTCGATGGGAGCCCACATGTGGGGCTGGCCGGTTCCGGCATTCCTGCGGGGCAACCATGTGGCCATGGGACTCTTGCAGATGATCCTCGCCGCCATCGTCATGGTGATCAACCAGAAGTTCTTCATCAGTGGGACCAAAGGGCTCATCCATAGGGCTCCCAACATGGACACGCTGGTGGCCATGGGATCGGCGGCAAGTTTCGCTTGGTCCACTGTCGTCCTGTTCATGATGACAGGCGCGGTTCTTGCGGGAGATTCCGGGCGGGTCATGGGGCTGATGAACGAGTTCTACTTCGAGTCGGCAGCCATGATCCTCACGCTGATCACCGTAGGCAAGATGCTCGAGGCGATGAGCAAGGGGCGCACCACCGACGCGCTGAAAAGCCTGATGAAGCTGGCCCCGAAGAACGCCACGCTGCTCATCGATGGCAAGGAGACTGTCGTCCCCATCGAAGATGTCCAGAAGGACGCGATCTTCGTCGTCAGGCCCGGAGAGGCCATCCCCGTCGATGGTGTCGTGGCCGACGGTGCCAGCGCCATCAACGAGGCAGCCCTGACCGGAGAATCCATTCCAGTGGACAAGCAGAAGGGAGACCTGGTGAGCGCGGGCACAATCAACCAGTCCGGCTTCCTCACCTGCCGCGCAACCCGCGTCGGAGAGGATACCACGCTGAGCCAGATCATCCAGATGGTCGGCGACGCCGCGGCGACCAAGGCTCCGATTGCGAAAATCGCCGACAAAGTCAGCGGGATCTTCGTCCCAGCCGTCATCTCGGTCGCGTTGGCCACCTTGATCATCTGGCTGGCCGTCGGAGCCGATTTCGGCTTTGCCTTGGCCCGCGCCATCTCCGTACTGGTAATCAGCTGCCCCTGCGCCCTTGGGCTGGCCACTCCCGTCGCCATCATGGTGGGTAGCGGCAAGGGAGCGAAAAATGGCATCCTTTTCAAGACTGCCGCGAGCCTTGAGGAGTGCGGACGGGTCGACATCGTCGCCCTAGACAAGACCGGCACCATCACCAGCGGGGAACCGAAGGTGACCGACTTGGTCCCCGCCGAAGGAGTCGATGAGAAAACCCTGTTGGAAAAGGCCTACGCGCTGGAAAGCCAGAGCGAGCACCCGCTCTCCAAGGCAATCATGCAGGAGGGGCAGAAAAGATCCCTTTCCTTGGCCCATGTGACCGATTTCAAGGCCCTTGCGGGCAGCGGCCTGACCGCCAACCTGGAGGGGCAAGCGCTCATTGGTGGCAACCAGACCTTCGTCGAGGGCTATGCCCCGATTGACGAAAAGACCAGACAGACGGCACACAACCTCGCCGAACAAGGCAAGACCCCGCTCTTCTTCGCCCAAGCAGGCAGGTTCCTCGGAATCATCGCCGTCGCCGACGTGATCAAGAGCGACAGCGCCCAGGCGATCAAGGAGCTGAAGGGCATGGGCATCAAGGTGGTCATGCTGACCGGTGACAACGAACGGACCGCAAACGCGATTGGAAAAGAAGCCGGTGTAGACGAAGTCTATGCCTCGGTCAAGCCGGACGGGAAAGAGGCTGTCGTCAGGAAGCTGCAGTCCCAAGGCAAGGTCGCCATGGTCGGAGATGGCATCAACGACGCCCCCGCCCTGACACGGGCCGATATCGGCATCGCCATCGGAGCCGGCACCGACGTGGCCATCGATGCCGCCGACGTGGTGCTGATGAAAAGCAAGCTGACCGACGCGAGCGCCGCAATCCGGCTCTCCCGGGCCACGCTGAGGAACATCCACGAAAACCTGTTCTGGGCGTTCTTCTACAACGTGATCGGCATCCCCCTCGCCGCAGGAGCCTACATCCACCTCTTTGGATGGGCGATGAACCCGATGTTCGGAGCCGCCGCGATGAGCCTCTCCAGCTTCTGCGTGGTAACCAACGCGTTGCGCTTGAACCTGTTCAACGTGCATGACGCGAGAAACGATAGAAAGAAAACGCCAAGAAATGGCAAGAAGGAGACAAAAACCATGACCAAGACAATGAAAATCAACGGAATGATGTGCGGCCACTGCGAGGCCCGCGTCCAGAAGGCTCTTGAGAGCGTCGACCACGTGACCAGCGCCAAGGCCGACCACGTCAAGGGCGAGGCTGTCGTGACGATGGACGCGCCGGTCGACGACGCCGTCCTGACCAAGGCGGTCACCGACCAGGAGTACGAGGTCGTCGACATCAAATAATCCGCATCATCTGGAGCCACGGCCCATATACAAGCCGTGGCTCTTCTGCATCAGTTCATGGAATTTTCTTTTTTCCGGAGCCAATTGACCAATCTGCGAGCAATATACAAACAACACAGGCCCCATATCGCCCCAACCAGGTCGGCAATCACATCACCACCACTTCGCGTACGGCCGAAGAACGGTTGGATGAGCTCCATCCCTACTCCCAGCACCAGCGCATAGGTAAGCGCCTCGCTGATATATGAGCGGTGGAGACGACGCCACAGGCCGAGGGAGAAACCAAGCGCGGCATAGGCCAAGAAATGTCCGATCTTGTCGGAAAAGGGCAGCCAACCGGCCACCGAGGGAACCTTGTCGCTCGATTCCAGGCTGAACACGACAATCAAAACAGTACAAACCACCGTCAGGCACAAGCCTACAAAAGAAAGCCATCGATTCTTCATAGGGTCTCCAGTGGACGATACAAATCGCCCTGCCAGGCATCCAGCCGCTCCATGCGTTGCTGAAGCTTGTAGAGGAAAAGGTTCTTCTCTCCGAAATCCCTTGGCGCGGCAAGCCGGTGACGTGGGGTTTCGGCCACCAGGCGCTGAACCACCATGTCTCTGGGGATGTGCCTGAGCACCTCGACCGTATTTTCCAAGTGCCGTGCCATCGACGGAGCGCTCACCTCTCCCTCCATGAAATCGTCGTACAGCGCAGTCCCCCCCGCGATATCCAGGTTGTGGATCTTCAGCGCCTCGCTGCCGACCAAGGCGACCACCCTCGCCGTGCGCAGGTAATCCTCCAGTCCCTCGCCGGGAAGACCAAGAATGATATGGGTGCTTACCGCAACCCCTTTGGCGTGGAGCAGGTCGCAGGCACGCTCGTAGCAGGCGACATCGTGTCCCCGGTTGATACGGCATAGCGTCCTGTCATTGGCGCTCTGGAGCCCCAGCTCCACCCACACCTTCTTCACCCTCCCCCGGTATGAGGCGAGCAACTCAGCCTTCCCTTCGTCAATCTCGTCGGGACGGGTGGAAACAATCAGCTCCTGACTCTCTGGCAGGGCGTCAAGGGCGGTATCGTAGAGCAGCTTCAGCTGCGCCACCGGCGCATAGGTGTTGGTCCAGGCCTGGAAGTAGATGCTGTACATCTTCGCCTTGTAGCGGCGGGCGACAAAAGCCCTGCCCCGAGCCACCTGGGCCTTGATTGAGGCAAGTCGTTCCTCCAACGGCAACCGATAGAGCAACACCCGTTCACTTATCGACTCGTTGAACGAGAATCCCGCCCCGCTCTCCTCCGGCCGAAGATAGGCGGCCTTGCTCCCGGTAGCGTCACAGTAGGCGCAACCTCCCGTGCCATCGCTTTTCCGGTTCGGACAGGAAAAGCCGCCGTCGACCCCAATCCGGTAGACCGTTCCACCGTAGCGCTGCGTCAGATATGTCCGATAGCTATTCCAGCGCTCCATCAGATGACCACACCCACCATCAAGTCATAGTTGCAACTGTGGGCGGCAAAGCCTCCACCAGCGAAGATGCTACCGATCGGCGTGGTTATGGCGATTCCCGCACCTGCCCCGATATCCCAGAAAAGGTCGCCGTTGAAGCAATGGCCGGTGGCGAACTGGCCATCGAACGGATTCTGGTCATTGAAGACCAGAGCACCGACCTTAGCCAGCACATAGATCGGACACCCAAGGACCGTCGCGACCCGGATGCGGTAGCGCATGTATCCCCCTGCCACATCCTGCCTGAGAGACGCGTAGCTGTATCCGGGAAGTCCGTTGACACCCCCGATATCGGCATAGGACTGGTTCAGGCCCTCGGTCAGCCGCATCCAGTGGAACTCCAGCTGGTAACCGAGCAGTTCCCGTTCGCTGCGGATCTCGACATCCTGACGCAACAAGGCCTGCAGGCTGTAGCAATAGCCGGTACCATTTTTCCACTCGGCCTGATAGCGTACATCGGCCCGGAAACCGCTTTGGACCAGGCTGCTCTTGTGCATCGTATCGACCACGATCGAGGCATAGGCCCTGCTCATCCAAAAGGAAGACTCGCCGTGGTGGATATCAAACCAGCGGAACTGGTTGCCGATACGCAAATTGAACAGGTCGGCATAGTCATACAGAAAGCTCAGGTCGCCTAGGACACCCATGTCAAGGGCGGCCCTTCGGTCCCCATATTCCAGATTGCTGGAAAGCTCGAAGGAACCCATCGACCAGACAGCGTCAGCTTCGAAACCAAAGATATGGGAGTTCATCGACACGAAAGGCAATGTGACCGAGATTCCCAGGTCGCCGCTCTGCCCCTGCTCGTACCAGACCTTCAGATGCTCGACAGGACCAAGCTGGGTGAAATCGAACTGGGTCCGCAGATTGAGGGCCGACCAAGTGGCCTGTTCCGGCCCATTGTTGGAGACACCGGCCTCGGGAACGCCCCCGATGGTGAAACGATGCTGGGGAGTGACGTACGAAGAGGTGCGAATCACCAACTGGGTGGTCCCGTCCGGCAAATCCCGCAAATCATAGCTCAGCGAGGCGAACCGGTAGGTGGAGCGCAGCCGTTCGAGGTATCGGGAAAGCCGCATCCGTTGTCTCTCATCAAAGACCTTGCCCGCAAAACTGGCGAAATCCTGTTCCTTCAACCGCTGGCGATGGGCGACGGTCGAGCGGTCCTCCACCAAGACCTCGCTCACCACGCGAGGCTCCACCAGCTGATAGGCGCCGGTCCGATCCGGGTCGTAGCTGACCAAGGCTCCCTGCTCCCTCAATGTCTGGGCAAACGCCTCGAACTGGGGAGCGAGGGCCTCGCACTCCTCTCTTCCTACCGAAACGATATCCTTATAGTCTCCAAAGGCCATCGTTCCAAAGCCCTCGACATGGGGCAACACCAGGATGTCGGCATCACCGTACTGCCTGATCGCAGGGCTCTGGGTGACTAGCGTCGTCACCTGAAGAGCGGCGTCGGTCACCGATTGGATTTCCGCCTCGCCACGCATCTGGTGCCCGTTGACATCCACGGCAATCACGTAGTCCGCTCCGAGCTCTCGGGCAAGGTCGATGGGAACATTGTCCACCAGACCTCCGTCCATGGCCAGCGAGCCATCCGGCTGGGGATAGGGAGCGAAGATGACAGGCAGGGAAATGCTGGAACGGACGGCGTCCACCAGTGAGCCGTGGTCGTAGACAATCCGCTCTCCGGTCACCGCGTTGGTCGCGACGGCGCGGAACGGAACTGGGAGATCATCGAAATCAACCACTCCATCCTGCCTGCCATACATGCGGTTCAGCAAATCAAGCAACCGGGAATCACCAAGCAAACCCGGAGTGCTGCCGATAGACTTCCTGCTGAAGCCGAGGGAAATGACATTGTCCTTACGGGGGGCAAAAGCCTCAGGCATGGGAAACGGCCGCTCGCTGGCTGGTTCAAGGACGACGCTCATGAAATCGTTGCTCGAGGCAAAGGCGTCGATTTCCTTCGGAGTATACCCAGCGCTGTACATGGCCCCGATCAGTGCGCCCATGCTGGTACCTAGGACCATGTCGACCGGTATTCCGTACTTCTCGACCGCCTCGAGCACGGCTATTTCCGCGAAACCCTTTGCCCCGCCACCCCCGAGGACTAGCGCCACCTTTGGCCGGGCCGACAGGGGAAGCGCCATCGAAAGCGTGAGCGCCCACGCCAGAAAACGCCTTCCCATGGAACCCTACTTTCCCAACACCGAGCCCAGGATCCCCTGGTTCCCGTTCAGGAAGGCAAGGGCGTCCATCTCGTTCTTCTGCTGCTTCTGGAGCCTGCTGACCCAGAGAATCCCTTCTCCCGTCTGCACGGCAAGACCACGCTTCTTGTCTTTGCGCAGCACCGTACCCACCGCGCCCTCGGATCCTTCCTCATATCCGCTCGTTCCGGTCACGTACAGCACGCCACCTTGGAAGGTGGTCTGCGCCTTCGGCCAAGGATACAGTGCGCGAATCTGGGCGGAAATCTCCTTCGCGGGACGATTCCAAGAGATGATGCCGTCCTCATGGCCGAGCATCTTGCAGAAGGTGGGTTCTCCTCTCTGGGGAGTGAAGACGAGAGGCTTGGAAAGTGCGTCGACCACGAACGAAGGAGCGAGACGGGAAACCTTCTCGGTCAAGGAGCCATCGGTCTCCGTCCCGTCCAGCGGGAAACGCATCTGGGCGCACAAATCACCGCTGTCCATCTCTTTGGCCAGCTTCTGGATGGAAATGCCGCTCTCGGTCATGCCGCCGAGAATCGCCCCTTGGATCGGGCTCGGTCCACGGAGGACCGGTAGCAACGAGGGATGGATGTTCAACGCCAAGTCGAACAACGCCAGGAATTTCGGCCCGAAGAACTTGCCAAAAGCGAAACAGACCAGCGTGTCGGCACCGAGCGCGCCAACCGCGCTGCGGGCCTCGCCGCCAAGATGGTCGAATTGGACGACCGGCAGGCCGAGCCGCAATGCGGCCTGTTTGACAGGGGGCGGCACCAGGACCTTCTTGCGGCCTTGGGGTTTGTCAAGCCCGGTCAGGACACCCATCACCTCGAAATGCGCGGCAAGCGCCTCAAGCGTGGGAACCGCGATATCGGGAGTACCGGCAAAAAGGATCTTCACTTGTTCCTTCCAAAACGATTCTTCCGCTTGAACAGCTTGACCGCCTGCTCCTTTTCCACCTCGTCCAGATGGTCGATGAACAGGACGCCATTCAAATGGTCGTACTCATGCTGGATGCATCTGCCGTACAATCCGTCAGCGGTGACGGTAAACGGCCTGCCCTCCACATCCTGGGCCTGCACAGTGACCTGGCGAGGGCGTTTCACCTCCCGGTAGACACCGGGGACAGAAAGGCAGCCTTCCTCCATCATCACCTCATCCATCGAAGTCTGCACAATCTGGGGGTTGATGAAGGCGCGGCGCACCTCGTCCTTGATCTCGATCACGAAGAAGCGCTTGGGAATGCCGACCTGCGGAGCCGCGAGCCCCACGCCGTCGGCCTTTTCCATCGCCTCGAACATGCCTTCCACGGTCTTTTTCAATTCCTCGTTGAATTCGGTCACCGGCGCGCACTGCTGGCCGAGCACAGGGTTCCCAAGCTTCAAGATATGCAACATGGACCACTCCTCGAACATTTCCAGCTTCCAATGTACACGTATTGGCCCGGAATGCCAACTCTTCAGAGCATCTGCATCGGGTCGATATCGACCTCGACATAGATGCCGGAGGGAACCTTGTACAAACCCAAGGCGCGGGCAACGAGCGCTTGCAGTTTTCCCGGATGCAGGCTGCGCAGCAGGATATGGTGGCGGAAGTAGTCCCCTTTGCGCTCGATGGCGCAGGCATCGTTGCACATCACCTCCACAGCCCCATCCGGATTCTGGCTATGGATCAGCTCCTCCAAGGAGGCACAGGCGGAAACCACCGTCTCTTCCCTACGGCCACGCAAGACCAGGTTGACCAGGCGGCTGTACGGAGGGAAGCCGGTCATCTCGCGGTTTGCCAGCTCCGTCGCGTAGAAATCCTTCAGGTCCCCTCGTTGGGCGGCGATGATGGCGGCGTTCTCTGGATGGAAGGTCTGGATCACCACCCTGCCCTTGTCGTTGTACCGTCCCGCACGCCCCGAAACCTGGGTCAGCAGTGCAAAGGTACGCTCCTCGGCGCGGAAATCAGGGATGTTCAGGCCGCTGTCGGCAAGGACGATGCCGACCAGCTCGACGCCAGGGAAGTTCAACCCCTTGGCAACCATCTGGGTGCCCAGAAGAATATCGATCTTTCCTTTGCCGAAGGCTTCGATGATCTTCCGGACCTTGCTCTGGTGGCTGTCGCTGGCCGAGACATCGGCATCAATCCGGGCAACCCGCTTGCCGGGGAAAAGCGACTGGACCTCGCTCTCCACCATCTCCGTCCCGAAACCGCTGTATCCGACATCCAGCGAGTGACATTGCGGACAGACATGGACCGGTCGGGTGTGATAACCACAATAATGGCAGACCATCATGTTCCTCGACTTGTGATATGTCAGAGAAACCGAGCAATGGGGACACGTCATCTCATACCCGCAGCTCTTGCAGTGGAAGTAGTAGGAGAACCCCCTCCGGTTGAGGAACAGAACTACCTGCTTTTCCCGTTGCAGCACCTGCCGCATCGCCTCCTCAAGCTGGGGACCAATCGTGGTGGAGACTCCTTTCATGTCGACGACACTGATCTCAGGGAGCTTGCCTCCACCAACCCGATGGGGCAGCTCCAGATAGTGGATCTTCCCCTCCTGTGCCAACTTCCACGCCTCCATCGACGGGGTCGCCGAACCCATGACCAACAGGGCATGCTCGCTCTGACACCTCCACTGGGCCACCTGGCGGGCATGATAGCGGGGGGTCTGGTCGGCCTTATAGCTGTTCTCGTGCTCCTCGTCGATGATGATCATGCCAAGCCGCGGCACCGGGGCGAAGACCGCGCTGCGGGCCCCGATAACCAAATCAACGCTGCCATTACGGATCCTCATCCACTCTGCCAGCCGCTGGCTGTCGGTCAAGGCGCTATGGAGGATGGCAACCCGGTCGGCGAAGCGCTTCTGGCCCATCTTCGCCAATTGGAAAGTCAACGTGATCTCGGGCACCAAGTAGATGACCTGCTTGCCTTGGGCAATGACATGCTCGGCGCTGCGCAGGAAGACCTCGCTCTTGCCGCTTCCTGTCACGCCGAAGAGATAGTACATGGGGTACTCAGCCCGGGCGATTGTCTCGATGGCCGAGGCTTGCTCCGGGGTAAGCTGCCTCACTACTCCTACCTCGTCATCAGCCTCCATGCTCATGGCGGGGATGATGCTCTCCTTCTTGCCGCCAGGAACCATCAGGGAAAGCGCCTCTCCCTGGCTGCAGAGATAGAAGCGGCTCATCCACCCGGCGAGGGCGATTTCGTCCGGGCCGAAGAGCGGTTCCTTGTCGATGGCACGCTTGATGGGAAGCACCTTGAAACCGGCAGCCTCGAAGGAGGACTGCAATCCAACCACATAGCCGGTCAGTTCCGTTCCCCCGAAGGGAACGACGACCCGCTCTCCCACAGCTACATCCATGCCGTCAGGAACCAGGTAGGTGAAACTCTGCTTCAGAGGGCGGTCAACCAGAATGGAGGCGAACATCACCGGCCTCGGAGAATCGGAAGATGGAGGATGCCGGCGACACGCTTGATGTCGTTCCAGACATCCCGTTTCAACGCGGGATTGCGAAGCACTCCGGCCGGGTGGTAGGTGACCACCGTCGGGATCCCATCGAGCTGGAACGTCTGATTCCGAAGCCTTCCCACTCCCTCGACCCTGCCCAGCATGGCATGGGCGGCAGTCGCCCCGGACAGGAGGATTGCCTGCGGACCAACCAGCTGGATTTGCCGTTTCACATAGGGGACACAGAGTTCCACCTCGTCCGGAAGCGGAGTCCGGTTCTGGGGCGGCCTGCATTTGACGATGTTGGCGATATAGACATTCTTCTGGCGGGAAAGGCCGATCGGGCTGAGCCAGGAGTCAAGGTACTGTCCGCTCCTTCCGACGAAGGGCCGGCCGGTGGCGTCCTCGTCCGCGCCCGGACCCTCGCCGATGACCATCAGCAACGGGTTCATGACACCTTCCCCGACCACCGCATGGCTCCGTCCCTGGCAGAGCCGGCAACGCTGGCAGGAGAGCACCATGGAGGAAAGCTGGCCCAAGTCGGCGCTTCCGATATCGGCCGGCTGTTCATCGGGGAGGGAAATCTCCATCTCGGTATGGCGGTAGGGCTCTCCGGTGATACAGGCCCGCGCCTGGTCGCACAGGTCGGCAAACTCCTTCATGGCAGCGATCTTCTCTTCCCGTGTCATCTACCCCGCTCCTCGAACCAGGCATACTCGTCTGGGTCATAGCTGATCCGGGCGAGGTAAAGCCCCTCGCTCGGGGCGGTACGCCCCGCCCTGCCACGATCCTTCGACTCCAGTATCTCACGGAACGCCTGGACGCTCAAACCTTGGTGTGCGCAATCCAGCTGGGTCCCGACCAATGACCGGACCATATGGTACAGGAAGGCATTGCCGCAAATCGTGTAGGTCAACAATGCGTACCCATAGGAATCCTTGCCCAAACTCCACTTGCTGACATAGATGTCCCGGAACTTCGAGGGAGAAAGGTCTCCGGCGGCGCAGAAGGTGGAAAAATCGTGGGTCCCCTGGATACAGGCCGCGTAGCCATCCAACAGTTCCATCGAGGGTAGTTCCTTGACCGAGTAGACCCGTTGATGGTCGAAAGCAGTCACATCGTTGATCTGTTTGACCAGATACCGGTACTCACGGGCCATCGTTGTGAATCGGGCATGGAAGGTACCATCCACCTCCTCGGCGTCCATGACCCGGATGTCCGGAGGAAGCAGATGGTTCAGACGAGGCTTGAACGCTTTGGCGGGAACCGCGCTATGGATATCGAAATGGCAGACCTGTCCCAACGCGTGGACCCCGCTGTCGGTCCTCCCGCTGCCCTGGACGTCGACGCGCTCCCCCAACATCGCCAGCAGCGCCTCTTCGAGCCGTTGCTGCACGCTCACCCCGTTTTCCTGGCTCTGCCAGCCATGATAACCCGCCCCGTCATAACTGACAGTCATGCGGATGCGGCGGAGACCTTCGCCAAGAGGGGCCAATGGGGGGCGGTTCCAGTCGGTGCGCGCCATCGCTTAC
Source organism: Spirochaetales bacterium (assembly GCA_028722305.1). Taxonomy (GTDB): domain Bacteria; phylum Spirochaetota; class Spirochaetia; order Sphaerochaetales; family Sphaerochaetaceae; genus RUG023. Next base: position 61,007 of record JAQYHB010000002.1, read on the forward strand.
CGTGTGGACGAAAGAGTCTCGAACATGACTCGATACTGGGAGGGGACCGCCTCGAGGGTGATGCTGCCGGAGACAAAGGCAGTCTGGTCGAAATCCAGCACGACAGGAACGACGGCGATGCCGCGTTTGTCGATGTTGGAGAAATCGACCGAGGCCTTGATCATCTCCGGATTGACAAGGTAGATCACCTCCCCCTTTCCAGAAATCCTCACATCGACCGTGGTCGGGACGGTGGAGACCGCCACCAACTTGGCCGGCAGATTCACGGTGACCGGGATAGTCACGTTGCGACTTTCCCGGTTGGTGTAGGAACCGAAGACATAGAACAACAGGGCGGCGATCAGGGCGATCACCTTCGGCATCCAGCTCGAGAGCAAACTATGAAGAACCTTATTCCGCCTGAACACTGGGTACCTCCTGCTGCAACTCGTCCGGGGTCACGTCATGGTAGCTGAACAACGCCAGCAAGATCCGCTTGATGGTGGGATCATCCAAGTCATAATACAGGTTGGCGTTGTAGGCGACGGAAACCGCCTGGGTCTCCTCGCTGACGACGATGACGACCGCGTCGCTCTCCTCCGCCAGGCCAAGCGCCGCGCGGTGGCGGGTACCGAAGGACTTGCGGATGTCGGTCTGGTCGGAAAGCGGCAGATAGCAGCCGGCCGCGGTGATCCTACCATCCTCGATGATCATGGCGCCGTCGTGCAATGGCGTGTCATGGTCGAACACCGTCAGAATCAGGCTCGTGGAAATGTCGGCGTCCAGATAAGTACCGCTGTCGATGATGTTTTTAATGCCCAGACGGCGAGGAAAGACTATCAAAGCGCCTCGTTTCTTCGTCACCAGGACATCGCAGGCGTTCAGCACGCTATCAATCTGCTCGCTGGTGGTGGTCTGTCCGCCAAGGCGGAACAAGCGGCCATGGTTCGACCACAGCTGAACGAACGAGCGGCGGATTTCCGGCTGATAGACGACGCAGATGAAAATCCACATCGGCAGAAAGCAGATTCTCAGCACCCACTCCAGCACGGTAAGCTTCCACAGCATGCAGATGCCGTAAAGCACCACGTATCCGACGATCATACGGATGATCTGCTGGGCCTTGGTCTGGGACACTCCCTGGTAAAAGCGGTAGAACACCCAGGCAAGGAAAATGACCTGGACGGCCATTTTCACATAGTCGAGCGTCGATTCCATGGTCAAACTCATGCGAGTTTCTCCTTATTCCTCATCCACGTTGATCCAGTTCAGGGTACGGCTGACCGCCTTGCGCCATTTCCGGATCTTCTTGTCCCGCGTCTGGGCATCCATGTCAGGCTCCCACCTGCGCTCTTCCTGCCACTGGGCCCGGAGCTGGTCGAGATCCTTGAACACGCCGCCGGTCAGTCCTGCCGCATAAGCGGCACCCAACGCGGTGGTTTCCACTATCTTAGGACGAATAACCGGGATTGCCAACAGGTCGGACTGGAACTCCATCAGCGGGATGCTGTTGGTGAGCCCCCCGTCCACCTTCAGTTCCTTCATGTGGATGCCGCTGTCGCTCTCCATCGCCTCGAAGATATCGTTGGCCTGAAAGGCGGTCGCCTCAAGGATCGCCCTGCAGAGATGGGCACGGGTCGCGTAGCCGGTCAGGCCGGCGATGACGCCACGCGCCTCGGACCTCCAGTATGGGGCGAAGAGCCCGCTGAACGCGGGTACGATATAGACGCCGCCGCAGTCGGGGACGCTTTCCGCAAGCTGGTCGAGCTCGGGAGCGGAAGAGACGATCTTCAGATTGTCGCGGGCCCACTGCACCAGGCTCCCCGCCACCGCGACCGATCCCTCCAGGGCGTAGGCAGGCTTCTGCCCGTCGAACTGGTAGGCGACCGTGGAAACCAACCCCATCTTCGAGTAGACGAGGCGGCTGCCTGTGTTGGAAAGCAGGAAGCAACCGGTACCATAGGTGCATTTGCCCAGCCCCTCGGAGAAGCAAGCCTGCCCGAACAAGGCCGCCTGCTGGTCGCCCAGGATACCGCAGACCGGCACCTCGCCAAGGAAGGGACCGTCGAGAACCGTCGTTCCGTAGACGCGCCCTACCGAGGGAACGATTGCCGGCAAGCTCTGCCGGGGAATCCCGAAGAGAGCGAGCATGTCGTCATCCCACTGGAGCGTCTTGATGTCCATCAGCATGTACCGGCTGGCGTTGGTGGCATCGGTGGCGATCACCTTGCCGCCGGTCAGGTTGTAGAGAAGCCAGGAGTCGACCGTACCGAAAGCCACGTCGCCCTTTTCGGCCGCATAGCGCAACCCCGGCACATGGTCCAGCAGCCAGGCGATCTTGCTTGCCGCGAAATAGGGGCTCATGCGCAGGCCAGTCTTCTTCTGGACATACTCCAGCGACACCTTTTCAGAAAGTTGGTTGACCAGCTCCGAGCCTCTCAGGTCCTGCCAGACAATCGCGTTGTAGTAGGCGCGTCCGGTCTTCGGATTCCAGGCGATGACCGTCTCGCGCTGGTTGGTGATGCCGACACCCTTGATCTGGTCCGCCGTCACATGGGCCTTCTCCAGAGTCTTGGTGATGCAAGTCGACGTGTTGGCCCAGATTTCGTACGGGTTATGCTCCACCCAGCCAGGCTGTGGATACACCTGCTTGTGCTCCATCTGATAGGAAGCCACGATATTCGCCTTCTCGTCGAACAAGATGAAACGGGTGCTGGTCGTACCCTGGTCAATCGATCCAATATACTGCATGGGACAAGTTCCTCCCTTTTCCGTAAGTATACGTCATCCCGCTCTTTCCATGGGGAGAGTTTTTACGGGAGGAAACGCATTTCCCTGATTTCTTTCGGGCTAAAGCCACGGTTGGCCCACATGCGGCTATGGTTGTAGAAGGGAATGTAGAACGAAAGCATTGTTTGCATTTCAATCTGTGAAATGGTCGGGAACTCCAACGAATCGAAAATCTCCTCAAGGTCGTCTACTCCCTTCGCCCGGCGGATATATCCGCTGAAGACACCGAGACAGTAACGGCTTCTGGATCTAGTCAAGGAAAAGCGGCCTCGCAGATACTGCTGGAACCCCTTGGACTCCGGAGTCTCGTCGTAGTATAGCGGGTCGGCATACAAGGCAAGCCGCTCAAGCCCCGGCCGGTACCACGGATGCTGTTCCTGTTGCTTTTCCAGCACCGCAATCTCGTCATGAGGAATTTGGGGATTCACCACCAGATTCCGATAGCGCATGGCATCCGGACAGTCATCGACCCCGGTCCTGAACAATTCCCTCACCTTTTCCACAGGGATAATCCCATACAGATTCCCCAGCGCCTGATACAACGACCGTTTCATGATCCGCTCCTCATCGCATTGTACACCATAGCTCCTACAACGCATACCGAACACAATCAAACAACCATTTATCTATTCCTAATTAGGAATAGATATTTGCCAAGAATAAAGCAACAAAAGGAAAAGGACCTTGCAAAAAAGAGCATCAGTCCACTATGCGAGAAACTCCAACATGGGCTCTATGTTCCTAGCGGCAACCTTGCGTCCTTCCAGATAGGCCCGCATCAACGCCTCCGCGTCATGGCAAACGGCGCCGACACCCAGGGGCGCGTCCGGCCTGATGACGAAGACATCGCCTTTTTGCTCCTCTTCCCTGACATAGGCGGTCTGAGCGTTGTAGGTCTCGTGGCGGACCACCAGGTCATGCAGAGCGTGGGGATACTTTCGCAGGCTCCATTTGAGCAGAGCCATTTTGTCCTGGGGCTGTTTCACGTAGCCTAGCGGCTGGGTCAGGATCACTACATCCTTTCCGTAACCCATTTCCTGGAATTTCCGCAAGGGTATCGAATCTGCGATGCCCCCGTCCAGGTACCGTCTGCCATCAATGACCGAAGGGGTTGAGACAATCGGCATGCTGGCAGAGGCCTGCATCCACCTCAAATCGGCGCCGGTCCCTTTGTCGCACAGATGGTAGACAGGTTGCCCGCTCTCGCAGTCGGTGGCCACCACATAGAAGTGCATCGGGTTCTTCTGATAGGTCTCGACATCGAAAGGATCCAGGCGGAACGGTATCTCATGATAACAGAAATGTCCTCCATACAGGTCGCCGGTGACCAGCAACGAGCGCAGACTGCAGTAACGCCAGTCGTGGCAGAATCGGACGTTATACCGGATCACCCGTCCAATCTGGCGGGACTTGTAGTTGCATCCGAACGATGCCCCGGCCGAGACGCCGATAGCTCCGTCAAAGGTAATACCCCTTTCCATCATCACATCCATGACCCCTGCGGTGAACATGCCCCGCATGGCGCCCCCTTCCATTACCAGTCCTGTGCTCATGGCGACCTCGTGGAAAAATTGTAGCCGACTCGTCCCGAATCCGACAAGCCAAGTAGTTGACGTACGGCCCGGCACCGTCCATTATCCTTGTTGGACGAAAAGGAGCAAAGCGCATGCTTATTGATTTGACATACCCCCTGAAGGCATCGATGATATCCGCCAACACCGCCGGAGGACCAGGCCACCTTGGCACCCATTTCGACATCATGGACAAACAGTTCCCGCTGGACTACTCGGAGACCGAGGGACTGCTCTTCAACGTGCAGGGAAAAGAGGAAATCGGCATTGGCGATGTAGACCTTTCCAGGATCCACCAGGGAGACTTCGTCCTGCTGCGCACCGCATGGATCGAGGAACATCCCTACGACAGCCCTGAGTACCACCACGGACATCCGCAGGTGAGCCAAGAGCTGATCCACGCCCTGGTAGGCAAGCACATCCGCTTGATCGGCGTCGACAACTCGGGCCTAAGACGGGGCCAGGAGCACACCCCTACCGACCAGTACTGCGCCGACCACAGCGTCTTCGTCATCGAGAACCTCTGCAACCTGGACGTGCTGTTGATGAAGGCGGGAAGCAGCCGCTTCCACATGCACACCTATCCGCTCAACATCGCGGGCCTTTCCGGAGAGCCTGCCCGTGTCGTCGCCGACGTGCGATAAAGGGAAATCCTCTCCTGCTATTCCTGCCGGCCCTCGACCGTCCAGACCAGCTCTTCACGGTCGTGGGTCAGATAGGCTCCAATTCCACGCAGGATTGCATCGTCGACGTGCTGCGCCTGCACCACCTCGATACCAAGCAGGTTGGAAATCGGGGGAGCCAGGAAACGGCTGGCATAGGCGATTTTTCCACCAAGGACCAGGAAATCACCGTAGAGACGGCGAGGAATATTGGTCCTCAGGACCGTGGCAATCCTCGTTCCCACGTCGTTGAACACCCTTCTGGCCCAGAAATCCCCCTGGACGGCCCTGCGATTGATTTCGTCGACGTCGACCAAATCGGGGAAGCCGGAGAGCTGATGATACTCGCGGCGGATCGCCTTGCGGGAGACATAATCGTCCACCAGCCCGTCGTGGTAGGGCTTTTTCTCCAGCTGGATGGCAGGCTCATCCTGGTCGTTGACCAGGATTTTCCCTTTGTAGGAGATGGCATAGCCGAGGCTGGTGCCCAGCATCAACCCGCTGCAGGAGGGATGTTGGCGGGCAACCCCGTACAAGGTCTCTCCAAGCAGGAACGCGGTGGAGTCGTTCAGATAGGTTGGCTGCATGCCAAGCCCAAGGAAAATGCGAGAGATGCTCTGCCCGTTCATCGCGCTGAACTTGCGTGTCATATGGAAGACGCCGCGGGCATAATCGAAGGGGCAGGAAACACTGATCCCGACCCGGCTGACTTGCCCTTGAAAAGGATCAAGCACCTGGCCGAGCGCGTTGATCAGGTCGTATGCGGAACCATCACTGTGGGAGGGTACCGCTTGGCGGCTTCCCTCGACGAACGAGCCGTCCTCTTCGCAGAGGCCATAGGTGATAAAGGAGTCACCGATGTTTATCGCCAGCATCCGTCCCATACAACGATCTTTCCTTCCCGTCCTTTCCTTATACGACAACACACCTAAAAACACAAGATGACCACCGGTTGCTTAGCGCACCAACATTCAGGTACAACCAAGGTATGGAAATCACGGAAACGCGAGCCACCCCTCTCGCGGGAAACTATGACTTGATTGTCGCGGGCGCGGGAGTCGCCGGCATCTGTGCCGCGGTCAGCGCAAAACGACTGGGCGTCCGACGGGTGCTTCTTTTGGAACGCCGAGTCCTATTCGGCGGCCTGGCCACCAGCGGGCTGGTCGGATACTACGAGCCTCTGGACGACGGAAAAGGCAACAGAATCATGGCCGGCATGAGCCAGGAGCTGGCGGAGCTCGCGATGAAATGGGGCTATCAGGCCCTAGATGAGCGATGGCGTGGGTTCCCCCTTCACGGGCCTGAGGGAATCCGGACCAAGTTCCATTTCTCTCCCAACATCTTCGCCCTCGCGCTGAACGACCTGCTGGACAAAGCGGGGGTCGAGACGCTGATGGAGGCGCTCGTCGTCGATGCGAGAAAAAGCAAAGACGGAACGACGGTGATGGTCGAGACAAGGGACGGAAGGAGAGCCTACCTCGGCGCCGTTGCCATCGACACCACCGGTGATGGCATCCTCCTGGACCGGCTGGGAATCCCTACCAAGACCGGACAGAACTGGTTCACCTACATGTCCTATCTGAGTTCCCTAGACTACGCCAGGCAAGCAGTAGCAGAGGGAAGCGTCGGACATCTGAACCAGTGGATCAATGTCGGCAGCAACCTCTTCGGGACCAACCAGCCTGCAGGGCTTTCCCAAAGCACCGGGACCACCTGTGAGGAGGTCACCTTTCTGATCCGCGAAGGGCAGCGCAGGCTTCTCCAGAAGCTGGCGGAAACGGAAGGGAATGACAGGGATATCACCGCACTTCCCACCATGCCCCAGTTCCGGGAAACCCGGAGGATCGATGGGAAACGGACATTGACCGGCAAAGACGCCTGCAAACACCAGGAAGACACAATCGGACTCTGTCCTGATTTCATCCACCCCGGCCCTTGGTATGAGATACCTTTCGGCACGCTGTACAACCAAGCCGACGACCGTGTCCTGACCGCCGGACGCTCCATCAGCGCGAACGGCTGGGCATGGGAGGTGACCAGGGAAATACCGGTCGCCGCCCTGACCGGACAGGCGGCAGCCACTGCGGCGAAACTGATGCTCGAGGGAGCATGCGGAGCAGCGGCCATCAACCTCCATGCGTTGCAGGAATCGCTACAATAGCAGGGAGTTCCGCTCCATTACCCGAACTGAGAAGGATCCTTAATGGGACAATGGGACTTTCGCCCATCGGCCATGTCATAGCGCATAATCTGGCAGTTACGTATGTGGATGTCCTGGAACTCCTGGAAGGTATAGCTACCAAAATACGTAGCCGTCAACCTGCTCATCATCCCATGGCAGACCCACAGGACATTCTCCCCATGGAAGCGTTCCGGCAAGGTGTCGATGACCTGGTAGAGCCTGGCGGCGACGTCCACCAACGATTCCCCGCCGGGAAAGCGGTTGAAAGGATCCGACCTGCGCTCCTGGTAGCGCGGGTCGTCATACCCGACTCCCTCCAAGTCACCGAAAGCAATCTCGTGGATCATCGGCTCCGGGACCGCAGTCAAGGAAAGCGCCTCCTCGATGCAGCTGGCCGTCTGACGCGCCCTCAGCATCGGCGATACCAGGATATGCTTGATCTGGTTCTCCGGCTGGCGCTCCTTCAGTATCCTTGCCGCCTCGCGTGCCTGCTCCCACCCCTTCTCGGTGAGGGAGACATCCACCATCCCGCAAATCTTCCGCCGGACATTCCATTCGCTCTCTCCATGACGTACGGTAAACAGGTACATGCTTTCTCCTTTAGAGCGGAAGCCGCTCCACCGCGCACCCAGGGAATTCCTGGCGCAGTCTGGCCGTCGAGGCGAAAACCACCGTCACCTCGCGCTTGGCGAGGGACTCAGCAAGCGCGCGGGCTCCCTCTTGGATTTCCTCCGGGGTGATTGAGACCAAGGCGGAACGACGCTCTGCCCGGAGGACCTCGTCATATCCATACAGCTTGCGGCGAAAGAAGGCGCCCAAGTCCTGATTCGGCCCCTTCGGACGCAACTCAATGCCGACATACGAAATCTTCGCCTTCTCCAGCTCGGAGGGGTCTGCCGGACGCGAAGCCTGCGCCTCCAGGCTCTTGCGGTAATCCTCCAACGTGGCAGTGATCCGCGGATCTCGGTAGGAGGAGAAGACAAAAAGCCGCTCCATCAAATCCGGTCTGGAGTCAACTCCATAGGCCCCCCCTCGCATGCGCACCAGATTCCACAGCGATCCGGTCGCCAACATCTGGCTGAGCAGGGTCTGAGCCACCTGCAGGCGGTCGGTTGTCCCCGGAGTCCCGCAAACCTGGCTGATATAGGCGACGTTGCTCGGAAGGGCGAAGGTCCGTTTCAGGTGCTCGTCCGGCCGGAGAAGCGTGTACGGGCGGCCTGCCTCGTGGCTACGGCCAGAGGGGAAACGCTCAAGGAAACGAGAAAGGGCGTCCAGCAAGGCCTCATCGCCACTGGTGGCCCCGACCACCAGCCTGCCACGCTGGCAGAGCAGTTTCCTGATTCCGAGCATCCTTTTCCCGAGAGCGGCGTAATCCGGTTCCTTGATGCCGATAAGCCAATTCCACTGGACGATGCCACCAAGCCGCTCGGCATCCTGGGCGGCTTCGGTAAAGAACGACGATGCGCACTGGCTGGCGAAGAGGGTCGCGTTGTAGTTGATGCTGTCAGCGAAGTCTCCTTTCAGGTCTCCCAGCGCCACTTTGATTCGCGCGGGATCCGCAAGGTCGGCGTCCTGAAGAAGACGGGCGGCGAAGTCCAGAGCCTCGTTACGATCCTGGCTGAGAAAGCCCATCTGGACGAAGAACCAGCCGTGATTGGTCCGCTCGCGCATGTCGCTCGCGCTATCCGTGACAACGTTGAAGCCACCGAAGAGCCGCTTGATGGCAAGGCTCACCGCCCTGCTGTCCAAATCCCCGCAACCGGTCATGGTCAGCAACCGGCTGTAGAGCGTCAGAGGAAGGTACTCCTCCTCGGTAAAGTCGGAGACATCGACAGCCAGCGTCACGTAGTCGATGCCACAGGTGAACTGCTTCCGCCACCAGAGCGGCACTGACGCCACGCTTCGCTCCTCATAGGCGTCGGGAACAATTCCCAGCGGCAGGTCGGACAAAGAAAGATGGGGCAGAGCCGCCAGCGTCTGGGGATCGTCTGCCATGTCCTCAAAGGCCTGAAAGCGGAGGTTCTCCTCCTTCGTATCCTCACGCAAGGCGGCGCGCGCCTTCTCCGCCAGCGTGTGCTTCTGCCCGGCAAGATAACGCTCGTCAGGCACGACACTGACCAGTACCCGGTGATGGTTCTCGAGCAGGTGCTTCTCGATCCAGTGCTCAAAGTAGCGGCCGTCCCGCGCGATTTCCTGTTCCAGCTGGTCGAGGACCGGGGAGGTCTCCATCGTGGCGAACGGTCCCTTGCCGTCCATCCACCCATGGATCGAACGGCTGAGAATCCGTAGTCCCATCGGCACGCTGCCGGTAATCTCCTGTTGCTTGAAACGGGCGCGCTTCAGGCTGCTTTCAATCGCCTCACGACCGATTCCCTCCTGGCAAATCCGCTCAAGGCTGGAAAGAATCACCTGCTCCGCCTCATCGGCGCGGGCAGGGTCGATTCCCTTGAAACCGACCAGGAAGGCCATATCGCGCAAATCGGCAATCATGCCGCTCTCCGGCGAGATATCTTCGGCAAGGCCGCTGTCCAGCAAGGCTTTGTACAAAGGACAGCTCGGGTCATCCAGCAACAGGTCGACAATCGTGTTCAAAGTCAGGATCGACAGGCTGTCATCGGCTGGCTCGGTCGCCCATCCAAGGACCACCGATGCGTCATCACGCTTGCCACCCTCTTCCTTCGGAGCCAGGAAGCGGGCCCTGGCATCCGGTTTCCAGGTGGTGCTGCGCCGGGGAACGGGAAGAGCCTCCGTATGGGGGGCGTCATGCAGGTACCGCTCATCCAGCATCCGAAGAATCTTCCCCATGTCGTTGTTCCCGTAGACCAGCAGCCGACAGTTGCCGCTGGTATAGTGGTTCCGGTAGAACTCCTTGTACCGTTCCCAGGAAAGGTCGACAATCGAGGTGGGATTTCCTCCCGACTCATAGGCATAGCAGGTATCAGGGAAGAGGCTCCGGCTGACACCTCTGGCGACGATGGAGTCATGGTCGTTTGCTGATCCGAGCATCTCGTTGAACACCACCCCCTCCCAGTGTCCGCCCTTTCCGTCGTCAACCAGGCGCACACCCTCCTGCTCGAAGGTCTCCTTGCGGAGCAATGGGGCGAAAACGGCGTCGGCATAGACGTCCAGCAGATTGTCGAAATCCTTGGCAAGCGGACTGGACGCCAGGTAGATGGTCTTGTCCGGATAGGTCATGGCGTTCATGTAGGTGTTGACGCTCGATTTGTCCAAGGCGATGAAGGGGTCGTGGACCGGATAGCGGCGCGAACCGCTCAACGTGCTGTGTTCGAGAATATGGGCGGCACCGGTATCGTCCTCAGGAAGGGTGCGGAAGACAAAGCTGAAGAACTGCTCGGTGTCCTCGTTCTCCACAAAACAGACTTCCATGCCGCTGGCATGGACGAAACGGTATCCGACAGCCTGATATTCCGCGAGAGGCCGCACCTCCCGCAGCGTGAAGCGGGCGATACAATCGCCAACAACTGGTTGATTCATATAGCGTAACCGTATCCGAAAGTCGGCTATTTGGCAACTTGCGGAAATCGGCCGGATGGGCCATGCTAGGCTATGCATCATTTCGGAGCACATACCAGCGTGGCGAAAGGTCTGTACAACGCGGCGGTGAACGCCCATGCCATAGGAGCGGACGCCTTCGCCCTTTTCACCAAAAGCCAACGGCAGTGGACCGCCCCGCCCCTCAAGGAAGAGGACATCCAACTCTTCAAAAGCACCGTCTTTCGGCTTGGGTTCGACCCCCGACAGATCCTTCCCCATGCCAGCTACCTCATCAACCTAGGCAATCCCGACCATGGAAAACGCCAGAAAAGCGTAGACTCCTTCATCTTGGAGCTGGAACGAGTCAGGCTTCTGGGACTCTGCAAGCTGAACATCCACCCCGGCAGCCATCTGGGACACCTTTGCGAGCGGGATGAGCTGCGCTTGATCGCAGACAGCCTTGACCGGGCGATGGAGCGGGTTCCCGAAGTCCATCCCGTTCTGGAAACCACTGCGGGACAGGGCGGTTGCGCCGGAAGAAGTTTCGAAGAGATCCGTGACATCATCGCCCTTTCCTTGTACCCCCAGCGGATTGGAGTCTGCATCGACACCTGCCATTGCTTTGCCGCGGGGTACGACCTCCGTACCCGGCAGGGATACGAACAGATGATGGAGGAATTCGGCACGGTCATCGGGTTCGGGAGACTGGAGGGAATGCACCTGAACGACTCGCGGGGAAAACTTGCCAGCCATGTCGACCGCCATGCCCCATTGGGCAAAGGGGAAATCGGGCTGGTCCCTTTCGCGCTGATTGCCAAGGATCCGCGTACCAGCGGTATCCCGCTGATCCTCGAGACACCGGTGGAGGAGAAGAGTCCCGCCCCCAGACAATGGAAGGAGGAAATCGCCTGGCTGCGCGCGGAAGAAGCCGCTACAGGTACTCCGAGAAGCGATCGGTAACCACTTGGAGAACCTGCTGGTAGGCGTCCTCCAAGGATTCCTCCACCAGCGTCATCTCCCCGCTCTGGTCGACTAGACTCTGGCTTTGCAGATTCCAAAGCTGGATGTTCCCGGTGACAATCCAGAGAGGGATATCCGCGATATCGGTCCTTCCCTCCTCGCGGATTTCCATGGCAAGCAGATAGGTCGCCCCTGGGTTCTTCTGATGTATCAGCCGGAGCGCCTCCTCGTCCATCTCCCCACCAAGCTCGACAACCGTGGAGCCAACCCCCTTGCCAAGCAGCCAGCTGGAAAGCGACGCTTCGACCCGATCCTTGTCGAAGGGACCGGCATTGACGACCCCCACCAGCATGGCCGAGCCGCTGTACTTGCTGACCCGGTCGTACGGGAAAGAAACCTGGCTGGATTGATAGGCGGCCTCCAAGGAGGCATAGAGACCGGCATCCAGCACCTGTCGCAACCGTTCCAACTTGTCGGCGACATCCAGCGAGAAGACAATCGAGCCCTTGTCACTGATCGCCACGCTGTAGGGAACGAACTGGAACTGCCCCCGCTCTCCCGATCCAAAAAGCAACGAGTCGGTGCGGGGATTCCCCCAGACATCGGTAGCATCGAAGGTGGCTCTGATTGAGGTGTCAACCACTTTCGGATTGAACATGATCTGGCGGCGGCGCACCTTGACCACGACCCTCGGCCCGCGCGGATCCCGTTTGGAAAGAGAGATCCGGATGGCGTTCATGTAGGAAACCGCAAGCCTCACCAAACTCTGCGTGTCGTACGAGGATGGCTGGGTGGCGCAGGCGTAAATCGCGTCGAGCAATGTGGAAATCGCGACTCCGTCCCGGTTATCACGATAGGCGGCGTCCACATCCTCCATCATCTCTTTGACCAGCGCGTCCTGCTGAAGCTTCACCTTCTGCAAATTGGTCCTGCGAGACTCGATGGCGCTGGTGCTAGCCTCCGCCATCAACCAGATGTCCGAACCGCTTTCGAACTCCCTGACCACGCTCAGGTCATAGTCGGGCAATTTGTCGGTGGTAGAGAAGGTACGCCACCCACTGGCACTGACATCTTCCCCCAAAGACTCAGAGAGCTGGGAAAGGATATCGGAAAGCGCTTCGAGACGGGCGTTGAAGCTGTTGGAATCGCTTCCATGGCCGACAAAGGCGGTCACTCCCTGCCGGGAAATCGGATGGCTGACCCACGAAGGATGGATTGCCGTGCCGTCAAGCACCTTGCAACCGACGGCAAGAAAAGCAAGACAAAGGAGGACTACCAGTGGTAGCCAACGCCGCACAAAAGCTGATACCCGTCCTGCCATGCCCGCTTCTCCTCTTGGTTCCCATAGTATAGCAATCTCCCGCTGACCGCGAAAGAAACCGAGGTCGTCACCATCGTCCGCCAGGTGACCGACGCGCTCGCCCCGAGGGCGAAGGGGGAAGCGATTCCCATCCTTACCGCCGCTCCGATCGAGCTGTTGCGAAGGAACCAGGAATGGCTGACGCTGGAAAGAGGCCAGAGCTTCTCAAGCCCCGCCTCGAAAAGCAGGTGTCCGTCCATGCCAGCCAACGCGAGGGAAAGCTGGAAGGGATAGGGCCAGGAAAGACTCCACGAGAGCTCCCCCCCAAGGGGGAAGATGCTGAACCAGCCCTCCACACCCTGCCCGCTGGCGGGAACAAGTTCCTGACCGAGCCGGATCCCGTGGTCGCTGAGGGCATCAAGGCGGACAACTTCCCCATAGACATCACGGGCTACCAATAATCCTGTCCGTCCTTCCGCACTCCTGCTCTGGCAGACCAGTCCCGGCTTGAAGGAGAACCCCTCGGCGGGACGGGCAAGATAGAGCTCCTCCAACACCACTGCGTCCGAAGCGGGAGGATACAGCAACAGCAAATCATAGGAAAGCTGGCTCTCCAGCAACCTGCCTAGCCGCCCTTCCCAGCCGCTGGTGGCGACAAGAGGCCGCTCGACAATCGAGTTTCCACCCGCGCTGAGCGTCACCTCAAGGCTGGTGACCGAATCATCCTGACTGAACGAGGAGAGCGTCACCAACAAATCCGCCCCCTCCAGTCCCTCGGCCGCGTGGCGCACTGCCAGAGCGACAACCCGCTCCGCCTGGGGCGCGCCAGAGGCATCGACCCGCACGGAAACCGCTCCCACAGGCGAGAGCAGGCACAGCATCAAGGCAAAGGCCGGAAGCGGCCGCATCACCGCGCTCCAATCTCCAGGATACGGCAAATCAGACGGGCGCTGTCCCGCATGGCAGGAAGCGCCGCCCATTCATAGACCGAATGGAGATTATGCCCGCCGGTGAAAAGGTTCGGACAGGGGATATGACGGTCATGGGCCATTCGGGCGCCATCGGTGCCGCCGCGGATCAGCGACTCGTACAGAGGCATGCCAAGCTCCTTGCCTGCCTGCCAGATGCAGTCGAGCACCAAGGGCTTCTTCCTAGCCTCCTCGACCATGTTGTAGTACTGATGCTTCACCTCGACATCGATCTTGCAACCGGGATAGGCCGCCTCCATCGCCTGGCTCAGGCTTCGCATGACGCTGATGCGGCGCTCGATCTCCTCGTTCTTGAAATCGCGAAGCAGGAAGCCCAGCGTGCACTCGTTCAGCGCTCCCTCGATCTTCATCGGAGCGTAGAAGCCGTACCTTCCGTCGGTCGCCTCGGGACTCTCGGCCTGGGGAAGGCTGGAGAGGATGCGGCTGGCGACGGTAATCGCATTGACGATCCGCCCCCGGCCGCTACCGGTATGGTAGCTGACGCCGTGGATGTGGAGCCGCACGCCGGCGGCGCTGAAGCATTCCTGCTCAATCGAGTAGCGGGAACCCCCGTCAACGGTATAGCAGAAGTCGCAGCGGACCTTGTCGTATGGGAAACAGTCCATACCCATGCCGGTCTCCTCGTCGGAGGTGAAATAGACCTCGACGGGACCATGCTGGACTGTGGCGTCGGAAAGGATCCATTTGACCACGCCCATGATCTCGGCGACACCCGCCTTGTCATCGGAACCGAGCAACGTCGTGCCGTCGCTGGTGACCAAGGTCTGTCCCTGGTATTGCGCCAGCTCCGGGTTCTCGCTGGCCGCGATCACCAAGCCGTTGGGAAGGGTGATATCCCCTCCTTGATAGCGGTCGATGACCTGAGGCTTGACTCCGTTGCCCTGCACATCGCTTGCGGTATCCACATGTGCCATTAGCCCGATGGTCGGCTTGTGTTCCTTGCCCTTGCTGGCCGGTATGCGGCCGATCAGCACGCCATGCTCGTCCAGTTCCGTATCCTTGACCCCGAGCTCCCGCAGCTCATCCTGCAACATCCTGAGCAAATCCCATTCGATATCGGTCGAGGGATGTTTGCCCCGCTCTGCGGCGGCCTCGCTGCTCTGGGTGTCCACCTTCGCATAGCGGACAAACCGCTCCAATATATCCTGTGCCAACGCGTCACGTTCCATCAGTAAGCTCCTCTGGCCTATTTAAGCACAAGGGGCTGGAATTGTACACGCGTAACCGGTGCTGGCTTTCAGCTCTGCTTCCAATGGGAAAGCAGATACCGTTCGGCCTCGGCGCTCCACAACCCGTTGTGGGCATCGATGATATCGGCGATAGCGGCGCATCGCTCGTCCTTTGATCCCAGACTCCGGAACTCCTCCAAGGCGGTCAGGGGCATGTCGATATGGGTATAGATCAGCTTTTTGCCACCAGGCAGCTGGGGCTGGTGCAGCGTCACCTCGGCCGCGCAGTTCAGGCCGCCGACATGGGTCACCATCACCGCCGGGTCGAGAATTCCCTGCTCGGTCATCCGTAGCGACTCCTTCATGTCCTCGGTGTTGCCGCCAGTGGTGCCGATGACATGGGTCGCATTGTAGTGGATGTCATAGAAGTTCAACGGCGCATGCAGGGTCTTGTCGGTCGGGCCGGCAAAGAAGTTCAGGCACCCGTCCCGACCAAGCAGGTCGCCTGCCGTCTCGATCACGCTGGCAATCGGGGCGAAACAGAAGACGTCGTCAAAGCCCTCGGGGGCGTAGGCGGCCCGGATCTCCTTCGCCATATCACCCATCGCGGAGGTGTCGACAATCTCGATACGGACACCAAGCTTCTGCTGCATTTCCCGAGGGAAAAGCTTCCTCGCCCGGGCAAGGCGTTCCTTGTTGATGTCGGTCAGGACAATCAGCGAGGGACGGTTGTCGATATGGATCGCGTAGGTCAGGGCGCCCAAGCCCATCGGACCGGCCGCGGCGACCAATGCCATCTTTCCTCCCCGCTTCACGCCCATCGAATGGACGTAGGAGCCCATCTTGGTATGGAAACAGGCATGGAAGGCGCCGATACAGCAGGACATCGGCTCGGCAAGCGAGGCCTCGAAGTATCCATCCCCGTCGTAGCGCAAGAGACAGCCCAGATCCATCACCTCGTGGGGCAGGATGCAGTAGGTGGCGTCCCCGCCACAGTACTCGTAGGAATAGCCCGGCGAGAACATCGTCCCTTTGTAGTTCAGGGCCGGCTGGCTGGTGAACTTCATGCCGGGCTCGAACTGGTCCTTCCACTTCGCACCCACTTGGACGATGTCGCCGGCAAACTCGTGGCCGATGATGGCGGGATGCTCGGCAACGTCCGGATGGACCCTCTTGTGTCTGGTGCCCAGGATGGCGCACTTGTAGGTCGACATGCAGATCGTATCGGAAACGACCTTCACCAGTATCTCGTCGTCCTTGATGGGCGGCAGTTCGAATGTGTCAAGTCGCAGGTCATTCGCACCATGCAGACGGACAGCTGTAGCTTTCATCGTATACCTCGATCCGGGAGAATTCCCAATTTCATGGTATGGCCAGGAAAAGCTATTGTCAATGCAAATATTTTTGTTTCAAAAACAATTTATTTTCATTTTAAAGAACAATCATGCGAGTTTACAAAAAATACCCGTATTTATATCGATTTTTCTGTATATATTGTATCATTGCAAAAGCAGAAGGCAAACCGACAAGACTTCCTACAGAAGCCTCTTCAAGTTCTCCATATCGCTCAGCATCTGGTATTTGATCAGGAACGCCGCGTTGTAGCAGTTCGCCTCGTAATGCCGTTTCAGCACATCCAGCAAGGGCATGATGTAGGTTTCCGTCTCGGCGATGTATTGCGCCATCTTCCGCCTGGAAAATCCCCCCGCCATCAGGGAGATGTTGTTGCAACGGTCCAGCACCTTCACGATGGTCGCGATCCGGTTTTCCGAAATGGCGCCATAGTATTCCTCTTCCCAACCATCATGCTTCTCTTCCGGTTTCGTCACCAACCGCACAGCCTGTCGCGTCACCGGCCCGACAGGAAGCTGTTCCGGCTGGATCCGTTTCCCGTCCGCGTTCCTGCAGTCCTCGCACACATCATGCAAAAGCAGGGCCGCAATCAAGTCATCCTCATGCAACTGGAGCGCCAGCGCATGGCAGGACATGAGTAACGGATGGTAGATGTACGGGACCTTCCCGTTCCCTTTCCGGAACTGGCCCTCATGCATCTTTCTGGCATAGGGGAGAGCTGCCGCCGTCTGCCTCGCTCCTGAACCTTGGGCGAAACTCCGGATGAACGCATACATGTGGTCCACCGAGAACATCTGGTCCTTCAGCTCCCAAGAAAAGGAATCAGCGGGGGTTGTGGAGCACAGCTCGGCAAGCGCTGTGTCCAGAATCTCGGCGAGGTTCGCGAGCTTGTCCAGCTGGGGCAGGTACTCATCATGTTCCCAGGCGCTTACCGTCTGGAAAGAGACTCCAACCAGATCCGCGACTTGTCCCTGAGACAACCCTTTCCGTTTCCGGTAATACAGAAGATTCTTTCCAATCCGCACTTCATCCCCCCGACACGCAGTGTACACGAAACGACACAACAACGACAGCAAGCCACACATGAGCCATGGGCCACCAAAGCTCGTGCCCAGCTTGAATGAAGACGCCCTCTCGGAAAAGAGGGCGCGGGACACAGCGGGAGAAAATCGCTCAGCCGAGCAGAGGCTTCTTCACGTGTTCGTTGAAGAAGGCGTCGAAATTGTCGGCGGTCAATCCGGTAAAGACATTGCCGTCGACCATCAGATTCGCACCGGGCTCCTTGCAGTGGCCCATGCAGAGCGTACCGCCAAGGGTCACCTTGTCCTCCAAGTGGTTCTTCTTGATTTCCTCCTGCAGCATCTGGTAGATCTGCGGAGATCCCTTCACATGGCAGGAACTGCCAAAGCACACTTCGATTTTCATACCTTCTCTCCTTTTTCACGTCTCTGGTCCAGGCGCGTGTTGCGGAACCACAGGCAGATATCAATGCTGACCATACAGGTGTTCAAATAGTAGAACCAATAGGCCAGGTTGTAGGAATGCAAAATGGTCTTGGCGATGATGCCACAAAGGTAACCGACGACGATGAAGACCTCGAAGAACAGGCTCTTCCCCTTGGCCGTGCGGCTCTTCAGCGAGCGTCTGATCGAGAGCGGCCAGGAAAGCCCGAAGCAGATGACCATGACTGTCTCCAGAATACTGGCGACCATGTTTCCATTAGAGTTCATACGTTGCCTCCTTGTGCATATCCGGCCGGCGATAGTCCGGCAACAACTTCGGGGAGTAGGTCTCGCTGGTGATACCGGCATCCGCCCTCTCCTTGCTGAACGCGTCGACGTGGCAAAGCGTCAGCTTGCCAACCTTCACCTCCTTGCTGCGCGCAGCGGCGACCTTTCCAGCATCGCGTCCAAAGACAATCACGTCCAGCAGGCTGTTGCCCATCAGACGGTTGCGTCCATGGATACCCCCCGAAGCCTCGCCAGCGACAAACAGGTTCCTCACGTTGCTCTCGCAGTTGGTATCGATCTCCACGCCACCGTTCTGGTAGTGAAGGGTCGGATAGACGAGAATCGGTTCCTTGCGGATATCGATGCCATACTTCGCGAACATGCGCAGCATGGCGGGAATCCGTCTCTCGATCGTCCCCTCTCCATTCTTCATCTCGATCATCGGAGTATCCAGCCAGACGCCCACTCCGCCAGTCGGCGTGGTCACGCCCTTGTGCTCGCCCTTGCACTCACGGATGATCGCCGCGGCCTCGACGTCACGGGTCTCCAACGGATGGACGAAGACGTCGCCGTCGCGGTTGACCACCTTGGCTCCCAGGGAGCGGACCTTTTCGGTAACCAGAGCGCCAAAGATCTGCTCGGGAAAGGCCGCGCCGGTGGGATGGTACTGCAGGGTGTCGGCGTACAGCAGATGGGCACCCGCGCGGTAAGCCAGGACCAAGCCGTCGGCTGTGGCGCCGTAGTGGTTGCTGGTCGGGAATCCCTGATAGTGGAGACGGCCGGCTCCACCGGTGGCGATGATCACGGTCTTCGCCCGGGCGATCCTGACCTCTTTGGTCTCCATGTTGAGCAACACCGCTCCCGCACAATCGCCGTTCTCATCCTTCAGGAGCTCGATCGCACTGGTGAAATCGACCACAGGCACACCGAGGTTCAACACCTCGTCCCGCAGGGTGCGCATGATTTCGGCACCACTATAGTCCTTGGCGGCGTGCATCCGCTTGCGGCTGGTTCCGCCACCATGGGTGGTAATCATCACCCCGTTCTTGTCCTTGTCGAACTCCACTCCAAGGGAGTCCAGCCACTGGATCGCCTCGGGAGCCTCGTTGACAAGCTTGTATACCAGCTCCTTCTTGGCGGCGAAATGACCGCCGCCATAGACGTCCAGGAAGTGGATGGCGGGAGAGTCTCCCGGCTTGTCAGCGGCCTGGATGCCACCCTCGGCCATCATGGTGTTGGCGTCACCCATACGGAGCTTGGTCACCACCATCACCTTGGCGCCAGCGTTGTGCGCCTCAATGGCGGCAGAGGCGCCTGCCCCGCCACCACCGATGACCAGGACATCGACGTCATAGTCCACATGGGAAAGATCGACTTCCTCCGGGTTGATCCTGCTGCGCCCCTGCAGCAGGTCGGCAAGCTCGAGAGGGACCTTGTCCCCTTTGTTCGGACCAATCTGGAGCGTGGCGAACTGACTCTTGATATAGTCGGGGTGATAGGTGGAAAGGACCTGGTCCTTCTCGTCAGCCGTCATGCGGCGTGGCTCCAAAGCGGCGTTCGCGGCGCGCTTGGCCTCGACGTTCTTGATGGATGCCAGCAATGTCTCGTCAGTATACATGGCTCTTCCTCACTTCTCGATATCCCTGTGCTCGTACAGGTCTTTCAACTGGTCGTCGCTCTTGGCCATCAGATCCTCGAGGGCCTGCTCGAACTTGCCCTCCTTGATTTCCTTCACCCGCTCATCCACGTGGTCCGAATGAGGCGCCAGATAGCGGCCGTTCAGACGGCGGGCGAGCAGGGCGACCTGCGGATGGCTGATTTCAGCCGGGCACCGGACAGAGCAGATACCGCACATGACGCAGTCGAAGGAGAGCTCCGCCACCTTGGCGAAATCACCCCGCTGGGCGTAGGCGATGTACTGCATGACCTTCAGTCCCTGGGGGCAGGCACGGGTACAGGCGTTGCAACCGACGCAACTATAAATCTCCGGGTAGAGCTGCATCATCACCTGCTGCTCCGGCTTGATCTTCTTGATGTCGTAGACCTGCTTGACGAGCGGGAAGAAGGGAAGCGTCGCGACATACATTCCCTCCTCGACCTTCGTCTGGCAGGCAAGGGCGGTTTTCAACTGCTGCTGCCCCTTGATGCGGTAGATTGTCGCGCAGGCACCGCAGAATCCATTGCGGCACCCGCACCCGCGCACGAGCTGGTAACCGGCATACTCCATGGCCTTCATGATGGTCAGGTTGTCGGGAACCAGATACTGTTTTCCAAAGAAATAGACATGCACCATTTGCACACTCATATCCACATGCTCCTCATCAATACTCGTTCGGCAATTCATCCAGCTCGTCAAACCGGAATACCGGACCATCCTTGCAGACATACTTGCTGCCGATGTTGCATCGCCCGCACTTGCCGATACCGCATTTCATGCGCATCTCCATGGTCGTATAGACCTGGTCCAGCGCGAAACCCATCTCCTTCAACCCCGCAAGGGTAAACTTGATCATGACCGGAGGTCCACAAATCAGCACCTTGCTGGAAAGAGCCGGCTGCAGTTCCTTCACATAGTTGGGAACGAAGCCGACATGGCCGTCCCACCCTTCCTCCTCTCGGTCGATGGTAAGGCGGACATCGATCGAGCCGTCCTTGCCCCACTCGTCAAGCATCTCCCGGTAATCCACCAGATCCTCCTTGGAGCGGGAGCCGTAAATCACCGTCACCTTGCCGTAGTCCTGTCGCTTGGCACGGACGTAGTTGATGACGCAGTGCAGCGGCGCCAAACCGATACCGCCAGCCACGAAGACCAGGTCGTGCCCTTTCAGCTCGGTATCCACAGGGAAGGGCCTGCCATAGGGACCGCGCACCAGAATCTGGCTGCCCGGCTCCAAATCGTGCAGGTACCCGGTCACCCGGCCTACCTTCTTGACGCTGAACTCGATGAAATCCTTCTCGGTCGGGCTCGAGGTGATCGAGATCATCGACTCGCCTTGGCCGGGAATGGAGAGCATGGCGCACTGTCCGGGCTTGTGCTCGAACGGCTTGCCTCCCTCGGGGGCGGAGACATAGAAGGACTTCACGTCCGGCGTCTCCTTGACGATTCTCGTCACGACCGCAACATGCGGAATCAATGCTTCCTTGTCCATCACGCGTCCTCCCCGAGCGTCTTGATCACCTTGACGATATGCATATGGATCGGACACCGCTCAAGGCAACGGCCGCAACCCACACATCCATAGACCCCTTGGTGTTCCTCGGGGTAGTAGACCAGCTTGTGCATGAAGCGCTGGCGGAACCGCTCCTTCTGGGTACGTCTGGGGTTGGCAGCAGCCATCTGGGTGAAATCCGAGTACATGCAGCTGTCCCAGCAACGATACCGCTGGACCCCGTGACCCGTGTCGAAGTCACGGATGTCGAAGCACTGGCAGGTGGGGCAGACGAACGTGCAGGTGCCGCAGCCAAGGCAGGACTGGGAAAGCTCGTCCCACTCTGGCGAATTGAACAGCTCCAGCATCTTGGCGTCCTTGCCGAACTTGCGCATGTCCAACTTCCCGAAGGGGAGCTTCTCCAGCACGTTCCGGACCGCTTCTCTCTGACTCTCGACCACCGTATCGTCACCATCGGTGAACAGGGAATCGAGGCTTTCCAACAGGGTCCTGCCCTTCTCGGTGTTGGCCTCGAAGTAGTAGCCGTCGTCGCACTTGTAGCTGTCGATGTCGGCACCGCCCTTGGTGGCGTCGATGCCGTACAGCGTGCAGAAGCAGGTGCTTCTCGGCTTGGTGCAGGAAAGGCTGATGATGGTCGAATGGCGGCGACGGTTCTGGTAATAGGTATCCACCGGGTCGGCGAGAAAGACGGAATCCAGGATCTTGAAAGAGGCGACGTCGCACGGGCGCACACCGAACACCACGAAATCCTCGCTTTCCCTGCGCGGGTCCACCACCTCGATCTTGTTCTGCTGGAAACGGAAAGCCGCCAGTGTCTCGCTCTGCGGGAAGAAGAAGTCCTTGGCGCTGCGAAGGGTGTTGGGAGCCTCGAAGTAGACCGTCCCTTCCTCGTAGCGCTCGAAAGCCGCGCTCATGTTTTCCCGCACCGGCAGATAGAGCGTCTCGTTTTTCGCAATCGCCTTGAAGAAGGCGTCCAGTTTGTCCAAAGCAAGCTTACGCATTGTCCGAGCCTCCTTTCTTCAGCACGATTGAGGGATCAGGGTCCGACTCCTTGTAGGTGAAGAGAGGGCTGACCCCCTCGCTGCTCTCTCCCGCCTGGTAGCTGCCGTACAACTCGTCATAGTCCTTGATGAACTTGCGGTTGATCAAGTGCAGTGGAATCCGCTCCGGGCAGACCCGGGAGCATTCTCCGCAGTCGGTACAGCGCCCGGCGACGTGAAAGGCGCGGATGATGTGGTACATGTTCTCCTCGAAGGAGTTGACCGGAGCCTTGGTCGCCGCCCCAGAGGCATCGTTGTTGAAGACACAAAGCTCGCAGGTGCAGGCCGGGCAGACATCGCGACAGGCGTTGCAGCGGATGCAGCGGGAAAGCTCGCCCCGCCAGAAGGCGAAACGCTCCTCCGGGCTCTTCTTCTCCACCATCTTCACGCCACGAAACCGATTGGAGTCCGGGTTCAGTGTTCCCTCTTCCCCAATCAGTTCGTCGTAGACCATGTGCTTGCCGCCCTTGCAGCAAAGGCAACGCTCCTCGATGACATCATTCTTGGGATAGCTCATCTCCCCCGTCAGAGTCTTAACCTTGACCGTCGTCCCATCCGAGCTCATCGCGAGCACGTCCCCACCACTCTTGCGCAGGGCCTTGTAGCAGTCGATCATCCCGCCACAGGGGATGCCGACGATATAGACCTGGTCCCTCTTGATGCGGTGCTCGTCCAGCAGCTGGTTGAAGCTGTAGGTATCGCAAGGCTTGAGGAAAACCAGGCTCTTGCCTTCCATGCGGCTGACCTTGACCATGTACTTGGAAAGGTTCGGTCCGCAGAAGTCATTGTACACAAAGTGGGCCTGCAGGTCCTCGACGCTCTCGAAGAAGGCAGGAGTGACGTCATAATCGAAGTCTCCCTTCCTCCATCCGACCACGCGCCTAACAGCCCCGCTGGAAAGCATCTCGATCGCTTTCGCCTTCATTTCGTCTTGCATCTCAGATCCTCCAGGCGCTTGTTCGGTCCCAGTTTGCTGACCGTCGAAACGAAATCCTGCATCACATGGGCGAAACGGTTGCCCTCGGCAGCCGACACCCACTCGACGCGGGTACGCTCCTTCTCGATGCCGAGATAATCCAGCATGGAGAAGAGCAGGGTCATGCGCCTGCGGGTGAAATAATTCCCCTTGGTGTAGTGGCAGTCGCCGGGATGGCAACCGCAAAGAATCACGCCGTCGGCTCCGCGCTGATAGGCGCGAAGGATGAAGATCGGATTGACACGGCACGAACAGGGCACGCGCACGATCTTCACCTCGGCAGGGTACTGCAGGCGGTTGGTGCCGGCAAGGTCTGCGCCCGCATAGGAACACCAGTTGCAGCAAAACGCCACAATCTTAGGCCGGTACGTATCATTCACTGGCATATCGCGTCAACCTCCGAGAGAATCTGGCTCGTAGCGAAACCTTTCAGGTCCATGGCCCCCGACGGGCAGGCGACGGTACAACCGCCACAGCCCTGGCAGAGCGCCGCGTTGACCTGGGCGACACGGCGGGTCACGACCACGCGGCCAGGCATCTTGAATTCCTTGTCCACATAGGTAATCGCGCCGTAAGGGCAGACATTGGCGCAGGAGGAGCAGCCGTTGCAACGCAGCTCGTTGCACTCGGCGATACAAGGGTTGCCCGTCAGATGGTCCTTGGACAATAGGCCGATCACCTTGCTCGCCGCCGCTCCCGCCTGCGTGACCGTATCGGGAATATCCTTCGGTCCCTGGCAGGCGCCGGCAAGGAAGATGCCGGCAGTCGGGCTCTCGACCGGACGAAGCTTCGGGTGCGCCTCGGTGAACCAGTCGTTGGTATCCATCGAGGCGGTCAGCATCGTCGCCAAGTGCCGGGCGCTCTTGTCCGGCTCCATGGCGGCGGCAAGCACCACCATGTCGGCCTTGATGTGCAACTGCTCACGGGCCAGCAGGTCGGAAGCCTGCACGTCCAGCGAACCGTCAGCCTGGGGAACGACCTTTCCGACCATGCCCTTGATGTAGTGGACACCGAACTGCTCCACCGCGCGGCGATAGAACTCGTCGAAGTTCTTACCCGGGGTACGGACATCGATATAGAAGACATAGACCTCGGTGTCGGGGTAGTGCTCCTTGACCAGCATGGCGTGCTTGGCGGTGTACATGCAGCAGATCTTGGAGCAATACTCCTTGTCCCTGCAGGAGGTGCCACGGGAGCCGACACACTGGACGAAGACCAAGGTCTTGGGAGGCTTGCCATCCGAAGGGCGCAGGAGCACGCCGTTGTTCGGACCTGCCGCGTTCATCAGACGCTCGAATTCCAAGGAGCTGACCACGTCCTTGCTCTGCGAATAGGCGTACTCGTCGAACTTGTCCAACTGAATCGGGTTGAATCCGGTAGCAACCACGATGGCGCCGTAGTCCTGCTCGACGAAGCTGTCCTTCTGCTTGTAGTCGATGGCACCCACGCCACAGACCTTCGCGCAGAGACCACACTTGCCCTCCCTCAGCATCCTGCAATAGCGGGGATCGATTGTCGCCACTTTGGGAACTGCCTGGGCGAAGGGAATATAGATCGCGTGACGGGAATCCAGACCGAGGTTGAACTCGTTGGGCACCTTCTTCATCGGGCACTTCTGGGTGCACAGGCCACAACCGGTACACTTGTCCTCGTCCACGTAGCGGGCCTTGCGGCGGATCTGCACGTGGAAGTTTCCGATATAGCCCTCCACCTTCTCGACCTCGCTGTAGGAGTAGATGTGGATCTTCTCGTTCTGCGCCACATCGACCATCTTCGGAGTCAAGATGCAGCTGGCGCAGTCCAGCGTCGGGAAGGTCTTGTCCAACTGGGTCATCTTTCCTCCGACAGTCGGCTGCTTCTCGACGATGTCGACATCATAGCCAGCGTCGGCGATATCCAAGGCGGCCTGGATTCCGGCGATGCCGCCACCGATGACCAGGGCGCGCTTGACAACCGGGTTCTGGCTCGGAGTCAGCGGCTGGTCGTTGCGAACCTTGGCGATTGCCGCACGGCCGATGGAAATGGCTTTGGCGGTCGCCTCGGCAACATCCTTGTGGATCCACGAGCACTGCTCGCGGATGTTGGCAATCTCCAGCATGAAGGAATTGAGCCCCGCCTGCTGGGCCGCCTTGCGGAAGGTTCCCTCGTGCATGCGTGGGGAGCAGGAACAGATCACCACGCCGGTGAGCTGCTTCTCCTTGATGGCATCCTTGACCAGATCCTGTCCGGCGAGGGAGCACATGTAGGGATAATTGGTCGCGACGACCACTCCCGGCTCCTTGCCCAGGGTCTCGGCGACCTGCTTCACGTCGACAGTCGCCGCGATATTGGTGCCGCAATGGCACACGAACACTCCTATTCTCTGCATCGCTTCACCTATTTGTTGAACTTTCGCATCGCGCTGACCAGAATCTGCTGAGGCATCTGGTCCTCAAGCCTGCCCACCATGTCCTGCGGGGTCATGTGGCTGCCCTCCTTGGCGCGTTCGACGTAGAGCCGGACCGCCTCGATCAGCTTGGCAGGCTCCACCTGCCGCGGACACCGCTCGATGCAGGCCATGCAGGAAAGACACCGGTACAGGCTCTTCGAAGAGAGAAGCGGCCCAATCTCGCCACGTTCGACCATGAAGACGAACTCGTTGGGATGGTACTCCATCTCATCATAGCAGGGGCAGGTCGCTGCGCATTTGCCGCAACGCATGCATTTCAGCGGATCCACCCCGCTGATGCGCAGGATTTCCTGCTTCATCGACTCAGCACTTTCCATGTTCCACCTCCTGCATCTCCTTCAAGCCCAAGGCGTAAGCCAAGAGCTGGGTGAAATAGAAGACCGGCATGTCGTAGTCGGTATTGCTCGTCAGGTTGTACTGGCAGAGCGGGCAGGCGGTCACCAGCAGGTCGGCCCGCATGTCCTTGGCGTTGGACAGGATCTTGCCGCTCTTGTCCCAGGCGATCTTCGGCTCATCCAGACGGACATATCCGCCACAGCACTCGTTGCGCATCGCCCAGACGACCGGCTCCGCGCCCAGAGCGCGGATGAAATCCTCCATGATCTTCGGATTCTCCGGATCGTCGAACTGCATCACCTTGCCCGGACGCAGCAACAGGCAACCGTAATAGGCGCTGACCCTCATCCCCGTCAAGGGACGCTTGACCATCGAGGCCAGCTTGTCGAAACCAATCTTGTCGCGCAGCACCTCGAGGTAGTGGTAGACGTGGGTCTCGCCATGATACGGCCGGTCCAGCTTCAGGTAGTTGTTGACCTTGAAGTCGAAATCCTTGTCCCGCATTTCGGCGTTGGCCCGTTTGATCACGTTGTGGCAGGCAGAGCAGATCGTCACCAAGTCCTGTCCGGCATCCCTGGCGGCCGCCAAGGCGCGGATGGCGCTCAGCTTGGTCACAATCTCGTCCTTCGCCGCCGTATAGACACCACCGCAGCACTGCCATTCAGGCAGCTCCTCCAGCGTGAATCCGAGCGCTTCGGCGCTGAGCCGGGCGCATTCGTCCAGCTCCTGGGCCTTGTTCTTCAGTGTACACCCGGGGAAATAACTATAGATACTCACGGCACACTCCTCATCACCAATCAGACCATCTGTTCGGGATGGAACACCTTGTCGAACTCCTCCGCCGAGAGGAATCCGAGAGCCACGCAGGCCTCCTTCAGGGAGATGTTCTCCTCGAACGCCTTATGGCTCACCTTTGCCGCGCGCTCGTACCCGATATAGGGGTTGAGCGCCGTGACCAGCATCAGCGAACGATGCAGGTTCTCATGCATCTTCTCCTTGTTGGGCACGATGCCGACCGCGCATTTGGCATTGAACGACAGGATGGACTCGCCCATCAGACGGGCGGACTGCAGGAAGTTGTAGGCGATCACCGGCATGAAGACGTTCAGCTCGAAGTTGCCCTGGCTGGCCGCCATACCGACGGCCACGTCGTTGCCGATGACCTGGACGGCGACCATCGTCACCTGCTCGCACTGGGTCGGATTGACCTTGCCCGGCATGATCGAGGAACCTGGCTCATTGGCAGGAATGGTGATCTCCCCGAGACCGTCGCGGGGCCCACTGGCAAGCCAGCGCACATCATTGGCGATCTTCATCATGTCGCAGGCCAGCGCCTTCAGGGCGCCATGGGCGAAGACGATCTCGTCCTTGCTGGTCAACGCGTGGAACTTGTTTGGCGCGGTGACAAAGGGCTTACCCGTCAATTTGGAAACGTACTCGGCGACCTTGACGTCAAAACCCTTGGGCGCGTTCAGGCCGGTACCGACGGCAGTGCCGCCAAGAGCCAGCTGCCTCAAAACAGGAAGCGTCTTCTCAAGCAGTTCCTTGTCCCTTTCGAGCGAGGACCTCCAGCCGCTGATCTCCTGGCTGAAAGCGATGGGAACGGCGTCCTGCAGATGGGTGCGTCCCGTCTTCACGATGCCCTCGTATTCCTTCTCCAGCCGCTTGAAGGTGCCCACCAGCGTGTCGATAGCGGGAATCACCCGGTCCTCGATGACCGTCGATGTGCTGATGGAAAGCGCGGTCGGGAAGGTGTCATTGGACGACTGGCTCATGTTGACGTCGTCGTTGGGATGCAAAAGCTTCTCTCCTGCAATCTGGTTGCCGCGGTTGGCGACCACCTCGTTGACGTTCATGTTGCTCTGCGTACCGCTTCCCGTCTGCCAGACAACCAGCGGGAACTGCTCGTCCAGCTTCCCGCTGATAATCTCGTCGCAGGCCTGGCTGATGGCGGCAAGCTTCGCGTCAGTCATCTTCTGCGGCTTCAGGTCATGGTTGGCCAGAGCGGCCGCTTTCTTCAAATAGCCGAAGGCATGGATGATTTCCCTCGGCATGGTCTCGATTCCGACCCCGATGTCGAAGTTCTCATGGCTGCGTTCGGTCTGGGCGCCCCAGAGCTTATCGGCGGGGACTTTTACCTCGCCCATCGAATCATGTTCAATGCGGTATTCCATCTTTCTTCCCCTCAGAACTGCAACTGGCTGATCACGCCCTTCAGGCAATCGGCGCTGTGGCGCATCAACGCCAACTCCTCGTTGCTCAGCGGCGCGGGGAGTCTTCCCTTCACGCCGCTGCGGCCGACGATGGTAATCATGCTCAGACAGACATCGCTGATTCCATACTCTCCGTTCAGCATCGACGAAACACAGAGTGCGGAATCGGCGCCGCTGAGGATCGCCTTGGAAAGGCTGGTCACCGCGGCGCTTACAGCATAGAATGTCGCGCCCTTGCGGGCAATCACCTTGCCGCCAGACTTGCGGATATAGTCCTCGACCTCGCTGTGGACCAAGACCGGCATCATCGGATCCTTATGTTCCAGACATGCGGCGTACTCGTCGACCGGAATGTTGCTGATGTTGGCCATCGACCAGGGAACGAAGGAACTGTCGCCGTGCTCGCCGAAGACATAGGCGTGCACGTCCTGCTGGTTGATCCTGTAGTACTCGGCAATACGGGCGCACAGGCGGCTGGTATCCAGCAGGGTCCCGCTTCCGACGATATGGTTCGCGGGAATGCCGGAGTACTTGATGAACTGGTAGGTAAGGATGTCGACCGGATTTGCTACGACGATGTAGATCGCGTCCGGAGCATGCTTGGTGATCTCGGGAATGACCGACTTGGTGATGTTGACGTTGGTCTGCGCCAAATCCAGACGGGTCTGCCCAGGCTTGCGGGCCACACCGCTGGTCAGGATGACCAGATCCGAGCCGTCCGCGTCATCATACGTTCCCGCGTAGACAGATACCGGTCCGCAGAACGGCGTGGCCTGCCGGATGTCGAGCGCCTCGCCCAAAGACTTCTGGGTGTTCACGTCAATCAAGACAATCTCTGAAGCGACACCCGTGACCGCCAACGTGTAGGCTATCGTAGATCCGACGCTGCCAGAACCAATGATGGTAATTTTGTTGCCCATAGCATACTCCTTATTGATCGAACCATCCATCTGAACAATCCACCCGATTAATTAATGTTACTTTATTCACATATTTAATTGTTTATTTCACAATTTACTTCTATTATAGCAACGATTTAGAATAATGTTAAGACCAGTCTGGAAGTTGTTGTTCCAAACTGGCCAATAGTATGCGTTAATGGGGAAAAAGTGTCTACTGCTTGTAATACTTGGTCAAAAGCGGCTTCACGTCGTCGACGATTCCGTAGATGCCAAACACACAGATGATGATTCCCGTCAGGACAGGGGAGCGTTTGAGGGTACTGCCGATGCTGATCATGCTGGAGGCGACCAGGTAGGCGCTCTTCGGCTCGGTGGTGACACTGGACAGCCATTCGTTGAAGGCCTGCCCCTTCGTACCCCCGAAACGGTAGTAACGGTAGAGGGACATGATCGAGGCGGCAACCACCCCGGCGGCGACAGCGACAGCGGCGGCCGCGGCAATCTTACCCCACCAGACCGCATGGGGGATGCAGGCATAGACAGCCCCTGCGGTCAGCAACACCACCGACTTGACCACCACTGTCTGCAAGTCCTTGTAAAAAGCCTTCTGCATCGATGGAGCCAGATCCTTGGCTACCGCCTCCCCCTCCATCACCAACGCCTTCGTCTTCTCGGCGATCCGGCCCTCCAGTTCCTGATAAGCCTCGTCCGACAGCAACTGGCGGGACTGTCGGAGAAGATTCTCCCCATCCTCCACGCTCTCGCTGGTCTGCACCCCGTAGCTGAACTCGATGTAGGCCCTGCCGTTTTGCTCGAGGAGCGTCTGCTCCACCACCTCGGCTCCCGTGACCGTCTCCAGACTCCTTTCCGCGTCCAGCTCGTCTCCGACGTAGTCACGGATGACCGGAAGTTCGGCGTCGATCATCGCCGCCACCTTGGGAAGCAATTCCTCGTCGCTCACCCGGCTTTGGACAGCCTCGCTGACAGCGCTGTCGCAACCCGAAAGCGGGATGGCCAACAGGACGGCGAGAACGGCATTGCCCCAGCTCCTCCATCTCCTTCGTCGCATGATTCCTCCTTTCCCGCCATCTATTCCCAATTCCGCTCCTCCCATACCGGCCAGGGGGCGGGAAGCTCAAGGCCGACCAACAGGGAGAGGCGGACATCCGGACGATCTCCCACCGCCTGGCGCCAGAGGGCGCTTTCGCTGGCGAACACCCCGGTGGGATCGAAAATCACAATCTTCGGCTCCACAAGGCAGAAGGGAGCGACACGCAGTGTCCATCCGACGGCGATCTCATGCAGATAAAGATGGTCCTCCTGTGGTTTGTCGGGACCGAAAAGATAGGCGCTCTGGAACATGCCGAGACTCAGGAAGAAACCGGAAGGAAACGGATGGTAGTCGACCATCAGCCCCCACTCCAATGCGGAGACCTCAGCCCCTGTGAGCCGATAACTGAAGGAAAGGGGAAAACGGAAAGCAAAGCGTTCGCCGCAGCCCGCGACCGCCTCCAGGCGAAGAGACAGTTCTTCTGACCAAAGCGCCCTGACCGCCATCGCGTCGAGCCCCAAGGCGATGGTAGCCCCGCTCGCGCCGATCGGGACGAGCGGAAGGACCAAAGCACAGAAAAACAACGCGACACGCAAGGAAAGACCTCCTCACGTGTCACGCTATCAGATGGCGCCGCAGACGACTATCGTACCAAGGTACTCGTCATATATCCTGAGATCGCTTGTTCCCGGCTTGTCTCACGGCCTCGTCGAAGGAGGGAGCGTCAGCCGCTTCGCCACTGACGGAGACCGGCCCATAGCCGGGCACCTGGTCCCATCCCAGCGCCTTCATCAACACCTCTTTGCCGTCCTCCATCTTCCTCAAACCAAAGGTGACCTCACCGTCGTCCGTCATGAATGTCAAGGCATAACGGCCCATGTCACCCTTTTCCAAAGCGAAGGAACGAAGCCTGCTCACCGGGATGGTCCAGGCAAGCTCACAGGGAACATGGCGGTGTTTGCTACGCACGTAAAAATCTACAGTATTAGGAGTTACAATCAATCTCCCGTACTCGGTCTGTCCCTGTAGGCGGTTTGTCCGAGTGGCCATGAAGGAACAATCGAAGGGCTCCTTGCGCACCTTGCGCACCCGTTCGGGGGTGATGCGGTAGCCACCAGCGTAGAACATCCAGACCCACAGCGGCATCAAGGCGAAGAGGCCGAAATACAGGGGAAGTCCGATGTAGGAACGGTTGACGAACGAAACCACGAACACCGACACCAACAGCATGAGCGAGGCGAATGTTTTCATACCCTCCTTGTATCATGACCAGAACAAAGTCTCAAGCGATTCGGGCAGGAAGCCGGTTTATTAGGTCAGGAGGTTGTACCATGCGCGTACACACAAAAATCGCTCTGTTCCTCCTGGCGGCACTTGCCTGCGCCGCCATGGGGTGCAAATCGGAATCCACGCCACGCTCCACTCTGGAACTGACGATGGAGACTCGCAATGACCAGGAAAAGCTGATTGTGCCAGAAGGCTCATCCTTGGAAATCAGCAAGTACCTGGTCAACGGGAGAGGTCCGGATGACGACACCTTCTCGGTTGTCTCTACCAAGCAGACCGTCTCGATCAGCGGGCTGCGTATCGGCTCGTGGGAAGTGGCGGTCGACGGACTGAACGCCGCGGGCAGCAGGCTGGCAAGCGGAAGCGCCACCATCCAGCTCCAGCCCGAACCAACGCCTCAGACCATCTACCTGGACACGCTGGAGGGCAGCGGAGCGGCGCGAATCACCATCCAATGGGACAGTGCGCTGATTGCCGACCCTTCCCTGACCCTCGACCTGGCGAAACAAGGTGAGGCCACCTTCCAGAGGCAGGTGCTCGACACCTCCACACTGGAGAGCGGCTACGCCAGCTGGAGCAGCAACAGCCTAGAGGCCGGTTCCTACATGCTGATCGGCAAACTCTTCGCCGGTGGCGTCCAGATTTCCGGTTTCGTCGAAGCGCTTCGTGTCGTCGATGGACTGACCGTCGAGGCGACAGTGACGCTGGATCTGGGAAAAACCACCTCGATCCCAGCCACGATCAACTTGGTCAACACCATCGGGGAACCGATCTTGTGCGCGATCACAGGAATCTCGGAACAGATGGATGCTTCGACCGAGGTGCAGGCAGCAATCGAACCCGAACCGGGCAACGAGGTAAGCCTGACCTGGTACCAGGACGGGACCCAGGTGGGCAGCGGGCTGACCTACAGCTTCACTCCCAGTCTGGGCAGCCATCGTCTGGATGTCCTGGCTTCAGGGAGCGGCAAGGCAAGTCTCGGCTCTGCCTCCTTCACCTACGAGGGAACCCTCTCGGGGACCAAGGGTGTCCCGGTCAACATGGGAAAAATGGTCGACACGAACGGCCAGCTCAAGGTTCCTGGCGGAAGCCAGCTCGCCTTTCTGCCTGACGGGAACCTCCTGGTCGCGGGGGGCGGATCCATCCAGATCTGCAAACTGGTCAGGGGAAAGCCGGTCGTAATCCAGAATTATAGTTCCGCGAACGCCTCAAGCTGGCCTCTTTCCCAGATCAGCGATGTCGCGGTCGACCTGGACAAGGCATTGGTCTTCATCGCCGACAACGCGGGCAAATGCCTCTGGGCTTTCTCCTACGACATGGAGACCAAGAAACTGACGTTCCTGCGCAAATCGGACAACCTGACCTACGCGGCTTCCAGCGGGGACTACACGATCAAGGGAACCGGCAGATTGAAGATCGACAGCACCAGGGGACTCGTCTATCTCAGCCTGATTGATGACACCAACCGGGTATTCTCGTTGAGCTATCGCGAGGAACCAGCAAACGGACAAGCCTTCCGAATTTCGCTGCCGCTGCATTTCTCCACCAGTTCGATCACCACCACGGACGGTGAGCAGTTCGCCCCGCTCTTCTGGAAGACCGCCATCAGCGATGACGGGAACTATATCGTCGCGCTGGACGAGCACAACCTGCTGGTCTGGTCAAACGCGATCAACCGGAGCTCACTTGGCCTGAACCCGCTGCCGGTCACCCTGTTGTGCGCGACCGACAGCTATCGCGCCGTAAAGGTACGCGACATCGCGATCCTCGGCACCAACAGCGTGATCGCCGCCTCCGACGGCGGAGTCTACCTGCTCGGCGGAGATCTTTCCGCACAGAATTCCTCTGCGATCGGCAACTGGAAAATCCGGCAGGCGAACGCAAAGGGGAAGATCAAGTTGACTGACGGAACCACCGCAACCTTCGACGGAATGGAGACGCTGTTCATGAGCGAACAGAACGCGATGTGCTACGGTCTCTGTACGGGAAGCGGCAACATCCTTTCCATGGCGAAGGGGGATGACGGATCGCTACTCTTCAGGGGGGCAACCGACCTGGGCGGCTTCACCCCAGGCGAGCTTGCCATCTCCCCCGACGGGAAGACGATGGTGGTATCCTCGGCCACGGAAAGCGGTATGGTCCTTCTAGGACTCCCTTGACCCACGCGGATAACGAAGAGACCCGAGGAACAACAAAGAGGGGTTGCCGGTCGGCAACCCCTCCATCACAACGCATGGTCCCGCAATCAGGCTTTGTACAGCGGAATCTGCTTGTAGCTGGTGTGCAGGTACTTCTCGCTCACCTCGGAAAGCGGCTCGCCCAGGAACTCCTTGTAGATCTTCTTGATCGAGGGGTTCTCGTGGGAGCGGCGGATCTTGCAGTGCTCGTCATCGCTGTACAATCCCGCGGCTCGCTCCGCCCTGATCTCGTCATCAGCGCCGTAGGGCTGGCCGCCACCAGCGACACAGCCACCACGGCAGGCCATGACCTCGACGAAGTCGTAGGGTGCCGGCTTCCCGGCCTTCTTGCACTCACGTACCTCGTCAAGCAGCTCCTTGGCATTGACCATACCATGGACGACGGCGACACGGACCTTGCGTCCACCCATGTCGACCTCACCGACCTTCACTTCCTTCAAGCCACGGACAGCATTGACCTCGACGTCCTCCAGCTCCT
This sequence comes from Spirochaetales bacterium, assembly GCA_028722305.1. GTDB lineage: Bacteria > Spirochaetota > Spirochaetia > Sphaerochaetales > Sphaerochaetaceae > RUG023. The sequence goes on from JAQYHB010000002.1 coordinate 95,287, forward strand.
TGCCGGTGACCGCATGGTAGGCGGTACGGATGGCAGCCTCCATGACTCCACCGGTGGCCCCGAAAATCGTACCGGCGCCGCTGTACTCGCCAAGCGGGTCGTCAGCCTCGCTCTCCGGCAGGTTGGCGAAGTCGATGCCGGCCTGACGGATCAGCCTGGCCAGCTCACGGGTGGTCAGGACCAGATCGGTATCCTGGTAGCCGGAGCTCTTCATTGTGTCGTCCTTGATGATCTCGTACTTCTTGGCGGTACAAGGCATGATGGCGACAAGGAAGATTTTCGACGGATCCAGCTTCTGGTTCTTTGCGAAGTAGGTCTTCGTCATCGGTCCCTGCATCTGCATCGGGCTCTTGGCGCTGGAGAGGTTGTCCAGAAGATCCGGATAGTATTCCTCGGCGTAGTTGACCCAACCGGGGCAGCAGGAGGTGAACTGCGGCAGCACTCCACCCTTGGTAATGCGGTGCACCAGCTCGTAGCCCTCTTCCATGATGGTAAGGTCAGCCCCGAAGTTGGTGTCATGCACATACTTCGCGCCAAGGCGGCGAAGAGCTGTGTAGATCTTCTTCGTGGTGACCGTACCGGCGGGAAGACCGAACTCCTCGGAAAGGCCGACACGGATGGAAGGAGCAATCTCAGCGACGACCACCTTGTCGGGGTCGGCGACCGCCTCTTCAAAACGTCCGGTATCGTCCTTCTCGTAGATGGCTCCGACCGGGCAGTGGGCGGCGCACTGGCCGCACTTGATGCAGGGGCTGTCGTTCAGCTTCAGCATCGCGGCGGGGGCCATGGCGACATTGCCGCCACGACCGATGAACTCCAATGCGAAGACGCCCTGCAGATCCTGGCAAACCTGCACGCAACGACCGCACTTGACGCACTTCACCGGGTCAAGCACGATCGACGGGCTGGAGGTGTCCTTCTTCGCGCTGAAGTTGACTCTCGGCTGGAACGGCTGCTCCCGGATACCGAACTCGGTAGCCAGGCTCTGCAACTCGCACTTGCCGCTACGGACACAGGTCAGGCAGGAGGCCGGATGGGTGGACAGCGTCAGCTGGAGCACTTCCTTGCGCACCTTCCTCAGCTCAGGGTCATCGGTGATATACGCACGACCCTCATCGCACGGAGAGGCGCAGGCCCTCATGATCTTCGGGCTTCCCTCCTGTTTCACGATGCACATGCCGCAGCTTCCGAACGGCTTGAGGTCCGGATGATAGCAGAGCGTCGGGATTCTGACGCCGGCCTTCTTGGCTGCCAGCAGAATACTGGTTCCCGCTTCCACTTCCACGGGAATGCCATTGATTTTTACATGTACAGTACTCATTGTCTTCCTCCCTGGCTCATTTCACGATGATCGCGCCGAATTTGCAGCTCTGGCGGCATGCGCCACAGCGAATACAGACGGCCGGATTGATGACGTGCTTCTCACGGACGCCGCCAGTGATGGCGCCCACCGGGCAATGGCGCGAACAGGCATTGCAGCCGATGCACTTCTCGGAAATGATCTCGTAGGTGATCAGCTTCTTGCACTTGCCAGCCCGGCACTTCTTGTCGACGATGTGCTCCTTGTACTCATCTGCGAAGGTCGCCATCGTGGAAAGGACCGGGTTCGGCGTCGTCTGGCCGAGAGCGCAGAGGGATCCGCGGCGCATGGCCTCGCCAATCTGTTTGATCGTATCCAAATCCTCCATCGTGCCGGCTCCGTTGGTGATCTTCTCCATCAAATTGTAGAGGGACCTGCCACCGATACGGCACGGCGCGCACTTGCCGCAGGACTCGTCGATCGAGAAGTTCAGGTAGAACTTGGCGACGTCAACCATGCAGTCGTCCTCGTTCATGACGATCATGCCGCCCGAACCCATGATGGAGCCCAGCTTCTGCAATGTGCCGAAATCGATGCCGGCATCGAGATGCTCGGCAGTGATGACACCGCCCGAGGGACCGCCAGTCTGGACACCCTTGAACTTCTTGCCGTCGGGAATTCCGCCGCCGATATCAAAGATGATGTCGCGCAGCGTGGTACCCATCGGGACCTCGACCAGTCCACTGTTGGCAATCTTGCCGGTCAGGGCGAAGACCTTCGTGCCATGGCTATCCTCGGTACCGATCTTGCTGAACCACTCGCCACCCTTGGTGATGATGACCGGAACGTTGGCCCAGGTCTCGACGTTGTTGATGACGGTCGGTTTGCCCCAGAGGCCTTTGGTGGCCGGAAATGGCGGACGAGGCTGCGGCATTCCGCGCTTGCCCATGATGGACTGCAACAGGGCGGTCTCCTCGCCACAGACGAAGGCCCCGGCGCCGAGACGGATCTCGATATCGAAATCGAAGCCGCTGCCAAGGATGTCCTTGCCAAGCAGTCCGTACTTATGGCTCTGCTCCATGGCCACTTCCAGGCGATGGACGGCGAGCGGGTACTCGGCCCTGATGTAAATATAGCCCTGATGCGCTCCAATCGTATGGCCGCAGATCGTCATGGCTTCCAGGACGCTGTGCGGGTCGCCCTCAATCGTGGAACGGTCCATGTAGGCGCCCGGGTCTCCTTCATCGGCGTTGCAGACGACGTACTTCACGTCACCGACAGCAGCCTTGGAGAAGTTCCATTTCATCCAGGTGGGGAATCCGGCACCGCCACGTCCGCGCAGACCGGAAATCTTCATCTCGTTGATGACATCTTCCGGGGTCATGTCGAACAGCACCTTCTCCAGCGCCTTATACCCGTCACGGGCGATATATTCCTCGATGTTCTCAGGATCGATGAAACCGCAGTTGCGAAGGACGATGCGGAACTGTTTCTGGTAGAATTGGATGTCCTCGCTGCCGACATGGGAGCTCTGGCTCTTATCGTACAGCAGGCGCTTGACCTCGCGGCCCTTCACCAGATGCTCGCTGACCAGTTCTTTCGCGTCGCTTGGCTTGACGTTCACGTAGAACGCGTCTTCCGGCAGGATCTTGACAATCGGTCCCTGCGCGCAGAATCCGAAACAACCGGTCTTGATGACCTGCACGCTGTCGGAGATTCCCTGCGCCTTGCACTCTTCCACCAGCGCCTGGTAAATCTGGTCGGAGTGGCTGGACTCGCATCCGCTACCACCACAGACCAGCACGTAGTTTCTTAATGCCATTGTCTTCCCCCGTTACTTCTCGGCAGGACGGACGACGTGGTCGCTTACCTGCTTCTTTCCGATGATATGCTGGTCGATGATTGCCTCGACAACAGCCTTGTCAACCTTCTCGTAGACCGTAGCCGGCATGCCGGGGGCGGTTACCTCGACGGTCGGCTCCACGCCGAGCCCCATGGCGCCGGTCTGCGAGACCAGGACGTTATGGATCCCCTTCTGGTCCAGCAAGTCCAGGAAGCAATCAACCACCTGCTTGGCTCCGGCGGCGATGCCGCTGGTGCCCATACCTACGATGACCTGAATGTCCTTGCCGGCATTCTCACGTTTGGCCATCGCCTTCTCGCCTTTTTCACGAAGCGAACGCAATTCCTCAAGTGTCATACTTTTCTCCTTTTGACAAAACCAGCCGCCGTTCCACCTTCCACCGCTCGAGCCCTCCCTCTTGCGAGCGGAGATAGGCTCGTGCCAGAAGTAGCGCGTCACCCTTTCGCAAATCGCCCAATTCCTGAATCAGTCCGCCTTTCGTCACCCGGTAAGAACCTTTTCCCTTGGGAGTGTCCAGGCTCCGGAACACCGAAACCTCACCGGATCTCGCGTCGCTGAACATCAGAAGTATCGTCCCCGGGATATCGCCTGTCGGCGGGGTGTCCACATGGTGCAGGTCGCACACAAAGCGGACTGTGGTTCCTTGGCCCGGTAGCGAGGAAAGGTGGAACTGCCCACCGGTCCTTCTCATCGTCTCGGCCAGAAACGGAATCCCAAGGCTGACTGGACGACCTGGGTGCTTTGAACCTCCTCCATGGAAAGGATCCAGCACCTGGCCCCGCATCGTTTCATCCATTCCTTTGCCCGTGTCGGTCACCGTGCAGGCGAGCCTTCCGGCATCTTCCTCGATTCTGACCTGTACCGAAGGGGCACCGGCCTCGAACGAGTTCTGCGCGATATCCAAGAGAAAGTCACAGATGAATCGGTGCATCCGTTCAGTTGTACTTTTCCAAGATTCCCGCCACCTGCGCCTTCGTCACCTTGCCATAGACCTCACCACCGACCGTCATGACCGGAGCGAGACCGCAGCAACCAAGGCAGCGGACGGCATCGAGGGAGAAACGACCATCCTCGGTCAGCCCTCCGACATCCAGATTGATGGAACTCTTCAGCTCATCGACCAACGCCTGACCACCCTTGAGATAGCAAGCGGTACCCAGACAAACCTGGATGTTGTACTTGCCAGGCTTGTTCAGCTTGAAGAAGTGATAGAACGTGATGACTCCCCAGATCTTGGCGAGCGGGACATCCAGCATCTCGGCAACCTCGTCGGCAGCCTCGCGGGAAATATAACCCTGCTCTTCCTGGACCTTGTGGAGCACCATGACCAGATTGCCTGGTTTTGTCTTCCATTCCTCGATGAACGTAATCAGTTCAGGGGAAAAGTTCGCGATATTCTTTTCTGACATGGACCCTCCAACCCATTGGATAAGAATGATAGTTGCAACCATTATACCCGAGAGGGGGATGATTTGCACGTGCAATATGCAAATTTTTCAACGGAAGAGAATTTCAATATCTTTTTATTGCAAAGAATTGCAAGTTAATATTATAGTAATCACATAAATCAGAGAGGAAATTATGAATAACGAACAACTCGTGAGAATCACTCGCTACTACCGGGCTCTTAATCGTCTCCGAACAATCGGCCTTGAGAAAGTTTTCGCACACAACCTCGCGGACGCGGCAGGCGTCAGTCCCGCAATTGTCCGCAAAGATTTCTCCCAACTCGCCATCCATGGACAGAAACGTGGCGGCTACGAGATCATCGACCTGATCGGGATACTCGGTTCCCTGCTTGGAAAAGGCGACCCCCAGAACTGTATTATCGTAGGGTGCGGGCGAATCGGCAAGGCTTTAATCCATTATACCGGTTTCGAGCCTGACGGCATCCGTATCGTCGCAGGTTTCGACAACGACCCGAACGTCTACACCGACTCCTCCAGCCCGATTCCGCTCTACTCGCTGAACCGGCTGGACGAAATTGTCAGCGCGCTGAAAGTCAAGGTCGCGATCATCACCGTTCCCGAAGCGGCGGCGCAGGAAAGCTATGACCGGCTGTTGAAGGCGGGGGTGCGGGGCATCCTGAACTTCAGCCCGGTCACTCTGAAGCCGATCCCCCAGGAGGACGGATCGATTGTCGTCGTCCACAACATCAACATCGCCCTGGAGCTTGAGCAGATCTTCTACGAGCTGAAGTTTCCCGCGATGAGTCATAGGGAGTAACTACCGAAGTCCCGGAAGCTCGTAGAGCTCCATGCTGACCGGCAGATGGTCGCTGAAGCCGGTAAGCAACTTCCGGTCCCAGGCCAGCGGCGAGCCGTCGCTGGCCACAAGCGGGCTTTCCCCTTGGACGGAAAAGGAGGAGAACTCCCACCCCTGACCGTCAAACAGGCGCCACGAACCAAGAACCTGGTCATACTGGTGCCAGGAGCCTGAATAGACGTAGCTCCCCGGCTTGTCCCGCGCCACAGTGTCGTCCATCCACGGGTTGTACCAGATACCAGGGCCGACATGCCTACTCCCGCTGACCACCAGCGATCCCTGCCGGGACCAAAGCGCGGTTTGCCCCAGCCCCGAGGGGACCAAGGCAGTCTGGGTGGCGCTGCGATAGCCATCGGAGGGATCCTCGTTGAAATCCCCTAAAGCGACCACCAAGGAAGAGGGATATTCATCACAGACCCGGGTAATCACCCGCGCGAGGGCGATGCGGGTTTCCTCGCTTTCTTGCCCATCCAGCCGGCTGCGGGCATGACACCCCAACAGGACAAGCCGGCCTTCGTCGAACGCGGCTTCCAGCACCGGGCGGCTTCCTTCGACACTATGGCAACGCACCCAGTCAGGGCGGCTCCTGCTCACCATCCCGATTCCCGTAGCGTCTCCTTCCCGCTTCGCGAAAGCGTAACAGCCAAGTCCATGGGAAGCTAGCTTTCGTTTCACCAAAGTCTCGACCACCCCGAGGTTCTCCACCTCCTGAAGGAAGAAGACCGATGAGGAGGAAAGCGGGGCGGAAAGCAGCAGGGAACCCAGCCGGTCGACCCGGGCAAGATACATTGCCTCGCTCCAGCCCGAATCGGGGCGGTATTCCCGATACTCGGTGCCATCAAGACTGGAATCGAACAAGTTCTGTACGTTGTAGGTGGTGACACGAAATGCCGCTCCACCCCCGTCCTCATGTCTGCATGAGGCAAGAAGAACCACGAAGAAAAGAATTGCCAGCGACTTCATATCCTATAGTACGGAACAACTGAAGGAACTGATTCACAAGAAAGGACATTCAGCTGCGAGAATTCTTGGCGAGGGAGTAGCAGAAATAGAGCTCTGCCAAGGCGTCCTGGACATCAAACAGGCCGATATCCATCGTCTTCGCCTCGAGCAGGCCTTTCTTCAAATGGTCGAACTGATGGTTCCAGCTGACATCGGCCTCGTCGAGCATGCCCATGCAGAAGCTTCTGACCCCCTCCCAGTCCTGGTAGGTGAACATCCTGATCACCTCGTCGTAGTGGGAATCGATGGCAGGCAGGTCGCGGGCGTCCGAGAGGAATCCGGAGAGGAAATCGTCCACGTCTCCGTTGTTCATCATCTCATACAGATGGGCGAGCCGCGGGGACCCGAAAAGCAGGAAACTGGCCAAGACGGCATAGCGGGTCTGGCGGAACGTGGCACTCCGATGCTGCTTGACAGGAAGGAAGAAGTCCTCGTAGAACAGACCCTCCTGGTCCATCGTCCGCTTGGCGATCAGGTAATCAATCTCCTCGTCGGTATGCTGGGCGCCACGGCTCAGCTTGTTGACCAGCGGAAGGTACCGGGAATCACCCCGGGTGATGCGGGCAAGGGAACGGCATGCCATCGACCGCACGGAGGAGCCTGCATCGTTGGTCAACGAGAGCAAGGTGTCCACCGCCCTCCAACTGTCCACATAGGAACCGAGGGCGCCGATAGCGTCCAGCTGGACGTAGGAATCGTCATCCTTGGCGATGCGGATCAGGTCATCCAGCAGTTCCGGGCGGGGCTTCTCGCCGAGGGTGCGGATTGCCTCCTCCGTATCGGGCGCGAAAGGATTGGCAAGAATTTCCCTCAGCTCGCTGGTAGCCATACCGTTCATGTTCGAGCCAAGGTCCAGCAGCAACGCCCTGCGTTTGATCGGGTCCCGCTCCTTGGACAAGTGGTCCATCGTGCTGACCGCGCGGATGCCGCGGAGCGAGAAGACGACGCTAGCGGCATCGTGCATGCTTGCCGATCCGCCCTCGCGGAGCATGAAGCTCAGACCCAGCACGAACAGGATCAAAACCAGCGCGAAGGCAAATACCAGGGAATACCCGTTGCCGACAAACCAGGGATTGACCTTGTCGGCGAGGAACCCGCTGACCATGCCGGCCGCCAGGGCAAAGAGGGCGATGACGAAGTTGACCATGGCGTTGAAGCTGATGCTGTCATCGTCAGGCATGACCTGGGTGACCAGACGGATGCAGAGCATGTTTGCGGAGGAAAGGAAGAAATTGGTCAGGAAACCGAGAGCCATGAACCATGCGAAGGGAGCGCTGGCGGGAATCGTCGCCCAGACGACCAGCGTGATGGCTGCGAAAAGACTGGAGAAGATGACCAGCGGTTTGGACCCCAAGCGGTCGGCAGTTGACCTGGTCACCATACCCGCGCAGACATAGGCCAGGCCAAGCGAGACACTGTAGAACATGACCAGGCTTTGGGAGAAATGGGACTCGACGCGCATGAAGGGCACCGACATGTTGAATACCACCATCGTCATGGTGATGATCCAGCGCAACACCAGGCGCCGGCGCAACATCTCGTCCCGCATGCCGATTTTCAGCTGGTAGAGCACCCCATGTCCGCGGGTGTATTGGACGGTAGTGCGGCAAGGAATCTTCCCGACAAAAGCGGCACTGACCATGTTGGCGGCAACTCCCACCATCTGCAGGGCAATCAACCCACCGACCGTCGCGAAATAGGAAAGCCGCATGACCAAGCCAGTGATGAAACGGAAGAACATCGAGGATCCCTGGTAGGCGATATTGACCTCCGCCACCACCCTGCCCCGGTTCGAGGCGGAAGAGATGCTCTTGATGGTGAAGTCATTGAAGGCGATACCAATCATGCGGAAGACGCAGAAAAGCGTGAACGTGGCCAGCAGGATCAACCGCGCCTGCCATTCAGCCACATGCAGCAAGGACAGATAGGCAAGACAGAAGAATGCCCTGATGTACCAGCAGAACATCTGGCTCTTGACCTGGTTCCTGCCACGGAAGAGCAACGGCACCAAGGGCAGGACGATGCCCGCGATATACGAAGCCGACGAGATATAGCCCAAGGCCATGTTGCCGGCGTGGAACTGCACGGCGAGCAGGTAGACGATCGTATCTCCGAGAAGCGGATAGGCGATGCCGTTGATGCATTCCTCGATGACCATGGCCCTACGGCCAATCTGCTTTTCCGATTCCCGGAGATATTTGGTTCCGTTCATACAGACGGCTGTTACTGGAGGTCAGTCTTGCGGGTAACGATTTTTCCAACGATTCCGTAGGCCTGGGCCTCGGAACTGTCCAGCCAATGGTCACGCTCGGTATCCTGGGAAACCGCTTCGACGCTCTTGCCTGTCTGCTCGGCAATCACACCATCCAGTTTAGCACGCAGCTTAATCATCTGCCTGGCATGGATCTGGATATCGGTGGCTACCCCCTTCATCCCGCTCATCGGCTGGTGGATCAGGTAACTCGAGTTAGGAAGCGCGTAGCGGCGATCCTTGTCGACAGCCAAGTACAGCAGAGCCGCGGCGCTGGCGACCAGACCGCAACCAACCATCACGACCGGACTGGAGACGAAACGAACCATATCGAACATGGCGTAACCGGCATCCACATCGCCACCCGGGCTGTTGATGTAGACGGTGATCTTCTCATTGCCCTCGCTGTCGAGCACGAGCAGCTGCTTGATGAAGGCGTCGGCGCTATCCTTGTTGATCTCGCCGCTGACCATGATCGAGCGGGTTTTCAGAAGCTTATCCTGCAATGCGGGATCCGGCGCTTGTTCTTTCTTCTGTTCTTCAGGCATGAATACTGTCCTTTCGCAGGGCTACAGGCCCTTTGCTAAATAGAACACAAACTTCACCTATTGGCAAGGGGAATAAGAATGCTAAGTTAAATTCCACTACACGCAAATGGTATGGAAAGTGAATGGACGTGACAAGGATTCCTCACGCTCAAATCCTCTCTTCCAATGGATGTAAGTATAAACTCAAAAGGAAACCCGAGATTGGAGTTCCTCAAATTTACCGCTTGTTGCGACAGATGATCACATATCAAGCAAATAAGAAGGTTCATGCGGCAATTTGCATGTGATAGAGATATCGCGTGGATTGACATAGCATCCCCACAACCGAATATGCGATAGAATCATGAAGCAAGCGGATACAAAGCATTCGTCTCCGTCCAATCAATACCCACCCAAGAAAGATGTCTTTACTGTTGGTTGGGCAATTGCCTCGTTCTGTGGATTGGTGCCGATAGCCCAGCTCAAGTGTTGTCGCTAAGCATTTCTGCAAAACGAAGGTGCAGAAATGCTTTTTGGATATCGGTCATCGGGTCATATTTCGTTTGGTTTGCTTCGAGTTGATAGATACATACCTCGGCACAGCGTATGGATCCTTTGCTGATGACCAACACAAAGGGGATCAAAAGCCTTTTCTCGCCCGTATAAATGTTTTTTCCCGATTCACTCGTCAAAGAGTATGGAAGCAGATATGCATTCAAAGCATCCAGTATCTGATAATATCCCTTTGTCCCCGCGGTCTCCTTGATTGCTTTCTCCCCTTGAAGGCAGAATGTATCCCGCTCATTGGTGACGTCCACATAGAACAATGATTCAACACATGCCTTTTTTGTTTCCTCCAGGAGAATCGGGATGATATTTCGACACCACGGACACCAGTTGGCGCCGAAATAGATTACTGCGGATTCTGCCGCAAGCAAATCGTATGCCCCGGAAGCATCTATGTAATGTACCTGATTCTCTATAGGAATATAGGTCGTATGATACAAAGCAAAAGATGTGTCGCTACGGGGCAAACCATTCAAGGATTCATATTCCTTTTTGAACCGCAGGGCATCTGATACGGTTGTCTGGGCAAAGACCGGCCCTAGGATGCCCAACAGGACCACCAGAAACAAATTGAGCCTCTTCATGGATTTCACCTACCTAACAGCCACAACCCTCATCTTTTTGGAAAGGGAGCATTTGGACTGATGCCTCTGGTTCTATCTCTGAAATCGAAGTATCAAAGTACGTTCCCAAAGCAAGGACAATTTGATTCTGGTAGCCGATGTATCCATGGTAGGCGTCTATGTATCTGAGGTCTCCCTTATAATCGAACCAACCTGCAAATATTTTCTCCCCTATGAATATTCTGGGAACTCCCCAGACCGGTATTCCACGACTTTCACAGGCACTTTTCCAGATTTGCGGTTCTTCATCGATATCATGGGATTCAATCTCGATTTCTTTGTGGTTCAAGAGAATCCGGTCTATGGCTTGTTTCATCTGGTGGCATTGTACGCAGTTTTGGAATAGAAAAACAGAACAGGGGCATTCTCACCTAGATTCTTGGCCGATAATGGGAAGACTGCCATCGATACGAGGAAGAGAAGAAAACTTACTATCCGAATCTTCATTGTATGAAATGAGGTAGGCGAATCCCTGCAAAGGTTGAACAGATGCAGGGATTCACTATTTCGATCCAAACCTACCTTAGCGAGGAAGAACAGTTAGTCTGACGGTCAAGGAGGCAACAGACCCGACAGCGTTCAAAACTTCCGCTTGGTACATACCGGCGTCTTCCATGAAGACTTTACCTAAACGCAGAGCTTCCGATGCAGACTCGTTTCTCGTGCCAACTTCGACACCATGTGGCAGAACGATTTCCCCATCTTTATACCACTGGTAGCCAACACCAATTCCATCTGCCTGTACAAGGAACCCCACAGTGGTTCCTTCTTTGACAGTAACGCTTACTGGTTGCCGCGTGATGACTGGAGCGGAAGTGGCTCTGTCCGAGGTGCGCAAATACATCTTTTGTCCCTCATATTCCGTAATCTTGCCATCTTCAACGTGCGCATATACATCGCTTTCAGCACCTATTCCTAAAGCCACGCCATACCCTCCATTTGTAGCAGTTGTACTGAGGGTAAGGGCAAGTTTTCCACCTTCGGTGTAAGGTTCTGGAAGATTCAGGGCTATCTGTCTTGGTCCCCAGGCGATGGTCCTTGCATCAACAGTCCATGAATAGGACACACCATTTGGAAGTTCCAAGGTTGCAACCAGAGGTGCGTTTACGAGGGCATCTTGAGCAACCCACTTATTGCTCGACGGGGATTCGTCTGGAGTCTGTTGGAAGATGGAAGGAAGGACACATGCAACGACGGTGCCTGGCTCGACGGTCCATTCCTGTCTGGCAGAACGTTCCGCAGTGACACATAGGTCAGCCTGATAGGCGTTGACATGTTCACTGGCGATAGGATGCGCAAGAGGTATTTCATATACAGCCTTAGGCTCCAACATACGAATCTTTCCATCTTCGGCAAAGTCTAGAGTAAACCACCACTGGCCAGAAAGAGCCAAGTTGTTGTCTCCGGAGTTGTTGAAAGCCAATGTGCTCAATGGTGCACCGGTTGCACTGGAGCGATAGTGGGTACCATACATCATTGGAATCCATCCCCCGTTTCCATCAGGAAACATCGAAGCGCCATGAGTCTGGGCCAAAATTCCATCGGAAGAAATCAGGGAAGCCACAAGAGGCTCCTCGCTGGACATGGTGTCCGGGCTGAGCCATGGACCTTCAGGCCTTCTCGCCATGACAAAGCTTAACGATGCGCCAACACAGTTGCCGCAACGTCCTGTCCCTGTGATGTACCACCAGCCGTCATGATAAAAGAAGCCCATTCCGCCTGCGATAGTGTTGGTGCCGAAGTTGCCTGCACCACTCATGGTAAAGGAACGATCCTCCACAACACCGGTCAGTTCAGGGGTCATCCTGTAAAGTTTTGTGTTTGTACCTGCCTGGGTGAACCACCCGATTCCAGTGGCGGGGTCGACCTTGATCTGATAATCATGAGTGAGATCGCTTACCTTGACGCCTTCCGAGACTGTCGGGCTCTGCGGTTTGCTCCATGGCCCCTCTGGAGAATCTGCTGTCATGACCATAATCGGATCTTCCCCTTCAGTCCTTGCGCTGTTCAGGAACCACATAACATACTTTCCTGTAGCCTTGGAAAAGGCGATACGCGGTTTCTTGATGACAAGGTGGCGTCCGGTTTCTTCATCTTGTGGAAACCATCTGCTGACAAGGGTCCAGTTTTCCAAATCTTCCGAACGATAGGTGACAAGCCCACTCCAGCGATAAAATGTGGGAATGGTGGTATCCAGTGTCTCTGTATATGGAACACCTGGCGCATAGTTGAAGGCACCTTCTGCAAATGACTGCCCAATCAGATAGTAATACCCGTCGGCATAGAAGAAATCCTGTTCGTCTACGGCTCCAATGGCATTACCTTCAACATCAAAGGCAATATTAATCGGACCGTAAACCAATGGTGCAGCAGGGGAAGTTTCCATGCCATTGTCTCCATTGAGTGGATCATCCGCAATGAATGTGTTCAAATATGCGACAGAATGAGGCGCAACCTCTTTACTACCTGCCGGAGATTCCATAACCGCCTGCGCAAAACAAGCAAAACCAAACACCTACAAAATGATGGCAAGGAATGCTTTTTTCATTTTTCCTCCTTGTAATGCAAAAGGTATCCTGCTTTGGGTACAATTATCCCTATCGATAATCGAACCCTCGGTTTCTCACTGGAAGACTGGACCCTGAGGATCCCTTGCGTATTGGGCTGCACAATGGGCCTCACATGCATGTTGTGGGAATGTATGTTTCCCTCTCCAGTATCGATTGCCACCAGAAACGAAGCTAAAACCCAAGATTGAATCTCTTGAAATTGTCACCCATTGGTACTTCGCCAGGTCCGACAGGAAGCAGACGATGCATGCAGTACTGTGCGTCCTGCATGGACCAATCGCCGCTCTCGACGATTTTCTTCCAAAGTAAAGAAACAAGGGTTTTCTTTTGTTCCTCAAACGCAGGATCATCAATCAGGTTGTACTTCTCTTCCGGATCATTGCACAAATCATACAGGCAATCCCGATCAAAAGCGTTGAACACATACTTCAACTGCTTATGCCAGATTATACGTTGCGTGTACGAATAGCGCTGTCCGTGGAACTCTGCTATGGAATAAGAATCATCACACATTTCCGGGTTATCAACGAAAGGAACCAACGACATCCCATCGAGCTTGCCTCCACGCCACCCCAACCCTTCCACATCCAAGATAGTCGGCAGGATGTCGCATGAAGAAGCGTATGCTTTGCACTCCAGGCCTTTTCCCTTTCCCTCTGGGAACTTAACAACCAAGGGAATGGAATATCCCTCTTCATACGAAGGAACTCCTTTGCAAAAAAGCCCATGGCTCCCCACCAAATCTCCGTGGTCGGCAAGGAACAGTATAAGCGTATCGTCATATAAATCGTTCTGCTTCAAACAATCGATCAAACGCCCCATCTCTTCATCGACCAAGGAGCAGTAACTATAATAACAACGAATCGCTTTGAGGATATCAGAAGGCGATAGACTCTTCCAAACCTCATGGAGACGATCATAAATCACAGGGCGCTGCCCATCTTTCTCCCAAGTGCCCGGTATGGTGATATCATGATTGTCATAAAGGTCATAGATGCATCTGGGAACCATGTACGGGTCATGTGGTGCATACGCAGACACAACAAGGCAAAATGGATTGTCTCCCTCTTTCTGAGCTTCTACAAAATCAATGGCCTTGGAAACCATGTAATGTTCCTCAGAAGATTCTGGCCCTTCCTGATATATCCCGCAAAGGGTATAATCCCGATAGCCTTCGTTGTGAATCGTAACTTTGTCCAGATAATGCACCTGCTTCTTAGGAATCTGGCGTTCCGTCTCATATGCACTAAATCCAAACTTATGTAGATCATAACTGCGTTCAATATGCCATTTCCCGTAATGAGCAAGCACATATCCGGCATCATGCAACTCGTTCGTCAATGTATGCAAAGAATAATCGTATTCGCTCCGATAAGCAGGAACTGTATGCGTACAATCCACCATTCCATGATTATGTGGCAACAAGCCTGTAAGCATTGAAGCCCTGCTTGGTGAACAAATTGCATTGACCGAATGGGCGTTGCAAAAAGTCACAGCATTCTTTTGAAGGTTTCTCAGATTCGGCATGATGGCTTTGGATTCGTCCATCACCGTTTTCTGTTGCATTTGATCACTAAGAATAATAACGATATTCTTCTTTTTCATGAATCTTTCCTTACTTTCCTACTTCAGCTTTGACCTTGTTCTGTTTCTTGATGGAATAGACATTTAAAACCAACATGATGATGCCAACAACAATAATCAACAAGCACACCTTACTTTGGAAAATAAAGGTCAAGAGACTCATCTCCTTCGCTCCTGCAATCGTGCCAGCCATTCGCATATTCTTCTCAATCAGCGGTTCCAAAATAAACCCAAGAAATACTGGTGCAGGAGGAATGGAGAGCTTGTGAAAGATATAACCAATAACGGTAAATGCCAGCATGACATATACATCAAACATGTTGTTGCGGAGGCTGAAAGAACCAATCAGCAAACAACAAACCACAGGAGGAATGATGTATTTCATGTCCAATCGGGTAATACGAGCAAATGTCGGAGCAAATGTAATGGCAACGACAGCCATGACAACAGCACTCACCAATAAGCCGTACATGAATCCATAGCTCACATCAGCATGGTCGGAAAACAACGTCGGCCCAACGACTATCCCATGAATGGTCAATGCACCAGCAATCAACGCAGCCGCATTGGAACCAGGAATACCAAGAGCAAGGAGCGGGACAAACGCACCGCCGACAGCCGCATTGTTTGCGGTTTCTGCCGCGACAACACCGGAAGGTACTCCGGTACCGAACTTTTCCTTGGAATTGCGTTTCGCTTCACCATACGCCACGAAAGCGGCGATATCACATCCCGCACCGGGCATAATACCAATGGCAGTACCGAGGACAGCGGATTTGATTACATTGAGCTTCTCATTATGAAACATGTATGAAAGAACTTTGCGCGGAGAAGTTTGCTCAAGGGCAATCTGCGCAGTCTCATCAGGCAACCCCTGCCGTTTCCGGTCTCCTTTGCGATAAGCCTTCAATATCTCAATGACCATCTGCCTGCCGGCAATGATACCCATGGCCAAAGCGACCTGCTTGAATCCCATTGTCAGGTTGGTGAATCCGAAAGTAAACCGAGACTGTCCAAGGATCTGATCAATACCAACCATTGCAAACAGCATGCCGAAGCAAGACCCCAAAATGCCTTTGAACATGTTGTCACTTGACAGCGACGCAATAATAATGAAGCCAAGAATAGAAACAACAGCAATTTCCGCCGGACCGAACTTCAATGCCACGCGAGCCAAGGATGGAGCAAAAAGGATCATGGCGAAACACCCAAAGACTCCACCGATTGAACTTGAAATGCTTGCCAAGAATAGCGCTTCTTTTGCCCTACCTTTCTGAGCAAGAGGATATCCTTCGATGGTTGTGCAGATCGATTCTGCTGTACCTGGAATGTTCAACAATACACCAGAAAAAGAGCCTCCTACGGCACATCCCATATAGATACCCCCCAGCAGGCACAATGCGCTGAGCGGAGTCATGGAATAGGTAAATGGCAACATGACAATGATAGCAATATTGTTGCCCAAGCCAGGGATTGCCCCAACAATGATACCGAAAACGGTTCCAAGCAGAATCATGACAATAGCACTGCTGGAAAAAATATCTGCGAGTATCGAGATGTTCATGGATTTTTTCCTTTCGATGAATCCACCTGGGGCGCCAAGCAAGCGTCCCAGGTCACGAGATTCTTATTTCTTTTTTTCTGCGTTGATTTTCTGATACAGTTGCATCATTTTATCGACATATGCGAAGTACACATCTTTGAATTGTTCGGCAGGGGTGTAAAGGGCTTTTTGTCCCGTTTGGGCAATCGCATCAGCCAAACCATGCTTCTCATACAACTCCCCGACCATATCGGATACAGCTTTCACATACTCATCCGGAGTTCCTTTTGGCGCAAGAATATAGTTGAATGTTGTATCAACAATATCGATTCCCTTGGATTTGAACGTATCTGCCGCATCTGCTACATGCTCGGTGCGATCATCGGTATCTCCGAGAACCGTCATATTTTCACTCACGCAGTTGGCGTAATACTGAGGATCCAATTCAGCACAGTCGACATGTCCACCCAACACCATAGTGAAAGCATTATTACCGCTTCCCGCATTCACGATGGTCAAATCAATACCCAATGCCTCCTCAATCAGAACGGCACCATAAATGGTGTTGCCTCCCGAAATAGCAATCGTCAACTTGCCGGGATTCGCTTTTGCATATGAGACGAAACTATTCAAATCAGAGAACGGGCTACCAGGTTTCAAAGCCAGAAAGCGGGATTTACTGGTAACTTGGCAAACTGGAATAAGATCATTCCGGGTAAATTTTGCCTCAGGGAAATTCACAATAAGGTTGGGAATTTCAGTAGATCCAACAATCATAAAGGTATAGCCATCAGGTTTCGCCGTTAATGCTTCATTGGCACCAATCAGACCATCACCACCTTCGAGGTTGTTGACAACAGTAGTATACCCAAGGTCTTTCTGAATTGCCGTCGCTACAGCACGAGCACACACATCAGTGCCCCCTCCAGCAGCGCGATTGACGATGAATGTAATAGGCTTGTTCGGATACTTCTTTGCAGCTCCACCATTCTCTGCCGCACCATTTGCGAACAGCATTCCGAGGCTTAGGCTCATTCCCATAAGCAGACACAAACTCTTTTTCATGATTACTTGCTCCTTTCAAACGAAATTCAGAATAAAAATCCCTTTGGCGTATTCACCTTAAGGACCACCCCAAACAACAGATAGGTAACTCCCAAGACAACCAAGTCAAACAGAGCGACTTTCAGCATTTGCTTTCCATTCCAACCGTGCTCGAAATAGCTGATGGTCAGCGAAATGGTCAGGATTGAGAGATAGGTACAGACATACATGCCGATGACCGTTGCAAACCGCATGAGTAACGTGATAATCAAAAATGACAAGATGCCGATTACGGCCTGTCGCACGTTTGTTTTCTTTTGGGTTTCCGCAACAGTCTTGTTACACAAGGCTTTGACAATAACGCCAACAGCACATAGGCAACCAAGCAGAATAACGATGTGAGGCATTATTTGCGCCTCTTCAGCCAGGCCTCCAACTTGAATCCAGCAAATGGAAAAAAAGACAATCGAGAAAACACCAAGGTAAAGATCTGAAATAGCTAAAGAAGGTTTCTTCATTGATTCACCACCTATGCCTATCTTAGGTGGCAGAAGAAGATACTGTAAACTTTGAAAAACCGGCTAAATTCTCTAAAATTCAGCAGTCATCAGAGTGCGCTCTGTTGTTCGGCCTTGATGGAGTCAATCAAATCTTGCCAACGGCTCGCATACTTGTCGTAGACCTTCCCCGCGGCAAGAACCCACTTTTCCCGATCCTTGAGAGAGGAAAAGATGACTCCTGCCTCCTCAAGAGCATGGATCTGCTCCTCCTGACGGGCTACAGTCAATTCCTGAAAACGAGAAGTCACTTGCTTCGCCGCTATCTGAAACAGTTCTTGATCAGCGACCGAAAGGCGCCTCCACGTTTGCTCAGAGATAATGATTGCCGAAGGTTGGATGAGATAGTCGCTCCAAGTATAATACCGTGCGACTTCAAAATACTTGTTATTGTAGTAACTTTTGACAGGATTTTCCGCCCCATCGACAACACCTGTCTGCAAAGCAGAATATAGCTCTGTAGTAGGAGTATGAGCCGCGACACCTCCAAACGCCTCGATGGTATCGGTATAAATTGCCCCATCCTGCACGCGAATCACCAACGAACGAAAATCTTCCAAGCTTTCGCATGGACGTTTTGTGAAGAAATTACGCGGTCCTGCGACAAAATACCCGAGAATAACAAGCCCGCTACCCGCATTTGCAATATCGCTAGCGACTTTCTTACCAAACGCTCCTTGCATGGTTTTTACCGCATGCTCTCTATTCTGGAACAAAAAAGGCAACGACAAAATAGGTAAATACGGCACATTTACCCCCCACCCATACAGGTTGGTTGGAGGTTCATTGCACAAATCAATGGCACCGACCATCAGTGATTGCACCACACTTTTGTTGTCTCCAAGAGTTCCTGATGGATATACCTGAATATCGATGCGTCCCTGGGTAGACGTACGAATGTATTCAGCAAATTCTTGGGTAGCGATAGTTCGCTCATCCTGCGGAGAATTTACTTCCGCATAGCGCAACACCATTCTGTCTAACGGCAATGGAAATAATTCCTCATGTACGCCGCGCGCGAAGAGTACGCCCACTGCGGAGAGTATCAGACCTAAAAAAAGTACTCGCTTCATTCCATCGCTCCTTGTCCGCTGGTTATTGTATAATACAATGCTATGGAATATCGTCACTCCATCAAGAAGTTGTTGCTAAGCAATCTAATCCTACTCATAGCGTTGGTGTCCGGCATTCTCGTCTCTGGATTCATCTCAAACCAAGCACGTACTCGCAAAATGGAAACCATCAGACGCGACGACAAAGCAATCCAGGAATTGGCAAACAACTTAACTCTCTATGAAGAAAGTTATCAGCAATGGCTGAAAGATGGAACTGTCGCATCGCTCATGCATTTCCAAGATTGTTCAGCGACTATTGTGAATGCTACCGATGCATCCAAAAAACTATTTATATTGACCAACGATATGTTATTGTATTCTCGAACAATCAGCCAAATTTCCCAAGCATTGGAAAAACTGGTTTCTGAACAACTAGTCGGACATCGTAATGAAAAAGAATCTTTCGATGTGCTACAACTGGTTGATTTCGGATTCTCCCAACTTCTCTCCCAAGGGAACGCCTTGGTTGGTGCCTACATTCAATATTCCGGAAACAGATTCAGCAACATTAGCCTCGATTTTCAGCGTTATAGTCATATCCAAGCGATCCTGCAAGTAATCCTCACTCTCATCATCTTGATTCCATTGGCATGTCTTTCCATTGATTTTATCCGGCGACTCGAGAAAATCGATAGAGCCTCGGAAGCCTTGGCGAAAGGTGTTTGGGACACAGAAGATTTACAATTGAGCCGTTACGAAGAATTTGGCAATGTGGCCAACGCCTTCAACCATATGAAAAAGGAAATCAAGAAGAATATCAATGCTATGGAAAAAACGTTGGAGGCGCAAAAAGAGCTTGCAGAACAAAAACAACTTGTACAGGAAACCAGATTCCGAATGTTGCAAGCGCAAATCAATCCACATTTTCTGTTCAACACGCTGAACATGATTGTCCATTCCATTCAAGCAGACCAGAAAGAGAAGGCAACCAAATTAGTCCTTTCCACCAGCAGCCTGCTTCGTCAAGCGATAGACTTGCAAGATGGGGAAATCAGTCTTCATCAAGAATTACAGTTACTAGACAACTATATCACCATTCAAAAAGAACGCACTGAAGGCAGGATAGCTTTCCACCTCGATGTGTTCGATTGTCCAAATGTAACTATACCCCCTTTCACGCTCCAACCTTTGATAGAAAATGCCCTGAAACACGGCCTACACGACCAAACGCAAGGAGGCTTGGTTGAAGTTCACGTATTTGAAGACGAGGATTGTGGTGCGTTCATCATAATACATGATAATGGCATCGGTTTTGATATACAAATTTTGAATCATCTTTCTCACAGTCAAAAAACTTTTCATGGCATCCTCGATACTGTTGAACGCCTCAAAGCTCACCATCACAACTCGGACATAATCTCCTTCTCCTCAAGTGCTCAAGGCACTACCGTTAAAATTCATCTATTAGGAGCCACACATGATGTATCATATACTTGTAGCTGAAGACGAATTAATGGAACAACACTTTCTTACAAAGAGTATTTCCGACCATTACGATTCTCAGGTTCTTCAAATCATCGCTATTTGTGGAAATGGAGAAGAAGCAATCAAGCAAGGTCTTGCATTGAAACCAGACATAGCCCTGCTGGACATTGAAATGCCGAAGATCAACGGACTAGAAGTAGCACGAAGACTCAAGCAAGACAATCCTGGCATACAGATTGTCATGATCACTGCCTATGGTACATTCACATATGCGAGGGAAGCAATAAAAATTGGCGTGACTGACTACCTGGTAAAACCCTATGTGAGCGCACAACTCTTCTCCATCCTTGATGAACTAATTGAGAAACTCAAAGGAATAAAGAAAACAGCAATCTCCCGTATCGTTACATTGCTCAACACCACCAGCCCGGATGTTGAGACGCACCCCATTGTTCGCATGGCCATCTCGTATATCAACCAGCACTACTCTGAAAAGATTTCGTTGGAAATCATGTCCAATGACCTTAAATTCTCGTCAAGTTATGTCTCAAAATGCATCAAGAAATACATGCACACCAGTTTTACTCAGTTGCTCATGGAAAAACGGTGTACAGAAGCCGCCAAACTTTTATTGAAGCAAAATATTACAGTCAATGAAGTTGCATATGCTGTCGGGTTTTCAGATCCAAATTATTTCTATACATGCTTCAAAGACCAGTTTGGCATTCAACCCAAGAAATATGCACAAGCTGTTTTTGCGCGTAACGAAAACATTTTTTCTTCCAATTAGCAAATGCTCGATTGTCGCGCGATTGCATTCACGCCCCGATGGCAGGTATAGTTCAGTGGCAAGGAGCAAACCATGAAATGCGCAAGCGTGGCCATCATTGGCCGTCCATCGTCAGGCAAGAGCACCCTGGTCAACACCATCTGCGAGATGAAGGTCTCCATCACCGCGGCGACACCCCAGACGACCCGCAACGCCATCCGCGGCATCTACACCGACAGCAGGGGACAGCTGATCTTCACCGACACTCCGGGCTACCACATCAGCGGCCAAAAGCTCAATCTGAAACTGCAGGAGACGGCAGTCGAAAGCCTGTCCGACAGCGACATGGTGCTCTACATCCTCGACCCGACCCGCAAAGGGGGTAGCGAGGAAGAGGCAATTTGCGCGCTTCTCGCGAAAATCAAGAGCCCGATTATCGCAGTAATCAACAAAAGCGACATCGCCACCGAAGCCCAGCAAGACGAAGCCGCCGCGTTTCTGAAGGAACATCTTCCTCAGGCGGAAATCCTGAAGGCGACCGGCTTGAAGGACGAAGGGGTCGATGAAATCCTGATCGCCCTGTTCGGCCACGCTCCCGAGGGCCCCCTGCTCTACCCGGAAAGCGAGCGGACCGACCAGAGCCTCGAGTTCCGTGTCAGCGAAATCATCCGGGAGAAAGCAATCGCCACCGTGACCGACGAGCTTCCCCACGCCATCTACATCGAACTCTCCGACATGGAGAACCAGGTGGACACCAACACCATCTGGGTCAGGGCCTTCATCGTCGTCGAGACCGAAAGTCAGAAAGGCATCGTCATCGGCAAAGGAGGCGCCAACATCAAGCGCATCCGTGTCGCCGCTTTCAAGGAAATCAAGAAGATCTTCCCGGGGCGGAAGCTCCAGCTCGACTTGAGGGTCAAAGCCCAGAGCAAGTGGCGCAAGAACGACCAGGTCCTCGCCAGGATCATCGACAAGGTGGGAGAGCAATAGGACCCACCATTTGAAGAAAATTGCATGGACTTGCAAAAATCTTCATTAGCAAGCGCATGCTTCGACCCCGAAAACGGAAAAGGGATGTCGTCTCGGACGACACCCCCCTTTCGGATAAAGGCTTCTTGCATCAAAGATATCTCTCTAGAATCGGAAGCACTTTGTCCTTGCCGCAGGTGCGGATGAAGTCGGCCAGTTTCGGCCCTTTCTCCTTGCCGATCAGGACCTTGTAGACGACGGTGAAGAAGGCGCCGGTTTCCAGTCCTGCGTCAGTGGCGCAGGCGTACATGGCCTCGGTGAACGCCTTGCGGTCCAGACCGTCCATCTTCCCGACCAGAGCGGCCAGGTTGCCGATGGCCTGCTTCTCGCCCTCGCCGACACCCACCTTCTCGTCCTTGTCGGTCTGCAGGTGGAACTTGAAGTCCTCTGGAGCGTACTTCTCGATCCAGTTGCGCGCGCAGGTTGCCTTTGCCACCAGACGGTCAAGCTGCTCCGGCTTCACGTCCGAAAGGCTCTTGACCACGGCGTCGACATCCATGCCGTGGATCTGGAGCAGGTTGCAGAGGTGGCGGAACGGAATCTGGTAGCTGATCGTTTCCGGGACCTTGTCAACCTGGGAGAGCTGGTAGATACGGGTCTCGTATGCCTTTCTCTCCTCCTTGACCGGCAACAGACCGAAGGTGATGCGCTCGCAGTTGTCGTAGTCCTCGTAGAGCTTCAGGACGTCCAAGTCGAAGCTGATGGAGAACTCGGAGTTCGGCTTGGTGCCGACGAACATGTACCTGGTCACCTCGGGAGTGTAGATCTCCAGGACATCAGGAAGCGAGACGACGTCTCCGCTGGAAGAGGAAATCTTCCCGCCATGACCCTTGATGGAGATGAAATCGTACTGAAAGGAGACCGGAGCGTGTCCGCCGAAGAGTTCGACGACTTCCTTGGAGGTGTCGAACGAACCGCCCTCGGAGTGGTGGTCCTTGCCGGCAGGCTCGAAATCGACCTGCTCGCGCTTCCAGCGCATCGGCCAATCCACACGCCAAGGCAGCTTGGCCAAACTGGTCTTGCGGAGGTCGATCGTCTCGGTCTGGCCGGTAGAATCGTCGCGGTAGGTGATTCCCCATTCGCCATCCCAGGAAAGCACCGTCGTGGTGTCCTTGTGGGTGAAGGAGGAAAAGACGGAAATGGGAAGCCAGCTATCGGGAAGCGGTTCGGTACGATATTTGTCCAGAATCGCCTTGATCGCATCGCGCTTCTCCAAGGCCATGCGGATGCCGTCGGCATACTCGCTGGCGCGGTAGCGAGCGGCCTGGTAGATGTACTCGGGATGGATGCCGACTTTCGGCAGCTCCCTTTCGACGTCAATTTCGTTGCCACGGGCGTAGTTGTCGGCACGGCCGGTGGTATCGGGAACCAGCACGATCGGGTAGCGCAGATACTTGGCCAGCAGCTCGGGTTCCGGCATGTTCTTCGGAACCTTGCGGAAGACATCATAGTCATCCCAGCTATAGATGAAGCGGACCTTTTTGCCCCTCTCGCGGAGAGCACGGACGACCAGGTCGACGGAAATGATTTCGCGGAAGTTCCCGATATGGACGGTTCCGGACGGAGTAATGCCGCTGGCGCAGGTGTACAACGGCTTGTCACCTTTCTCGCGGATCACCTTTTCAGCATAGACATCGGCCCAATGCTTCGGGGCCTGCTCATTCTTCTTAGCCATAGTGCAAGCTAGTATAATCGAACGATTTAAAACAAACAACCGTTGCCACCTCAAAACCGAACGGCTATACTCTTGGAGTATGAAACGTTTCGCACTTCTTCTCCTGATGGCTAGCCTCTGCGCGC
Organism: Spirochaetales bacterium; assembly: GCA_028722305.1. Taxonomy (GTDB): domain Bacteria; phylum Spirochaetota; class Spirochaetia; order Sphaerochaetales; family Sphaerochaetaceae; genus RUG023. Next base: position 119,122 of record JAQYHB010000002.1, read on the forward strand.
TCAACTTGTGCGCCGCCGAGGCTGTCGAGGCTGGCTATGCCTCGTGGTACACCAGCGACACCCCGGGCGCCCTTACCGCGAACGGGGATGTGTTCGACCCCAATTCGATGAGCGCGGCCCACAAGACGATGAAATTCGGCACCCGCGTACAGGTGACCAATCGTCTGACAGGAAAGAGCATCGAAGTCCGGATCAATGACCGCGGGCCCTATGTGGACGGCCGTATCATCGACCTAACCCCGCGCGCTGCCACCGAGCTCGGCATGAAGGAAGAGGGCATCGCTCCGGTCACCCTGACCGTGCTCTACGAGCCTCAGGTGCCGGAGAGCAAGTACAACAGGCCCGGCGACACCGGCTGGTACAAGTACCAGATCCTCTCCACCAACAACGTGGACAACGCGATGAGCCTGTACGCCCAACTGGCGCAGGCGGGACTCCGCCCCTATGCGGAGATGACCGATGGCGGACTTGTCCGGATTACCGTGCGCTGGGTTCCAAAGGTCCGCAGAAGCCAGACCAAGCAGACGCTTGGCTCGCTGGGCATCGACACCAGCAAGATCCTCGAGCTCAGCGAGGAAAACCCCTTGCTGTTCAAGTAACCTGAAGGAATACCCATGGCTCGCGTTCGCATGCCATGGGCATCATCCTGGACGCTCTATTCCTTATCCTCAGAAATCAAGGAAGAAGGTGACCCGCATGGTGACTGAATCATCATAGTGGGTATAGTCATGTCCGTGGAACAGGTAGGCGTACTGCAATCCCAAGTCAAAGAAGTCGAAGATGGTGACTGTCGCCTGCACGCCTGTCGAGGAAAGGAAATTGGTGTCGCTGACGTTGGTGTTGTAGTAATTTCCGCATCCAAAGCCCACGTCATAGAAGAAATTGAAGCGAGGCATGACACCCTTGAGCAAGGCCTCCGGCCCACATAGGCGGATTTCCACATTGTTGACAAGCGAGAACTCGGTGTCGTAAGTCCAATAGCTGTAGCCACGCACCTTGCGGCCAAGGGCAGTCGATTCCTGCAGACTGAGGGGGATGATCTCGCCACTGGTCCAGTTGACGTTGAAACGGTCAAGAGCAACGGCCGAAAAGAGGTTCCTCCCCTTCACGTCCTTCACCGAACACAGCGTCCTGGCAAAGACCGTATTACTGGTGACACTGTAACAATCTGCCCTTCCGTCCATACTGTCGTTCAGCGGTCCGGGCATGTAACGCACGTTGACTTCGGTTGAGAACCCATCCTGGGTGCTGATAGTGTCGCGCATGGCGTCCAGCTTGACGCCACCGTACAGGGTAGTCGCCAATGTGTCACCCATATCAGGATAGTAGGGGTTATGCTTGGGCGAGGCGCCACTATACAGGCTTTGTGCAAACCAGTCGTCAATGCTGAGCACTTCTTGCTTCGAGGAAGACGAGCCGTTCTCCCTCCTCTCCCCCTCCACCATCGAGTCATGAGTACGGGAGAACATCCCGTCATAGCCCACATACAAGGTGACAAGGTCCTTGCCGGGAACCCAGGAAGCCCAGAACCCTTGGGAAAGCTGGGCTCTCCAGTCGTACTCCTCGACATCAAACACCAACGGGTTCCGGTCCTCATCATCCAGCATCAACCCGGTATTGGGGTCGTACCAGACCTTGCGCTGGGTATAACCGCCGCCGATTAAGAGCCTCAGCTCGGTTTTCCGGTCCTCGATGAGGGAAACAGGAGTGAAACTGAGACCCATTCCCGTCCACGTGGGAATGAAGCCTCCTACGACCTCGGGATGCTGTCTGAGTGTCCAGAAACTGTACTTCACTGGCGCGGCGAATGCCGAAACCGAACAACCCGCAAACAAACCAACAAGCACCAGCGTTTTCTTCAGACGCATCTTTTCCAACTCCTTGTCGGGAATTGTAGCATACCACAACGTCTCTTGACCATGTCTTTCCCCACCCCTATACTTTTGTCATTCACGAAAGGGACTGTAGCGCAGCGGTTAGAGCAGGGGACTCATAATCCCTCGGTCGTTGGTCCAAATCCAGCCAGTCCCAAATATCCCAGCCTGCTAGAAGGCCCGAACGGGCAGGACCCGGAGAAATTCGTTTCTCGGGACACTCTGCCATTTCCCACCAACCAGCGCCCAAGCCTTGGTTTTCGAGGCTTCGGACGAACTCCACAGTCTGGCATCCTGCAAGATCGGCTTCAATGCGTCTACGCCGTTCATGTGTTCCAATTCCACGATTGAAGGAAGGAACCAATCGGCAAAGGAACCAGTCGTATCTTCCTTTGCCACTTTGGCAGCATAGCTGTTTGTCATCCGCAACCCGACAGCTCCGATGTAGGTGGCATCCCCCATCTCGTCCACCAGGTTGTTGGTGTTTTCCGCGCCGCTTCCCATATACGTAGAGGAGACAAGCGCGGTGTCGGCCGAACGGCAGTATCCGAATGGAGCGAAAAGGACGGGACCTTCGGTGTTGACCTCCAGATACCTCCACTTCCCCTCATAGGATCCAGCATCATAGAAAACCACCCCGCCCGAAGGGCCTGGTTCTCCCAGATCGTATCGTGGCAGACCGGCGTCAAAGCTTTGCGTGACATACGAGACCTCCACATCATTCCTATCTTTGTAGAGGATTCCGCAATCCCACGACGTCCCTATTTTCTGAAACCCAATCGGCTGGCTGGCAGTTCCGACCGCATGGAGGCGAGCCCCCCGTTCCAAGGAGATTCTTCCCCTATCCACAAAAAACACCTGCACCCCGGGGTCGATGACAAGCGTCGAACCGGATTGTATCCAAATGTTTCCTGAAACATAATAAGGTCCGTGGGACACCGTCCAATGAAGATCCTTCCCCATCGTCAGGGTTCCACCTATTTCATAGCGCTCTTTCAGATCTCGCGCCACCAGGGAACCTTTGCCCGCGCCATCACTCATGGCGGTATAGGCCGCGACGTAATCCACCGCGGTTCCTTTTCCTGTCAGATAGCATTGGGCCAGCTTCGCCAAGGCAAGGCCACTCGCGTCGGTTTTTGACCTGGAGACACACAACTGGTAATATTGCTCGTCCGACAAAGCGGACTCAGCATCTTCGAACGACACCGAATACCTGCAGACGGTACACTCCATTTTTTTGTTGAACTCATGAGGATAGTAGTAGAAAGAGAAAGGATGCCAATGCCCCCGGAGGGCTTTGCACCAGATAGAGAAGTTGAAAATAGCTCCTATGATAATGGCGAGAGGCAACAGAGCAAGTCCTTTCAACAGGATGCCCAATACTTTGCCCCGCTTGCAGGCGACGATGCGCTCGCGGGAATCCTTCCAGTCGGGAATTGAGGCATATTGATATATCGCATAGTCATACCTATGGGCCTCTTGAGACTGGAGCGCGCTTTGATAGACTTTTTCGTTTTCCGCGTCAATGCAATCCTGGACACGTTTGGGAGCATCCTTGTATTGCCCCAAAGAGAGGAATTTCTCCCGTGCGGAAGCGTATTGCTTCTTCCGATACAAGGTATCGGCTTTTGCATATGCCTCGGCATGCTGGAACTCCTTCTTCCGCTCCTCACACGCCTGGATCAAGGATGAGACGTCATAGCCCTCCGGGAACCAGGAAACGTACTGTTGGATGTCGCGGATCATCTGGGCGCATTGCTCGATGGTGGTCATTTTGCCGACAGCCCCTTCAAAATATCCCACCAAGGTGGAGGCAAGCGTTGCCTTGGGTCCGTCTGCCTCGGGGAACTCCTGCGCCAGGTTCCACCACTGCTGTACAAGATCTTCGGTAGGACCATCAGTCCTGCCGATGATGTCCAGACGTTTTTCCTTTACCTTCAGAATGAGGGAAGGGAGGGGATATCCATCAGGAAATCTGTCGGAAGGTGTATGCGCGAGCTTCTCTGCCAAGTCCTGTAGGGCCTCAGGATCCTCGGTTCCTTCGAACTTCGCGATAGTATCGTCAAGGTATTGGTCCTTCTTGATCTTCTGCATGGGAGCACGCTTGTCCAAGAACTTGGTTTTGAAATCCGCATCGGCAAGGCTGACGGCGCTCTTGAAATACCCCTGGCTGTCATTGTCCGCAATCTCACTATCGGGCAGGCCGCACAAGTCGTCCAGCGTGGTGACTTGATCCCGCAAAGCCCCCTGTTGCTTGTATGTCACAAAGAACGCGCCGAGATACGCCCAAGGATTGTCGACCTCCTCGTTCATGGAACGCTTGAAAAGCTGCATGGCGAAATCCAGTCTGCCGATTTTGAGCGCTTTTATGCCCCGTTCCACGTAGTTGGCGCTCTGCGGGTACTTCACAGCAGATGAAACGGTCTTGCCGGTGGAAGAGTCTCCTGCGTTTGCCGTACTGGTTCCAAGAATCTTTCTGATGCCGACAATGATGTCCTGCAGGAAACCAAGCCGGGACATATCCAATGCCTGCAGATAGGAGAACTCCTCCGGCAGGTCATATGGGTCCATGTCACGGTATGCGGGAATCAGATGCTTCTGGGAATCCTTCTTCATCAGAGCAAGGAACCGGCTCCACTCGTTCCGCACCCATGCGGCTTTGAAATATTCGGGTTTGGTACCAAGTACCACCATCACCTTCGCCGAGTGAATGGCGGCAAAGATGTATGGCTCGTACGCGGTACCTGCCTTTGTTTCCAGGGTAATGCGCGAGAAAAAGACCTTGTAGCCCGCCTTCTGCAGTCCATAGTACAAATCTTGGGCGATTACCGAATCCCGCGTCCGTCTGCCATCAGCGTCAGCCTCCTTGTAACAGATGAAGACGTCAAAGGGCTTCTCGTTGCGGGAGATGGCGAGAATACCTTGCTGGATTCGGTCGATCTCCTTCGCCTCGGCCTCATACACCTCTCTCTGCAACACGTCGGCAAGGCTTACCGCCTTTTGGTAATTCAAGTCCTCAAAGACGGAGACAAACTGGGTACGGTTCACCGTAGGGACACGTTTGTGGCTTGCGGGATCCTCGACATATTCAATGCCATAGGTACACAGCACCAGGTCCCAATAGGCCTCTGCGTCATCGGGGTCCTCGATGGTTATCTGCTCGTACAGGGAGTAGGCTTTATCGAAGTCATTGGCGCTACGGAAATGCTCCGCACGGTCATACAGCATCTGCTTCTTGTCGGTGGAGATGCGTGGAAGTGTCTGCCTGGTATGGCAATACTCACATACGACAACCGTGGCGTTGGCGTCGACCTCCATCGTCCCGCCGCACATCTTGCATTTGAAGACCGCCATCAGTTAGCGCCTTTGGATTGCCTTGCAAGTTCGTTCCGTTCCTTCATGAGACGGACAACCCTTGCCCCTGTCTCCTTCCCGCAAGAGGCTTGGTATGACTCGAATGCCTCCTCGACCGCCTGCTCGATCGCCTTGGTATGCTCGGATGAGACCGGGTCGGAATAGCGGAAGGTATCATACACCTCCTGGGCAACCTGTTTTTTCTCGTCATCCTGGGCATCTTGCAGGATGGCGAAGGCCTTCTCCGTCATGGTCCTCACGAAAGCTGTCGACTGCCGGACGCCATCTGCTTTCGTCTCCATCAAGGCCGCTGCCGCCAAGGCCTTGAGAACGGTCCTCACCTCAAGGACGAGGATGACCAGCGCGATGACAGAGGCCACCCATGGCTTCAAGCTTGGAATCGCCATGGCGAAGGTGCCGACAACGATGGACAAACAGAGGTTCAGGAAACTTTCACGCATCAGCGGCAATCTGGCAAACAATTCCTCGTTCCCTTTCTGGAATGCGAACCAGACACATACAAGCTGGCCGATAAAGGACAGGTCGACCAAAGCAAAGGCAATCCAGAAGCCAGCTGGAAGCAGCGACAGTCCAATTGTATTGCCCCACACCAACAGGACGACTGCGTTGCACAAGAGACAAAGGACGACCCAACTTGCTACGTAATACCGAAAAAGCTTTTTCATTTCTCTTTTCCCCCGGTCAATTTCTTTCCGCAATTCTGGCAGAAATTGGAACCAGGAGCCACCGGAGCCCCGCACACGGGGCAAACCAGGAGGACTTGCGCCCCGCAGACTGGACAGAATTTCGCTCCGGAGGAGATGATCGCGCCACAATGGCTGCAACGCGCCTGTGCCGGTTTCTCCGCCGAGTCCATCACCTGCTTGACCATGCCACTGACACCCCCGCCGATGGCGCCCCCCACTCCTGCCATGGTGCCAAGCCCTATTCCAAGATTGGAGTATTGTCCAATACCCTGGTTCCTGGCAACTTCTTCGGAGACGTCGAAACCTCGTTCCTGCTGGTAGGTATATCCTTCCTGAGCGCGTTTTCTGGCAAGCGCCTCGCTGGTGATCACCGTCTTCTGCGCCTGCGTCTGGGCGCCGATGATGTCGGTCTGCTGGCGAAGTCTTGCCTCTGCCACCGCCGCGTATTGGCGGAAATGGAGGTCCTTGAACTGCTCGTACTGGCGTTCCCCTTCTGGTCGCGCGATGTTGGTGACAAAAAACTGTTCGAGGGCGACTCCGTAGCCCGCGAACTTTGGCTGGAGCAAGGCCTTCAACGTATCAGAGAACTCGACCAGATGCTCGTCAATCTCGAAGATGTCGATCTTCTCCTCCTTCATCACCTTGGCGATGGCAGTCTTGAGGTGCGTCAGCAAGAAGGCGCGGAAGAAACCGGCGAGTTTCTGTTGGTCCAGACAGCTCTCCGTTCCGACGAGCTTCACCAATAGCTTCCTCGAATCCTCAACGCGGAGACTCATTTCCCCGCTCGCTCCGATGGACAGGGGAAACCCATAGCGCGGTTCCAGATATTGAATCCTGCTGTCGGTCCCCCACTTGATTCCCATCTGCTCCACTTTGTTGACGAAATACACTTCGGCATGGAGCGGGCTGGTATCACCAGCCACGCGTCCTAGGTATTTCGCCGTCAATGGAAGGTTCTGGGTCTCAAGGGTGTATCTTCCCGGACCGAACAAATCAAGAGCCTGCCCATTCAGGAAGAACACTGCTTCCTGGGACTCATGCACAATCAATTGGGTAAGGGAATTGAAGTCCTCGCACGGATGCTTCCACACGAAAGTGGAATTATCTCCCTCATACTTGATGACCTGGACCGGTTTTTCCGCCATATTCCTCCTCCATGCTGCATGCGACATGCGGATTCATCATACCACGGATGGCGAAACAGACATAGCAAAGAAGGCATATCACAGTGACTTTCCTCAAAAATCACAAGGCCGGGGAATGAACATGGCAAAAGAACGGTTTATTAGGTCAGGGGTATTTGCCATGAGCACGAAGACCATCGCGGAAGCGAACCTGTATGACGACGAGCTGTTCCTGTTCTCCTGCTACGGGAACACGGCTATGACCGAACTCATCCT
>JAQYHB010000003.1 GCA_028722305.1 Spirochaetales bacterium
GAAGATGCCCACCTTCGAGAACTTCGTCACCCCTGTGATGAAGACAAAGCGAAGCAGATCGCCTTTCGTCTTCATCACCTGGTAGAAGTTCCCCAATACCGTGCGCAGATCCTCCACCTCGGGGGAGAAGATGTTGTCCGAAAGCACCTTGTCGTACTCGTCGACCAGCGCCACGACCTTGTCTTTCTTGGAAAGCAGCAGGATGAGCTTTGCGAACAGATCGTCGCTCGTCTTGGCCATGTCCAGCGGCCCGACCCCATACGAGTCGGCAACCTCCTCAAGCCGGTCCTTCAGCCACCCGTCAAGCGCATCTGCCGTCTTTTTCCAGCAGTTCGTGAAATCGATGTGGATGATAGGGTAGGTCTTCCAGTCGTAGTCCAGAGAATCGATGGCTAGACCCTTGAACAGTTCACGCTTTCCTTGGAAGATCGCTTCCAAGGTGGAGACGGTCAGCGTCTTTCCGAAACGGCGGGGACGGGAGAGGAAATACATGTCAGCCCCTGTCACGAGGCGATACAGGTACGCGGTCTTGTCCACGTACAGGTATCCTTCCTTCCTGACCATCTCGAAGGAACTGTACGACGTCGTGATCTTCTGTTCGGTACCCTGCATGCCTCAAGCATACCACAGCAAAGCGCGAATAGCAAAAGAGCGACACGAAAGCCGCCTAAAGGATGCCCGACACCCGGTTTTGCCACATTTCAGGCAAGCGAGAAGCACCCCGCGTGAACACACGCAGGGGTGCTGGATGAGAATTCCTTACGCTTGTTGGAGGAAAGAACGCAGAGCGCCCGCTATCCCCTTCTGCTCGATCGATGCGAGATCTCGGTCAAAATCGGCGCAGAGCGTTTTCATCTGCTCTCCGTTCAAACGGGAGACTCCGGCTCCGGACAGGAAAGCCTTCGCGTCATGGCAGGTGGCGGTCAGCTCATCACGTTTCGGGTCATCAATCGGAAGCGCGTTTCCCTCCTCGTCCTTGCCTTGGCAGAAACGGGCCCATCCAGCCAAGGCAAACACCATGGCATCGTGCTTCCTGCCGGAGAGGACCGCCTCTTCCAACGGCTTGATGATCGCGTTGGAGATCTTCTTCGAGCCATCGCTGGCCAAGCGCAGGATCTTGTCGGCGATATACTTGTTGGAGAAACGGGAGAGGAGCTTGTCCTTGTAGGAGACCAGATCGATGCCGGGAACCGGGGGCAAGGTCTGGGTAATCTCCTCCATATAGACGTCACGGATGAAACGGTGGATCAAAGGGTTGGTAGCCGCCTCGTCCACGTCGCGGATCCCCATCAGATAGGCCGGATAGGAAAGGGCGGAATGGCTGCCGTTGAGCAGTCTGATTTTCATCAGCTCATACGGCTCCACATCCTCTACCACCATCGCACCCGCCTTGCCATAATCGGGAATCTCGGTAGTCCGCTTGCCCTCGATGACCCACTGCAGGAATTCCTCGCAGTGTACCGGGCACTCGTCGCGGTAGCCACCCTTCTTCTCGATTGTCAGCTTATCCTCCTCGGTGGTTCCCGGAGTAATCCGGTCGACCATCGTACAGGGGAAGGCGACATGCTTCTCGACCCAAGGAAGGATCTGAGGGTACTTCTTCTCGCAGAACTGACGGACACAGCTCCAAAGCACCTTTCCGTTCGTCGGGATGTTGTCGCAGCTCATGATGGTCACAGGAGCGCCGATGGCCGCTCTCCTGGCCAATGCTTTGGAAAGGTAACCGACTGCGGTACGCGGGAAAGGATTCTTGTCCTCCACGTCGCTCCGGACGTCCGGATTGTCCCAGTCCAGGGAATGGGTGTCGTCAAGATAGCAGTAGCCCTTCTCGGTGATGGTGAGGGTAATCAGCCGCACCGAAGGATCGGAGAGCTTGTCCAGCACGGTCTGAGGCTCCCATGAGGCATTGGCATAACCGATGATCGGGCCGTTGACCCGGATGCTCGAGCTACCGTCGCTGTCCCAGGAAAGAACCGAATACAGGTAATCCTGTTTCTGCAAGTTGGCGATGAACTCCTCGCGGGCGGGGGGAATGTCCACCTCGAAGACGCCCCAATCCTTCACATCCCCTTGATTCAGCAGGGTATCGAGATAGGTAAGGTAATGGGCCCTGTGGAAGTGTCCAAGCCCGATATGGACCTGGCGCAAGGCAAGACGTGAGCGGTCATAGCTCGGAACCGACGCGATGATCCCCTTCAAGGAAGCAACTGTCTTTTGCGAAAGCATCATGGAAATACAACCTCCTCTGACAAGCCGGAACAAACATGCGCCGGCAATCATTCCTTCAGCGCAATCGCGGTGGTCACCTCCACCGGCGACGCCTTCTCGGTCGTCAATACCAAACGCAACCATCCGCCGAACTCGCGCACACGGACAAAGAAATCCCCTGGCTCCTTCATCAAAGGAAACTCGGTCCCCTCGTCGGCCCAGGCGATGCCGTCGACCGACATCTGCACCTTTCCATGGAGCGCCTGGTCCGGCCCGATCTTCTGGAGCTTTACCCAGACCTGGGCCTCGCTTGCCCAACCGCACTCGTAGGGTTCAGAGGCAAGCGTCCCCCCGAATTCCTTCATCCGATCAAGCACTACCGTATAGAATTGCCTCATCGCTTAATCCTCCCAATCCATAGAATTGACCATAGAATCAACGGAAAGAAAGACACGTCGGTTGGTGTCACTCTCAATAAAGACCACAGGGTTCAGCAAGTTGTCGATCCTCGGGAACCGGGGATTTGTCGTCGCCGCAATACCCCTGAGGTCCCACCTCCTGTTCATCGAGCAAAGCTCGACGTACTCCTTCTTGCGCATGTCGACAGTCAGAGCGAAATACTGCCAGTTGATCTTGTCCGGCGTCTCGTTGTAGCACATCTTCTGGGTGCTGTCCGGCACATCCCAGTAGCCATCACTGCCCCCCTGCTCGTCACGATTGCCCAACCACTGGGTATCGACACCGCGGAGCAAGGTCACCTGCTCGTCCTTGTCGCCCGGCGCACTCACCCCCTCGTACCCCCATGGCTTGGTACTTGCCGGGTCGGCGCGGAAAATCTGCCAGTGCTGCCGCATCTTCCCGTTGGCGCAGTTGATGTACCGGGCACCGTAGTAGGTGCGGTTGGTCTCGTTCTGGCTGTCCCAGAAGAATCCGAAGGCGCGGATTGCGTTTTCGCCGATACCGGGACGGTCCTGCTCGGCGGTGATGGCATACCACATCTCGCACTTTAAAAGACCCTCGTGGCGATGGGTGATGCGCTTGATCGCCATACCCATGGAGCCAGCTACCGGACGCTCCTGCGCCGGAGCGGCGATCGGGCGGCTTGCCACCTTCATCGAATAGGTGCCATGTAACGAACCATGGGTGCCGGCATACGTGTAGGTCGACGAAGAAAGCATCGGAGGCCCCCACTCCGTCCATCCCTTCATCTGCGGATAGTAGGCAAAAGCGTCCTGCCTGAAATTCGGATTCAATGCAATCCAGCCATTGTAGCCCGTGTCGAAATCATCCGCGAACAGCACATGTCTGAGCGGCTCGTAATCAGTAAGATCCATCATCTGCAATCCTCCCAAACCCCCAGAGCGTCTAGCCGCTTCCGTAGGGCGTCAGTGTCAGTAAAGCGGAAAGCTTCGAGTCCCACCGCACGGGCAGCCTCGACGTTCTTTTCCAAATCATCGGTGAAAAAAGCCTCTTCCGGAGGATATCCCTCCTTTCGAAGTATCTCCTGATAGAAAGCGGCATCCGGCTTGGCAAGGTGCATTTCACAGGAGATATAGGCTTTGTCAAAGACATCGTAGCGATGGTTGGCGCGGTTGACCTCCAGGAAACAGGGAATCAGGTTGCTGCCTGCGACCACGCGCTTTCCCGCACCCCGCAGGTCGCGGATTACCTCGGAGACGCCGGGGATGTAGGCAGTCTTGTAAAAACGGCCGACAAGCCCATCCCTCCAAGGAATCGGGCTGCCAAACTCGGTGGAGATTTCGTCCCAGAATGCCTTTTCGGTGATGACACCACGGGAAAAGGCTTCGACGGCCTTGTTCGAGCGTGGTCCGAGAGAGCGGATGCTCCGCACCCCATCATGCCCAAGCGAGGCAAAGAACTCCTCCCAGACCTTCTCTGAAAACAGGACTCCGCCGCAATCGAAGATGAAAAGAGAAGGAGTCTTCATACCGTCTCCCCCGGCGCCACCAGCCGATAGACGGCGCTACGGCCGTGACGGAGGTTCAAGCCAGTGATCAGTTGGTTTCCATCACCCAGGTACAGCCCCTCTGACTCCCCAAACCCGGAGAAGCAGACGTCGTCCACCACTTTCCCGGAGTGCAAGTCGTAGTCGATGAAGCGGGTGGTCGCCGAATCACCGCCGTCATTGGATGTGATAAAGAGCTCATCCCCACGGACAGCGCATCCCTGTACGAACCTGTGGTGTTGTGGCAAGGTGAAGAGCGGCTTGACCTCGCCTTTTTCGAAATCGAATCGAGCGACAGTCATTTCCGTACGTTGGTCCAAAGCAATCGCCTGAACCAGGACGAGCAACAAGGTTCCCTCCTTGCTCCAAGCACAACTGGCAGTCCGGAACCCGGGAGTATGCAAGAGCCAGCGTTGCGTGACCGTATTCGAGGACCGGTCGAAACGGCACAAGGACGGCGATTCCCGCCCGGTATCCACTTGGATGAAATATGATCCATCAAGTTCCGTGTCATTGGCGTGATAGAGGTCGCCACGCACGACGTCCTCGGAAACTAGTTCTCCATTGCGGTACCGCTGTACGATCGAATCGTGATAGAAGGCATAGAGGATGCCTCCATAGAGGGCGACGCTCTGAATGGATGTCCCCCTCTGGTTGGGTTGCAACCCGAACAGCGGGACAAGCGACCAAGTGCCTTTCTGTCCTTCTGCATGGAATGTGTTCATCTGACTGTCCTCCGGTCCTTCACGCTCTCCCTGGGAACAATCCCAATGGGGACGCTGATTACCGTTTTCTCCCCGTGGCTCTTCTTCTCAGAGACCATGCGCAGCATCATGTCGGCCGCCAATCTTCCGGAAAGCTCACGATTCAGGTTCACGGCCGTCAACGCCGGCGAAGCATAGCTGCAGAGGAAGGAATCGTCAAAGGAAAGCACCGAAACGTCGTCAGGCACGGAGATGTGCCGCTCATAGAAGAAGCGCAGCGCACCCAGACCCATGATATCGTTGGCCATCACCGCGTCGAAGGGTCCGTTGGAATCCCAGACGGACTTTACCGCGGCGCGTCCCCCCTCGCCCGAGTTGCTTTGTGGAGACACCAACGTGACCGTTCCCTCGAGAAGTCCCTGGTGTTCGCAGAACTCGGCGACCGCCTTCTTACGGATTTCCGCCGTGCCGTATCCGGCCGGGGAATTGAGGCAGAGAATCCGCTTGTGTCCCTTGCCGAGAAGATATCTCAGACCAAGCACGGAACCGGCCCCATAGTCGGTGAAGACGTTGTTTTCTTGTTCCATTTGCTGTCCGACCACCACGACAGGCAACCCCAGCCGCCCGGCGGCACTGATGAGCGAGTCCATCTGGGCAGTGCCGATGAGAAAGACGCCATCGACACACCTTCGGCGTAGAATCCACGGCTTTTCCTCGCTCGGCGACCAGTAGGCGGAAAGCAAACCGTAGTTCGTGTCGACCAATCCTGCAAGGATGCCGTCCGTGGCATCGCGTGCGAAGGTGTTGGCCTCATGACCAAAATCATAGGTCGAGATATGGGGAATGACGGTACACTCGATCACGCCGAGATTGTAGGTCCGGCTCTTGATCAAGCCACGGGCGGTGGTGTTCGGAACATAGCCGATCCGTTCCATCGCATCGAGTACCGCCTTGCGCTTCGACTCGCTGATATGAGGACTGTTGTTCAGCACGAGGGAAACGGTACTCTTGGAAACATTCGCCTCATGCGCGACATCAATAATTGTCTTCGCCATCCTGTTCGCTCCTTAGTCGAGTACTGCTCCCATCCGCTTGAGTTCTTTCACAAGACGGCCGGTATCGATCTTCTGGACCGGCTGCTTTTCGTCCAGACTTTGGGCGGCGGCGACTCCGACGGCCTGACCCATCCCCATGCAACTGGACTGCACCCGCAGGGACGCGAAGGCAGTCCGGTCTGCCGAGACCGTCCGTCCCGCCACCAGCAGGTTCGGGAAATCTGCCGGAACCAAGGCCCGATAGGGCACATAGGCCGCCTGCTTGATGAAGGTACAGGACTGCCGCGCACCATCAGTCGTGTGGATATCAATCGGGTGGGCACAGCGCGAAACACTGTCCGGATACTTGACGCCCGCCAGGTATTCCTCGCCGGTTATCGTGTGGAGTCCGACGATATTCCTGCTTTGTCGATGGCCTGCCTGGACCGCGGTGGCGGCGACATAGCTGTGGCGGAATTCCTTGAACTGTTTCCTCAGCAGGTCGGCGAACAAGAAAATCTCCTCGCGCATCCTATCCTGGGCATCGGTGAAGGCACGATTATCGCACTCGTCCACCTCTGCACGGGTCATGTTGACCATCACCGAACCCTCGTGGGTCGTGGTGCAGAACCATGGACCGCCGAAGAGGGGCAGCTTCATCGTCCTGGAAAGCTCCAACAACCTCTCGCGCACAGGAAGGCAGTGGCAGTTCACCCCCTGCAGGTGATGGTGCATCGCCTTCTTCACCAGGTGGGACTTGGTGTCGACCCCATTGAGCATGAAACAGTAGGAGGCAGGCTGGAGCGGATAGCGTTTCGTCCACTCCTGCATCGGCACCCCCACCTCGGCCGCGATATCGGCATCCCCTGTGGAGTCGATAAAACAGTTCCCCTCCACAGCCTCGAGACCGTTCTTGTTGGCGAAGACCACCGCCTTGATGGTACGCCTCTCACTCTCCACATGGGTGACATAGGAGTTCATGTAAAGGGCAATTCCCTCTTCCCGGACCATACGCTGCATGCAAAGCTTGTAGAGCTCCGGATCGAAGGCGACATTGTTCAGAGGTTGCTCGATACAGGCTCCTCCCATGCGATCCAACCGCTGGACAAACTCCCACGGGATGCCCCCCGTAGTGGGTCGGCCGTTGTAGCTGAATACGGAGAGAGGCAGCACGTAGGCCGCAGTGGCCATACCGCCAAGGAATCCATATCGCTCCACCAAGGCTACCTTTGCCCCATGGCGGGCGGCTGCGATTGCGGCCATGCACCCGGCAGGGCCACCTCCGGCAACGACAACATCATAACTCCCGACAACAGGAACCGTTGTCGACATTGCTATGTGCTTCATCCTGTTTCATGCCCTTTTCATGTTTCTGCGTCTCGTTCGGCATCCACCAACAGATGGCCTTGCCAACCACGTTGTTCCTTATCCCTGCACTTACGATCGAAAAATGATAATGGAACGTTCCAAGTTTTTCAACATAAAAACCAAATTCCCGCACCTTTCCTCCCTCGGTCGAGGGAGAGGATCGGTGCGGGAAACCAAACATTATTTCTTCGAATCCAGGTAGGACTGCAGCTCTGCCCTCACCTGCTCGCCACCGGCGGCCGTCCAGTCTTTCTGGAAAGAAGCCAGGTCGTTGATGGTGCGGGTTCCAGCCATGATCTGGAAGATGAAGTCGTTGACATTGTTGCTCAGCGTGGTCTCGTACTTCGCGTAGTTCGGGGAAGCCGGCATGAACGAGAAGTAGGCTGGCACGAAGACTTCCGGATGCTTCTTGCTGAAGTCGATGGTGACCGCATTGAAAGCCAGCCACTGGGCGGCGGACTTGCGGATGCGGCTCGGCCACTGCCATTTGTATGCCTCGGCGTCGGTGGCATCGAGGTAGTAATAGGAGTCGCCTCTCTCGTCAGCGAAGATCGGGTTGATGGGGATGATCGAATGGTCGTTCGGATCCCACTTGAAATGCGTCCCCTCGACACCGATGTTGATGAACAGCTGGTCCTTGACCTTCAGGTTCATCCAGTTGACCGCGTCAGCCGGATGCTTGCTGTTGCGCAGAATCGCGGACACGTGGTTGATTGCCGTCGTCTTCATGTACTTGCAGGTACCGTCAGCGCCGAACAAAGCGGAGACAAAGCCGAAGTCGTCGTCGGACAGACTATAGGTCTTCTTCAGGGCAGGAATGGCGTTCTGGGCGAGGGAGCGGTCGGCGCATGCCATGATTGCCTTGCCGGAAGCGAACTTCTCGGAGACACTCGTGGTGGTGTTGGCGGCCCAGTCGCTGTCGAAGAGCCCTTCCTTGGAGCATTTGGTCAGGAACTCGACCATCTCCTTGAACTTCGGATGCTCGGTCAGGTAGATGACCTTGCCGTTGTCATCGACCATCCAGTCATTGTAGATGCCGAAGGCGCAGGCGATGTTCATCGGGAAGTTCAGGTTGACGATACCCTCCGACGCGGCGTTGTACGGTCCGCAGAGCAGGATGTACTTGTCGCCATAGTAGCTCTTGAGCTTGCTCATCGTGGCATACAACTCGTCGATCGTGGTCGGTACCTTGTCGATGCCGGCCTGGCGGAGCAGGTCCATGCGGACGATGATGAACTTCGAGATTTCGGTGTCATACGGATACATGTACGGAACGCCGTAAATGGTTCCCTTGCCATCGGACAAGGTATCCCAGGTTTCCTGGGAGTTGCCTTTGAGGATATCCTGGCCATACTTGTCCAACAGATCGTTCAGCGGCAACAGGGCATTTTTGGAAAGCAACGTGCGGAACTGGTTCAACGACAGGTTGACGATGTCATAGTCCGCTCCAGAGGCGACGTCCATCAACAGCTTCTGGTCAGGATTCTGAGCAGGAAGCATGGAGAACTCCACCTTGTATCCGGTCGATTGCTCCATGACCGGGACCATGTAGTCGGTGTTCACGTCGAAACCGGTATTGTAGCCAAGCCGCTTCAGCGTGACATTGCCTGGTCCGAGCAACTCGTTTGCCCCGCCCTTCTTTTCCGGCGCTTTCGCCGAACCTTCCGACGATCCTTGAGCAAACACAGCCAGCGCGCTCAAAAGCACCACAGGAATCAGAAAATGTCTTTTCATGTAAAACCCTCCTCCTTTTTCTATTCCTCAACACATATCGTGTGTTAGCCTTTGACAGATCCCAAGGTGATGCCTTGCACCACGTAGCGCTGGACGAACGGGTAGAGCGCCACAATCGGGATGATCGAGAGCGTGACCGCGGCGGCAGTGACACCCTGCGTGGTGATGTTGGCCTCGTAGTTGCCCTGGGCCGAGCCCAAAGCGGCTCCAGCAAGGTTCTCCAGCACCGACTGCCCGTTCTGAATCAGGTCATATAGGTAGACCTGAAGCGTGCGCATCGAGGCGCTTTTCGTGTACATCATCGCGTGGAAGTAATTATTCCAGTAGTTGACCGCATACAGCAGGCCGACGGTCGCCAGTACCGACTTGGACATCGGCAGCACAATCTGGCAAAGCGTCTGCGTGTCGGTCGCCCCGTCAATCGTCGCCGCCTCGGAGATGCTCTCAGGCAGACCCTCGAAGTAGCTCTTCATGACGAACATGTTGAAGTGGACGATGGCAAACGGCAGGATCAGGGCCGCGTACGTGTCCAGGATTCCAAGGGCGTTGACCACCATGTAGGCAGGAACGATACCCCCGAAGAAGACCATGCTGAAGACATAGAGCATGATGATGAACTTGCGTCCGGGCAAGTGGGTCTGCGCAAGCGGATAGGCGGTCGTGATGGTGGTGAACATACTGACCAGCGTGCCGATGATGGTGACAATCAGGCTGTTCTTCAAGGCATTGAAAAAAGCAGTCTTCTTGACGATGTAACCCATGGTGTCCCACTGGATCTGGCGGGGCCAGAAGGTAATCGCTCCCGTGGTGACCAAGGTACCGTTGCTGATACCGGTCGAGAAGATGTTCAGGCACGGCAGTATGCAGACCAGCGCGAAAATGGTCATCAGCACATACGATAGGACTCCAAACACTCGTTCGGAAAGCGAAGCGGGCTTCAGATGCTTCATTTGGTGTCTCATGCCTTTTCCCCCTTACCAGATACTGCGTCCAAGCAACTTCTTGCTGGCAGTGTTCGCGCCGACAATCAGGATGAAGGCGATGACGGAGTTGAACAGGCCAAGCGCAGTGGCCAGAGAGAAGTTCGCCTGCCCGAGCCCGATGCGGTAGACATAGGTCTGGATGATGTCGGCGACGTCATAGACAGCCGGGTTGTAGAAAATCAGAACCTGCTCGAAGCCGGTATCCAGGATGTATCCGACCTTCAGGATCAGCATCAGCACGATTGTCGGAAGCAAACCAGGCAACGTCACATGCCAAATCTGGCTTACCTTCGAAGCGCCGTCGATACGGGCTGCCTCGTAGAGGGTCGGGTCGATCGAGGTCATGGCGGCGAGATAGATGATGGTGTTGTAGCCAATCTCCTTCCATCCCTCGGTGAAAATCAGCACTCCGCGGAACACATGCGGGTCAGAGAAGAACATGATCCTCTTGAAGCCAAGCGAGGAAAGCCACTGGTTCACCAGCCCGTAGGAACCTAGGATCGAGTAGAAGACACCATAAATGACAACCCAAGAAAAGAAATAAGGAATATAGATTGCGGTGGAGACCGTCTTTTTCCAGATGCCGCTATGGATCTCGTTGATCATGATTGCGGCGAGGATCGGAATCCAGAACAGGAAGAGGATCTTCATCAGGTTGATTTCCAACGTGTTGAGGAAGACCGTCTTGAACTGCGGGGAACTAAAGAGCTGCCTGAACCACTTCAAGCCGACCCACGGGCTCTTGGAGATGGCGTCAATCGGATTGCTGCCCGCGAAGATGTCGTAATCCTCAAAAGCCATGAGCAGGCCGTACAGGGGTCCGAACTTGTAGACGAAGACAAAGAAGAGGCCGGGCAAAAGCATCAGGTACATCGCCGGATGGCCCTTCACCCATTTCCACTTTTTCCGAAGAGCATACGTTTGTTGCCTAGCCATTCGTTTCCACTCCTTTTGTCCTAGGAAAGCACTTATGCCTCATTGTAAATTGTTTGTAACAAACGTCAATGTTATTTTTATAAACACAAATCCGAAGAAATGATTGTTGCTTTCGCTCATTTATCGGCCAAAATGTCCACAAGAAGCATCGTTCATCGGTTCCACTCCCCCACAACCAGGAGCAAAAGGATCCAGTCCCTAGTTGTAAAAAATGGTATTATGGAACGTTCCAGCTGTCAACGAAAATGTACTCTCTATCATTTATCAATCTACTATATAAGAAATTCAATGATAAAAAAACAAAACAGAACGATGGCAATTTTTTACATTTAAATAACATTTTTATTGTTATTTTAAAAATTTTGTTCAAGTAAAAAGACAGTAAAACAGGACAAACAAGCGAAAACGCCATGTCCTATCGCTCCCTCTCCACACCAGCCATCCGTGAAGGCCGACCCGATAGAAAGCTGGAGACCGTGTAATACCATGGTACGATTTTCAACCACCAGCCCCAGTTCCACGATAAGGATCATGGACACGACACAAATCTGTACATTCCGTCTTTCGTGGAGACAGGTTTCCCGGTTGAGGCACCTTGCCAACGGCACCCTGATTGTCTATAACCACCTCCTGCTCTACGGCTTCGAGCAGTGGAAGAAGAACAGGCTTCTGCCCATACGGGGCTTGCTCGCCGAGGAGCTGGGGACGATGCGTGCCACCCAAGGATGGCTGCTCGACATTCCCTTCGCCCTGCTGCAGAATGAAGCCGACGCGGTATGCCAGAGGCTTACCCGCTATATCACCAATCGCCCGAACACCACGATGCCTCCGAAAATCAAGAAAGGGCACGACCGGGTTCTGGACATCCAGCCGATCTGCCGTTGTTTCGGCAAAGTGCTGCTGGTCGAGTCCTTGGGGCCCTTCGTGCTCCGCCGCACACCGAACCTTCCCCTCCGTAGCGCCACGATGCACTGGGAAAGCGGATCCTACATGGTCCTTACCGTAGAGGACAGCCCATGCGCAAGCAAACGGTGATGGGACTGATGCTTGCCTGCCAATCCCTTTTTGCCCATGGCATCACCGCGACAGCGGGAATTTCCTGGTCAGAAAAGCGATACCAGCCGGTGTGCATTACGGCGCTTTCCCTGCAAGGAGAGGCCGGGCATCTGGTGGGACGCTTCTCGATTCCCGCTCGTTGGGCTCTTGCCGGCAACGTCGACCACTTGCGGTCGCTACGTGAACACCATGGACTGGGGGTAGCGTTCGCGGTCGGTTGGCAGGATGAGCGTTGGAGCCTGTTGGTGGAAGGAAGTTCGATGCGGCTCTGGAGCAGAGGGGACGGGGTGAGTCTGCTGTACGCAGCGACCTTGATTCCTGGAATCAAAGGCATCCCCCTTTGCTCCTTCATCCTGCCCTTGGCCGTGGAATGGCAGAGTGGAGTCACCACCTTTTCCATCTCCATCGGCCTCCATATGGAACTGCCATGATCTGGATGCTTCTCCTCGGTGGAATGCTTTTCGCCTCCTGCTCCCTTCCTGGACCAGAACTCCCAAGAGCCGTGCATATCCTTTCCATCGGCATTTCCTACGAGGGAACCGACGCACAGCCTCTCAGGGGAACGGTGAATGACGCGAACGAGCTGCTCGCCGCCTTCTCCCAGCGGTATGAGTCATGCACCACGCAATTGCTGGTCGAGGAAGCAGCGACCAAGGAACGGGTTGTCCAGGCCTTGACCTCGATGCCCCGTGGAGAGCTG
The DNA here is from genome assembly GCA_028722305.1 of Spirochaetales bacterium. Classification (GTDB taxonomy): domain Bacteria; phylum Spirochaetota; class Spirochaetia; order Sphaerochaetales; family Sphaerochaetaceae; genus RUG023. The sequence goes on from JAQYHB010000003.1 coordinate 12,690, forward strand.
ACCATCATCATTTTCAGCGGACACGGGGTGGCGGGCGGCAACTGGGTGCTACGCGACCCGAAAGGAAAGCAATTTGGAACCGATGGCAAGGTGAAACAGAAAAACCTGCTCGCCCCCGACGAACTTTGGCGGATCATCGACTGTCGTCCTGAACCCGTGCTGGTAATCAGCGACAGCTGCTACAGCGGCAACATTCTTCCCTCCAGCGCTTCGGTCTCCTCCCCCAACGACAAGGAACGCAAGCTCTCGCTGGGCTCCTGTCCCGACTCGCGTTTCGCGCTCGTCTGCACCACACGGGAGAACACCGGTAAAGAAGACCGGAACAGCCATCGTCACGGGTATTTCACCCGGGCTCTGCTCGATGAGCTGGGGTGGGACCACGAGCAGGGAAAGCTTGCCAGTCCGCCCCGGGCCATCACCCTGGACAACCTATACGAGGGGGTACTCCAAAGGCAGGAACTGCCTGTGGACGGACCAAGGAGGAGAAGCCAGCATCCAGTGGTCAGCCCGGGGCCCTGGGAACTCTGGCTTTAGGCGAAGGGGAACTGGTAATCGGCGTCCATCTTGGTGCCGTTCAGCTCGCCCTTGGTGACCCGCTCGATCTCGTCGCGGATCATCGCGGCCTCCTCGTACTTCAAATCCTTGGCGTACTCCAGCATCTGCTTCTCCAAGGCCTTGATGTACTTCTTGCGGTCGCCCTTCTCCAGCAGGTTGTAGCCCGCCTTCTGAATCTTCAGGTCCTGCTTGAAGTTCTCCTCTTCGTCCTTGTTTTCGCGCTCGATGATGTCCCGGACTTCCTTGACGATGGTTTTCGGCGTGATATGGTGCTCCTGGTTGTATGCCATCTGCACCTGACGACGGTGCTCTGTCTCGCCGATCGCCTGCTTCATCGCGTCGCTGACATGGTCGGCGTACATGATGACATGGCCGTCGGCGTTGCGGGCGGCGCGCCCGATGGTCTGCACCAAGCTGGTCGCAGAACGCAGGAAGCCAATCTTGTCGGCATCGAGGATCGCCACCAGCGATACCTCGGGAAGGTCGAGCCCTTCACGCAGCAGGTTGATGCCGACAAGCACCTGGAACTCTCCAAGCCGCAACTTCTTCAGGATCTCGACACGCTCGACCGTCTCCACCTCGCTGTGCAGATAGGCGACCTTCAGGCCGAGGCCTGCAAGATAGTCCGCCAGGTCCTCCGCCATCTTCTTGGTAAGAGTCGTCACCAGCACGCGCTCGTCCTTCGCGATCACCTTGCGGATCTCGCCGTACAAATCCTCCATCTGCCCCTCGGTCGGCTTGACGGTGATTTCCGGGTCAAGCAGCCCGGTCGGGCGGATCAGCTGCTCCACCACTTCGGCCGAATCCTCCAGCTCCTTCGGTCCCGGCGTGGCCGAGACGTAGATCCTCTGGCCGACGATCTTGTCGAACTCGTCGAACTTCAGAGGACGGTTGTCCAACGCCGATGGAAGGCGGAAGCCATAATTGACCAGGTTGAGCTTGCGGGAACGGTCTCCCTCGTACATGGCCCCCACCTGGGGCAATGTCACATGGCTCTCATCGATGAAGGTGACGAAGTCGGGAGGGAAATAGTCGAGCAGCACGCTGGGGCGTTCTCCTTCCGCCCTTCCCGCCAACGGACGGGAGTAGTTCTCGATGCCGGAGCAGTAACCCACCTCCTGCAGCATCTCCAGGTCGTACTCGACCCTGGTCTTGATGCGCTCGGCCTCCAACGGCTTGCCGGCGTCGAGGAAATACTTGTACTGGTCCTCCATCTCGCTGCGAATCAGCTGGACGCCAGCCTTGACCTGGTCTTCCGGCATGACGAACTGCTTGGCCGGGTAGAGGGTAAACGATTGGACGGAGTCCTGCTTTTCCCCTGTCAGGGGATCGAACCACTGGATGGATTCTATTTCATCCCAGTCGATTGAGAGGCGGATCGCGTTCTCCAGATAGGAAGGACAAATCTCGATGCTGTCGCCCCGGACCCGGAAGGAACCTCGCTGGAGGATTGCGTCGTTGCGCTCGTACTGCATCCGCACCAGCTGGCTGAGCACTTCCCGCTGGTTGTAGGGTTGCCCGACGTTGAAGGTGTAGACCATGTCGCGGATCGAGACCGGGTTGACCAGTCCGTAGATGCAGCTCACCGTAGCGACAACGATGATGTCGCGCCGCTCCATCAAGCTGAACGATGCCGACAGGCGCATCCGGTCGATCTCCTGGTTGATGTCGGCGTCCTTCTCGATATACAGGTCCTTGCCGGGCACATACGCCTCCGGCTGGTAGTAATCATAGGTCGAGACGAAGTACTCGACGGCGTTATCGGGGAAAAAAGTCTTGAACTCCCGGTAGAGCTGGGCGCTCAGCGTCTTGTTGTGGGACAGGACCAAGGTGGGACGCTGCAGCTGCTCGATCACCTTCGCCATGGTGTAGGTCTTGCCGCTACCGGTAACGCCCTTCAAAGTGACCGCCCGATCCCCTTCCTTGATTGCCTGGGCGATCTTGTCGATTGCCTGTTGCTGGTCGCCCGCCGGCTCGTAGGGAGCGACGACATGGAACCGTTTCTGCCCGCCAAGCGCCGAGTCGCCGTGGACGTTGTCCACCTCGCCTCCCCACATGGTCTGCACGTCAAAATGTTTTTCCATCGGTTTTCCTCAATGAACCAGGTTGCTCACGTCATCGCTCTGCCGGAAGACCAAGGTAACCGGTATCTTCCGGTCCTGGCCACCACGGTGCACGGTCACCTGCACCGTATCGCCCTCGCGGGTGCCGAGCAGGGCCATATACAGGTCGCTCAGACGCCTGACGGGAGTGCCGGCGATCTCGGTGATCACGTCCCCACCCAAATAGATGACATCATCCCCGTACTTGACCGCTTCGGTCCCCCCCTTCAGTCCGGCGACCTCCGCGTTGCCACCCGAAACCACCTGGCTGACCAGTATTCCCTCATCGATATCCATGTGTCCATAGGAGGCGATCGCCTTGGTCAGCTGGACCGGAACGATATCGATCCAGCCACGCCGCACCGTCCCATACTTCAACAGGTCAGGCAGCAGAGAGATGGCCGTATCAATCGGGATGGCGAAGCTGATGCCCTGGCTGGTACCTGTAGTGGAGAAAATCGAGCTGATGATGCCGACGACCTCTCCCTGCCCGTTGATCAGCGGGCCACCACTGGAACCGGGGTTGACCGCCGTGTCGCTCTGGATGGCGTTCATGATCACCTTGCCGGTCTCGGTCTTTACCGACCGCCCCAATCCGCTGACCACCCCGACCGAAAGGGTCCGGTCGTAACCAAAGGGATTGCCGATGGCAAGCACCTTCTGTCCGACCCTCAGCTCCTGGCTCTCGCCCAAGCTGACCGCGGTCATTTTCTCGTTGGTATCGATGCGCAGCACCGCCAAATCGTCAATAGAGCTGATGCCGACGATTGTCGCGGCGATGGTGCTCTCGTCGGAAAGACTGACCGTGATGGAATCAGCGCCCTCGACCACGTGGGCGTTGGTCATCAGGTAGCCGTTGTCCGAAAGCACGAAGCCGCTGCCCCGCTCCTGTTTGTGGTTGCCCCCCGCAAGGGGCATGCTGCTGGAGATGGCGACCACGCTGGGACCGACCTTGTCGTAGATGCGCATGTTCTGCACTTCGTCGTAGCTGTACCGCCACGACTCGTCATCACCGCTGAGAACTGTCAGCCCCTCGTCGCCGTAGAGAATCTCCTTGACCGGAAGATCGGCCAAATCGAAGAGCGCCCGCTCACCGTCTTCCCTGACGATGGTCTTCAAGGTTTTCTTCAGTTGCTCGCGCTGCCGGTTGCGCCCGATTGAGCGCGTCCAGCCGACAAGCAACGCTCCCACGAGGACCGCAAGCAGGATGACGACAAAAAGGGTGAACAGCCGCATCAGGTCGGTCTTACGCTTCACGGCACGCCTCCAGCGCCTTCCGTACCGCATCGATGGTCACGTGGTAGTCCGGTTTCTCTCCATCCAGCCCGAAACAGCCCGCGTCATGGAGCGAGGCGGCCACCGTCCCGCTTTCCTGTCCGGGGTTGTCCGAAACGGGACATTCCACCGTCCAACCAGCCTGGTTCCACCACAGCTGGCGACGTGTCCCCCTCAGCCAGATATCCTTGACCCCAAGCTGTTTGCCCAGCAGGGCAGGGGAGGCTTCCGGGCAGAGGAGCGAGAATTCCTTTTCGGTCAGCTTGACCATGTCGGCATCCGCGAGCACCCTGAGAAGACGATCTTTGTCCTCCGAGCTATCCGCCGGTTCCAGCATCACCACCGGTTCCGGGACATACGCGTTCAGCGCCGCCAGGATGGCGTCGCCCGTAGACCCTGTCAAAGAAGCGCCACCCACGTAGGCGAGCCTGATATCGCTATTGACCTTCAGGGCATTGGCAAGTCCCTGTTCGGTCAAGCTCAATGCAACCTGGGAGCTCGGCAGCGGGTTCTGCGCCAAGTCCGGGTCGAACATGACCCAGTGGTCCACCATGTACTCGAGGATGGCCCTGCCCTCCTCGTCCTGGCTTACCGGCCCGAGCATGGCGGCGCTGGAACCCCGGGCAACCGCTTGGGTGGCCACGGCTAGGGCAAGTCCGCAAAAGTTTCCGTCCCTGCACCGTGCTTCGCCGATTGCAGCGATCATAGATATCGTTTCCTTTCCCCGCCGAGAACGGTAGCGTAGACTTCGACGAAGCGCTTGTCAGGACTCTTCCCGATCTTCTGCAGAAGCACCTCCTCGACCTGGAAGTACCCCACGTCGCTGGACATGGTCACCTCGATTTTGATTGGATGCTCCTCGCCACGGGAGATTTCCACATGCTCGATCGCGTTCGCCGAATATTTGTGGATGTCACCCACCTCTCCCTGCTCGCCATGGTTCAGCATCATCGGAATCCGCGCGCGGCCCTTTTCCATGTCGCAGCCGTCAGCAACCAATACCAGTCCAGCCTCGATGCTGTGGATCTGATGGGTGGCCATATGTCCGTAGATGCCTTCGGTGGCGATGCTGATGATGGCGGTCCGCTCAGGCAGATTGTCAGGATAGAGCGGCTCCAACAACCGTTGCATAATCGGACGTGCGATGATGGTTCCCGTCACCTCATGGTCGTTCCTGCTGATGGTCATGCCGAGGTCATGGAGGAAGCTTGCCAAAAGGACGGCGGTGACGGAGTCCTCGTAACTACCCCCTTCCTCTTCCTCAAGGCTGGTTTTGATTCCCGCCTGATGGAGCAGGTCAAGCATGTGCAGCGCGTTGACGGCGACCTGCCGCATATGGACGGGACCGTGGTCATTGTATCCGAGCCGCTTGATGGCGACTTCGTTCGCATAATCCTGCAATGCCTGGATTTCCGGATCCGAGACAAGCAGTTTGCCAAGTTCGCGAGCTTTGCTTCCCTCGGCGAGGTGTCGGAGCACCACCCGGTCGAGCGCTTGTTCTTTTGGAGATTTCATATCCTCAAGCATACACGTTTTGGCGTCCTACGGAAACCGGTCAGAGGCTTGCCGTGGATCATTCTTTCCGTCACAATAGGGCCATGCCGAAACTGACGATGAAGCAGATGCTCTGGCTGGGCAAGCCCTTGTCCTGGAAAAAGGATTGGAGAAGTCTCTCCTTGCGGGTCGATCCCCACACCTTGTACCCGGAGAACTGTCCCGCCATCATCGCCGCCTGGGACGAGGATATCCGCGCCGTGGCCCACCTTTCTCTGGCCCCTTCCGCCTGCGAGGGCGGTATCATCGTCTTCCAGACCCCGCAAAGCCTCTGCGCCGCCGGAGCCAGTCCCGAGGGCTTTCACCTCCACTACCAGGTGATGGGGTACAGTCACGACACATTCCTTTCCTGCCCGATGGCACAAAGCCATATCTGGATGGCCTTCTCCCGGAAAGGTACCAGCTACGCCGTCTCCTACTCCCTTGACGGAAACCTGTTCCAGCAGGTCGACCAAGGTACTCTACCAGGGCTCGGGAAGAGCTACAGCTTCGGATGGTACTGGTCCAACCCGACGGACACGCCGTTTGAGGCTAGTGTCGACACCTTGGCCGTGACCAAACTCTGAAACCATTTCCCAAAGCACCAGAGTGTGCTACCATTCCGCTATCTTTAGGTCCCGTTGGAAGGACAAAGGAAGGCCCACAATGGCTGAAAAAAGCATCGAAGAGAAGAAAGCGGAAATCGAGAAGAAGTACGGGAAACCGAACAACTTCCTCGAGGACATCGTGGAAGACGATCTGGCTAACGGTCGCGTCCCGAACGACACGGTCGTCACCCGGTTCCCGCCGGAGCCGAACGGCTATCTGCACATCGGACACATCAAGTCGATCTGCATCAACTTCGGCATCGCCCAGAAATACCACGGCGTCTGCCACCTCAGACTGGATGACACCAACCCGGCCAAAGAGGACAACGAGTACATCTCCGCAATCCAGAAGGATATCAAATGGCTCGGTTTCGACTGGGGCGACAAGGTCTATTATGCCAGCGACTACTACGACCAGCTCTACGAGATTGCCGTCCGCCTGATCAAGGAGGGAAAGGCGTATGTCGACAGCCTGAGCCCCGAACAGGTGAAGGAATACCGCGGCACGCTGACCGAACCAGGCAAGAACAGTCCCGACCGTGACCGGCCTATTGAAGAGAATCTCCGCCTTTTCAAGGAGATGACCGAGGGCAAGTATCCCGAGGGCAAGTACATCCTGCGCGCGAAGATCGACATGGCCTCCCCCAACATCAACCTGCGCGACCCCGCGCTGTACCGCATCAAGTTCGCGGAGCATCCGAGGACCGGCCAAAAGTGGTGCGTCTATCCGATGTACGACTTCACCCATCCGATCAGCGACGCTATCGAGGGAATCACCCATTCAATCTGCACGCTGGAGTTCGAGGACCATAGACCGGCCTATGATTGGGCGACTTCAATCGATGGAATCGCCGCCACCCCGCACCAGCACGAGTTCGCCCGCTTGAACGTCAGCTACCTGCTGATGAGCAAGCGCAGACTACTCAACCTGGTCAACCTGAAGATTGTCGATGGATGGGACGACCCGCGCATGCCGACAATCAGCGGCATCCGCAGACGTGGCTACAGCCCTGAGTCGATGAAGGACTTCGTCGCCCGTGTCGGTGTCGCGAAGGTGGAAAGCATGGTCGACTACTCGCTGATGGAGTTCTGCGTCCGCGAGGACCTGAACAAGCGGGCAAAGCGCCTGATGGCGGTCCTTGACCCGGTCAAGCTCGTCATTGACAACTATCCCGAAGGCAAGACCGAGTATTTCGAGGCGGTCGACAACCCGGAGGATCCGAACAGCGCGAAACACCAGATTCCCTTCAGCCGCGAGCTCTATATCGAGCGCGAGGACTTCATGGAGAACCCGGTCAAGGGTTACCATCGCCTGTATATCGGCAACGAGGTGCGTCTGAAGTACGCCTATTACGTGAAGGCCACCAGCGTCGAAAAAGACAAGGATGGCACTATCGTCTGCGTCCACTGTACCTACGACAAGGAAAGCAAGGGTGGCACCACCGCCGATGGCCGCAAGGTCAAGGGCACCAGCCACTGGGTCAGCGTCAAGGATGCCGCCGACATCGAGGTCCGCCAGTACGACAAGCTCTTCAAAGTCGAGTACCCGGGCTCCACGACCGGCGACTACATGGACGACCTGAACCCGGATTCTCTGAAGGTAATTACCCACGCATATGGAGAGCCCGAGGTGAAACAGAGCAAGGTGGGCGACTACCTGCAGTTCATCCGCAACGGCTACTATTGCGTCGACTGCAAGGACAGCACCCCTGAGCACATGGTCTTCAACCGTACCGTGACGCTGAAGGACAGCTGGGCGAAGCAGCAACAGAAGCAGAACGACCCAAAGAAGGCGAGGTAATCCGCTTCCCAGTTTGTCGGGACAGGAAGGCCACCCCAGGGTGGCTTTCCTCTTGTTGGCGCAAGGCAAGACTTGTTACGATAGGGCATGCACCGGTTCTACGACGTCCATATGCATCTGATGACGCTTGAGCACCCTTCCCTCGTTCCCTTCCTGATGGGATCCAACGAGGCGGGGGATTTCGTGAAGAGTGGCATGTTCTCCCCCAGCTTCATTCTTGGAGGAAGGAATCTCAAGGGCGGCACGCTGGTCCACAACATGGGAAACCTGTTGCAGTGCATGACCGGACCCATGGAGCGGATACTGACCCTTCTGGAGCGTGATCTGAGGGGAGAATTCATCCAACGGAGCGCCGACACCCACTACCCGGCCATGCCTTTTTGGCAGGATGGAAAATTCTGGTTCCGAGGAAAAGCCTATGAGCGAATCGTCATTTGCCCGCTCTTGATGGATTTCAGCGAGGATCCGAAAGAACTGGAGCGACTCTATTACGAGTCGCCGGTGGAGGACCGGATCTTCCGCTATGCCGAAGAGATGCTGGAAGCGATGCGGATCTACAAGCAGAATCGGGAAGATGGGCGGCTCTTCGACATCCTTCCCTTTATCGGCATCACTCCCCGGGTCCATACGGAACACGAAGTGGAACGGTTGCTTGCCTATCTGGAAAAAGGATTCGTGGGCGTGAAGGTCTACCCGCCACTAGGCTTCAATCCCTGGCCGAGGGACCGCCAAGAACGACGCAAGGTCGAAATGATCTACGAGCTCTGCCAGTGGAACAGCATCCCCATCATCACTCACTGCGACGACCAAGGCTTCCGTATCGTCCCATACCAGACAGCATGGAAATGGAGCCGCCCCAACGGATGGATCCAGGTACTGGACAAGTATCCGGAACTGAAGATTGATTTTGCCCATTTCGGCACCACCTACGCGATCCAGAACCAGAATCTGCATGTGGTGGCCCGGCAGTGTCTGTCCTCCCTTTGGAGCCATGAGCTGCTCGAGCTGATGCATCGCTACCCCAACATATATGGCGACCTCTCCTACAGCGGAACCAATCCTCTTTTCTACCAGAGGTTGCGCATGGAGCTCGCAAACGGGGAAGAGGAAATCAAGGAACGGATACTCTTCGGCAGCGACTGGTCAATCAACCTTATGAAGATAGAGTCCTATAGCGCCTATCTGGAGCTTTTGGAGGAGAGCCCTTTCAGCGATCAGGACATCAACCTCTTCGCGACTATCAACCCGGAACGCTTCCTCAACATCCTGGGAACCAATGACGAGACATACAACAAACCGGATCCCGAGGGATCCGGTCACGCAAAGAAGATTCCTGAAGCTTAGTAGTTTTTGGAAACCAGCTCGAAGTAAGCCTGCGGATGGGCGCAAACCGGGCAGACAGCCGGGGCCTTCTTGCCAATCACGATATGGCCGCAGTTGGAGCATCTCCAGATCTGCTCGCCGTCGCGGGAGAAGACCAGTCCTTCCTTGACGTTCTTCAGCAAGGCCAGATAGCGCTCCTCGTGGGTCTTCTCAATCGCACCGACCAGCTCGAAGAGAGTCGCAATCTTGGTGAAACCTTCCTCGCGGGCTTCCTTCGCGAAGGTCGGATACATGTCCGTATTCTCATAGTTCTCGCCATTGGCGGCATCCTGAAGGTTGGCGGCAGTATCACTCAGGTCTCCACCGTTCAGCAGCTTGAACCAAATCTTGGCGTGCTCTTTCTCGTTGTTGGCGGTTTCCTCGAAGAGGTTGGCAATCTGCACGTATCCATCCTTGCGAGCCTTGCTGGCATAAAAGGTATACTTGTTACGAGCCTGGGACTCACCGGCAAATGCCGCCATCAGATTTTTTTCCGTCTTAGATCCTTTCAATTCCATATGTACACTCTCCTATTTCTGCGCTTCCTGCGCGGATTTACAATTTGGACAGATTCCATGATACAGAACCTCACGGGTGACCGAGGTATACCCACCGGTATCCACGACTCGTTGTCCGTCCTGGCCTGCAACCACGATATCACTGACTGCGCCACAGATATCACATTGGACATGGTAGTGTGCAACCAGCGTACGGTCAAAGTGTTCCGGCCCCTTAGGCACCGAAATACTCAGAATTTTTCCCTGTTCGACAAGGATATGTAAATTTCTGTAGACAGTGGAGCGACTTAGCTTCGGATTCTTGGCATGGATGCGCTGGTAGATGGTCTCAGCCACCGGATGGTCGCTGGCCATCAGCACCTCCTGGTACACAATATCTCTCTGGGTTGTCTCTCGTGTGCTCTTAATAGGAATCATTCTGAATTACTTATACATTTTCCTACGAAATGAGTCAATAGGAATCTTGAAAAAAGGAGCCCCACACGGGAGCCCCTTTCGTATCGTCGAATCGAGATTACTGCTCGTCGTCGTTCTTCTTGCCGTCTTTCTCCAGCCAGAAGAAGGATTTACCCTCTTCCTCTGCACGACGGGCACCAGATGGGCGGAACTTGTCCATGCCATAAGGTTTTTGTCCACCACGACGGTCATCGCGGTCGTTATAGCGGGAAGGGCGGGAGAATCCGTCACGACGTCCGAATCCGCGAGCATCGCGGTCATCCTTGCGGCCAAAGCCACGGTCATCACGATCGCCATAGCTCCTGCGACCAAAGCCACGGTCATCGCGGTCGTCAAAGTCTCTGCGGCCATAGCCGCGGTCATCGCGGTCGCCATAGCTCCTGCGCCCATAACCGCGGTCATCACGGTCGCCATAGCTCCTACGCCCATAACCGCGGTCGTCGCGGTCGCCAAAGTCTCTGCGGCCATAGCCACGGTCGTCGCGGTCGCCATAGCTCCTGCGGTCATTGCCACGATCATCACGGTCACGTCCACCACGGCGCGCGGGACGATCCTCTTCGTCCCCGTCATCGTTCTTTTCCGGGCGGCCGCCATAGGGGCGAGGCTGGAACGCGCGAGCGGCAATGGCCATCCGGTCATCAGCCTCAGGGACGCTCTCCTCTTTATCCTCTTCTTCAGCTTCTTCGGCCTGGTCGTCGGATGATGCTGCAGGCTGCGACTCTTCTTCGTTATCGCTCCAGTCCAAAGTCAACACATCGTCGTCGGCTTTCGCCTCTTCGACTGCCGGCTCCTCGGCCTTGGTTTCCTCGGCCGGGGCTTCTTCAGCCTTCGGCTCTTCGACTGCCGGCTCCTCGGCCTTGGTTTCCTGGGCCGGGGCTTCTTCAGCCTTCGGCTCTTCGACTGCCGGCTCCTCGGCCTTGGTTTCCTCGGCAGGGGCCTCTTCAGCCTTCGGCTTTTCGACTGCCGGCTCCTCGGCCTTGGTTTCCTCGGCCGGGGCCTCTTCAGCCTTCGGCTCTTCAGCTACTGGTTCCGTCGCAGTCTTCTTGGTGCTCTTTCTGGTAGTCCTCTTTGCCTTCGGAGCAGTTTTTTCTGTTTCCGTCTCGCTCTTGACGGCTTTTTTCGCAGTGCTCTTTCTAGTGGTCTTCCTGGCCGGCTTCTTCTCTTCCGCCGTTTCCATCACGACCGCTTCCTGATCTTTCAGTTCTTCACTCATGATTTGTTCTTCCTGCAGGTTTTTCCCTGCTACAACGCCAAAGTCCGCAATATCCTCTGGGCGCGGACCCGCTTCTTCCATCTTGGTCAACAACCAAGTCCTCGATGTGCCGGTTTTCTTTGTAAAGCCCGGGGCTGCGACCTCCCTCGAGACCTCTTCGATTGCGTATCCGTGCACCTTTCCCGCATCTAGGCGGAAATTTCCCAAGTTATTGGAAAACACAATCTTTCCGCCCTGCACCAGGAGCCCATTGAGCAGCCAGAACCACTTCGCGTAGTCCCTTTGGACATCGAAATCGCCGTCCATCTTATGGCTGTTCGAGAAGGTCGGAGGATCGAATATAATCAACTGATATTTCGAGCCCTTTGCCAACTCCTGCTCCACAAACTTCAGGGCATCCATCTGCACGCAGGGGTACAGGTCTCCCTCAAAACCATTGGCCTTGAGGTTTTCCTTTGCCCACTGGGTGTATGGCCCTGACAAATCCACCGAAACCACACTTGCCGCCCCTCCGGCCGCAGCATAGACGGAAAAAGCTCCCGTATAGCTGAACAGATTCAGGACGGAAAGCCCTAGACAATTCTCGCGCACCCACTCACGGGTGACCGCATGGTCAAGGAACAATCCGGTATCGATATGACGCGTCAAATCCACGGTGAATGTCAATCCGTTCTCTTTCACCTGTGTCTTCACCGATACATCGCTGAGCACTTCATGCTGTTCCCTTCCGGTCCGCTTCTCGCGGTGGTAGAAAACCACATGGTCGCTCTGGACGTACAGCATTCGGCTGACGATGTCGCAGCAAGTTTCCTTCATCGCCTCTTCCATTCCGTCCACGCTGTAATCGGTAATACGCGCATACTTGCCATAGAGATCCACGGTCACGGGAAATTGCTCAAGATTCCGGTCATACACGCGCATGCATTCCGTACCATATTGCAACATCATACGGCGTTGCTTGAGCGCATTGGCTTTCAGGATCTTTCCAAAATCTTTCTCGTAAAATTCCATGAGATTCTCGTTCAGGTAGGTTCTTTTGCTCAGCCATTTTATATGGTAGAGTAAAAAAATACTAGTGGGGGCTATAGGGATATGGAAGCAGAAACCCTGGCTTTTCTGAAAGAAATCGAAATCCGTCGTGGAGCGCCAATCCAGTGGCGCACGTTCTGCACCTGGTACGGAACCAACAGGCACGAAGGACTTGAACGCGTATGGGGCGTATTCCTCTACCGGGTCGGGGATACCTTCTATCTCGAGGATTTCGAGCACCAGAACACCTTCCTCGGTTTTCCCGTCAGGAAAAGGAAGACCGACAAACCCTACGTGCGGTATGAGGAATACTTCCGCCGGGACGAAGTCCAGGGTACCATGCAAATCTCCAAAAGAATCGCCGAGAAAATCGTTCAAGGCCATCTTGATCCCAAGCATGTGAAACCAATCAAAGGTATCGCGAAGGTGTTCGCGGAACATATCGAGATGGTCACATTAACCGACGGGTCAGTGCTTTTATTCTCATTGATGGACCGAAAGACATTTTTGGCCGAGTTGGAAAAACAACAGCGCAATCATTCGTAAATCCATATCATTTGGATAGAACTGAAGAAGGAGAAATCCAAATGGTACATGCGCTCTGCTTCGACACAAAATCCTATGATCGCAAGGCCTTCGCTCCGTACGAGAGACTGATTGCGATTGACTATACCCCGGAACAGTTGACCATGAAGACGGCCTACCTCGCCAAGGGGTACAAGGTGGTCATCGTCTTCGTCAACGACACGTTGGACCGTCAGGTCATCGACGCCCTCTATCAGGGAGGCACCCGTCTGATTGCCCTACGTTCCGCGGGTTACAACAACGTCGACTTGAAAGCCTGCGAGGGCCGTATCGCCGTTGTCCGCGTCCCAGCCTACTCTCCTCATGCGATTGCGGAACACGCCTTGGCCTTGACCCTGGCCCTGAACCGGCATCTGCGGGAGGCCTTCGACCGGACCCGCAAGGGAAACTTCTCGCTGGATGGGCTGGAGGGCTTCGACCTTTGGGGAAAGACAGCCGGCGTCATCGGAACGGGCAGGATTGGCCGGGCTTTCATCCAGATCTGCCAAGGACTGGGCATGAGGATCCTCGCCTACGACCCCTTCCCCGGGAAGATGGAAGGCGTGACGTTCACCGACCTTGATACCGTGCTACGCAACAGCGATGTCGTCAGCCTGCACTGCCCGATGACGGCTGAGAACTACCACCTGATTGGCAAGAAGCAACTTGACGAGATGAAGCAAGGCGCATTGCTGGTCAACACCAGCCGCGGAGGCCTGGTGGACAGTGAAGCGTTACTTTCCAGTCTCAGGGACAGGCATCTCGGTGGAGTAGCTCTGGACGTCTATGAGAATGAGGCTGGAATCTTCTTCAACGACAACAGCAAGCAAGGAATCAAGGATGAAACACTCAAGGACTTGCTCGCCCTGCCGAACGTGCTGGTCACCAGCCATCAGGCATTCCTGACGGAGGACGCCCTTGAGGCGATCGCCCGCACCACCGTGGAAAACATCCTTGAATGGGAAAAGCAACAGCCATCCAAGAACCTGCTGACCGCATAGGCCGTTTCCCAACCGCATCCATTGGGAATAGGGAACGTTACAGACCCAAAATCACCATTAGTGGCTAACAAGCAAGTACAGGCAAACAGAATGGGGGAACCGACCCTGCCCTTCCTATTCGGCTTCTAAAACGAGGGGAAAAAGCAACAAAACCTTCCCGGTCAAAGGGAAGGGCAAGAACAATGCAGGCAGGATCGCCATGAGGTTGACCTTGGTCACTTAGGCGACCCATATGTTTCTGACAATAAAAAACGTGGATACCAATGTATCAAGGAATGTGTTTCGTTGAATGGCAAGACCAGAGATATCTGGTTGCTGTCTGTATACGATCAGTCAAAAAGTACAGCTCCACATTTCTCGATTTGGCTGGCCCATTTGCTGGAAACATCAGGATAGACACCTCGATGGTTTTCCTCCAGACGACGCTGTTCTCCATCGAATTTTTTTCGAGCGGCTTCGGCTAACTCTGCCGCATCCCCTGGGTGAACCACTACGATCCCATCAGCATCACCCACTAGGATATCCCCCGGACAAATCACTTGTCCTCCGCAGCAAACAGGGGTATTGATCTCGCCAGGCCCGTTCTTCCATGGGCCCTGGGGAGTCACCCCCTTGGCATACACTGGCAAATGGAGGGTGTGCAAGGAATCTACGTCGCGAATACAGCCATTGACGACAATTCCCGCCAGCCCCCTTCCCACTGCCTCGTTAAACATCATCTCTCCACAAAGAGAGCGTTCCATGCCACCACCGGCATCAACTACCAACACATCGCCAGGTTCAGCCAAACAAATGGCCATATGAAAGAAGAGATTGTCCCCTTCGGGTGCCTTTACCGTGAAAGCGGTACCCAGCAAAGAAACATCTTTCGTATATGGTTTGATATCTGCTTGCATGTTGAACAACCGATTCATCATGTCACCGATATTACTGCTTGGAAGATGACGGAATTTTTCCACCAATTCCCGAGGAGGACGATGGATTGTCTTGTAAATCCTATTACCGATAGACAAGCTCACAATACTCTCCTTTGCGGGGGAGCCCGCAATGCATAATGAATGTCATCTTGGATGGCCAGCACGAAGTCAACCACCAGGTATCATTTTAATCCGCCATGGAAGCTTTCCCCATGGCAGGACAGCCTCACACTACGACGGGCAGAATCCCGAAAAGGATGCAGAACATCATTTCAACGGCGAAAAAAAGCAGAAGATACTTCAGTGAGAACTTGATGAATACAGGAAGGTCCTTGCCCAAAAGACCTGGAGCCAAGTAGGTGACAGCGGAAACGGGGGTGATTGTACCCAATGCATCCCGTGCAAGCATCATGATCGAAGCCAAGCTCAATACGCTAAATCCATAGCTGGTACCCACCTCGAGGAAAAGAGGAGACAAGCCATAATAGAAACCGTCAGCCCCTAACGCGAAACTGAAGGGAAGGCTCAACACACCGACGATTATGCCGTAGAACCTGCGGAAGGCCGAAGGAATAATACGCACAATGACATTGGCCATTTCTGTCAGCATTCCAGTACCACTCATGATTCCGACAAGGACACCAGAAGACAACATGACCAACGCAATGGGATAAGCCTTTTCCGCAACTCTCTTTATCGTTGCGTTCTGCTCTTTTGTACTCCGATAATTGACAAGCAGAGCCAGTGTCAAGCCAATCATGAAAACAAAATATCCAGGCAACTTCCCTCTGAACATCAAGACCAAAAGAACCACTGTCACAGCCAAGTTCAGCCAATACTGCAAATTTAACTTCACTTCCTTAAAAACAACCTCTTTTTCTTCCACGTTGTCATAAGAGGCAATGTCCAGGCCTGCCGCAATTCGATGTTGCTCTCTCAAACCGAAGAACACTGCACAGCACAGGTTGTAGACAAGCATGCATACGATGACAGGAGCAACGTTATGGAACATCGTAGATATTTCTAGACCGGAAACACTGGACATACGAACCATGCCACCACCATGTGGAAGCAAGTTCACCACTCCGATGGACTGGCTCATTAGAAGGAATAGGTACTCAGACTTGATTTTAAACTTTCTATAGAGAGGTAGCATTGCTGGGATTGTAACCAGAATTGTAGACGTCATACCAGTATCCAAATGGGAAATGGCGGCGATAATGACCGTGATAATCATGATTGCCACAACATTTCCTCCTGCTTTCCGCGATAGAAACGAGACAGCCGGATCAAACAACCCCTCCTCCGTCATAATTGCGAAGTAGGCGGTTGCAAACAAAGCCAGAGCGGTAGCGCTTAAGGTCTTAGGCACACCATCTTTAACAAATTCTCCGATTTCTATAGGGGAAAAACCCGCAATTAGGGCAAAGAAGATTGGAAGAACGACAAATGCGACAACTGGTGTCAGTTTTCCCTTCAACAATCCAGCCATCATGATGATAATCAGCAAATAACCAAGAATCGCCAATAACATAATATTCCCTCCTAAATACTATTTAAATGACGTTGCTATGGTCATAGTATAATGTATTATTAATTTTTTTGTCATTTATAAATTATTTTATTTTTTACATAAAGATACTTAAAAGACCTTTTCCTCGCCATCGCTTTGCTCTATTTATCTGAGGCTATTTTCGAATGAAATATCGCATTTGGTTGATGATTGATTCATCCTGCTTGAGATTCTTTCGCACCCGGTCAGCATTAATTTTGCTACAGGCTTTTATCAAAATGTCACATAAAAAAACTTGGGCGCCAATGGAATTATGGAATGCGTTGGATTTGCATTTAGCAATCAACTGATGCACCGAAAAGGGAACTAGTGGTGAGTCGAGACTATCGGTAATGGCTATGACGGGAACTCCATGGCCTTTGCAGAAAGCAGCGGCGTCGCAGACCGTACGATTATACCGCGACACGGTGATTGCAATAAGCACATCCTCAGGTCCCACCCGCTTAAAAAACTCAATTTGCTCGGCATGAGCCTCGCCAACATAGGTCGCGTTGAGGAACATTCTCCCCAGATTAAAGGACAAGTACCTAGCGACGCTTTCACTGGTCCGAACACCACAGATATAGATGGCCCTTGCCCCCTCTAGCCGTTTTGCCACATCGTCCACTATGTTTTCGTTTAGAGTCTGAAGAACACCATTCATGTTTTCTAACTCCTGACGATACACTCCGACGACAACTCCATCTTCATTAGCGTCTACGGTATTGCTTGAATCATTAAGGGAAAGTTTGTTAATTGGCGCAGAATAGGTACGAAGATATTCCTTGAGAGCCTTTTGAAATTCACGAAAAGTCTTATATCCCAAACTATTTGCCAGCCGAATGACACTGGCTGTACTGACCTTTGCAGCATGTGCAATTCTGTCGATTGTAGAGAAAGAAGCCTCCATGGAATCATTCAGGATGTACTCAGCGACTTTCCGTGGCGCTTCATTCATCTCCGGGATCTGTCTCTCAATCTCACGAATAAGATCCAAAGCCATAGTTTGATCCCTCCTCAACTAACTTATGTCTGGAAATATACCAGATTTTTCCAGCTTAAAATAGATTCGAGTCAGGCTACAGCGCAAACGGAACACCTTATTAGAACGGGCTCTGTACAGATTTTTGTGGGATGAAGCGGAAACGCAAGGGATAGGGGGTATGAAAAAAGGGAATGAAGTCTCAATCTTGTAAGCATCCAAACTAGCAAGGAGAGACGACATTCCCTATGAGCGACAGTATCATGGCAAGCCTCGGGCTGGCAAGCTTCGACGTGACCGTCCAGCCGCATCTGTGCATGAGCCGGAGCGGCAAGGAGGTGACCTTGACCGAGGGGGAGCTGAACACGCCGCTGCCGAGGGTCTGCCCGGAATGCGGCGGACGAATGGACAGGCACGACAGGCATGCGGTGCACGTCCAGGGGCTGCCGGTGCTGGGGCGCATCCACCTGCTGAGGTGCTGTGGTGCTGCGAGGGCAAGGACATGGGCGCGGTGGAGCGCTTCGCCCGTTACGTGGGAAAGAGATGGCTGGACGGGCTCGAGGCGGTGGCCATGGACATGAACGCCTCCTACGACAGCGCGTTCCGCGCCCTGTGC
>JAQYHB010000004.1 GCA_028722305.1 Spirochaetales bacterium
CACCTGGTAGAAGTTCCCCAGCACCTGCCGCAACTTCTCTACCTCGGGGGAGAAGACGTTGTCCGACAGCACCTTGTCGTACTCGTCGACCAGCACCACGACCTTCCCTTCCCGGCTGGACAGAGCCTCAAGAAGATTGGCGAACAGGACGGCCGAGTTCCGCATCCCCTCCACGACGACCCCGTTCCCCTTGGCGATCCGCAGCACAAGGTCGCAGAGCCAGCTGTCCAGCTCCTTCGGCGTGTCAAACGGACAGTCCCCAAAGTCGATATGGATGATAGGGTAGGTCTTCCAGTCGTAGTCCAGAGCATCGATGGCGAGCCCCTTGAACAGCTCCCTCCTGCCCTGGAAGACCGCCTCCAACGTGGAGACCGTCAGGGACTTCCCGAAACGGCGGGGACGGGAGAGGAAATACATGTCCGACCCCGTCACGAGGCGATACAGGTACGCGGTCTTGTCCACGTACAGGTACCCTTCCTTCCGGATCGTCTCGAAGGAGCTGTACGACGTCGTGATTTTTTGTCCTAGGGTCTGCATGCCTCAAGCATATCACAGCCATCCACAAATGGCAAAAGCGCGGCATTTGCGTGTATATGAAGAGCCGCCCTTCCATAGGGGAAAGGCGGCAAAGAAAAACCATGCAAAAATGGAGTATCAACCCTTTCGGGACTCATAGACGGCGGCACCGCCGATGAAGTACTTGGAAAGGCAGGCGAAGAGCAGGAACATCGGGATGGAGGCGATGAAGGCACATGCCATCATGGCTCCTTCGTCCGTCTGCTTCTCCTCGCTGAACTTGGTGATGTACTGGGGGATGGTCTTCATCTTCTCGCTCTGGGCGACAAGGAGCGGCCAGAGCAGGTTGTCCCACTGGTTGCGGAAGCTCAAAATTCCCAGCGTCGCGACGACCGGGGTACAGTTGGGAAGCACGATGCGCGAGTAGATGCGGAACTCGTTCAGTCCATCGACACGAGCGGCATCAAGATACTCGCTGGGGAAGGTGATCAGATACTGCCGCATCTGGAAGACGCCGAAGGCGCTCACCATGAAAGGAACGATCAGGCCCTGATAGGTGTTGATCATGCGCATGCCGCTGGCGACCATGTACAGAGGAATCATGATGGCCTCGAACGGAATCATCATCGTCGCCATGATCGACATGAAGACGAAGTTGCGGCCCTTGAACTTGAACTTGGCGATTCCGTAGCCGGCAAGGGAGGCAAGCAGGACGGTGGTGACCGAGTCGGTGATGGCGACCACCAGCGAGTTCACGATGTTGCGCGGGAAGGAGAAGCTGTTGTTGTTGCCCCAGATTGCCTTGTGGAAGTTGGTGAAGAACGTCCGATCCGCACTGGTGAAATACGACTTCGAAGGAATCCAGTTGAACGGCATGCTCATGATCTGTTTCGCGTCCATGAACGAGGCGACGAACATGAAGAGTATGGGAGCCAGCGTGAAGCAGACCACCATGATCAGGAGAATCCAGACGACCACCTCCATGACGGAGATTTTTCCCGTATAGGTATTGCTAGCCATGGCGCACCTCCTCAATAGTCCACTTCATCGGTCTTCGAGAGAGCGAACTGCACATAGGTGAGCAACAGCATGATCACGAAGAGGACGATGGACATGGCAGACGCACGACCGATCTTGCGCATGCGGATGCCGGTATAGTAGATGTTCATGGTGATGACGTCGATCGGTTGCCTTGCCGCACCGTTCTGCACGAACATGTACTGGGTGCTGAAGGTCTTCAGACATTGCAGCATGGCCATGATGGAAACCAGGACGATGGTGGGCTTCAGAAGCGGAAGAGTGATCTTCCAGAACGTGTGCCAGCGAGTCGAGCCGTCGACGATGGCGGCCTCGTAGATGGTGGGAGGAATCGAAGCCAGTCCGGTAATGAACAGGATGACGAAGTAGCCGATGTATTTCCAGAAATAGACGATCATCGTGGAAACCTGCAGCATCGTGTTGTCGGTCAGCCACTGGAAGTCGCGCCCTTCGGTGTGCATCACCCAGTTGGAGAGCTGGTTCACCAGACCGCGCGGGTCAAACAGGATCATCCAGATCGATGCCGCGACAACGCTGGAAAGGACGGCGGGCATGTAGTAGGAAATCTGGAAGAAGCCCTTCTGGCGGGTACTGCGGAGCTGGGAGAGCAATACCGCAAGGATCAGGCTGATCACCACCATCGGAATGAAGGTCCCCATGGTGAAGGTCAAAGAGGCGCGCAGGGAGTTCCACAGGGTAAAACCACCGTTGGTGCCATATTTGTCAGGAAAGAACAGGTATGTGTAGTTTTCAAATCCGATGAATTTCCAAGATTTCTTCAACACATCCCGGTTGGTAAGGCTTGTGAAGAATGCGTTGATGATCGGGTAGAAACTGAAAATGGCGAAGAACAGAAGGCAGGGAACCGTGAATAGGAAACCCCAGCGGGCCTGCTTCCGTTCGATACTGTAGTGTTTTGTCTTGCTCATAAAAGCGTACCACCGTTATGAAATACTGGTCGAAAGGAAAACGGGAAACAAAGGAAACAGGGGCCACCCGCAGAGGGCGGCCCCATCAAGGACGAATTACTGCTCGTCGATCAGTTCCTGGACCGTCTGCTTCAGCTGCTTGTACGCGTCTTCAGGAGAGACGCCCTGCAGCATGACCGACTTGACGGCGGTGTCCAGCGCAGACTGGATCGCGGTGGAGTTGGCGCCATAGTAGACGATGTGGCCCTGCTCCAGCTGGCTCTGGAAGACATCGCTGTACGGAGCCTTCTTGAAGGTCTCGCTCTCGAACAGAGCCTTGGAGGGCTGCACCAGACCGACCTTGTCCAAATACTCGTCGCCATGGCTCAGCATGTAGCCGATCAGCTCCCAAGCAGCCTTGCGGGTGCGGGCATCGGCAGAAGCGTTGACCATATAGTAGTGGCCATAGTAGTTGGAAGGCACGTACTTGACGGCATCCTTGAACTTCGGATACGGAACGACCATCCACTCGCCAGAGTTGTAGAAGTCCGGGTTGTCGTGGAGGATTCTGGCTTCTTGGTACAGACCAGTGGAGCACATGGCGATATCTCCGTTGTCCTTGTTGAACAGCTTGCGGGCTGCGGTGTAGGTCGGAGAACCAAGGTTCTGGCCGTTCGGGCCCCAATCCTTCATGAACTGGAAGAACTTGATCCAAGCATCCTTGCCGACAACCGCTTCCTTTCCGTCCTCGCTGACCAGAGCGCCACCAAGCTGCTCGACCATCGGAAGGTTGTTCTCCAGGTAGTACTTGTAGCGGAAGTCATAGCCACGGCGGGTAAGCACGTCGCCATCACGCTTCACGATCTTCTTGGAGACCTCGACCATGTCCTCCCAAGTCTTGGGATAATCCTTCTCGGGATCCAGACCGGCGTCGCGGAAGACCTTCTTGTTGAGGAAAATAGCCCACTGGGTCAGCTCAAGCGGAAGTCCGTAGACCTCTCCGTCCTTCATGACCGGGTCGATGGAGCCGGCAGCATACTTGTCGACGACATCCTTCGCATCCTTGTAGCCGGCAGCCGCATAGTCCATCGGGGCGACCAGCTCGTTGTCAATCAGCGGGCGCTCGTCGTTGATGGAAAGGTTGAACATGGTCGGCCCTTGTCCGGCTGCGAATGCGGTTCCCACCAGCTCGATCAACTTCTCCGCGCTTTGGCGGGTCACATTGACCGTCACGTTCGGATGGGTCTCCTGGAATTCCTTGATATAGCGGTCCTCAAGAGCCTGGCGGTTGGCATCCTCGTGCGTCCAGAACTCAATGGTGATCGGGCTGTTGTCTTCCTTTTTCGAAGCAGCCTCCTGGCTACCCTGTGCGAAAGCCATCGAACCGACAGCCAGCAGGGAAACCAGCAAAGCAAACACTTTTTTCTTCATAAGAAACCTCCTGTTTGTTCTTATATCATGCATTGCACATGAACTTTATATAACCAGTATAATGCGTTATTGCCCTATAGCAAGAAAACAGAATTTTCGTTTATCAAATGTTTTTATCCATTCAGTTTGCTGAAAAGATTCCATATCTATTGTCCATATTGACAGTTACACGCAAATTCCCGATGTCTGACAGAAACAAGGATTGTGTCTGTTTCCTTTGAAATCGCATTTCACAATCTTGTTTTCTTCCCATTGCCTGAATATGCACCAAGCGTATATTTATGCAGATGCCACTAGGCAAGAAGTGGAGAGTTGCATTACACTCACGACAGCAATTGCTTTGCTGTTGAAGGAGAAAAAAGATATGAAGAAAGCTGGTTTGCTTGTCGCCCTGCTCGCCGCAGGCGCCATGGTGTTCGCCGGTGGCTCCAAGGAATCAAAAAGTTCCGGAGACCAGAGCCTGAGCAAGGTACTCGAGGCGAAGAGGTTCGTCCTTGGTCTGGACGATTCCTTTCCGCCGATGGGCTTCCGTAACGAGAAGAACGAGATTGTCGGCTTCGATATCGATGTGGCCCGCGAGGTCTGCAACCGGCTCGGCGTCGACCTGGTACCCCAGCCGATTGACTGGAACAGCAAGGAGCAGGAGCTGAATACCGGAAAGATCGACTGCATCTGGAACGGGTTCACCATCACCGACGAGCGCAAGGCCAACATGGAGTTCTCCGACCCCTACGTCAACAACGCCCAGGTGGTGGTCGTCAAGGCGGACAGCCCGGTCAAGACCCTTGCCGACCTCGCCGGCAAGGAAATCGGCGTGCAGGCCGGCTCCTCCGCCGAGGAAGCGATTGACGATACCCCGAATTTCAAGAACAGCGTCAAGCAGATTGTCGAATATAAGGAAAATCTGACCGCCCTGATGGATCTCGAGGCTGGCGGTGTCGATGGCGTCGTCATGGACCTGATTGTCGCGAACGACAACATCAATCGTTCCGGCAAGCCGTTCCGCATCCTGGACGAGAACCTTGCCCCAGAGTCCTACGGTGTCGGTTTCCGCAAAGGCGATGTCGCCCTGCGCAACGCGGTCAACGACCAGATGATCGCCATGGCCAAGGATGGAACAATGGCGAAAATCGCCGAGAAGTGGTTCGGCGCCGACATCACCGTCATCGGCAAATAACCCTGACACGTGATCTCCAAGCACCCGGGCGCCTGCCTTGGGTGCTTTTCTTTTGCTCTTGAGCTCTTCTTTGCTGACAGGAATCCCTCAATCGGGTAGACTGAGGGAAGTTTTTCTAGAAGGACCGTGTTATGGGACAAATGCTACTGCAGATGCTGGAGGCGACAGTCACCACGCTGGAGATTTTCTTTCTGACTTTGATCTTCGCACTCCCCCTCGCTTTTCTGATCGCCAAGGGACGTATGTCCAAGAACAAACTGGTCAGCGGCTTGGTCAACATCTATATCATGATCATGCGCGGCACCCCGCTCATCCTGCAGCTGATTTTCGTCTACTTCGCCCCCTATTATCTGTTTCGCGCCTCCTATGACCGTTTCACTGCCGTCATCATCGCCTTCGCGATCAACTACGCCGCGTATTTCGCCGAGATTTACCGCTCCGGCTTCCAGAGCATTCCAAAAGGACAATACGAGGCAAGCCAGGTGCTTGGCTTCTCCCGCACCCATACCTTCTTCCGCATCATCCTCCCGCAGGTCTTCAAACGGATTCTTCCGGCCCTCGCAGGCGAGGTCATCACTCTGGTCAAGGACACCGCGCTTGCCCAGACCATCGGAGTGGCCGAACTGTTCCGCCTTGCGCAGAACGCCTCGGCCCGCCAGTTCTCCACCGCTCCAATCTTCATCGCCGGCGTCTTCTACTTCATCATGAACGGCGCCGTGTCGAAGTTCTTCGACTGGATCGAGAAACGGATGAACTATTACAACTGAGGAGGAGGAGAAGCATGGATACCATCATCAGCGTCAGCCACCTGAAGAAACGGTTCGGAGAGCTTGAGGTCCTGAAGGACATCTCCTTCAATGTCGAGCGTGGCCAGGTCCTTTCCATCATCGGCCCCTCCGGAAGCGGGAAAAGCACGCTGCTGCGCTGCATCACCCACCTCGAGACAGTCACCGGCGGCGAGATCGACATCTGCGGCCGCAATCTGGTCCATACCGGCAGCGACGGCAAAGTGGAATATGCGCCCAAGGAACAACTCAGGGAAATCCGGCTCTCCTGCGGCCTCGTATTCCAGAACTTCAACCTTTTCCCGCATTTCTCGGTCATGACCAACATCACCGAAGCGCAACGCTTCGTGCTCAGGAGAAAGAAGGAAGAAGCCGAGGAAAAGGCGCGTGAGCTGCTGAAGAAGATGGGGTTGGAGGACAAGGCCGACGCCTATCCCTGCCAGCTTTCCGGCGGCCAGCAGCAGCGCGTCTCAATCGCGAGAGCCTTGGCTCTGGAACCTACCGTACTCTGCTTTGACGAGCCTACCAGCGCCCTGGACCCCGAGCTCACCGGGGAAATCCTCAAGGTCATCAAGGATCTGGCAAAGGAGAAGATGACCATGGTGGTCGTGACCCATGAGATGAGTTTCGCCCGGGATATCAGCGACCAGGTCATCTTCATGGATGGCGGTGTCATCGTCGAGCAAGGCAGCCCGCACGAGGTCTTTGGCAATCCCAAGAATCCACGAACCAAGCAATTCCTGCGCCGGTACGAGGAGTAACGGACGCCATCGGCGCTAGAGAGAAAGCAACAACTGTCCGCTGGCCGTACCCGTGGCGATTCCCTCTTCCGCGGCCAGCACGCCATTGACGAACACCATATGGAGGCCGATTGGCGTGGAATCCGGATGCTGGAGGGTGCTGGTATCCCTGATGGTCAGGGGATTGAACAAGACCAAGTCGGCTTTCTTCCCGACCGCGATGGTACCGCGATCATGCATGCGGAGCCGGAGGGCCGTCTCGCCGGTCATGCGCCGGACCAGTTGTTCCCAAGCCACCACCTTCAGCTGCCGTCCATAGCGGTCAAGAAGGTGCACGGCGGCATTGTAGGACCGGGGATGGCAGAGGGAGCCTGCATACAGTGCATCGGTGCCGAAGCACATCATCGGATGCTGCATGATCTCGACCAAGGATTTCTCCGACTGGGTCACGTCGGCCATCAACGCGGTTCCCGTCTCTCCCGCCAATAGATCGAAGAAACAGTCAAATGGATCAACATCCTTCTCCTCTGCGATCTGGGCGATGGTCCGCATCTCATATTCCGGATGGCTTTCCAAAACCAGAACGGTAATCTGGTCCCATCCAGCAGTCTCATAGATCGAGTCCCATCCGACTGGATGGACCATCTCCTCCCTGATTGCCGCACGGACGGAAGGGTTCTTCAGGTGTTCTTGCAGCTCGCTCCGCTCAAGCTTCAGATAGGCGGGAGGAAGCAGACTGAACAAACTGGTAGACCCATACGTATACGGATACTGGTCGAAGTGGACGTCGACACCCTCTTTCTGCGCGTCTTCCAACAGGGAGAGCATCTTCTTCACCTTGTGCTGGTTCTGGGGACCGAGCGCCTTCAGGTGGCTCACTTCAAGGCGCACACCGCTCTGCCGTGCAAGATCCAGCACCTCTTTCAGGCTCTCCAGCACGGAATCCCCCTCACAGCGATGGTGGACGGCGAAAAACCCGCCATGGAAGCGGGTAGTCAGCAACAACGCCTTCAATTCCTTTGCCTCCGCATACATGCATGGGGCATAGTACAAACCCGAGGAGAAACCGATGCAGCCTTGGTTGAAGCACTCGGCAAGCAGGGCGCACATGCTCTGGATCTCGCTGTCGGTCGCCGCCCTGTTCGGATTGCCGGACATGGCGGCGCAGCGAAGCGCGCTATGGCTTGCCAGGAAGGCCATGTTGCAACCGGTACCGTGCAGGCGTAGCGCATCCGTATAGTCCTTGAAGCTTTGCCAATAGTGGCCATTCCACTGGCCGAGGATATCCTGGGTCAGGGACTTGATCGTGGCATCGTCTGCTTTGCAGGGGAACGGGCCGATACCGCAGTTGCCGGAAACATCGGTGGTGATGCCCTGCTGGACCTTCGCCCGCATGGCCGGGTCGCGGAGCGCCATCAGCTCGCTATGGGCGTGGATATCGATGAACCCCGGAGTCAGGAACATCCCCCTGGCATCCACCACCCGCCCCGCCTTGGCGGCATCAAGTGAACCGATGGCGGCAATCCGGTCGCCGTCCAGCGCGACATCGGCGACATATCGGGCCGAGCCCGTACCGTCGATGACGGTCGCATGGGAAAACAGGTAGGAATACATGGCTCTAGCCTTCCATCTCCTTCAATGAACCGATCAGCGAGTGCTCGAAGAACCCGATCAACCGCTGGTAATTTCCACGGCCTGTGGTCAACGCCAAGTCGGCGCGCACCTCCTCGCACTGGTCGCTGGAAATGATGGCGGGCGGGTAGCCGGAGGCCAGCAGTTCCAGATTCATGGCAAGCAGGGCGAACATGCCATCATGCCCGCCAAACGGGCAGAGACGGATCAGTTCCCCGAACAGGAACGACGCGCAGACCAACGGATGCAACATCTGCCACTCTTTTTCATACTGCATCATCAGAATCGCCATCTGGGCGGCGATAGAAAAGACCTTGCAATCGTCAGATCCGCCGGCAGGCAGGGAAGCGTCCCGATAGAGCAGGGAAGGCGTGTCATCAATACCGGCGAGCAAATCCCGCTCCAGGAGCCTGAGTTTCTGCTCGGAAAGGAACGGAGTATCCACCGCTCCCCTTTCAATCGGCCCCAGGCCGGTAACCGCAAGGGTGCGAAGCAGGATGGTCCGGCAGTTCAAGGCAAGCAGGGTCTCCTCGAAAGCCAAGGAAGGGACCATCGTTCCCTGATACAGAGCCTCGATATCGGTGGCAGAGACCGCCACCCCATCGAAGGCGAAAGCGCCGGAAACCAGGCGCGGGAGCTGGGAACGCATCACGGCCCATACTTCGTCAGGGTCACGATCTGTTTCCGCCAGCCGCTGCTTCAGGGCATCCAGTTCCTTGTAGTTGACCGCTCCGGGACGCATGTTGGTGTTCTTGATGTGCCTGAGCGTCCTTCCATCCTGAGGTTTCGGAGTCCCGGCAGGAATATTCCACGCCCATCCATTCCGGATCACTCCATCGACCCTGCCTTCACTGCAGAGGATGCGCACCCTGCGCTCGGTCAGCCCCCACTGGAGGGCTGCCGTCTTGACATTCATGTACTGTACGGTTGCCATGGCCTCCAGTATATCCTTTCATTCCGCAAGGAACAATACTTCTCTCCGGCGGTAACCGCACGCACGCTTCCCTCGGCGATGGCTTCATTTGACCCCTTATTCCATATTTGCGATAATGGCTTCTCGTGGAGGCTGGATGATGGACCAGTATGATGTCGTGATTGTGGGCAGCGGACCTGCCGGTATGGGAGCAGCGTTCGGGCTGAAGAAGCGGAGACCGGAGCTTTCGATTCTGATGATCGACCAGGAGCCCTACTCGACCGGCGGCATGCGCAATGACTGCAAGATGAACTTCACCTATCCGATTGGATTCCCCACCGAATACTGGAACGAGGACGAGGCGAACACCTACCTTGACGAGGTCATTTCCTTCCTCCACCCACATTTCCTGGACAAGCTGAATGTCGAGGTCTACCAGAAACGCGCCCAAAAGCTGGATTGCAGCCTGCTTTCCATCAGGCAGACCCATCTGGGGACCGATGGCGGCCTTCTGCTGATCAAGGAGCTGCAGAAAAAGCTCCGGGAGGAAGGGGTCGCCCTTTCCTTGGGGGAAAAGATGGTCAGCGCGGACCAAGGCCAGCAAATCATCCGTACCGACAAACGGGAAATCGGTTATCAGGCCCTGTTGGTCGCCCCTGGCCGCCATGGTTTCCAGTTCCTGCAGGACGTGATGCATCAGATCGACGTCCCCTTCATCGACAACATCGTCGACATCGGCATGCGCATCGAGACCCGTATCGAGCACTACCCTATCGTCAAAGACTATTACGACCCGAAGTTCTATTTTCCGGAAAAGGTGCGTACCTTCTGTACCAACAGCGGCAATGCCCATGTCGTGCAGGAACGCTATGTCACCTCCAGCGGCGAAAAATGGTTCAGCGTCAATGGACACGCATTCAGCGCCCATACGGAGACCAACAACGGACTGGTCAACTTCGCCATCCTGAAGACGGTCAGGCTGACCGAGCCGCTGGCAAGCGGCCAGTTGTTCGCCGAGCATCTCGGCCTGCAGGCGGCATTGCTTGGCGGGGGCAAGCCGATCATGCAGCGCGTCGGGGATTTCCGCATGGGCTCACGCAGCAAGGCGGAGACCTTCAACCAGGATCTCTACGACTTCAAGCCGACCCTCAACGCCACACCCGGTGACATCTCGCTCGCCATGCCCAGCAAGATCCTCCGTTACATCTGGAAGGCCATGAAGAACCTGGACACCATCGTCCCGGGAGTGCTTCACCCTTCCACCATCATGTACTATCCGGAAATCAAGTTCTACGCGAACAAGCCCCAGTACATCGACGACAACTTCAGGGTGAAGGAACACATCTGGTTCGCAGGGGATGGTGCTGGCACCAGCCGCGGCATCACCGGCGCGTGGGCGAGCGGGCTGAGAGCTGCTGATGGAATCGTCAGGGCCCTGTAACCAATAGGGCGCGCCCGGCAATCAGCCGCCAAGACCGTAATCAAACTGGTCCCGCAGCCATCGCAGGCAAAGGGCGATCCATGCATGGACGGCTTCGTCTGGCGTGTTCACCTCGTCGTCGCAGGTCGAAAGGCCATGCCTGCCATGGGGGAACAAGTGGAGCTCGAAAGAGACGTGGTGGGCATGGAGGGCCTGCGCATACCACAGGCTGTTCTCCACCGGCACCGAGGCATCCTCAACCGTATGCCAGATGAAGGTCGGCGGGTGGTTGTCGGTCACCTGGTCTTCCAAGGACAACAACCGCATCAGCTTCCCATCCCCACCGGTGATATTGTCCACACTGCCCTGGTGGCAATGGCCCTTCTTGGTGGTGATGACGGGATAGCAGAGGATCAACGCGTCCGGACGGTTCAGATGGTCCGCTTTGGCGATCTCCGGCAAATCAAACAGACAGGCAAGGGAAGCCGCCAGGTGTCCCCCTGCAGAGAATCCCATCAATGCGATCCGGTTGGGATCACAGAGCCACTCGACGGCATGGCTTCGGATGGCGACGAGCGCGTCGGAAGCCTCCTTCAACGGTTCGAGACCGGCACAGTCGGGAAACACCGAATATTCCAGGATAAAGACGTTGTAGCCTTCCGCCAGAAACTGCATGGCCACATGGTCCCTCTCACGCCAAGATCGTGTCCTGTAACCACCACCCGGGCAGACAACCACCGATGGGCGGATGTTCTTGATGCCACCGTCATCCACGTAATCCTGCAGATACCCCACAAGCGGAACCCTCTTGGGCCCCACGCTCATTTGTATGATTTTCATGAAACTAGATGGTAGCACAACAAGAGCATAGAGACAAATGTAAGAAGGCCGACAGTACAAACCATCAGCCCTCTTGCTACGAGAAACGCCTTGCTGTTCAGCTCTTCTTGATCAGGGCGAACAACTCGTCAAGATGCTCGTGGCTGACACGCGGATTGAGCAAGGTGAACTTCAGGCAGACCTTCCCTTCGTAGACGGTCTGGCCCATGACGGTGCCGGCGAGCAAAAGTTTTCTCCGGACCTGCTTGTTGCGTTCGTCACTTCCCTTCAGGCGGAAGACAATCGAGCTGAGTTCGGGCTCGTTGACCACTTCGTAGGCCGGATCCTTCTTCAAGGTTTCATAGGCATAGCGGGCATTGCCGATCACCTTGTCGATGATGGCGGCGAACCCATCCTTTCCCCTTGTCTGGAAGGCGACCCATACCTTCAAGGCGTCGAAGCGACGGGTCGTCTGGATGGACTTGCCAACCAGGTTGGTATAACCGTCCTCTTCGTCCTCCTCCCTGTTCAGATAATCGGCATGGAGCATGCAAGGCGCAAGGTCCTTCTTGTCCTTGACAAGCACAGCGCTACCGCTGATGGGGATCAGGAACATCTTGTGGAAGTCCAAGGTGATGGAATCGCACAAGGAAAGATCTCCAAGACGGCTCTTGTACGTATCGGACAGGATGGCTGCCGAGCCATAGGCGGCATCAGCATGCAGCCACAGGCCATACGTGTCGGCGATTCGCTTCAAGGCATGCACATCATCAATCGAGCCGAAATCGGTCGTTCCGATGGTGGCGACAAGACAGAAGGGCCTTTTTCCATTGGCAACGTCTTCCTTGATCATCGCCTCCAGCTTGGCCACATCCATCTTGCACCGCTTGTCGACCGGCACCTTGCGGACCGCCTGGTAGCCAAGTCCAAGCAGATGGCAGCTCTTCTCCATCGAGAAGTGGCTGATCTCGGACGTGTACAACCGGAAGTCCGCGTAGCAGGACGGCAGGCCAAGCTTCTTCACATCGTGGGAGAGCACCTCATTGCAGTACCAATCGCGGGCAAAGAAGATGGCGGAAAGGTTGGACTGGGAACCACCAGAGGTGAACGCACCATCGGCATTCCCGTCATACCCATACAGCTTGCAAAGCTGGCCAACCACCTCGACCTCGACCTCGGTGGCGATGGGGCTCTGGTCCCAGGAATCCATCGATTGGTTGAAGGCAGCGATCATCTGCTCGGCGGCAAGGCTTTCCAGAAGGCCGGGGCTATGCAGGTGCGCCATGTAGTTGGTCGAGGAGACGTGGACGAACCCGGGAATAATCTCCTGCTCCATCTCCCTCAACACTTGGGCATAGCCTTTGCCATGCTCCGGAAGCATGGTGTGGTGGATGCGGGCTTTGAGCTGGTCGGGGGTCAGGCCTCCATAGGCCTTTTCCCCCTGCATACCACGGAGAATCGCCTCCGTCGTGGCCTCGACCATCCGCTTGTATTCGATCTGGCTTTCCGTCTCCTCGGAAAGCAGGATTGCGTCCTTATTTGCCACAGACATCGGCGTTTACCTCGGAGACAGCCTCTTCAAAAGCCTTCAGCATGGTGTCAATCTCGTCCATGGAGACGTTCAGCGCACCCAGACAGCGCATCGTGGCGCCGTCGCGACCGCCACGCTCCATGATGACCTTGCGAAGGAAGCAACCCTGCTGCACTTTTGCCGCGATGGAACCATCGTACAGCGGAGTGCCGTTCAAATCCTTTGGTCCGTTGGGATTGATGAACTCGATACCAATCATCAAGCCACGGCCACGGACATTGCCGATGACAGGATACGTGGACTTCATTGCTTCGATGGAAGCCATGATGTAATCGCCCTTTCTGGCAACATCGGCAAGGAACTTCGGATCCGAGACGCGGCGCATGACAATGGTGCCGGCTTTCATGGCAAGCTGGTCGCCACGGAACGTGCCGGTATGTGCCCCAGGCTTCCACTGGTCGAGTTTCTCGTCATAGACCACTACAGACAACGGCAACGAACCACCGATTCCCTTGCTCATCGTAATCACATCCGGACAGATGTCTCCGTAACTGAACGCGAAGAACTTGCCCGAACGTCCCATGCCGGCCTGGACTTCATCGCAGATCATCGGAATCCCCAGTTCCTTGGTCACACGGCGGACCGTCTGCAGGAACTTGGCGGGAGCGGGAATCGCGCCACCCTCGCCTTGGATCGCCTCGAGAATGACCGCGGCTGGCTTGGGAACACCACTTTCGGGATCTTTCAGCATGGACTCGAAATAGTTGCAACAGGCATTGATGCAACCCTCGTCGCTTCCGGCTCCGAAGGGATCGCGGTAGACATAGGGATACGGCATGAACTGCACACCCGGCATCAGGTTGGAAATCGGGCTCTTCTCGCCAAGGTTTCCTGTCAGGGAAAGAGCGCCATGGCCCATCCCATGGAACGCACCGCTGAAAGCGATGACGGATGAACGGCCGGTAGCGGTCTTGCAAAGCTTGATGGCGGCATCGGTGGCATCTGTTCCGCTTGGGGAGCAGAACTGCACCTTCGCATGCCCTTTCAGGGGCGCGGGAAGCAGACTGAACAACGTCTGGACAAACTCATCTTTGGTCGGAGTGGTCAAATCAAGCGTATGCAGCGGAGCATCAGACTGAATCATCTCCACCATCGCCTTGTTCACTTCATCATCATTATGGCCAAGGACCAAGGTGCCGGCTCCACACAGGAAGTCGAGGTACCTGTTGCCTTCCACATCCTCAACCCAAGAACCCTTTGCCCTCTTGAGCGATACCGGGAATTTCCTTGGATAGGTTCTCGCATTCGACTCTGTCTGATTCTGGTGATCAAGATAATAGCGGTTGGTTTCGTTCTGCATTGTCTTCTGCCTTCTCTGCATTCAGTACGGGCCCTTTCCGGGTAGCCGTGTCTTGTTATCTTTGTCCCTGCCCTCAAGGGCATATAAAGTCTCTGTTCCGTAAAAGCGAAACAAGCAATTTATATAGCACAAAGGGGAAAAAGGAAAGCCTTTTCCCCAAGTTTTTTCACAATCTTACTAATTCATTTTCCTGATTTGAATTACATGACACATCAAAGCCAAGACAAGGTCTATTATGGTTTTATGGTGCTTTCTGATTTTGTACTTCTCCGGTCCTTTGGAAATAAGAAAAAGGAATTCTTGGTATTAGAGGAAAATGGGATCTAGGAGGTAAGGTCCATCCTTAAGTTTCACGAGAATGCAATCAGGAAGTTCTTTTATATACCCCTTGTTTGGATATGCTGGCATGGATTCAAAAATGGAAATGAACTCATCCATATCGGCAGGTTGGATAAATTGCACATCTATCCCCTGATAGGAAAGTCCGTGAACCCGCATGAAGGCAGTGCCTCGGGAGGAAGTCTCATACGGGTTTTGGGAACGGAAAATCGAAGAACGCAAACGAATGAAATTCTGGTCGAATTCATACTCCTTCTTTCCTGCAATCAAAAGAGGCTTTGCATGCACATCATCCTTGACAGTATTCTTGATATCAGCATCAAGCTCCCTGATAAAAGCTACTTCAGCTTGGTATTGCCGTTGGTTTGAATAGAGCAATACGGCATTTTGTTGAGCCATAACCCATGTGTCGGCAAATCCTATGACGGCAAGGAGAATCGACCATCGGCGGGAAGTGTGAACAAGAAGCCAGATGGCTATGGCCCCCATCACAAGAGGAACAACGGATTGAACCCTGTTACGTACCGCCTCACGAGCTACAAACGGGAATATCAGCACTGTCAAAGGAAGGCAGATAACTGCTAGTACCCATACAACGGACTTTCTGTTCTGCTTCTGGAACGCAAGCACCCAGAAAAGCAACACCATCGGCGCATACATCCAGTTGGCCATACCATACAAGTCGCGATGGATGGTTGCCACAGAACCCCATCCCGTAGAGGAATGGGCGGCAATATACGGGTCAAAAAGCAATGAAGCAAGCTTGCTGCTGCCAAACTCCAACATGTAGGCGTACCGAACAATACCCTTCAAAGGGTTCTCCACGGCCCTTTCCACTCGGTTGAACAAAAAATCAGTGGAAGGAATTTGAAACACCCATTTCTGAATAAGCATATTGAGGATGGAATAACACAGAAGTGATGCGCCAAGACCCAACATGGCAAGAATGGCAAAAGACCATTCTTGGCGTGCATCCATCGGTTTCCATTCCCGAATGAATAAAAAGAAAACCAAAATGCCTCCGACAAGCATCATCACGATGCCTTGGTAGACGGAAATCAGGAAAACAAACAGCAAGCAGGAAAGCAGGAACCAATTCCACCGTCTGCCAAGCAATGACCGACAGAACCAGAGAACAGCAAAAGGAGACAGACAAAGAATGAAAGACGTCTCCGCACACTGTACTGAATAGTACATCTGGTCCACAAATGCAGCATTGGCGAGATAGAATGAACCAAACAACCAGCTGGCATATTCTGGAAGTGGCTTTCCCGCGACGACCTCGAGGAAATAGCACCAGATTGTTGCACTCAACCACAAGAACAGCAAACCGACAAAATAGGATGCATATGGATTGAACTGGTCAATCCAGAAGATTTTCTGCAAGAAGACCAACCCGAAACGACCGATTCGCTTCCAATTGATAAACCGCTGGACAGCCATGTATTCTTCCGTGTCGACCCCGATGTTTCCCTGGAACAGCATCACACCATAGACAAACAGGGCGAGCACCAGAAAGAAACGTGTTTGCCAACGGTGTCTCTGAACATATGCGTACCATCCACAAACCAAGTTATCGTCCAATGAAGCATCCCTCTTTATTTCCATATTGCGCGCCTTCACTTTGCTGCCTTCCATACTACCCTTTCACGCCAATATCGCTAAGTCAATATTTTTCCTTTGTCAAGGTGCATGTGCGTTTCAATCGCATGTATCCGAGGTCTCGCGGTTTTTATGTGATGCCTTTTCGCATAAGGGCAAAAAGTATGTTTGTCTTTCACATCAGGTTTTCTTTTTAGGGGTCTTTCCATAAAACTGGCATTGCATATTCCTTAGGGAGAGTCTATGATTTTACTGTGATTAAGACATCTATAGAGAAGAATGGGAAAAAGCCTATATGTCAGGAGCCATGAAAGAATCCATACGAACACGTATGGAGATGTGGCCGCATTCAGATACCTGTAGAAAAATCATCCATTTCTGTTTCTGGGGAGTGCTTACAACAATAATGAACGTTGCAGTCTACCTGCTTTGTCGCAAAACGGGGATTGTCGTTTCTATTTCCACAGCTCTCGCATGGTTTCTCAGTGTCCTGTTCGCCTACATAACCAACAAACTCTACGTCTTTGACTCCCATGAGCATGGGCGGAAAGCAATTTGGAGGGAACTCTGGATGTTCTACAGTTCCCGCCTTCTTTCCGGTCTCTTGGATATCGCCATCATGTACGTGCTGGTGACGTTGTTCAAAAGCAATGAACTGCTTGCCAAGATCATTGATGAATTCGCAGTGAGCGCGATGAACTTCTTGCTAAGTTTCCTAGTTATTTTCAGAAAAAGGTGATTTTCTATGAATCTTGTTTCTTTAATTGTTCCCTGTTTCAACGAAGAAGCCAACATCGAACCTTTCCACAAGGCCATTGTCGATGTGTTCAAAGAACTTCCCAAAGCAGATTTCGAGCTGATGTTCGTGGACGATGGGTCCAAGGATAAGACATTTGCCAAAATCAAGGAAATCCACTCCCAAGACAGACGGGTCAAATGCATCTCTTTCTCCCGAAATTTTGGCAAGGAGGCCGCTTTGTTTGCCGGCCTAAGAAACGCTACTGGAGACTGTGCCGTCATCATGGATGCCGACCTGCAACATCCACCTAAAACCATCATCGACATGTACAAGCAGTGGAAGGCCGGTTACGAAGTGGTTGAAGGAGTAAAAACCGACCGCGGGAAGGAAGGCCTCATACACAAACTGATGACCAAAATCTTCTACGACCGGATCAGCAAGGCAGTTGGTATGGACATGCGTAACTCTTCCGACTTCAAACTGCTCGACAGGAAGGCAATCGACACGCTCGCCAGTCTCAAGGAACGGAACACGTTCTTCCGGGCCCTCTCCTTCTGGGTCGGATTCAACAAGACGACGGTGTATTATGAAGTACAAGAGCGGGCTTCCGGTACTACAAAATGGTCTTCAAAAGCCTTGGTCCGCTATGCCATCAACAACGTGCTTTGCTTCAGTTATTCCCCATTGCAAATCGTGACCACGCTGGGAATCCTCTTCTCGTTGGTTGGTATCGCTTTTGGCATTGACGCTCTCTACAGTTGGATTAAAGGAAATGCAATCTCCGGCTATCCCTCGTTGCTCTTCATCATGTGTCTTGGATTCGGCTGCATCATGTTCAGTCTTGGAATTATCGGTATGTATATCGCCCAGATTTATGATGAAGTGAAACAGAGACCCCAATACATCGTTGGAAGGACAATCGAATGACCGGCATTGATTTCCATGCGGACGACTATGCACTCTCCGAACATTCGGATAACGACATCCTCGCCCTGTGCCACAAA
This sequence comes from Spirochaetales bacterium, assembly GCA_028722305.1. Taxonomy (GTDB): domain Bacteria; phylum Spirochaetota; class Spirochaetia; order Sphaerochaetales; family Sphaerochaetaceae; genus RUG023. Next base: position 17,955 of record JAQYHB010000004.1, read on the forward strand.
GGAAAGCTGGATGGCATCAGCATCATGGTCAACATGCGCCGCGCCCCTGAGGCGGTCAAACGTTTGAGGGACGCAAAATTTCCACATCCTGTCCGTGCTTCCATCCACCTGAACTTCATGGAAGGCTATCCCTGCGCAAAGAAAGAAGAGGTAAAGGATCTGGTGGATGACAAAGGACTCTTCCATGTCAGTTGGCGGCAACTAGTGCTTTGGTCATGCAACCCCGTGAAACGGAATCACATCAGGAAACAGCTTGCAATGGAAATCAATGCCCAGATTGAAAAGGCGATACTGCTAGGAATTGCCGACCCAAAACATTTGCGGCTAGACAGCCATCAGCACCCCCATATGATTCCTATCGTGTTTGACGCCTTGATCGACGTCATCAAGCAACACAACTACGGTGTCGACTATATCCGCAACTCCGAGGACCCAATACGCTTTTATGGGAAACATCCCAGTCTCTATCGCACGCTTCGGCCCGTCAATCTGGTGAAATGCATGATACTCAACCACTACTCCCGTCATGTGAAGCATGTGTTGCAAAAGATACGAATACCCGCGACCTATCTCTGCGGCGTCTGTTTCAGCGGGCATATGGATACGACACGAATCAGGGTGATGATTCCCGATTTTCTCAAAGCTGGTGACAGACATCATCGCCCCGTAGAATTTCTCTTCCATCCTGGAACCATGCTCAAGGATGAACAAACCGAGGAATTCACCAAACCTGGATTCAACGACTTTCACTTCAATGAAGGACGTCGAATCGAATATCGGACAGTTGAAGAAGTAAACAGCTAAACACTCCAATTCTCCATCAATAGTCCACATGTGTTGCTTCGGGCAGAGGCCCGGTATACCTTGCCCAGTTTGCAGGATTGTAGATGTCGTCCTTCACGGTGAACCACTCTGACGGGGCAATTGAGAATTCGCTGTTCTTACGGATACGGGTGGCTTCCGCAGGAGCATCCACCAGTTTCATCCAGGCATTCTTGTCCTCAACCTTGAGCGGATTCTGGGTAAACGGATTTCTGGCATCTGCAATCAGGCCCTCGGAGGCCAAGGCGGGAGTATCCGCGTTGGTCATGAAGGCATCATCCTCCCGAATTGCGCCATGGCTTGCAAAATCCTTCACCAGCAGGGTCGCCACAAAGCAGTCCTTGGTGAGGCTTACGCCTTTGGTTGGGGTAAAAAGGCCGGAATCAAAGCCCATACCATGGTCGCTGACAATGATGATGCGGGTATTGTCATACACGCCGTTGTCCTTCAGATACTGGAAGAACTCGCCCAGGCGATACATGACTCCAGTCATGGAGGTGTATTGTGGTTCCTTGCTCCACTTCGAGTCAGGCTCATTGTTTCCGGCCTTCCGATACTCAGGCCCCATCAAATAAATCGCCTCGTGGGTAGCCTCGTTGTCCAGCACGACCAAGGAATCAGCATCACTGGAGAAATCGGTCAACTCGGGAAGCAGGTCCAGTTCGGAGTAGTTGTCCACGAACTTTGCCGTATCGTCATACGGATTGGAGGAAAGCCAGTATTTCTTGTGATAGACCGCCCTCCTCAGAATCGGCGGCACCATCTTGAAGATGCTGAAAAACACAAGATTGCGTTTGATCATGAAACTGGTATACGGGGAAGGAGCCACGCCGTTGACCGCATACCAATGCTTCGAATAGACACCATGCGTCTTCACCCTGTCCACATACGGGTAACCGGCATACATGTCCGTCACCGGTTGCTGCAGGTAGTTCTCGTAGGGCAGGTCGGACACCGAAACGTTCCATCCGTTCTGGTGGAACAGGACCGGCATGGTAAGCAACGCTTCATTATGCTTCTGTTGCAGCGTCTTGCCAGTCCTCCGGTTCATCTCAAACGGCGTATAGTCATAGCCACCGAACAGCCCTGGAGTGCCAATCATCGTGTACTTGCCAAAGGAAGCCGTATTCGGATAGAAGACGAACCCATCGAATTGGCTCTTCAACTCGGGATGCTCCGCGAGAATCGGCTCCACCATCGGGCTGTACATGCGGTCCTGCATCAGCACGATCACGTTCTTTCCCGTTTGGGAAAGATGGAACACCGGCTCTGGTTCCGCCAAGTCCTGCGGTTTCTCCATATGCGTATACGCAGAATAGACGGCAACCACGTCCTTTCCCCCCATGGCGGCAAGGGCAAAAAGCACGATGGCAAGAATCGGACCCATCAGAGTTGCCCGCTTCTCAAAGACCAGGAGTACCACTGCGCCGACAAGCACCGTACAGGCAAACTGACCAAAGAACTGCCCCATGGTCGGCTTGAATGTCTGTGGTTCCATGAACAGCATAGTCGGCTCAATCGGACCATAGGAACCGGAGAAGGCCAAGGCGTTGACCAGCGCCCAGCAAAGCAACAGCGTCCAAATGATGGCAAACTCTTTCTTCACTCGCTTGCCGAAGAGCGCGTAGAAGCACCCCGGCCAGAAAAGAAACAACCCGATTGCCTGCAACAGGGGATAGGCGATAAATACCAACGGACTGGTATAGCTGTCCACATAGCAGTACTGCTCAGGCTCCGATGCCATCAACGTAGCTGGAATAAAAAGACCGGCAAGCACAGCCAACCCGAGCGCGGCACAGAGAAATACCAGCAAGCGGGTCTTCGGTTCGTCATCCAAAGCGAGGAAATGTGTTTCATTGAAGGAACGAAGCCATGTGACCACGAACGGAACAAAGGGAAGGAAAAGTCCCATGGCAATCAAGCCGAAGCGAACCATCGGCTTGGCATGGCGCATCACCCCAAGCCCTGCAAGCAACGCCATCAACGAGAAGAGACAAAGACCGATATACAGGATTCGTCCTGGCTTCCTAATCTTGTAGAAAATATTCTTCACTAGGCTCAGGACATTGTTCATCGTCCAGTAAAGCACCAGTCCTGCAGGTGACGTATACAGGAGCGCCAGAAATACCAACGCACAAAGATATATCTGGATTTTTTCCCGGCGGGGATGCCCTTTCGAATAGATATAGCCGGCAACACAGTTGATGACGGTCATGGCAATCGGCAGCACGTTGACGGGAAACGAGCCAATATGGAACATTGCGTCCGGAGCACCGAAATCCTTGATGAACAGGAAGGAGTACCCACGCAACGTACCAAGATTCGACAGGTAATGATAGGCGGCGATAAAGAAAGGAATCTGCACCAGCAGGCTGAAGGAGGATCGGAGGGCATAGATGGGCTTGTATCGTTCCTCACGGTAGTAGGCCGAAAGCATCATGTACTGCTCGTCACCCTTGAAAGCTCTCTTGATCCGGCTGATCTTGCCGGCCATGGCGGCCTGTTTCTGCCGTTCAATTTCCTGCCAGCTCTCGGCAATCATGTAAAGCGGAAGCGTCAGTAACGTTACCACAAAGGAAAGGCCGATGACGGCAATCCCTTTACTGTGGAGCACCTCGAAGAACAGTTCATAGAAGAACTCCAGCATGACCACCAAAGGCTGGATCACAATCTGATAGAGCACAGTACCCATGTCCCCAACCTTACTCCGAACTACCGACAAATACAATCAATCAAGGGCGAACAATGCAGCTCCGATAGCCCCACAGATCTGGGCTTCGGGCAGGACGACCAGCTTGATGCCAAGCTTTTCGTTGATAGCCTTCACCACCCCCTTGTTCAGGGAAACACCACCGGTAATCATGCATTTCTCCTCCAGGCCGACACGGCCGACGAGGGCGGCGACCTTGTTGGCTACCGAACGGTCAAGGGCATGGACGATATCTCCGACCGATTTGTTCTGGGCGACCAAAGAAACCACTTCGCTCTCGGCAAAGACGGTACACATGCTGCTGATTGTCAGTTTTTCCGTGCAGGTTTCGCCGAGAACGGCAAGCTGGGAAAGCGAAAGATCCAGCGTGCGGGCCATGGCTTCCAGGAATTTTCCTGTACCCGCAGCACATTTGTCGTTCATGGCGAAGTTCACCACCTGCCCTTTGCCATCAATCTTGATGACCTTCGAATCCTGGCCGCCGATATCGATGACGGTACGCACCGAAGGATCCAGGAACCACGCGCCACGGGCATGGCAGGAAATCTCGGTGACCGCCTCTTCCTTGTGTTGCAGATAGTCCCGCCCATAGCCGGTGGCAACAATACCCCCAATCTGGTCCATGGAGAGATGCGCCTGCGCGAGTGCCTGCTTCAGACACTCGTCCGCACTTTTCTGGGCACCTCCTCCAGTCGGGATGATCATCGAAGCGACAATCGTTTTTGAACGGTCCATGATCACCACGTCCGTCGACGTGGAGCCGCTATCAATGCCAGCGACAAACGGTTTCGATTGGTCACTCATAGGTTTGGTATGCTCCTGTACGGATATCGTTTCACGGAATGCTTCCAGACGTGTCGAAAGCTGGCCCTCGCTCTGCTGGGTGAAGTCAGTCTGGACCTGCACATACGGTACCGTGATGTTGTCCTTCTGCTCGGGAAATTCCGACTGGGCGAAATCACAGAATTTGATGGAATGATAGACAATACCCTTGAGGCGTGGGTCGGTGTACAGGACGGAACGTCCGGCAAGGTTGCCCATGCGTCTGCAGGGAACCTGCTCCAGCAAGCGGGATGCATAAGCAGTCCAAAAGCCGGCGCCAGAAGGAACCGGCACATTGCGTGTTCCGATGCAGGTATGGTTGACGACCTTCTCGCCAACCTTGGTGGCGATGTACGCTTCAAGCTCCGGATTCACCCGGGCGCCGATGATGCCGATATAGCGTCCAGAGAAAACCTGCGGCTTCCTGAACGCCGCAAGACATGCATCCAAGTCAAACGGTTTTCCCGAATAGGCGGCGTATGCGTCCTTTAGCTGTGCGAGGCTTTTGCCAAAACGCTCCTTCGCGCAGTCGTTGTCCGCATGGGGCAAATCCAGAAAATAGACGAACTTGCATGTGCCGCTGTTTCTGGCGATGTCATAGACACGGCGCATGACATCGCAGCAGTTGGTCAACACCAGTTCGCTTACCTCGCCCCGATACACGGCCTCAATGACGGACTTGCCGAATCCACAGATGTTCTGGTGGCCGTACTTGTCCGCAAGGGGATAATCCCGGCGCATGGTCTCCAAGGGGACACACTGCTCGCCGAAACCGGCAAACAGTTCGGTCGGAGTATATTTGCATACGTAGCTGATCACCGTCTTGCCTCCAGCATCTCCAAAAACGCCCCCAGGCGAGTCTCGGTCTGCCCGTCGCTCTGGTTGCGCATATCCGCGCCATCGCCATCGAGCAACAGGACGGGAATCCCCTTTTCTTCCAATGCCTGCTTGACCAAAGCGGAAGCGCCGAGGGTCATCTTGCACCCCCAGTGATTGAACATGATGGCGCCATGTGGTTTGACCATGTCGGCAAGAGCAAGGTCCATTTCAATCCTGCGTCTGGCCGCTCCGTTGAAACCGCAATAGACCATACGGCGAGCCATGGTTTCATACGGTTTGGCCGGGTCGACCGGCATCATCATCCAGTCATGAGCCAAGTCGACCGAAACGATATGCGCCTTTTCCGTATAGTTCAGCAGCTCCCGCACCGGCGCCTGGCTGAAAGGAATCGCATGAATCCAAAGCAACCTGAGCCCGGTATCCGGCTTACCCCGCAGATAATCCTGGGCAAGCAATGAATAGTACTGGGCGGTCTCCTTGGTGCCGAGCATCATATGGCCAAGCAACACTTCATACATGCCGCTAGTCACGTCAGTCGGCACATACCGGTCTCCCGCCAACCGCATGTACTGGGAAAAGGATTCGTGGGCATACCGGCTTTGCGCCTGCACGTTTGCAAGCATGTCGTCCGTAATCTTCACATGGGCCTGGTCCTCGATGAAATGGACCATGCCACGTAGTTGCTCCTCGACATACTGGAGTGCGTCATCGGACGGCTCATACGGCACATCGACGAAAAAGGTCGGCATGTGGTACTTGGATGAAAGCGCAGGAAAGGAAACCATGTTGGCGTCACATGCCACGTTGGTATAGAGCCCAAACGGGGATACCGGCAGAAGTCCCAGCTTCGAGGCACCAAGGAAAATACGATGATAGGAACACAAGTTCTGGTCGTTGTCCTCGGCATCCAACAGCGGCATCTCGCACCGAGTACCCGTCATGAAAGCGGAAAAGCCTTCAATCGAGAACGCCTTGTATCCGATGGCGATCAAGGGATCGCAGGGAATGAACAGGCTGGTCATGGCCGTCTTGTCGGGATGGAGCAATGCCGTACGCATGTACTGCATGACAATCCAGGCAAGATACTGGCGCGAAGGAGTGAGCAGCTTGCTGGCAAAGTGCTTCAGCCGGAACTGCTGGGCGGCATAACCAGCCAGCATCAATTTCCGGGCCTTCTGCCCGTCGCGCTCCGCAACCCTCCCCACTTTTCCGCCAAACTTCTCCACAACACCCATACTTGACATATATATCCGTTCTTGTCAGAAAAGAAAAGCGGTCCAAGTACCCCAAAACCAGCTGACTGTTACAATTACCATACCTCGCAAAAGGGAAAGTTGACTAATGGGGGCAAATCGCCTACAACGTCACTATCCGGATTCAAGGAGTACCTATGGTTTCCGTTATCATTCCTTCCTACAATCGCGCACGCACGATTCTTCCTGCGGTAGAGAGCGTCCTGAAGCAGACGTACAGCGATCTTGAGCTATGGGTGGTTGACGATTGCTCGACGGACAACACCGAACAGGTATTGGCACAACTTCAGGACCCTCGCCTCCACTATTTCCGGCTGAAGAAGAACTCTGGCGCCTGCACGGCACGCAACAAAGGAATCGAGCTCGCCACGGGTGAATACATTGCCTTCAATGACAGTGACGACCAATGGCATGCGGACAAGTTGGAAAAACAGCTGGCGTTTCTCAAAAAAACCTGTTCAGACGTTGTCACCTGCGCAATGACCGTGAAGGACGAAGAAGGCAACGCGCTTCACGTCTTTCCCGACCATGGAGAGGAAGGCCCGCTCACTTACGAAGATCTTCTTCTCTACAACTGTTGCAGTACCCAACTGATTTTAGGAAAAGCGGAATGTTTCAAACAATATCCGTTCGACCCTTTCATGCCCCGCCTGCAAGATTGGGACGAAATGCTTCGGCTCTCCCAGCACTTCAGGATTTGTTTTCAGAAAGAAATACTCGTAGATGCTTTCATGCAGAAGGACAGTATTACCAAACATCCAGAACGTGGCGTAATCGCTATGGACAAGCTCTTCGCGAAACATCGTGACGCTATCGTCTCGCATCCAAAGATTGCCGAAAGCTTCTTCCGCAAAAAGGCATCTTTCGTCTGTCAGACAGGCAAAAACCCTAGCGCGGAATTCAAGGCACTCAGAACGTATGCACCATCCTTTGCCAATACGGCAAAATACCTGCTTGCGAGAACAGGGTTCTATCTTCCACTCTTCAACCACCGTCACTGAAGGATTTCTTCCACCGCTTCCAAAAGGCTGGAGACGGAGGCGATGCCAGGGCACTCCGCCTTGCCAATCCGGTAGCCTTTGCACCCGGCGTTGATTGCCGTCTCCTCATCCCTTTTCTGGTCCCCAATCATGTAGCTGCGGGACAGGTCGATATGGTACTTGTCCCGCGCCTTGAAAATCATGCCAGGCTTGGGCTTGCGACACTCGCAATCCATCTTCAGCTCTCTCACTTCTCCGGGAAATCCTGAGTCGGGATGGTGCGGACAGAAAAAGAGATCGTCGATATAGGCCCCTTCCCTTCCGAGCAACGTTTCCATCTTCATATGGATTTCATCCAGTCCCTCATAGGACAATTGTCCCCGGGCGATGACCGGCTGGTTGGTGATGACAATGGCTAGATATCCCGAGTCGTTGATCTTCCTGATTGCCTTGGCAACGCCGGGAAGCAATTCGAAATCATCGATATGGGTCAAAAAGCCCACCATCTTGTTGATGGTGCCATCCCTGTCAAGAAAGATAGCTTTCTGCGGATGGGACAGGTTCTTCCGCTCGACCATTCCGCTTTCCAGGTCTTTCGCTACCTGCGCATAGCGGTCAGGGGTGCCCATGTCCTTGATATATTCAGGAGTATCGTAGGCAAACAGTTCGCCCCGGCCAATCAATGGCCGGAGGATCTCTCTGTCCAAATCGGTCTTTTTCACCTTGGCAAACAGGGAGAAAATCCTAGGAGAAACCAAATGGATCCCTGCATTGACCCGGTTATGGTACCACAGCCTCTCGTCCTCCTTGTGCAGCCATTTGGCGACCCTTCCGTCCGCATTGGCGAAAATCAGCCCGCTGTCATATGGATGGGAGTTGGGATGGGTCATAATGGTGACCGTCGCACGTTTTGCCTGATGGTAGGCGAGAAACCGTTTCACATCGACATCGAAAACCAAGTCTCCGTTGATCAACAAAAAGTCGTCCTGGATGCGTCCTTTCAGATAAAACAGCGCACCTGCCGTACCAAGGGGCTCTTGCTCCTCGATGTAGGAAATCCGCACCCCCCATCGGGAACCATCTCCAAAATAGGAACGGATTACCTCGCCAAGATAGCCGATGCAAAGGACAAAATCGACAATTCCCTGCCGTCTCAACGAGATGACTTGGTATTCCAGGATGGGTTTTCCCAACACTGGAATCATCGGTTTCGGGATATCCGAACGAACCGAGGCGATGCGGGTACCCCGGCCGCCTGCCATGATGACACAGACCATAGTCACGCTCCAAAGAACTCGTTTTCCACCGCAAGGCAAAGGCAGTGATAGATGGGCAGATGGCGTTCCTGAATCTTGTAGGTCTCGGTCTCGGGAACCACAATGTTGATGTCGCCCAACGCCTTCAGTCTGCCACCGTCACGCCCGGAGAGCGCGATGACATGCACACCAAGCGCCCGTGCCACATCAGCCGCATAGAGCACGTTTGTTGAGTTGCCCGAAGTGGAAATGGCAATCAGTACGTCACCTTTCTTTCCAATTCCGGCGACCTGCTGGGCAAAGCAAAGATCCGGCTCCTTGTCGTTCATATAGGCGGTGGTCAGGGCCGACTCGCTCACCAACGCAATGGCGGGAAGCGCCCCCTCCAGGTTTTCGATATAGTAATCGGCACGTGGGCCGCAGGCAGCACGCAAAGCTTTCTGTTTTTCCAAAGATAGTGGACGATGGGCGACAAACGACTTCATCAACTCGCCGACAATATGCAAGCTGTCGGATGCGCTACCGCCATTGCCGCAAACCAGCAGTTTGCCCCCTTCCTTATAACTTTGGATCAATGTCCCTACGGCTTGGATGACAGCTTCCTCACAAGATTGCAAATCAGGGTATCGGACGGCCAAATTCTTGCAAATGGCCATAGTGGATGCTTTCATACGTGAACCTCCCCACGGGTGGTGTCTTCTTCCGGAGAATAATAGAGAATCCGGGTTCCCCCATCCTCAAAATGAAAATTGACTTCCATCAAATCCGAGAGTTCCTTGCGGACAGATTCCTGATGGTCTGTATCCACATAGAACAGAAGGAACCCACCCCCACCGGCACCTAGGAGTTTGCCACCAAGGGCACCGGCCTTGATGGCGCGGGCGTAGAAACTGTCAATGATATCGGTGGAAACGCTGCTGTTGATGCCACGCTTCAGCTTCCAGGTGTAGTCAAGCAGTTTTCCAAACTCATCAAGCGCCCCATTTCCCTCAAGGATTTTCTCCGCCTCGTCCACAAGGGCAAGCAGTTCCACAAGTTGCCTGTCCTTCTCCTCGATGGAAACCATCATGTGCTTCTGGATATTGGCGGAAAAGCGGGAGAAGCCAGTAAAGAACAACAAGAGATTGTCATCAAGTTGCTTTTTCCGCTCCGGCCTGATCACGATTGGCGAGACATGAAAACCCGTCGTGGTAAAATCAATCCGGTTGAACCCGCCAAACGCTGCCGCAATCTGGTCCTGCTCGCCACCCTCTTCTCCGCAGAGCACTCGTTCAAGGTAGATGGCATCCTTGGCCAACTCCTCCTTGCTCCGGTATCTTCCCTTCAAGGCGTAAAAAGCATTGAGCATGCCGACAGCAAACGTACTGCTGGTGCCAAGCCCCGTACGGGCAGGCAAGTCGGCATCATAGGTCAACCGGATCGCATGCATATCCAGAAACCTCATCGCCTCGCGTACCGCAGGGTGTTCAATCTGGGAGACATCGGTGACCCGTTCGGTCTTCGAATAGACAATCTCGTTGGTGTAATGGAAATACGGTGGCAGATGCCGTACCGAGACATAGCAGTATTTGTCGAACGTCGTGGAAATCACGGCACCGCCATGTTTCTGATAAAATTGGGCGATATCCGTTCCACCACCAAAGAACGACATGCGGAACGGAGTCTTGGTAATGATCATAGAGGACTCCTCCGCATGAGTATATGCCAGGTACTTCACATGGTCAAAGTACCTCTTATCGCAGTGACCATTCAGCACCAAGAGCTGGTTTTATTGTTGCATATGGGGTTTTGAAATTGTTCAACCCAGATGCAACTCCGACAAGCAACCAAGGGGAGGCTTCCCGTTGACTAGCTTGTCTGGCCTTAAGGTTCACGGCTATTGGGACCGCTTGCAGTTGCGTTTTCCGTTTCAATCAATAAATACTTCCAAATACCCGAAACATATCTGTAGAAGAGAAAACACAAAGGGTATCTCCCGTGGATTTAGGCTCCATGTCGACATGTACTATTTGACTGGCAAAGCCTCTGACGCCTGTCCCGCAGTGTCTCAATGCCAATGCACGCACACATGGCAAGCAGAAGAAGCTGATGGACCACCAACGTAATCTTGATGGGAAATTGGACGGGAATAACCAGCAAGGAAACGAACACGGCGAATGCAACATCATAGAAACCGTCAAAGGGTCCGACATCCTTCTCGTTGAGAAAATACACCAATGGAATAATCAAGAACAGGAGTGCGTACTGATAGGAAATAGATGGGATGTAGATGCAAAGAAGCGATAGGCAAAACAGTTTTTCCCAGTACCGGCGTGTATCATGGTACACCCACAAACAGAGCAACATGCAAACAATCTGGGCCAAACGAATGAGAAGCCTGGTATTAAGTGCAAACGGCAAGATAGAAAGCTTCCGGACAATAGCATCACCAATAAGAATCAAGTTTTTCAAAGAATAGCTATAGGCTGAAAGTTGCTTTCCTTCGCCCCACGCAAGCACATTGAAAAAATTTCCGCCGAAATATCTGAAAGAATATCCACAGCAAAAGAATGCGACCACATACAAGCCTACGAACTCGGCGAAACACACCATCGCGCCCTTCCAATCCCGTTTCTCCAACAAGACAACGCCAAAAATGGCTGGGTACAGCTTGATGCTTGCGGCAAGGGCCAGGCAAAAATAGGCAAGATTCGCACTCTTTCTATCTCCAAGAGAATACAGAAATACAAACAAAAAGCTAAACAGGAACGCATATATGATGCAGTTGCCACGTTCTAGGCTCCAAAAGACAATTCCAGACAAAGAAAGGAGAAGCGCATACGCTATTTTCTTTTTGAGACTCCCATTGATGGAGAAAAGAAGCATCACGAAAAAAGGAAGGACAAAATACAGAATATGGCACATGATATAAACAGCTCCAGAAATATCCGCCCGTAACTGAGACCCTTGCTCTAGCACACTCAAGGAACTGTCAATAAAACTGAAATCAACCATATGAGCCAAGCACTTATACACCAAATCAGGGACGGGAGGATAGATTCCAGGCTTTCCGCCGAAACTTTTGTTAAGAATGATGCTTTCAAAAAGATCCATGAACGTTCCGGTAGTATTGGCACGGAAATAGTAACCGAACTTACCGCCAGTGCACAATTCGACCAAAGAAACACATGTGATACCAAGCATCACATAACAAAAAAGTGCATTGGATCTTTCCTTTGACAACTTTGAAGAATTCATTTCCTGTACTGGTCCCTCCTTTGATGACAATCTAAACCGTACTATATGGACGAGGTTGCTGCCACCCCGAACAGATTATCAGTAACCGATAATCCGCTAGCAACTACCATTGTGTGTGTTTTCTAAATTCGATTTCATCGCGGAGGATATCATCCATAATGGTAATGCAATAATGTCAGAAGGACTAGTTCTCTTTCCGCTTTTATCAAACACCCAGAACTGTACAATCCATGTCGCCAATGGTTATTTTCCCTCTTTAAGGATATCCAACGTGTGACGGATTCCCTCGTCAGCACAAAATGCAGGAATCCAACCAAGATGTTCCAATTTGCTTATTCCCAGCACCTGCCTCAGAATCGGTGACTGGTTTGCCACATCCGCTACTGTTGGTTGCTCAAAGACTACCTTGCAGTGCCCGGCTGTAGCGATTTTCCCCGCCAATTCCGCAATGGTCATTATTGATTTCGGATTCGCAATATTATATGCCTCTCCCGCCTTTCCGTTCACAAGCACCGTAAGCAATCCAGATATGCAGTCAGCGACATAATTGTAACTTCGCATTTGCATACCCGCGCTTTTCATAACAATGTTGTCACCCGCAATTGCGTTGCGGAAAAACTGCGCATGGGCGCGATTATCCATCGCTGTTATGCAGGGGCCATAGGTATGGCATGGTCTGACAACAACACTTTCCAGCCCATATTGTTTCCAAAAACTTACACAGAGATTCTCCGCCATCCGCTTGCTCAATGGATAACATGACCTAGGCGATAGGATATCCACATATCCCGAATACGTTTCATCAAAAGACTCCATCGTGGGATTCCCTTGCCCGTACACCTCACCGGAGGAAACATACAGGAACTTCTGGCAACCATGGCTCTTGGCATATGCAAGAAGCCGGAATGTGCTTTCGACATTTCCAACGATTGTTCCTACAGGATCACAGGAAAATGCCGCAGGGTAGGCGTTTCCGGCTGCATGAATCACGTAATCAACAGCCACATCAAATACAATGGGTGTGTTCAGGTCATATGGAAGAAATACTACGTTATCCGTGTTTCCAAACTGACCTCGCAGTCTTTCCGTGCTCCGACCCGCAAGTAACACCGTCATGTTTGCCTTGTGTTCCAAATTAAGCCGAATCAATGCATCAGCCGCAAAAGAACCTATCGTCCCTGTCGCCCCTGTCACAAGAATGCGTTTGTTCCACAACTTTTCACTTCCAACGACATGCGCCAGCGTCCTATCGATATCATCAAAATACAATTTGCTCTGATGCAGATTCATCTGCACATTCTCCCTTATTTCAACCAATCGGATCTTTTTGCAACAAGAAGCGCTTTGAAGATATCAAGGTCTTCCACAGTGGTAAGCTTGATGTTCTTTTCTGAACCTGCGGAAAAATAGACCTGCTCTCCCATTTCAATCATCAAAGTACAAGATGCGACAGAGTTGGTAATACCGGCCTTGATGGCCTTCCGGTGAAGGTCACAGATTTTTCCAAGGGAAAACCCCTGTGGGGTCTGGGTTCTTTTCAGATGATCACGAGGGTAACTACCTGTAGATTTCACACCATCCTCGGTTTGTATCATCGCCTCCGCACACGGAATGACCGTGGTTGCATTACCATGAAGCCGTGTCACACGGATGCAGTCGGAAATGATTTCCGCGGAAACCAGCGGACGAATAGCGTCATGAATCAGCACAATATCATCCGGTAAGTGGTGCTTTTCAAGCTCGAACACGCCATTGCGGATGGAGTCCTGTCCGTTTTTTCCTCCAGGTACCACATACTTCAGCTTTGTGACTTCAAATTGATTCGCATACGCCCATAAAACGGATTCCCAGCCTTCAATGCATACCACAGCGATTTCATCAATTTCCGGATGGTTTTGGAAAGCTTCCAGCGTATACACAATGACAGGACGCTCATTAACGGTAAGAAACTGTTTGGGAATGTCCTGATGCATCCGAGTTCCGGAACCACCAGCGATAAGCAATCCAATCACAGCCATTCTTGCACCTCCTTCGTCTTTCAAGCTTCATTACGGTAAACTGTTGTCCCTTCGGCAGGATAAATTATGAAATCATCAAACATTTTCCCGAATGCAACTTTGCGAAAGCTATGTAACATACTACATCTTCGCGGCCATCCAGTCGACCCAAGTTAGCAAGATCTTGCACTAGGTCAAATTGCGCAAGAGGCAACAAGCCATAGATTCCCAAGTTTGTCTCCAGCAGTCGCAGACAATAGAGAATGGGGCAGGAAACGCCAGTTCTGCATGTGTATGTTTTGATATTTTCTCATAGGCAATTCACGCTTTTCCATGTGAGAAAGAAGGATTCAATGAAAAAATAAAGCATACGTGGAAATAATACGAAAACTTCAGAATTACCACTACCGGGAATTGAAGAGAATTCGTACAAGACATCTTGTTGCTGCTGTAAAAAAAGCTCATCTCCAAGAGGGTATTAGGCAGCCAACACGCAAAGAGCGCATCGTCCTCTCTCTTGCGACATATCCACCAAGATTTTCAACAATTGATTTACCGTTGAAAAGTTTGCTTCTTCAATCCGTGAAACCAGATAAAATACTTGTCTGGATGCCATGCGCGCTATCGGAGCTTCCCCAAAACATGAGGAAGTATGAAGAGTATGGGGTTTCTTTCCGTAAAGCACCTCACGACTTCTATTCACATTTGAAATATTTTTACACTCTACAAGAATATGCAAATGACATTGTAATTACAGTCGATGATGATGCAATTTATCCGACAGACCTGATAAGTACTCTTATCCATACTCACAACAAGTATCCTTCTTGCATTTGTGCACGCAGGGTACACCAAATCACTTGGGATAAGGAAGGAAATATCAATCCTTACACGCAATGGCGTTAGATTCAGCGGAACATTCGCACACCATCCATGGAGCTTTTTGCAGTTGGAGTTGGCGGTGTGTTGTATCCTCCTCGCAGCCTACACATTGGCCCTTTGAGTTACACCTTGTTTACAAAGCTCTGTCCCAAGCAATACGACCTCTGGCTGAAATAGCAGGAAATGTTACAAGGACTGGATGTAGTCTGGGCACCTAACACCCTCCCCGATCCGCCGGTAGCGGATACTTCCCAAATCGTTTCGCTGGCTGAAGCAAATGTACATCATGGGGAAAATGACAAGGCCATCAAAGCTTTGTCTGACCATTTTGGGCCAATCACGCCTTCAGGCATTAATCGCTCTACTAGAGAATCGGCCCAATCAGGCATAACCATG
This sequence comes from Spirochaetales bacterium, assembly GCA_028722305.1. Lineage (GTDB taxonomy): Bacteria > Spirochaetota > Spirochaetia > Sphaerochaetales > Sphaerochaetaceae > RUG023. Next base: position 33,150 of record JAQYHB010000004.1, read on the forward strand.
CCTTTTCTTCCACATGCATGTTATAGACCATACAATTTCCTTCGTATATCATAGGGATATGGCACATATCGATTTTACGCAAAAGACCATCTTGGTTACTGGAGCCGCCGGCTTCATCGGCAGCCATCTTTCCAAAGCACTGATCGAGCAGTTTCCCAGCGTCCATATCATCGGCCTCGACTCGATTACCGACTATTACGATGTCTCGTTGAAAGAAGAACGGCTACAGATGCTGTCTGGGTACGGAAAGTCGTTTACCTTCATCAAAGGCGACATTTCCGACAAGGCTTTGGTGGACAAACTGTTTGCCGACTATCACTTCGATCTTGTCGTCAACCTTGCCGCACAGGCGGGCGTGCGTTATTCGATCACCAACCCGGATGCTTACATCAAGAGCAATATGCTGGGGTTCTATCACATTCTCGAAGCCTGTCGTCATCATCCCGTCCAGCATCTGGTCTATGCCTCCTCTTCCTCCGTCTACGGGTCAAACAAGAAGGTGCCCTATTCGACGGACGACAAGGTGGACAACCCGGTTTCGCTGTATGCGGCAACCAAGAAGTCCAACGAGTTGTTCGCTCATGCCTATAGCAAGCTCTACCAGATTCCCTCGACCGGGCTCAGGTTCTTCACGGTCTATGGCCCGATGGGCCGGCCGGACATGGCCTATTTCAAATTCACCAACAAGCTGGTCAAAGGCGAAACCATCCAGATTTACAACCATGGCGACATGTATCGCGACTTCACCTACATCGACGATATCGTGAAAGGCATCATCGCCGTCATGCAGAAGACCCCGGACAACACCGAAGACGGAGCCCCCTACAAAGTCTATAACATCGGGAACAGCAAGCCGGTCAGTCTGCTCAGATTCGTCGAGATTCTCGAGCAGAGCCTGATCAACGAAGGCATCATCACCCAGCCCGGCACAAAGGAGCTGCTTCCCATGCAGCCGGGCGACGTGTATCAGACATATGCGGATGTCTCCGGTCTGGAAAAAGATTTTGGCTATCATCCTTCCACCCCACTCGAAGTCGGCCTTGCCAACTTTGCCAAATGGTATAAGGGGTATTACCAAAAATGACATACGTGTACGTACTGGTTTCGGGAAGCGACGACCTCTACTACGAGCAGGCATTGATGTCGGTCACGACACTCAGGATGCATATGCCTCATGCAAATGTCATCGTGCTGGTCGACGACAAAACCGAGCAATCCTTTCAGGCCCCGAACCGCCAGGCGTTGCAAGCACTTGCCTCCATTGTTCCCATACCTTTTAATCCCGATGTCCCCAAAGTGGATCGTTCCCGCCTGATCAAAACGTCCATACCTTCCTACGTACAGGATTCCTTCCTCTACATCGACTGTGACACGATTGTCTGTGATGATTTGAGCGATATTGAGGACTTTCCCGCCGAAACCGCTGGCGTGCTGGACGGACATGTCCACCTTGCAGGCCACGTCCATCGGGACATGTTCCTGGCAAGGGACAAGAAACTCGGTTTTCACGGAACCAAAGCGTTGGACGGCAACATCAACGGTGGCATCATCCTTGCCAAAGCAGGAAAGGAAAGCCAAGAACTCTTTCGGGCGTGGAACGACCGTTGGAAGTATGCCGCCTATCAAAAGCATGACAAGCATGACCAGCCACCGCTCAACGAGGCCAACTATCTGACAGGGATGCAAATGGCATTGCTTCCCGGCGAATGGAACTGCCAACCCGCCCACGGCGGGCTTGCCTTCCTAGGCAAGGCCAAAATCATCCACTACTATTCGTCCGAGATGCAAGGGAAATATTATGCTCCCTACTATCAATTGGCCGATAGGAAATTGCAGGAACGGATCAAACAGGCAGGAAGGATTCCTGAGGACGTCATGAAAATGCTGGGAAACCCCAAATTCCAGTTCAATCCCGTCCATATCGTATCCGACAAACGGGTGGTCTCCATCATGCAGTCCCCATTGCTTTTCACCTTTGCGGAAATGAAAATGAACCATATCCATCTGTTCCATTTTTTTGAGAAACAAGCAGCCTTTGTCCGCAAACTCGGCAAAGCGGTACTTGGGAAACACCACTGAGAAGAACAGACAAAAAGAAGGAAACCAATCATGAAAATCGCAGTAGCTGGTACCGGATATGTCGGACTTTCCAATGCAGTCCTGCTTGCGCAGCACAACGAAGTCACCGCTGTGGATATCGTCCCGGAAAAGGTGGCGATGCTGAATGCACGCAAATCCCCAATTGTCGACAAGGAAATCGAGGAATACCTGGCAACCAGGAAGCTGGACCTGAAAGCCACCACTGATGGGAAAAACGCCTATCGGGATGCCGACTTCATCATCATCTCCACCCCGACCAACTATGACCCGAAGTTGAATTTCTTTGACACCTCTTCTGTCGAGGCAGTAGTCGATCTGGTCAAAGAATCGGGTTCCAAAGCCAGCATCGTCATCAAGTCCACCGTACCGGTGGGCTATACACGAAAACTCAGGGAAGAAAAACAGTATCCAAACATGCTCTTTTCCCCTGAGTTCCTCAGGGAAGGCCACGCCCTGTATGACAATCTCTACCCTTCCCGCATTGTCGTCGGATATCCGAAGGGAGACGAGACGATGCGGACAAAAGCGGAGCAGTTCGCGGCTTTGTTGCAGGAAGGTGCCTTGAAAAAGGACATCACCATCCTGCATCCGAATCTCGTGGAAGCAGAGGCCATCAAGCTGTTCGCCAACACGTATCTTGCACTCAGGGTCGCCTATTTCAACGAACTCGACACCTATGCGGAAGTCCGGGGGCTGGATTCCAAATCGATCATCCAGGGCGTCTGCCTGGACCCGCGCATCGGAGATTTTTACAACAACCCATCTTTCGGCTACGGTGGCTACTGCCTGCCGAAGGACACCAAGCAACTTCTTGCGAACTACCGCGATGTTCCGGAAAACCTGATTGAGGCGATTGTCGATTCGAACAGGACCCGGAAAGATTTCATCGCCGACCAGATTATCGCAAAGCAGCCCAAACTCGTCGGAGTTTTCCGTCTGACCATGAAATCCGGCAGCGACAACTTCCGTCAGTCCTCCATCCAAGGCATCATGAAGCGGATCAAGGCGAAAGGCATTCCGGTCTTGGTCTATGAGCCAACCATGCAAGAGGCTACCTTCTTCAACTCCGAAGTGACCAAGGACCTGGAAAGCTTCAAGAAGCGTTGCGATGTAATCATCGCCAACAGGTATTCGAATGAACTGGCAGACGTAAAAGACAAGCTGTACACGCGGGATTTGTTTGCGAGGGACTGATGGCTAAACCAATCATCATCGACGGAAACTTTTGTTGCAGGAATCTGACTGGGGTCGAACGGTACGCCTTTGAGATCTGTGCGAATCTGGATCCACTCATCCAGAAGGACCAGATTTGGCTGTATGTCCCGGCAAATGCCAAACATATCCCCACCTACCAGAACATCAAGGTGGTCCGGTCAAAGAAGGACTGCACCAGCTTCCCCGTGTGGGACCACGTTCATTTCTCCCATTTCGTCGGGAAAAACCATGGCATTGCCTTAAATTTTGGGAACCTCACTCCCCTGCTCCATCCAGGCATCGTCTTCATCCATGACATCTATAGTGTCTTGCACCCAGAAGACTTCACGAGCCGGAGAGACAAGCTGGTCAATCTGTATGACCGGATGATGTACCGCCATGCAGCCAAGCATGGAAAGCTGGTCATCACGGTCTCGGATTTCTCCCGAAAGACCATCGCCACCCAATACCATATCAAAGCCGAAAGTATCGCAGTCATTCCCAACGGGTGGGATCATTTCAAAACCATACAGCCAGAGGAATCGGTCTTTCAGAAGTTCCCCTGTATCAAGAGACATGCCTATTTCTTTACGTTGGGAAGTCTCTCCAAACGAAAGAACCTCAAATGGATTGCCGAGTATGCGGAAAAGCATCAGGACCAGCAATTTGTCATTTCAGGTAAAGCGATATCAGGACTTATCCCTGACGCATTGAAAGTATTGCAGAAGCTGCCCAATGTGGTTCTCGCCGGCTACCTGTCTGATGGAGAGGTCAAGGCGTTGATGCAGAGCAGCAAGGCTTTTGTCTTCCCCTCGTATTTCGAAGGATTTGGCATTCCCCCGTTGGAAGCCCTTTCCTGTGGAACAAACATCATCGTCGCCAAAGCTTCCTGCCTGCCCGAAATCTACGGAAACTGTGCCCATTACATCGATCCGGACAACACGGACGTCGACCTTGATGCTCTCCTGGAAGAACATGTGGAAGAACCTACACGAATCCTTCAGCGTTTCACCTACGTAAACGGGGCAAGGCAACTCTATGACTTACTCAAAAGGCACAGCTTGTTACGATAAGAGATAGGCCTCGAACTGATGTTTTGCAACCTGCTGTTCCTTCGGAGGAAGCTTCATGTAATCCCCATAGATACCGCGAAGATATCCATCATAACCAGCCACGGCCCGGTAGGTGTGGTTTTCAAAAGGCATGTCGACGATGATGTCGAATAACGCACGGGGTTGTTCTTCTCTCTGACCATAGCCGAACAAAGAAACGGCAATGGTTTCTGATTTCTCAAACGGATATTGCATGGCCATCTTGTTCAGCTTTTTGGCAAGCAGGTTAGCGGGGAACAACTTGAACACGTAATACATACACATTCGAAATGCCCGTTTACCGGCAGTCTCTCCCTTTGCCCGTTTTTGATAGACCATCGAGTTAAGCCGCTTGAAGATGCGCATTTGGTTCCAAAACCGTTTGCATCTTTTCAAATCGGAAGGCACCCCATCTTCGGGAAAGACATCCACGTAGACTCCGTAGCCTTGGATGGTTCGGGGATAGGATTCTTTCATCGTGGTACAAGTGTCGACAATCTTCGCGAACGGCAAGAAATAGCTCTCGTTGTTGAAACAGGTAAGGACACCATACCTGCCTTTCTCAGCAAAAACCAACTCAATCAGCTTCTCGTAGTCAGGACGCGGCAGAAAAATATCAATATCATCATCCCAAGGAATGAACCCACCATGGCGGACTGCACCTAGCAGTGAACCTCCGCACAGAGAATAGCGTAGGCCATGCTTCCGACAGATGGCATCAATATAGGACAAAATCTCCATCTCGATCCGCTTCAAACCTTCGATATCAAGCTTTTCCATACCCGCTCCTGCCTTTACTTTACAATGGAATTTGGAAAAGGTACATTCAAGACACTATGGCACAGAAATCCTTAAAGAAGAATGCCACCTATAATTTCATCAAGGCATTCCTCAATCTTGCATTCCCTGTCATATCCTTTCCATATGCGTCACGCGTATTGATGCCGGACGGAATTGGCAAGGTGAATTTCGTCAACTCCTTCATCGATTACTTCGTGTTGTTGGCAGGGCTTGGCATTGGTACCTATGCGGCGAGGGAAGCAGCACGAATCAGAGATAACAAGAAGGTTCTGGATGTATTCTCCCACCAGATTCTCACCATCAACGTGCTATCCACTGCCCTTTCCTACGCAATCCTGGGTATTGCATTCCTTCTTTCTCCGAAACTCCACAGCTACAAAGCCCTTCTTGCCATCTCTGCAACGAAAATACTCTTCTCCACTGCCGGTATGAACTGGCTGTATACCGCCGAAGAAGAATACCGGTATGTCACCATCCGCTCTGCTGTTTTCCAAGCCATCAGTCTGGTTTTCCTCTTCACGTTTGTAAAAGGCCCCGAAGACTACGTATGGTATGCCTTGATGGGGGTCCTTTCCAATGTCGGATCCAATATCTGCAACTTCTTTTACGCCCGTCGTTTCATCACTATCCGTCTTACCAGAAACATCGAACTCAAGAACCACCTCCGCCCTATTCTCATTTTCTTCGGCATGGCATGCGCCACCAAGGTTCATTCTGCACTCGACTCAGTCATGCTCGGATTCATGCTGGACGATTCCGCTGTCGGTTATTATTCTGCAGCCCAGAAAATCAAGAATTTGGTCTCTCAGATGATTACGGCAATTACAGGAACCTTGATGCCGCGTAGTTCATGGTATCTTGAACGAAATGATGTGAAAGGATATCAGCAGATGGTTCAAAAAGCTGGAAATGTTGCTTGTTTCTTTTCCCTTCCAGCAGCTATTGGTATCATGGCTATTGCCCGCCCGTTGATTGTACTCTTTAGTGGCAATGCCTATTTGCCGGCACTTCCATCAATGCTGGTATTGGCTCCATCGGTCATTACCATTTCCCTTTCTTCGTATCTGACCAATGTGATTCTCACTCCCCATCGGCTGGAACGTTTTTCCCTTCAAGCGCAAATTGTCGGAAGTGTCTTGAACATCCTGCTCAACACGTTCTTCATCCCGGTCTGGGGAGTTTTTGGTGCATCGCTTGCCACCATGATAGTAGAGCTAACCATCATGGTGGTCCTGATGATCCATGCACGCGAATTCTTAAAAGGAAGCAAACTCCTTGATTCTTTTCTGCAGGCCTTCGTCGGGTCTCTTGCCATGGTGGCCGTTGTTTCTTTGGTCCTTGCTTCCATCGATAATGCGTTTCTGGAAATTATTGCGGGAACCCTGTCTGGCGCCACCACCTATGCCATCATCATGCTCTTGATGCAAAACCAGTCTGCATGCATGGTCCTCTCCATGCTGAAGAAGAGGTTACACACATGATTGGAACCACTATACTTAAAAAGAAAATCTACCATAAGCTCCACCTTGATTCCGACAAGGTTGTCGAGTCATTCCTGACCAAGCATTTCCACCAGGTAATCGACACCTACAAGAACATTCCGAACCCCAGTACCACAGAAGAACGAAAGAAGGCTCCCATCTTTGTCTGTTGGTGGCAAGGAGAAGAGAATGCACCGGAAATTGTCAGGATCTGCATTGCAAGCATCAAACGAAACGCCCAAGACCATCCAGTTGTCCTCATCACCAAATCCAACTGGAACGAGTGGACGGATATCCCAGATTACATCCTCAGGAAGGTGGAATCCTCACAGATTTCCTTTACCCATTTCTCGGATATCCTTAGGATGGCGCTTCTTGCAAGACATGGGGGACTTTGGCTGGATGCGACGATGTTTGTCGCCAATCCCATTTCTGAAACCATATTCTCCAAGCCTTATTGGACCATTCATCGTGAAGTAGCAAATTCCATAACACGAGGACGCTGGACAGGCTATTGTCAAGCAGGACAACCGAATGCATTCATCCATTCCTTCTGCAGGGATTTCTTCTATGCGTATTGGACCAAATACGACAAGCTCGTCGATTATTTTCTAATTGATTACGTGATGGACATAGGATACAGGAATCTCCCCCATATGCAACAGCTTATTGATTCTGTTTCCCCCTCCAATCAAAGGGTATTAGATCTTGATCGTTCCTTTCATTTGGTCTACGAACAAGAAGCGTATCGTGAATTGGTATGCTCCCAGACTTTCTTTAAACTAAATTGGAAACGGACCTACGCTACCGATGCCGATGGCATGGTAACCATGTACCAGCATTTTCTTGATGAACAACGACCCTTTCTAACGTAACGTCACCACGATGCAGACAAGAACGGAACAGGCCTTGATTTCCACTTCTTTTCCACAGGAGAACGTACTGCCCAATTGTGCTGAAGATCCATCAATCAGCCCGGAGCCTTCGATGACTTCCACCTGCATGCATTTGCCATTCAGGGAAAGCGTGGCACACATGCCTTGCTGGATGACGACCTTTGTCGTGACGCTATGCTCGTTTTGATCGATGGTCTTCACCACTCCCCATTTCTTTTCCTCATACATGGGGCTTTGCTGGAACTCCTTCAGCAGGTCCTTGAGATGGGCGCTCTCCTCCTTCGAAGAGACAAGAATGCCATCATATGCGGCAACCACCACGGTATCCTTCATACCGGAGACCACGACAGGGATGTCCAATTCGTTGATGGCATGAGTGTTCTCGTTCTTGTCGGACATGATGACTCGACCATGTGTGTTGGTCGACATTTCGTCGGTCAGCGTGTTCCAGGTTCCCAAATCCTTCCACATGCCGACAAAAGGCACTGCTTTCAGATTTTTTGCCGATTCCAGCACTTCATAGTCGAAACTTCTCTTGGGAAGCTTGCCATAGGCGTCAAACAATGCATGATAGGTGGTCGGAGCATCATAGCCCTTCAGCTTTTCCAAGACCAATCCGACCCGGAAGCAGAAGACGCCACAGTTCCAAAGCGCGCCTTTCTTGATTAATTCCCTAGCGACCGGTTCCTCTGGTTTTTCCTTGAAACCAGCCACATCAATGTATCCTTCATGCTTCTGGGCAGGCAGGATATATCCATATTTGGATGAAGGATAAGTTGGCTCCGCCCCCATCAGGACAATGTCGGAACCGGTGGCCTTGACCACCTGTTCCAATTTCTTCAACGTCTCGAAATAGCCGTCATCCACGTACGGGTCGACAGGAATGAAGCAGACCACGTCATCAGCCTTCGCTCCCATCTTCGAGACAAGGTATGTACAGGAAAGCGCGATGGCAGGAAACGTGTCCCTCCGCTCCGGCTCCATGGCAAGAGGCACGTCACCAAGTTCGGCCTGCAGGATTTCCTGCTGGCTGCGTCCGGCACAGACCAACGCACCCTTTGCCAAGCCAGCCCGCTCCAGCTGTTTCCAAACGCGCTGGACCATCGATACCTGCCTGGTTGGATCATACGGATCCGGGAGCAGTTTGATATATTGCTTCGACCTAAGATCATTGGAAAGCGGCCAAAGGCGCTTTCCGCTTCCACCGGACAACAGGACAACGTACATAGGACTCCTCAGAAGATGCTATAGGACGCACCTAGACCACATTGTACATCCCAACCATCATTGCCGAAAACCCCATCTTTATTGCATACGTGCATGAAATCAAGCTCGCCATAGGTCTTCCATTTCTCGGTCCATTGCCTCTGGCCGTTGAAACCCAGCACCAAACGACGTGTCGCATTCCAGAAACCGCCAGACGGGGTATGGGTATGATAGGCATCCTGCCCCTTCCACCAGTAGCTGTTCTCCACCGTCAGCGTCTCCCCTTCCATCCACTTGCTTCCATGCACCAGATAGAACAGACGGACCATCGTAGACCAGTCTCCAGGAACCGTGAACTTGCTGGTCATCTGGAACACGATGGAATCTCCCCCATAGGGGTATCCCATGGATTGATAGTCGTAATTGATGCTGCCATCAACCCACCGCCGGATGGCGATGATGAAGTTCAAGTTGTCGTACTTGTCAGCATCCGCAACGCTGGCAGGATTGGAAGCCCCACTTTCCTGCCTGCGAAGATATACATACGGATACGTATACGCGAACTCTACGGTGTTCTTCCAAATCCCCTTGTCGGTTGGAAGGATGTTTTTCGCACCGAAAATGAATCCGAACGCATCAGGATGGACCGATGCAGAAGACGCGCTCTCGGAAATGACGAAGCGCATCTCGTCAATGGCCATCTGATAGTACAGGTTCCACCCTGGAGCCACAGCCCAATCCAGATCGAGCTGGAGAATGGAATTCGCATCGGAATTGATGTAATAGTTGTGATAGAAGGTAAAGGGATTCAGAATACGGAAATCAAACACGTGATTTTTCGGTTGGTACATGATGCCTTCGGTCACGGCGAAACCAATCTTGTCATTCCACAGACGTAATTCAAAACGGTGGGCGATGAACATCTTGAACCCCTTCAAAGGGGAATCCTCGCTCCACGGATCCTTCCCCCCTTCATCCTCGTAGGTTTCCGCAGCCTGTATCTCTTCCGGCGAAGGAAAGGAAGAAAGCACGAACGTGTACTTGAAGTTTTTCTCATATGCGGTCAGACGCAATGCATTGTGGTACTGCACATGGCCGTCAATCACCATGTTGCCCGTCTCTCCTGCACCCCAGGAAATACGGTCACGACCAATTTCCGTAGTCCACCCCTTGCCACCAAAGGCAAGAAACGCACGGATGGGATAATTCGCATCGTACGATACCTTGTCGCCACCATAGAAAAAGGCGGCGTTCGTATCCAAATGATGCTCTCCAAACCAGTATTGGTCCCAATTGTCGGTATGTGTCTCATCACCAACGAAAGTGTTCTTCGATGCACGAAAATCCGGGAAGCCCAGATAGGTATAGAAATGGTCGACAAGGAAGTTTTCGAAGCTGACCGATGCCAGCGGCGCACGCTTTTCATAGGTCAGCATCCAGTCATTGCTCGTATCAAAATCCGTATTGGCATGCCCATAAAACTCCGGATTGAAATACGCGTCGAAATCAAACACCTTCTGCTCCGGGAACTGGTCGAGGATGAAACGGTAGATTTGCTGTTCATTGGCACTGAACAGGGACGCATCCAGCTTGCCTAACAGGAACTCGACCTCGTCTTGGCTCCAAGGCTTCGCCAACGAAGGAAGTGCCTTGCCCTGGGTGATAAAGAGGGTCTCGACCGACTCATAGATGGGAGAATCCAGATGAAAGATGTATTGATGATTATCGCCAGATGCCATGGCCGGCAAAGCCAAGGTACAAGCGACAATCAGGACAGATAGAGATTTCAACGTATGCACAGGATGCGTCTCCTTCCTCGAAACCACTTCAGTATTACGGAATAGAGGGAAAAAAGGAAGGCTTTCACCATACAGACTTGAATGCCATCCAACCTGGCAAACACATAGGCTAGGAATGTCACGTGGATAAACGGCAAGAATCCTACCCGGATTCAGGAATCCAACAGATACACCCCGGAGCAACGACTAGCTCGATATGAATACTGCGTCGTGACTACGGGTTGTTGCGGTATTGGTTTCATGGACCCATCGCATACTTAAGGAACGCGTTCTCCTTTTTAGGAGCCATTGGCCCGAAAATGAGAAGTATGCCCTGCTCGCTTCGCGTTGTTCTCACTCAAAAGATACGTCGCGTACTGGTTGAGGCTCACCTGCTCTTCCTTAGCTTTTCTGGCCAAAGATCGATGCAAGGATTTCGGGATGCGTAAGACAAACTTCCCACTATATTCTTCGTTATCCGTTGCATCCGGAAGCGGAATAGGTTTCCCCTCCTCGAGAGCGGCAGTTATCCATGCGCGCATGGCATCCTCAATCATCTTCAGGGCCTCTTCCTGCGTATCACCACTGGACATGCATCCAGGAAGCTCCTTGATACTAATGAAGTAAGATCCATCGGCCTCCCGGACCATCTCTCTTGGGTATGGCAGTTTGGGATACTCTTCAATGTTCATCCTTGTCCTCCCTCTTCATTTTCTATGATCCGGACGACAGCCCGTACGTAATGCTCTTTCGCCGGTTTGTGTTTCGGTATTGGCAACATCTGACCGGACGGACTGGTGAATACATAATGGAATCCACCCGTGTTTCTCCGTCTGAAACCATAATAGTATCATTTATTGTTGTGTGAACCATCAAGAGAAGAAGTCTCAAGAAAACCGGAACATTGAAATAGAATTCGTAGATGGAAGAGAGTCGCAGAATCTCTTCGATGACTTCAAGCACCTTGTCGAGGTCGTGCCCGTCGATATGGCTGTAGTGCTCCGTCATCTCCATCGTCGAGTGCCCGGTAGTCTGTTGCGTGATAACGTCGGAGAGATTGGTATCTCCCCGCTGGTGATCTCCTTGAGCGGCCGGTCATGGAAGGCTGGGTCGATGTACTTGAGCATCTCTGTGCGGCACATGTCCACATAGCCCCTGGTAAGCCTCCGTCCGTTGCGGACGGACTCCTTCACGTATGGACACTTGTCCCAGATCCACCAGTCTCGGGCGTAGCTCCACCAAGAGCCGTCGCCTGACGGTTCCCAAGCCCCCTCGGCCTGCATCTCGAGGGCCTTCTCCATCGCCTGTTTCTTCGATTTCGTCTTCAGTGAGATTCTTTTGCGGACACCTTCACGGATGTTGACATGCGCATACCAGATTCCGTCACGGCAATAGAGTGAAAACGTGGACATAAAAACAGCCTCCTGTCACAGTTTTGTCACAGTCGTTCAAAAAGTGTGACAGGAGGTCTGAAGCAATTCCTTTGTCAGAAAGGAATTAAACTATCGGGCAGACTGGGCTCGAACCAGCGACCCCTTGGTCCCGAACCAAGTACGCTACCACTGCGCTACTACCCGATTGCTGTAAGCACTATGGATATTATCCATTTCAGGAAAAGGTGTCAACAGTTGCCAGACGGATACCTTTTCTTTGTCAAAGTCCAACGAATACCCCATCAGAATGTAGGGAATCCCCCTTTCCTATTTTTGCAAGAAGGTCTTGAACAGTATACCTATTTCATCCCACGAATAGTAGCTGATTTTGGTCTTGTCCGCGCTGACAAACACTCCGGCCGCAACATCCCGCATCGCCTTCTCCAGGTGCCCTGCCAGTACGTCAGGCGAACTGTCTTCGAAGTACCGTATCTGGTCCTTCATGATTTCCTCGAATACCGGAAGCCGCCTTGCAAGGATTGGTTTCCGGTAGAAGGTCGCCTCCATCAGCGGGATGCCAAAGCCTTCCGCATGCGAGCAGTTCAGGACGAACAGGCACATCTCATACAGTTTGGAAAGCAACAGGTCGCTTGCCCCGACGGCAAGCAGCAGGTGTTTCCCATACTCGGGGTGTCTCTTGCAGTCGGCCACGAAGGTTCCGGTACTCATTCCCACCCTTCCGGCAATCACATAGGACACATCAGATCCCTGTTTCCAAAGCAATTCAAAAGCCTTGATTGCCTCGCCATAGCCCTTTCTCGGCTCGAACGTGCCGACACTGAAAACAAATCGCTTTCCTTTCAGGACATCCACCAATGCCTGCTCGGATGCATCCAAGTCCGCCCCTTCCGGCTTTTTGAAATCGCATCCGTTGTAGAAGCAGCCGTACTGCATCTCGGAATTTACCTCATAGCCATGATCCTTGGCGCATTGTTTGATTTCCTCCACCGCCGTCATGGAGACGGACAGCACCAAGGAAGCGTTGGCCATGATGTCCCGGAAGGCATGGATGAACCCGATGTTGCTCTTGACCATCTCCGGGTGCTGGATGGGAATGACGTCATCCACAACCGCGACGACAGCAATTCCTTGCTCGGCAAACAACGAGAGCGACACCCCATCAGGCACTGCCGCCTGCATCAATACCAGCTTGTCCCCCTTCTGAAAGACGACGGGATCGGAATACACAGGGGCTTCCGGGAATCTTGCCTGCACGAGACGATTCGCATACTGATACCCATTCGTGCGGGGATTGCAATAGACTGCCCGGCAGTCCAGATCCTTGTCGACAAGCAGGACCCGAAGCAATTCATAGATTCTCCGGTGCAAGCCGGTCTTGTCGTCATGCCGGTAATAGTTCGTCACGTCCAGGAAACAGACAGGATGGGGATCTGTCCCGCGATTGAAGCGCATTCTGCCGTCACGCAGATGGAAACGTTTGGAAGAAAAGTCGCTTTTCACCGCATTCCAGAAGGTTTCACAGCCATCAGTTTCAGTCCAGTCCATGGAAAGAGTCAGCAACCGGCAGACAACGACGCCATGCTTTCCTCTCAGCAGACGATTTGCCACCCATTGGGTCTGGAACGGAAGCAGGAAACAACCCACACGGTACAGCAAGACCAGACACGACTTGGCGAAATGAATCAGGCATCCCATGCCCTGCATTATGGCTGGACTATCGACCAATTGGCAAGGTCAAGAATGCTGTCTTTCACATGCAGCCATTCATCCGGACCGACGATAAAGGTATTCGGCTTATTGTCCCGTGGCGTATGCCGCTGAGCACTCGTCATGGTCACCCCGCCCTCCTTCTGCATGACAAGAGGCTTGCCAGTATACGGATTTACCGGATTCTGGATCAGCTTCTTGGCCGCCAACTCGGGCACGTCAGCTACGGACATGAATGTGCCATCGCTCCGGAACGCGCCATGCTCCCCAAAATCCTTGACCATCAGCACAGCACGGAAACTGTTCAGGTCAGCCCCGTTGGGCAACCGCAGGTATCCCGGCGCATCCGAACCCTCGCTCCAGCCATGGTCACTGACGATAATGATCCGGGTATTGTCGTACACGCCCTGCTCCTTCAGATAGGAGAACCAGTCTGCGAGTTTCCGGTAGGTAGCCGCATTGACATGGTACAAAGGACTCGTCCGGAACGGAGTATCCAGCACGTTCTTTGGTTCGGACACCGGCACATACTCCGGCGTCTGGAGGATGGTCGGCTTATGGGTCGCTTCCGTGTCGTAGATATTCAACCGGTTTCCCCTGTCGGTCACTGCCGTAATCAACGGAAGTGCGGCAAGAGCGGAGTATTGGTTGAGAAACTCGCTATTCAGCCCTCCGATATGCATGGCGGGATTCAGCTTGTTCAGCCAGTTGCCGTTGTCATACAGCACCTGATGGAGAACTAATGGAGAGACCCGAAAGAATGCATACCGGATCAAGTTGCAAGTCAATGCGGCCGATGGCTTGGCGACCTCGCCATCATACTCGTTCGCCAACCACCAGGCGTTGTACCGGCCCTTCAAGGAATCCACCTTCACATGTTCCATCCCGATAAAAGGAGTCGGGTCGAAGTCCCAGTTGTAGTTGCTCCACGCCGGGTCGGTAAACTCCACTTCATAGCCATGGTCGGCAAACAGTTTGGGCATCACCTTCAGCGCTTCGTTCTGTTTTTTCCGCAGAGGTTCCGCATCCCTTCGGTTCAGTTCCACAGGGGTATACTCGTATCCTCCGTATAAGGCAGGAGTCCCGTAGATGGTATTGCCTCCGAAACTGATGGTGTTCGGGTAATAGGTGAACCCAGAAAACGCCTCTTGCAATTCCGGCTTCTCCTCAAAGATGTATGGCACATAACAGCTCATGCCACGGTCAATCATGATCACCAGCACGTTCTTTCCGTTCCGGCTGAATGAAAAGACCGGTTTCAGGTCCGATGTCTTCGTCTCGTTGTTCCGGACCATCTCCTCATGGCGGGGAATGAACCGCCGGTAGGCGATTTCCGTCCGGATTATGTCGGCCAGACCAAGCAGAACCAAACCCAGCACGGCAAAAACGAGGAGATGCACTATCACCCGCCCCTTCCAGCGACCAACCAGGAGCAACATGAAGAAACAGACAAGCGGAATCACCAAAAGGTCAAAGACCGTATGCAGGGTGATTCGGCCCAGAGCGGAAATATCCGTGAATTGCAGGTTGACCAGAACCGAACCATAGGAACGCGAGAAGACAAACAGGTTCAGCATCGCCATGCAGAATGCCACTGTCGAAGCAATGGCGAGGAAAGTCTGGATACGCTTGCCGAAGAGCCGATATACGCAGAAAGGCCAGACCAGGCACAAGCCCACAGCCTGGCAGAACGTGATACCGACAAACGCCAAGGGATTGCGATAGGGTTCCAAGAACGCGAACTCGGTCGGAGAAGAAACAATCAAGCCCGAAGGAACCACCACGCCAAGCAGAAGCGCACAACCGGTCATGTTGAGGAGAAACAAACGATCCCAGAACCGAGGGGAATTGGCCAAGGGGAGCAGCCACCTGCGGTAGACCCACTTCAGGAACGCAAGCTCCAACGGAATACAGACAACCAAGGCGGCACCAAAGAGCAAGAACGCCTGGGTGGAAGGTTTGCCGGTATGGGTGGCCAGCATCAGGATGACCAATGCGATGCTTGCGGTCGCACAGAGGAAATACAACACTTTGGCGGGGTGTCTGAGCTTGTAGAAGATGTTCTTCACCAAGCTGAGGATGTTGTTCATCGTCCAGTACACCAGCAGCCCCGACGGACTGCCATACAGCACGAGCAGAAACAGCCCCGCCATCCCGTAGACCTGCACCTTCTCCCGGAGCGGATGCCCCTTCGTGTACAGGTACCCGGCCACG
>JAQYHB010000005.1 GCA_028722305.1 Spirochaetales bacterium
CAAGGGGAAAAACCCAATAATCATTGACGGAAAAATACCCCAATAATCACTGACGACAAAAACCCAAATTTTCAAAGACGCAAAAAAACCAAATTTTCACTGACGGATTCAAGAGCCCAATAATCACTGACGGTTCACAGCCGTGTTTCCGCGCATTGACACACACAAACGCTTGCGGGACAATGGTTCCGACTCTGTATCGGAGGTGGATGGAATGGATGCATTGCAAAGCTATTTGGAGAGCGGGAAGCCAATCAACGCGGGAATGGTTTCCTATGTCGCGTCGCTGGAAAAGGTCGCCGAGGTTTCGCCGCTTGTCGCGGGAAGAATCGTCCAAGAACTCGCGGACCAACGCACCCATCTGAAGCTGATTGCCAGCGAGAACTTCTCCTCGCTGTCCGTGCAAGGTGCCATGGGGAACCTGCTGACCGACAAGTACAGCGAGGGCTTTCCCTATCATCGCTTTTACGCCGGTTGTGACAATGTCGATGCCATCGAGGCCTTCGCCGACCAGCAGGCCTGCAAGCTGTTTGGCGCGGAGCACGCCTATGTCCAGCCCCATAGCGGCGCCGACGCCAACCTGTGCGCCTACTGGGCCATCCTGAACACCCGCGTCGAGATGCCTGAGATGGAGAAGCTCGGCGAGACCAATCCGAGCAAGATGCAGAAAAAGGACTGGGACAACCTGCGCCACATGCTCGGAAACCAGCGCATCCTCGGCCTGGACTACTACTCTGGCGGACATCTGACCCATGGCTATCGCCAGAACGTCTCCGCCCAGATGTTCGATTCCTACAGCTACACCGTCGACGAGAAAACCAAGCTGCTAGACTATGATGCCATCGAGAAGCTGGCCATGGATGTCAAGCCGCTGATTCTGATTGCCGGCTATTCCGCATACCCTCGCAAGGTCAACTTCCGCCGCATGAGCGAAATCGCCAAGAAGGTGGGAGCCACCTTCATGGTCGACATGGCCCATTTCGCCGGCTTGGTCGCCGGTGGCGTCTTCAGCGGTGACTACGACCCGGTCCGCTGGGCCGACGTCGTGACCACCACGACCCACAAGACCCTTCGTGGTCCCCGTGGCGGCATGATCCTGTGCAAGAACGCGTATGCCGAAAGTGTCGACAAGGGGTGCCCGCTGGTCATCGGCGGACCGCTTCCCCAGATGATGGCGGCAAAGGCGATCGCCCTGACCGAAGCCTTGCAACCTTCCTTCAAGGAGTACGCCCGCAAGATTGTCGAGAATGCCCAGGCTTTGGCCGAGGCGCTGATGGCCCGGGGGGTTCCCCTTGATACCGATGGCACCGACAACCACTTGATGCTGCTCGACGTGACCAAGTTCGGCCTGAATGGCCGTCAGGCGGAAAGCGCCGTGCGCGCCGCCGGCATCACCCTGAACCGCAACGCCCTTCCGTTCGATCCGAACGGTCCCTGGTACACCAGCGGCCTGCGTATTGGAACGCCAGCCGTCACCACGCTGGGTATGGGCAAGGATGAGATGGAGGAAATCGCCGGCATCATCGCCTTGGTCCTGAAAAACAGCCGCCCCGCGATCATCACCAAGGGGGAGCATGCCGGGCAGCCCTCGAAGAGCGCCGCCCACACTGCGCCCGAAGCCCGCAAGGAGGCTTATGACCGTGTGCAGGCGTTGCTCCGGAAGTTCCCGCTCTACCCTGAGCTGGACCTGGAGTTCCTGCAGAAGGCATTCCCGCTGGTGGACGCAGAGTAACCAATCCGCATATCTTTCTTCTGGAAGTCTCCCGATTCTTACCGGAAACCGGGAGACTTGTTCGTTCCGGATGAAGTGTTGCAATATGTTTCGTTTTCCTGATTCAGTGCTATACTACTGTTCGGATAGGAGGGTATATGCAAGCAACACTTATCAGGAACGCGCTCGTGGTTGACGCGGAATGGACTCGTAAGGCCGATGTCCTTATCGAGGGCTCCCAGGTGGCCCATATCGCCACGCGTATGGATCCGTCACTGGTTCCCGAGGGGGCCAAGGTCGTCGACGCCCATGGACTCTATCTGCTTCCTGGTTTGATTGACGCCCATACCCATTACCACCTTGTCAGCCGTGGAACAGTCACCTGTGATTCCTTCCCGGAGGGAAGCAAGCTCGCCTCGTTCGGGGGTGTGACCACTGTCGTCGATTTCGCCGATGACGACAAGAAGGGAAATCTTGCCGCCTGCGCCGAGGCCCGCCTGAAGGAGATGGAGGGCGGCATGGCCATCGACTACTCCCTGCACCAAGGGGTCTATGCCTGGAGAAAGACGCTCGGAAGGGAGATGGAAGCCCTTGCCGGAAGGGGGGTCCGCGCCCTGAAGATGTTCACCACCTACAAGAATGTCGGATACCTGGTGGACGATCCCAAAGAGTTGCGGGATGTCTTCGCCAACGCCAAGCGTGAGGAGATGATGGTCTGCGTCCACTGCGAGGACGAGGCCTTGCTCAATGAGATCCAGGCCAGCTACAAGGGTCCCTACAACCCACCGGCACACGCGGTGTTGCGCCCCGGCGAGGTGGAGGCGAGAGGAATCCGGACGGTGGGCATGATCGCCCATGACTTGGGTATGACGCTCTATGTCGTCCACCTTTCCAGCAAGAGGGGGCTTGAGATGGTCCGCTACCTGCGTTCCATTGGCACCCGTGTCATCGTCGAGACTACCCCGACCTACCTGTTCCTTGACCGCAGCCTGCTCGAGGGACCGGACGGTCCGCTTTTCGTGATGACGCCACCGCTCAGGGACAAGGAGGACAACGTCGCCCTGCAGGAGGCGCTCGTTGGCGGGGAGATCCAGGTGGTCGCCACCGACCATTGCGCCTTCACCCGCCAGCAGAAACTTTCCAGTAGCGACTGCCGGACCATTTATCCGGGCATCCCGGGTACCGAGGAGCTGCTTCCCCTGCTGCACACCCGCTTCGTGAAGACGGGAAGGCTTTCCATCAACCAGCTGGTGAACCTGCTCTCCACCGGACCGGCGAAAGCCTTCGGCCTTGCCCCCCGCAAGGGGCGGATCGAGGTGGGTTCCGATGCCGACCTGGTGCTTTTCAATCCGGACAAGGCGTGGACCCTTTCGGGCAAGAGCCTGCATTCCGCCAGCGGGTATACCGCTTACGAGGGATGGAAGGTGGAGGGAAAGGCGATCGAGGTCTACAGGCGTGGTTGCCTGATGGTGGAGGGAAGCGAGTACTACGGCGTTCCTGGCAGCGGACACTTCATTCCCCAGGGCGAGCCCGGCCAGGTAGCCACCATCCTGCACTGATCCTTTCTTGTCCAAATCCTTCATATTCCTTACCATAGGAAATGAGAGGACGATCATGGTTCGTTGGGTAGTCTGTTCGTATGACGAAGCCCTCAAGGCTGAGGGCGGTCCCTTCCTGGTTCACGAATTGAGGCAGGCCGGTGTAGCCGTTGGCGGCTATTCTGGACAACGTGAGGCGGAAAGGGGAGATTTCTCCTTGCTGGTCAGGCGGGGGGAGGGGCCCCTCGCGCAGGTGGAGGAGGGGCTTTTTTCCTGTGGGGGAACGATGAACCTTCCATTGACGCTTTCCGCAATGGGAGGGGAAGCGAGCGAAGCGCTTGCCATCGCTTTCACTTCGCAAGAGGTTTCCGAGGCCAAGAGCATCGGCATGAAGGTCCTGGCGGTCACCAGCCAGACGGATGCGGTGACTTTGGCCGACAGCGGTGCCGATATCATCGTCGACAGCCTGCTTGCCCTCGGCCGGTTTCATGATGCCGGCTCCTTCGAAGCCCAGCTTTGCAAGCTGGAGGACACCGAGGGGGAGAGTGGCAAGGTGCGCTACGGGCGCAACCTGATTCGCCCGGTCTCTTCGTCCCTGTTCAATTTGGAGCGCGCTATCGCCTATGCCATCGAGATGGCGACCAATGTCTGGAAAAACGCCTATACTCCCTATTCCCATTTCAACGTTGGTGCAGCCGTCGTCAGCGCCGCGACCGGAAGGGTCTACTCTGGGTGCAACGTGGAAAACGGCAGCTACGGCGCCACCATTTGCGCCGAGCGCAACGCCATCCTCCATGCCATCGCTGTCGAGGGAGTCATCGGCATCGAAGCCCTGGTGGTGGCCAGCAAGGGGAATACCCTTGCTCCTCCCTGTGCCCAGTGCCTCCAAGTGATCAGTGAGTTCGCCCGCCCCGAGACCCAGGTGCATCTGGTCTCCGTCGACGGGAAGAGCCACGAGGTCTATCAGTTCGGGCAGTTGCTGCCCCATCCTTTCGTGTTGGAGTGATTTGTGAACAAGAAGCAACTTCCCGCGCTATTTGCCTGCTGTCTCGTCCTACTGTGGGGTTGCGCGTCAACCCGTCCCATGGCCAAGGGTCCGACAGCGGATCCTTCGCTCGGCCTCGTTGAGAAGCTGGATCTCATCGGATTGCCGAAAACCCCGATTACCAAGCCGACTGTCTGGTATAACGGCAATGAGTGGCGTGACCATGTGACCGAGTTGGTGCGGGGCGCGAAGCGCTATGTGGTCATCACCTCGTTCCTCGCTTCGAACAGCCTTCAAAACGCCGATTTCTACCAGGCGCTGGTCGACAAGGCCAACGAGGGTGTCCCCATCTATTTTCTGGTGGATGGTTCGGGGCTGTTCGACATGACCGAAAGCCGCAAGAGCCTGATTCCTCTGATGTACCTGACCCACACGCCGATTCATTTCCTGGAAACCAAGCCGATTTCCGCTGCGCGCCTGGTCGGGGCAAGTGATTTCTTCTTCCGCTACCATCAGAAGGTGGTGATTATCGACGGACAGGTGATGGCGGTCGGCGGCATGAACTTCAACTACATCTCCGTCGGAGCCCCCCCGGGAAAGGACCTGCAAAGGGATACGATGTATGAGTTCACCAGTCCTGAAGCGGTCGCCGCCTTCCTCGACTGGTTCGTCCCCTGGTGGAACGATCAGAGCTGGGACCGCCTTGACTTGTCGGATTTCCCCATCGACTACTCCTACAAGCAGGATGAACCGAAGGTCGACGCATGGCTGGTCAACGAGGTGCCGGGCAGCCATACCATCGGCTCGGCCTACGGCGCCCTGCTTTCCTCGGCGAAGGAGAGTGTGGAGATCCTGCCTTTCCTGCCAGCCCTGGATGCCAACATGATGCAGGCGATCAAGGAGACTGTCGCCCGCGGGGTGAAGGTAAGCATGGTCATCTCCTACGACAAGAGAACCAGCGACCGGTACATGTACCTGCCGCTGCTCGAGGCCGGGGTGGACATGCGCATCGAACCGCCCAGCGAGAAAGGCCTGCTGCATGAGAAGCTGATGGTGGTCGACGACCGGTACGTGATGGTGGGCTCAAGCAACTTTAATGTCCGCTCGATGGCGCTTTCCTACGAGATCTGCTTGATCATCGATGATCCCGACCTGGCCAAGATGGCCCATCAGCATTACAACGAGCTGTACGACCAGGCTGTCTATGTCTCGCCCGAGGAGGCCAAAGAGTGGCGTACCTTCGGGAAGATGCTGATGCACATGCTGATGACGGTGGGAGGTTGAAGATGAAGCGATTCTGGTTGTTCCTTGTATTGGTCGCGGTTCTTGCCTGCCCGCTGTCGGCGCGGAAGGTGGGCTTCGGCGTCGCCAAGGACGGGGAGAAGACGGAGGATAACGCCTATGGCGGATTCTCTGTCTGGCTCGCCTACGAGCCTTTCGAGTTCACGTTCGGCAATCCTTCCCTTACGCTCGCCATGGCTATGGAGAGCGACGAGGACTGGGATATCTCGATTCCGAGCGTGACGCTGGCGGTCAATGTCGATCTGTTCCGCACGCTCAATCATCCTTTCTGGATCATCGCCCACAACCGTGTCGCCTGGGATCCCGCCCTGAGCCTGGGCGTGCAGGCCCGCTTTGACGGGGATGGAAACCGGCCTGCGCTCTATTTGGGCGTGTCCCCGTTCAAGTTCAGCCAGCCTGATTTCTGGTATGAGGCGCTGAGTCCCTTCTTCACCTATTCAAGCGAGGGGTGGAGCTGGGGTGTCGCATTGCTCCGCTTTACCTGGATGTTCCTATGAAAATGAACCGGATGTGCGCCTTCGTGGCGTTTGTGGCGTTTTCGACGTTTCCTTTGCCTGCGAAGGGAATCGGGTGTTTTGACTTGGGTGTGACCATGGGTACCCGTTCCCACTACTTCGAGGAGAAATACGATGAGTCGAAGCTGGCCGTCCAGTATGGACTGACCATGGGCCTGAGCGACGTCTATGAGCTGGATGTGACCGGCACGAGCGAGGTGGTTCCTGATTTCTTTGAAGGCACAAACACCACTATGCAGGTGTTGCTGCAGAGGTCCCTGCTCGGGGAGCGCAATACCGGGACCGCCGTCAGCGGTATCGGCCTGAATACCCTGCTGGGCTTTGGCGTGGGGTTGTCGACCTACCATGAGTCAGGGGAATTCTACCCGACCCACCTGCTTTTCAGCCTGACCCCGGTGACCATTGGGACCCCGATGATGGGCAAGCGTGAGAAGTTATGCACCCTCACGCTTGCGGTCAACATCTACGACAAGTCGGTCAGCCTGTACTTCGACCTGATGTCATTCGATTTCTACCTGCTGGGTTCCTGGTTCCAGCACCGACCGCCTACCTCGTCGACTCAAGCGCTGTAAGCTTGTCGACGCGCCTCTGGTGGCGTCCGCCGGCGAAGGTGGCAGCCATATAGGCGTCGACCATGGCCTCCGGGCTGTCTGGGTAGTTGGTAATCCGTCCCCCGAAGGCGAGGAAGTTGGCGTTGTTGTGCTCCTTCGCCTTCTCGGCGGCGAAGGCGTTGACCGGCAGGGCGCAGCGGATGCCCTGGATCTTGTTCGCGGCCATGCTGATGCCTTCTCCGGTGCCGCAGCAGACGATACCGAAATCGTATCCCCCTTTCTTGTATTCGTCAGCCGCCTTCTTGGCGATGTCGGGGTAGTCGACACTTTCCTCGGTGAAGACGCCGAGATGGTTGACGGTGATTCCTTTCCCTTCCAGATGCGCTTTCAGACGCTGCGCCAGTTCGACGGCGCCGTGGTCGTTGGCAAGAACAACTTTCATGTAAGATCCTCCAACCTGTAGTCTACCCACTCTGACTCTTGGTGAAAAGCGCCTGCTTGTGTAAGATGTTGCCATGGCTGATATTTTTGTGACGGGACATCGCAATCCCGATATGGACAGTGTCTGCAGCGCCTGGGCGTACGCTAATCTGAAGAACACTTTGGACAAGCAGAATACCTACATCCCGGTACGGTGCGGAAACCTGAACGACGCCACCAAGGCGGTCTTCGACAAGCTATCGCTGACGCCTCCGGGATTCCTGAAGGATGTCCGTTCCCGTCTCGCCCCGGTGGTGCGCAGGGGGGAGCCGATGGTGGATGTCTCCGATCCGTTGACTACGTTGATCCCTCTGTTCCAGACCAATCCCGCCGCGGTCGGGGTGATGGACGGTTCCCGCTTTGCCGGCCTGCTTACCGCGGAGGCGGTCAACTCCTTCTTCCTGCAGGATTCCAGCAAGAAGCGTCCAAGTTATCATTTCGTCATCGACACCATTCCCAAAGTGCTCCCCGGCCACTTCCTCAAGAAGGGGGAGCCTGCGGAGTTCACCGGTCCGATTGCCATCGGTGCCATGAAGTACGAGCTCTTCTGCGAGCACATGGATGCCTGGAGCAAGGAGGGGATCAGCCCCCTGTGGGTCTTCGGTGACCGCGACCGTCATCTGCAGAAGGCGATCGACACCCAGGTCCCCTGCATCGTCCTGACCGGTTCCCAGCACAAGGTTTACGAATCGGTCGACCTATCCCGTTTCAAGGGATCGATCTTCCTCAGCGACGCCGACACCAGCGAGACACTACGCCTGCTCAGGCTCTCCGTCCAAGTGCGCGAGCTCTTGAAGGAGTCCTTGCCCCATCTGGAGGATGAGATGCTCTTCGACGAGGCGAAGAACATGCTCCATACGGGCAAATACCGGGCGCTACCGGTCTTCCATGGCAACCAGTACCTCGGCTTTGTCAGTCGCCGGTGCTTCATGGACAAGCCCCGGACCAAGGTCATCCTGGTGGACCACAACGAGCTCCAGCAGAGCGTTTCCGGCCTCGAGGAGGCGGAAATCTTGGAAATCATCGACCATCATCGGGTCGATGGGATCCATACCGACCAGCCGATTTACATCCTCTGCAACCCGCTCGGCTCGACCTGCACGATTGTCTGGACCCTCTACCGCAGGCAGTGGGTCCCCTTGACCAAGAAGGTCGCCCAGGTGCTGCTTGCCGGCATCACCAGTGACACGGTCGGCCTGAAGAGCCCGACCACTACCGAAGTGGACCGCCAAGCGGTCAAGGACCTGACGGAAATCGCCGAGGTCGCCGATTACCCGGCCTACACCGAGACGTTGTTCAGCTATGGCGCCTCGCTGGTGGGCAAGGACCCGCTGATGCTGGTGGAGAGCGATTTCAAGACCTACCAGGAGAAGGGCATGCAGTTCGGAATCGGACAGTGCGAGGTGACGATGCTGGATGACAGCAGGCGCTTCGTCCCTTCCTTTTTCGAGGCTCTGGAAAAAAGCAGGTCCCAGCATGGATTGGATTTCGCCCTGTTCCTGATTACCGACATCGTCCACGAGAACAGCCTTCTCCTTGCGACAGGCATGGGGACCTTGGAGTCCCACTTCGCCTATGAGCGGGTGTCTCCCCATCTCTTCTTCCTGCCAGGCGTCCTCTCCCGCAAGAAACAGCTTCTGCCAGAGGTGGTACGGGTCCTCGAGGAAGGTTGACCATGACGCTAGAGGAGTTGGCCGGTCGAAGGATCCTGGTGCTGGACGGCGCCATGGGTTCGCTGCTCCAGAAAGCGCGCCTGTCTTCCGATGCCTTCCTCAGTCCCGCAACAGGAAAGCCGGAGGAGAGTTGCGGCGAGCTTCTCAACCTGAACCGTCCCGAGGTAGTCCGGAAGATCCATCAAGCCTACCTCGACGCGGGTGCCGACATCATCGAGACCAACACGTTCAACGCAAACCGGATCAGCCTTGGCGAGTATGGATTGGGCGGATGGGTCCGCGAGCTGAACCTTGCCGCCTGCAGGATTGCCAACGAGGCGAGAGGGGAAAGGAACGCCTTCATCGCCGGTGATATCGGTCCGACGAAGGAGAGCCTGTCGCTCGCCACCAATGTCGACGACCCTGCCTGGCGTAGCCGGGACTTCGCTTCGTTTGTCCAGGTCTATGAACAGCAGGCTTCGGCGTTGCTGGAGGGTGGTGTCGACTTGTTTCTAGTCGAGACGGTTTTTGACACCTTGGTGGCCAAGGCGGCGGTCAAGGGGTGCCAGAGCGCCATGCGTCTGGCTGGAAAGACGATTCCAATCATGGTAAGCGTCACCTTCAGTGACCAGAGCGGCCGCATGCTCTGCGGGCAGGATCTGGGGGCGATGGCCGCCTCCTTTTCCGAATATCCTCTCTTTTCCTTGGGAATCAACTGCTCCACCGGGGCCAAGGCAATGGCTGGGAAAGCAACGGAACTTGCCGCGGTCAGCTCCTTCAGGGTTTCGCTCCATCCCAACGCGGGGATCCCTGACGGGGAGGGAAACTACCCCGACGGACCGGAGAAGTGGAGCGAGGAGCTTCGGGACATCATCGAGTCTGGAGCGGTTTCGATTGTCGGTGGTTGTTGTGGCACCACACCGGATCACATCTGTGCCCTGAAAGCAATCACCAGAGGGGTGAAACCCCGTGCCAGGGGCAAAGAAACCTCCCGTTTGGTGCTTGCCTCCCTGGAGAGCAGGACGGTCAGGCCAGAATCGCTCTTTGTCGTCGGCGAACGGTGCAATGTCGCCGGTTCCAAGAAATTCGCCACCATGGTGTCGGAGCGTCGGTGGGACGAGGCGCTCTCGGTCGCCCGCGCCCAGGTTGAGGCGGGTGCCGACGCCCTGGATATCTGCATGGACGCGCCGATGCTGGACGCCAGGTCCGCCATGGTGACTTTCCTCAGAGTCCTGCAGAGCGACCCCTTGTCCAGCAGGATTCCCGTGATGGTGGACTCCTCGGACTTCTCTGTCATCGAGCGTGCCATGGGAGAAATCCAAGGTCGTTGTATTGTCAACTCGATCAGCCTGAAGGAGGGAGAGGAGCCATTTCTGGAGCATGCCCGTCTGATCCATTCCTACGGCCATGCCATGGTGGTCATGCTCTTCGACGAGAATGGTCAGGCGGACACCTACGACCGGAAGATCGCCTGTGCCAAGCGGAGTTATGACCTCCTCTCGTCCATTGGCATCCCTCCCTATGACATCATCTTCGATCCCAATGTGCTGGCCGTCGCGACCGGTATCGCCTCCCATGACGGCTATGCCAGGGATTTCATCCAGGCTGCCGGCTGGATCCATCAGAACCTTCCCGGCACATTGGTGTCGGGAGGAGTCAGCAACCTCTCGTTCGCCTTTCGGGGAAACAACCGGATCCGCAGTGCGATGCACGCCGTTTTCCTTGACCTTGCCAAGCCTGACATGGCTATCGTCAATCCTTCTTCCGACCGGGATGTCGCCCATATTCCCGCCTATGTCCGGTTTGTTGTCGGCCGAGCCCTTTCCGAGGGGACCGAGGAGGGGCGGGAGGCCTTGGTCAGCCTGGCCGAGTCGACACAGAAGCTTGTAGCGCCCAAGCCAGTGGAGAAAACGGTTAGGATACCGGTCTCCCCGAAAGAGGCGCTGACCGAGGCGGTGCTGCAGGGGGACGATTCCCGTCTTTCCTCCCTGCTCGGATCCCTTTCGGACGAGGATCCTCTTTCCTTGGTGGAAGGACCCTTGATGCAGGGGATGGAACAGGTCGGAAAGCGGTTTGGAAGGGGGGAGATGTTCCTCCCCCAGGTGGTGCGCTCCGCCAGGACGATGAGGCGTGCCGTCGAGATCCTGCAGCCTGGGATCCGGCAGTCTCTGAGCGAGATGTCGGACACGCTCCACAAACCGGTTGTGGTGCTCGCTACCGTCAAGGGTGATGTCCACGACATCGGCAAGAATATCTGCGCCCTCGTCCTTTCCTGCAATCATTTCGAGGTGCACGATCTCGGGGTGATGGTCGATGCATCCACCATCTGGGAGAAAGCCCAGGAGCTCCACGCCGATCTGATTGGGCTTTCCGGCCTGATCACCCCCTCATTGCGGGAAATGGCGAAGACAATCAGCTACCTTGCGCAGCAGGGGAGCAAGATTCCGGTCTTCGTCGGCGGAGCCACTACCAGCGACAGGCATACCGCCCTGCACCTCGCCCCGCTTTCCCAGGCACCGGTCATCCATACCAGCGATGCCTCGGGCATGGTCCTTTCCGCCTTGAGGGCGACAGGACCGGGAAGGGAGCAGTTTTTCAAGGAAATAGAGGATCGCTACTTGGAAATCCGGAATGAAGGAGAACCCCATGCGGTGCAGGTTCCTGCGGGTGACCCGCTTGCCTTGCGGAGCCAGAAAGCGAAAGGGAATCCTGCCCACTACGGAATCTGGACCAGGGACGCATGGAGTCTGGAGATGACTGAGGGGTTGCTCAACTGGAACGAGCTGGTTGCCGCCATGCGTATCCCTCCTGCGAGTCCCGAAGCTGACAGGGCGATCGCCGACGCCAAGCAGATGTTCGCCGAGCCCGCGTTCCAGGAAAGTTTGCGGAAGGGGTGCCGCGCCGTCTGGGGACTCTTTCCCGCTTCGAGCGACCGAAGGACCGTGACTGTCGGCTCCAAACGGTTCCATTTCCTGCGCAACGAGCAGAGCGGTCTTTGCCTTGCCGACTTCGTCGCCCCGGGTGATGATACGGTCGGGGCCTTCGTGGTCACCAGCGAGATGGCGCCTGTGGTGGAGACGGATCCCTACCGCAGGGTGCTGGCCCAGCTCCTCTACGACCGGGTCGCGGAAGCCCTTGCCGCCTTGGTGCAGAGAGAGATGGAGGACAAGTGGGAAGGAGATGGCACGGTAATCCGTCCGGCACCGGGCTATCCGACCTGGCCGGACCACACGGAGAAGCCGACGCTGTTCTCCCTGTTGGACGCCACAGCCAGAACCGGTGTGGAGCTGACCTCCTCGATGGCCATGAGCCCGGCCTCTTCGGTCTGCGCCTTGGTGCTGAAGGCGCCTGATTCCTGCTACTTCGGCGTAGGCGCTGTCAGCGACCGGCAACTGGAACAGTACGCGAGGAGCAAAGGCGTCAGCCTCGCGAAGCTCAAACCGTTTCTTTCGGGAGACAACCCATGAAAGTCATTGATATCCTCACTCGGGCCGATAAGCCCGTTTTCACCTTCGAAATCGTCCCTCCGCTCCGGGGAGGGAGCGTGCAGGCTGTCTGCGATGCGGTCGAGACATTGCTTCCGTTCCACCCTGCCTATATCAACATCACCAACCACCAGAGCGTGGTCGACTATGTGGAGCGTGAGGACGGGTTGGTGGAGAAGCACGTGATCCACAAGCGGCCCGGCACGCTGGCGCTCAGTGCCCTTCTGCAATACACGTACCATATCCCGGTGGTCAGCCATGTCATCTGCGGTGGTCAAAGCGCGGAAGAGATCGAGAACACGCTGATCGAGCTCCACTTTATCGGGATTGACAACGTGTTCGCCCTCCGGGGAGACCCTGCGGGCGGGCAGAGGCGTTTCATCGCGCAGAAAGGCGGCTGGAGCCATGCTTCAGACCTGGTCCGGCAGATTGCCAGCCTGAACCATGGCCAGTATCTGGAGGAGAGCGTCAAGGACCCGGAGGCTACCGACTTCTGCATCGGGGTAGCCGGGTATCCGGAAAAACATTCCGAGGCGGCCAACATGGCGGACGATATCAGCCATCTCAAGGGAAAAGTGGACGCCGGCGCCTCCTATGTGGTCACCCAGCTTTTCTATGACAACCAGCGGTATTTCGACTTCGTCCGCGCGGCGCGGGAGGCTGGCATCACCGTGCCGATTATTCCCGGACTGAAGCCGCTATCCAGCCGCAAGGATCTGGAGACCATCCCCCAGACGTTCCATGTCGACATCCCCGAGGGGCTGGCCCGTCGCGTCCGAACTGCCGCCACTCTGAGCGAAATCCGAGAGGTAGGGGTCCAATGGGCCATCGACCAGTCCAGGCAGTTGCTCGCCCACGATGTGCCTGGCATCCACTACTACACGGTGGGCAAGGCCGGGCTGGTCTCCGAAGTGGTCGAAGCGGTGTTCTGATTGCCCAAAGGCGTAGGGTGGAGTATGGTGTCCGATAAGGAGTGTCTATGATTGCTTTGGTGCTTGCCGCGGGCTATGCCACGCGCCTGTATCCCCTGACCAAGGGGTTCCCAAAACCGTTGCTGGAGGTGCAGGGGAAACCTGTGCTCTCCTGGCTGTTGGATGACTTGGAAACCATCCCGGGCATCGAGGAGTATGTCATTGCCAGCAACCATGTGTTCCTACCGTTTTTCCAGAAATGGAGCAGGGAACATCCTTTGCAGCGGAAGGTGACGATTCTCGATGATGGGTCGACCGAGAACGAAAATCGCCTCGGGGCGGTGAAGGACATCCTCTTTTCCATCGGCAGCCTTGGGTTGGACGACGACCTCTTGGTGCTCGCTGGGGACAACCTCCTTGAGTTCAGCTTGGGGCGCTTTGTCGACTATTTCCACCAGAAGAAGGCCAGTTGCATCCTGCGCTTCGAGGAGCGGAACCTGGAACGGCTACGCCGTACGGGAGTCGCGGAGGTGGACTCCGATGGCCGTGTCCTGAGCATGGAGGAGAAACCGCAGAATCCAAAGAGCACTTGGGCGGTGCCGCCTTTCTACTGTTTCACCCGGAACGACGTCGGCCACCTGCCCGAGTCTCTCGGACAAGGATGCAAGACCGACGCCCCCGGATCTTTGATCAGCTGGGCGTGCGGCCGCTTCCCTATCTGGGCCATGAAGATGCCGGCAGCCCGTTTTGACATCGGGAACCTTGAGAGCTACGAGCAGGTCCAGAAGTGTTACCGGGGAATCCTCTGCTGAGGAAACCGTCGGGGTGAGGGCTGGACATGGCTTGGTATCTTTGATATGGTTGTTCGGAAATACGGGAGGGAGACGATGGCAAGCAGAAGTCGTAATTCGTGGCATGCAAGTCGTTTCCCGTACTGTTTGCATTGACTATGTGAGCCGGCGTTGTTGCCGGCTCTTTTTTTGAAGGAGAAGGCGGATGGAAGGAAAGAATGTCTTTGAGGCGCGCAGTCTGTGCGAGATCAATGATTTCTCGATTGCGGAGCGCAAATACCTGTTTGAGAAAACCCGGATCCTGAAGCGCGCGTTCGAGACGAACGACACCAAGACGATGGACGGGTTCCGGATTGGAGACAAGGACTTTGGCATCTACGAGGTCTTCCTCGAGAACAGCACCCGTACCAAAGAGAGCTTCCGCAACGCGGCCAATTTCCAACAGGTCAAGGTCGAGGAGCTGGTCACTTCCACCAGCTCGATCAACAAGGGAGAGAGCTACGCCGATACCTTCCATATGCTCGGGGGGTTCCACAACTCGATCTTCATCGTCCGCAGCAAGGTCGAAGGGCTGTGCCGCTGGCTTGAAATCGACAGCAAGCGCTATATCGAGCGCAACCACCTGAACTACCATATCTCTTTCGTCAATGCCGGAGACGGCAAGCATGAGCACCCCACCCAGGAGCTGCTCGACGAGTTCTCCTTCCTGGAGGACAACGGTTTTGACTACAGCCATCTGCATGTCGCGTTGATCGGCGACCTGTTCCATGGGCGTACCGTCCACAGCAAGGCCGATGGGTTGAAGTTGTTCGACCACGTGAAGGTCGACCTGATTGCTCCTTTGGAGCTGGCCATGCCGGACAACTACGTGGAAGAGATGCGGGAGAATGGCTTCGAGATCCGCAGTTTCGGCTCGATCGAGGAGTATCTGTCCCAGCCGGATATCAGCACCACCTGGTATTTCACCCGTCCGCAACTGGAGCGCATGGGCGAGCAGGTGCTGGAGAAGATGGACCAGCTTCGTGGTGCCATCACTTTCCGCAAGGAGTTCATGGACAAGCTGAAGCCCGGCACCCATTTCTACCATCCGCTTCCCCGGCACAAGGAGCACCCGACCATTCCCACCTTCCTGGACGACACTCCGCTCAACGGTTGGGAACGCCAGGCAATCAACGGCATGTATGTCCGTATCACCCTGCTTTCCCTGATTGGGGGAAAGATCGGTTGGGATTTCGTGCCACCCGTGGAGAAGCCGGTTCCCGCGGAAAAGCCATACATCGTCGAGGTCGACCTTTCCGGAAAGAGCGGCAATCTGAAGAACTATAGCGAGGGTGTGCTTCCTATCCGGAACGGTATCGTCATCGACCATATCGCCCGTGGCGACAGTCCGAGCGAGATTCGGGAACATATGCGCCTGATCAGCAGGGTGCTGAACCTTGACAACCTGAAAGGCGGCAACTGGATCAGCCAGGGCCACAGCGGGGAAACGACCTACAAGGGCATCATCTTCCGTCCCGACGCCCCGGAACTGGACCATAAGATGGTCAAACGCTTGGCGGCTGTCGCTCCAGGGTGTACGCTGAATATCATCAAGGATGGCAAGGTGGCGAAGAAGTACCGGCTCTACATGCCGCCACGCATCTACAACTTTGATGACCTGCAATGCACGAATGATGCCTGTATCTCCCATCCGTCCCAGAACGAGGGAGTGCCGGCTATGTTCTACCGCACCGAGGACGGCAAGTTCCGTTGCGCCTATTGCGGCAAGACCCATTCGTACAAGGACATCTGGAAGAAGAACTGAAAAGGAGGAATATGCATATGGAAATGAGCAAGTTCGCGGAGCTGTTGGCGAAAAAGGCGCTGGAAAATGGTGCGATCAGATTGAACGCTGAGAATCCTTTCACCTGGGCGAGCGGGTACCGCATGCCGATTTACAACGACAACCGCCAGTTCCTGTATGACTGGCAGAGCAGGGCGATGATCGCAGACGCCTTCACGCAGATGCTGCAGGCCGACGCCTTCGATCCGGACAATATCGCTGGAACGTCCACTGCCGGTATCCCCCATGCCACGACGCTTGCCGACAAGCTGCGCAAGTCGATGAGCTATGTCCGCTCCTCCAGCAAGGACCACGGTCTGCACCAGAAGATCGAGGGTCTGCATGATGGCGGCTACCATCAGGCTTCCGTTCTCCTGATCGAGGACCTGATTTCCACTGGTGGTTCCTCAATCGCGGCGGTGAAGGCGATTGTCGAGGCGGGAGGACGCTGCCCCTACTGCTATGCGATCTTCACCTACGGGCTGGATGCCAGCAAGGAGAACTTCGCCAGTCTGGATCCCCCCTGCAAGCAAGAGACAATCCTGGACTATGACACGGTGCTTTACTGGGCCGAGAAGACCGGCTACCTGACTTCCAGCCAGGTCAAGGTGCTTGCCTCCTGGAGGGAGGATCCCTTCGGGTGGGGCACGGCTCATGGCTTTCCCAAGGAGGAGAAACGATGAACTACGCCGACCTGCTCCGGTCTTCCGCACAACAGACCGGGAACTGCACCTGCATGGGGCTTGACCCCCAGATGGCGGTGCTTCCCGGAACGGGGTCCGACCGCGATCGTCTGAACCAGTTTTTCGGAACCCTCTTCAAACGGATGCGTCAGGAGGGGGTATGCCCTGCCGCCTTCAAGCCCAATATCGGCTACTGGTCGATTCTCGATCAGCCTCGCGAGGGGGATTTCTCCGGCAGCGAGGCCTTGATGGACGTGTTGGACATGCTGGAGACCTTTTTCCCCGGCGTGCCGGTCATCTTGGACAGCAAGCGGGGGGATATCGCCCGTAGTAGCGGGAACTACGCGAAAGAGGCCTTCGATTGCTGGAAGGCCGATGCGGTCACCGTTGCTCCTTACATGGGTGGCGACAGCGTCGGGCCGTTTACCTCCTTCGACCAGGAGAAAGGCGTCTACGTCCTCTGCCGTACCAGCAACCCTGGTGGCAAGGACCTGCAGAACCTGAGTGTCGATGGTGTTCCTCTGTACCTGGTGGTTGCGGACAAGATCCGCCAGTGGAAGACTGGCGCGGTGGTCGGCGCCACCCATATGGACGAGCTGAAGGACATCACCCGCTACTTTGCCGACCAGCCGATCCCGCTATTGGTTCCCGGAGTCGGCAGCCAAGGTGGCAGCGCCCCGGAGGTGATGGCGGCGCTCAGGGAGGTCGGCTACGACATCAGTCTGGTCCGTATCAATTCGTCCAGCGGTCTGACCCACCCATGGAAAACCGCACCTGCCCCCGAAGACTGGGCTGAGCGGTGCCTGGGAGCTCTGCGCAAGCTGACCGGGGAGACTGCGATATGAGGGCGATGGAGATTCTGAGGGGAAATACCAAGCGCATGTTGCTGACCACCGTCAGTGGCGCATCGTCGACCAAGGCAGGCTTGATCGAGTACTTCGACCAGGAGGTTCCTGCCATCGACATGATCACCACCAAGAGCTTCCAAGTGGTGCCGACCGCAGGAAACCCAGAGCCGATTATTTGTGAACCGGAGACCGGCTCCTTCGGGAACTCGGTCGGACTCCGCAATATCGGAGCCAACGCGGCCTTCGCCGAGCTTGAGAAGCTCCGAAGAAAAGGACTGAGGTGTCTGCTCAACGTCTCGCTTGCGGCAAAGACTCCAGAGGACTTCATCTCGCTGGTGAAAACCTTCCGTCCGGTGGCCGACCTGCTGGAGCTGAACTTCTCCTGCCCCCATGCGGCCGCCGGTTTCGGGGCGTCAATCGGTACGAGCGCGGAGGTCGCCAGCGCCTATGTGCGGAGCATCCGCCAGGCAATCCCCGATCTGGAGATCCCGCTGTTCGTCAAGATGACCCCGAATGTGGAGGACATTGGCGCGATTGCCCGGGCATTGGTCCAGGCGGGAGCCGATGGCATTACCGCCATCAACACGGTGGGGCCTGACCTGTATATCGAACCCTATGTCCACAAGCCCATCCTGCAGAACCAGCTTGGCGGCAAAGGAGGGAAAAGCGGCCGCTGGGTCTTTGACGAGGCTGTCGGAAAGATCGCAGAGATCCGGAAGGCGGTAGGCCCCGACGTGCCTATCATCGGCATGGGTGGTGTCGACGATGGAAAGAAGGCAGCGAGGATGATGCAGGCGGGGGCGAATATCGTCGGCATCGGTTCCGCCTTGGCAATGGTCAACCAGCGGCAGTGGCCAAGATACCTTTCTTCGGTCAAGCGCGAGGCCCAGGCGATTCTGGACGGAAGCCAGCCGGAGGCGAGCGCCAGTGGCTTCCTCCGGAGCGAGCGGAAGATGGCATACAAGCCCTATCGGGTGGTGAAGCGTGAGCAGTACGGGGAGGATATCGTCATCCTTACCTGCGACCACAAGCTTGACAGCCAGGCAGGCGAATTCGTCTTCCTCTGGCTCCCCGGTATTGGGGAGAAGCCCTTCAGCGTCGCCGGCACCGATCCTTTGAGCTTTGTCATCAAGAAGCGCGGGAAGGTGACCAACGGGATCTTTAACCTCAAGGAGGGCGATGAGGTGATGGTGCGGGGCCTGTATGGCGCTCCTGTTTCCACCAAGCGCGCAAAGCAGGCCTTGCTGATTGCCGGAGGTACCGGTGTCGCGGTCCTTCCGATGCTGGCCAAGAGGCTGAAGGAAGAGGGGACCGAGGTGACGATGCTGGTGGGTACCAGCGTCAGCGTCGAGGGACCCGCCCTTCTGGAGAAGGAGCTCAGTCCGTACGGAACGTTTACCTGTGTCGCCGATGATGGAAATCCGGGAAGAGTGCTTGATTCGCTCGATTCCATGACGATTGATAGGAAGACGGCAATTTACCTGGTTGGTCCTGAGATTTTCATGTCCATCGCCTGCAAGCTTTTGTTGCAGAAGGGAGCCAGCGAGGAGATGATCAGTCTCAGCATGGAACGCATGACCCGCTGTGGCGTCGGTCTGTGCGGCGAGTGTCTCTGTGGCCATCGTCTTGCCTGCCAGTGGGGCACCTTCATGGACTACTCCTATCTAAAAGCTAATGCTCCGAGCCTGCTACGCCTATGATTGACCCGCACGTACACTTGAGGGACGGCAACCAGGCCTCAAAGGAGACAATCGTCCACGGCCTTTCCGTGGCCAGTTTCATCGGGGACCAGTGGCTCTTCGACATGCCCAACTGCGACCCTCCCTTGACCAGCAGGGAGACGATTGTCCGTCGGCTTGAAAAAGCAACGGAGGCAATCGCCATGGTCGAGCAGCAGACGGGCCGGAGCATCCGCTACAGCCTCTACGGAGGTCTGACCAGCGATGACGCGGAAATCCGGATGGCGGTCGATGCCTGGAGGGAGCTCTTCCCCCATGTCGTGGGGCTCAAGCTCTTTGCGGGGAACTCGACAGGCGGTATGGGTCAGGTGACGGAGCAGCAACAGCGCCATATCTACGAGCAGTTGGCCGGAAATGGCTTTGATGGCGTGCTTGCCGTCCACTGCGAGAAGGAATCCCTGTTGCATCCCGGGCTGGAGAGGACCGAGGATCTCTCCACCCACAGCGATGCCCGTCCTGTGGAAGCCGAGATCGAGAGTGTCCGTGACCAGATTCGTCTGAGTGGCGAGGCTGGTTTCTTGGGAACGCTCCATATCGCCCACGTCTCCACCATCGAGACGGTGGAACTTGTGGAGCAGGCTCGTAAGAGAGGAAGACGGATCACCATGGGGGTGACCCCCCATCATCTGCTCCTTGACCGGGAAATGGCGCGGGACCAGGAACTTTTCGCGAAAATGAATCCACCGCTACGAAGCCCAGGAGAGCGGGCAAGGCTCTGGCAAGCGGTGCTGGATGGAAGGCTCGACTGGGTCGAGACCGACCACGCCCCGCACACCCTCGAGGACAAGCGGAAAGGAGCGAGTGGCATACCTGGCTTCTGCGGAGTGTTGCTCCTTCTGCAAAGGCTGAGGAAAGCGGGTATGAGCGAAAAGAGGTTGAAGGAGCTCTTCGGGGAAAACGTATTGCGAGCCTTCAAGCTGGAGCCGATCCCTATCACCCTGCCTGGTGCGGAGGAGACGGAGGAGTTGGCCGCCATGGCGGCCAGTTGCTATCCATTTGACAGCTACCAGGGGTTGGAATGAACGAGGGACCCTAGGAGAATGCCAGAGGTCTTTCCCTTTGCCCCGCCGCTTTCGTACCGCTCTTTTGCCATTTGTAGATGGCTGCGGTATGCTTGAGGCATGATCAAGCAACTTCTTCCCATCATGACGGCGAACGGCTCGTTCGAGAATCTCCGGCGAGGGGGTTACGTGTACGTGGACAAGACCGCGTACCTGCATTCCCTTGTCCGGCAGGAAGGCAACATGTTCTTCCTCTCCCGCCCCCGCCGTTTCGGAAAGACGCTGACCGTCTCCACCTTGGAAGCGATCTTCCAAGGAAAGCGTGAACTGTTCAAGGGTCTAGCCATCGATTCTCTGGACTACGACTGGAAGACCTACCCTATCATCCACATCGA
>JAQYHB010000006.1 GCA_028722305.1 Spirochaetales bacterium
GTTCTGTTTCCATGGATTCCCTCCTTGAAAAGAAATCGGGAAAGGACCGACAGCTTCCTCCTATTGTAACAGTAACCAAGACTCCCTGCCTTGTTACGGTTACTGCAACATCCCTCTCTACTTTCGGATTTCAATGTTCGATGTTCAGATATTGCAGGTTTCTGTATTTTGTTTTACATTAACTATAACTATCTTTTTGATGGTGTCTTCGCGATTGACCGTACCATTGCGGAGACCTGAACGGTGCGGAGCAGCATTGGCCATGCTGTTTTATTCCCCTTCCCGAGGAGGTGTTGCAGGTGGACGCGCCTGCAAATCTACGATGTTCAGAGTATCCAAGACATTGCGACGAATTTCTTCGATCCTGCTGTTCCTGCTGGTGAGCGCCAGTGCGTTTGCCTATCAGTTTTCCCCTCTGGAGCAGACTTTCGGGGTCTCAGGTGCCGATACGACAAAAACCTACACCATTGTCAACGACAGCGATGACTCGATTGCTGTCACCATTTCCGCTTTGATTCGTGACCAGGATGAGAATGGCAAAGAGGTCAACCAGCCGGCTACCAACTATTTCTCCATCCAGCCGAGCAAGGTGATTGTCAAGGCCCAATCCAGCCAGATCATCCGCGTGACGTACCGTGGACCGAGAACGGTGACCAACGAGCTCTCCTTCCGCATCAAGGCTGAACAGATCGCCTACAACAGAGGACGTCAGAACACTGATAGCGGCATGTTCAACTTCCTCTACAACTACATCACCAGCGCCTATGTCAGCCCGAGCAAGGCGACGGCGAAGCTGGTGGTGTCCGGTATCAAGAGAGTGCTCGTTCCCGAGGTTTCGACAGACTCCACAGGAAAAGAGACGACCACCCAGGTACCGAAATTGGCGGTCACCCTTTCCAACCAGGGCACCATCCACCAGTTGCTGTTGGGCGCTGAGCTGACGGTGAGCGACAATGCGGGAAACACGGTGGTTTTGGACACCAAGGAGCAACTTGGCGAGCTGCTGGGGATGAACGTGCTTGCGAAGAAGCGTGTCACCATCAACATCCCGATGCCAGAGGGTATTTCGACGGCTTCGGGTGCCACTTATCAAGGGTCGATCAAGTATTCTGAATAATTTGAAATGGCGAAGCCTCATCAGATTCTGAATGGCATATACGAAGGGGTTCTCTGCTTTCTATTGCTTTTGTTCCTTTCGTTGTTCATTCGGACCTGCTTTATACATCCTACAACACAAGAGCAAGCACCTGAGTCCTCAGTTGAAGCAGTAGAGCCAGCCAGCAACGCCACCAAAGCAGTGGCGGATTCGGGTGTTTCTCCACAGGTCAAGGAATCTGAAATTACTCCTACTACCGCTTTGGAAGCGGCCGAAACTGCGCCACTCCTTGCTCCAAGCCAGGTGGTACCTTTGATTGTTCCGCCCATGCCTGTATCCACCTCTGCCGAG
The DNA here is from genome assembly GCA_028722305.1 of Spirochaetales bacterium. Lineage (GTDB taxonomy): Bacteria > Spirochaetota > Spirochaetia > Sphaerochaetales > Sphaerochaetaceae > RUG023. The sequence continues at coordinate 1,448 of JAQYHB010000006.1, forward strand.
GCTTCTCCCTCGACATCCGTTCCAGCGCCTAGGGTGCCCGAGCTCCCCGCATCGATACCGCAAGTGGAACCCAGGGTTCCTGCCGCACCCTTGGTCAGGCCAGCCACGGCCAAGCTGCTGGTTCCCCAGGCGCCGTACATGTTTGAGCCCTCGGTCATGACCCAGGAGGATTACAACTTATTCTACGCTCCGCAGCCAAGTCTGGAAGGGGGAGAGGAAAGCGACCCGTTCGCAGACTTCTATATCGCGGGAGAAGGGGATGATTCCCTGCTCTATGAGGATGGAACCTATTACCTTAGCCTCTATATCAATAACGAGTACTATGGTGAAATCGAGACGTTGTTCTCTGGTGACCAGAAGCTGCTCAACATGACCGAGCTGAAGAACTATATCGGCACCGACCTTACCGCGGAGTTCTATCAGCAGGTCTTCGGGGACAACCACGATTACCTGTCCCTTGAGGACCTTGCTGGACGTAGTGTCCAGAGCACCTTCGACAGCACCGCGTTCGCCCTATATCTGACCATTCCGTACTCTGACCTGGAGATGCGGACGTTGAGCATGACGACCCGTTATACCAACCGTCGTGACCAGTACGCGATGAGCGGAGCCACCGAGTTGAAGCCTGCAAAGTTCTCCTGGATCGCCTCGATGAACCTGTACGGTTCTATGACCTATCCGAACACTTTCGATGAAATCTCCAGCCGCTCGGTCAGCTGGTACGTGAACAACAGCCTCTCGTTCCTGCAGATTGGACTGGATTTTTCCTTCTCCGTCTACAACACCAATCCTGACAGCTTCTCCAAGTGGGATTTCAACCTGGGCAACTGGGTCGCTTTCCATGAGTTCATCGACCAGAACCAGAGGCTCACCTTCGGTTCGGTCGGCAGCAACCTCAGCGACCGTACTACGAGCGATATGGGCATAACCACCAATATCGGCTTCACGTTGGAGAAGAACTACAGCTATGGCGGTGGCTCCGCGATGGGAAGCCAGTACTCCTACACGATCAGTGTCATCGAGCCCTCGACAATCTATGTCTATCTGAACGATACGGACGACGAGGGTTCCACGCTCTACAAGAAACCGACCCAGGAGGATCTGGCCCAGAACAACAAGAACCTGCTTTATACCCGCCGTCTGCAGCCGGGCGTCTATCGCCTGAAGGACTTTGTATTCACCCAGGGCTTGAACAAGATGAGGATTTACCTCTTCCCCGATTCCCGGCCGATGGATCCCGAGATAATCAACCTGGATACCTCCTATGACTCCCGTTTGATGGGCCATGGCGACTCTACGTGGGGCATTGGCGCCAGCATGCCGAAAGGCATGACCGACAGCTCCTCGCAGGCCGGGTCCATCCGCTATTACGACGCGGTTCGTGGCCAGTGGGCATCCTACTATCCCGAATACTTCACCGCCCGGTTCTGGCAGTCTGTCGGTGTCACCGACACCTTCACGCTGAGCAGCGACATTTCCGCTACCCCAGGCGCCTTCAGCGGGACGTTGAACGGCATCTGGGCCAATGTGCTCGGAACGACACAAGTCCAGGCCACCGGACGCATGACGGAGGCCTACAAGAGCCCGATTCTCAGCGGGTCGGTCACGGAGCGCTTCAACGACGTGGTGATGCGGGGCGTAGGCTCGCTTTCGCTGACCTTCACCTACAACGGCCCTGCCGACGCGGCCGATGACGAGCACACCGATATCCTTCAGAACATGGTCGGCTCCTTCAGCTACTCCGGCAAGGGGCTGTTCACAAAACTGCGCTACAGCCTTTCCGGCTCGGTCTCCTATTACACGGACAACGACTATCCGACTTGGTCGATCAGCGCCTCTACCGGCGCGTCCCCGTTCAAAGGTTTTTCCATCAGCGCTTCCGCCACCTTCAGCTCCAACAACGTTGACAAGCCGTGGGATGCCAACTTCACCGGTACAATCAGCGCCAGCTACGCTTTCAACTCGAAACTGACCACGTCGACCTCGACTTCGTACAGCACCTCGACCGACACCACATCGAGTTTCGGAGTTTCCTATCGGCCGTCCTCCAGTGACAGCCTGAGCCTTTCCATCTCCGGTGTCAGATGGATGGACGACCCGGCCAACCACACGATGTACACCTCGTGGCTGCACACCGGCAAGGTCTACAGCCTGACAGTACGCCAGCAGGCCTTCGGCAAGTATGATCGCTGGACTACCAGCGCCAACCTCTCCACTGCGATCGCCTTTGCCGACGGTGCCTTCGGTATGGCCCGCTCGATCAACGACGTATTCCTGCTGGTCAGACCTCGCGGCATGCTGAAGAAGTCTCAGGTCAGCGTCGCCCGATCGATGGATTCCAGCCCGACCAACGTGCCCAAGCATCTTGGGTCGGCCCTGTACACCGGCCTGAGCCCGTATGTCCAGAACAGTGTCGTGATTTTCAGCGGAGGGGAGGACGGCAGCGCCGGCACTTCCACGTTGTTCTCGTTCAAGCCCCGTGTCAGACAGGCATATGTGGCCCATATCGACCTTCCGGACGTCTATACCATCAGCGCGAACCTGTATCATGCGGACGGCAGTCCGTATGAACAGTATTCCTCGCCGGTCTACCAGTACCGTATGGGCGAGGATGGTCAGCCGGTGCTCACCCCCGACGCGAACCTGTACCTGTTCACCGACCAGGTGGGTCGTTTCATCCTCAACGATGTGCCGGCCCCCGGCTCATACGCCTTCGACCTGCAGGTGGGCGAGAACAGCTGGGTCCTGGTCCGCTTCCAGGTGCCTGAGATGGAGGACAAGAAACTGCGCGTCATTGAGATGGAGGATCTGTATGACGACGGACCGTATCTTGATGAAGCGGTGGATGGCTATGACCATGTGATGGCGCTTGGCGTCAGCCAGTTCGTCGAGGAGAAGTCCTTCTGGAATGTCATTTTCCCGCCGGCCGACGAGCAGGATTTCGGTTCTGCTCCCGAGGGCGAGAGCCCTGAACCCGTCTTCCAGACCGTGCAGAACGCCGCCCCGTAAATTGTCTTTTCTTGTATGCATGGCGGAAGGCCGTGCCTTGACTAACTCTTGTCTTCTTTTCATGATAGACTATGGATTGTTCCGAAGGAAGCCTTTCATGCAGCACGATGTGATTGACGAAATTCTCTCGGTAGAAGAGAATGCGCAGAAATTGGAAAAGGACGCCCAGTCCAGAAGCCGGGAAATGGTAATGGACGCTCAGAGCAAGGCCAACCAGTATGTCCGGGACACGTTGAGCGCCAAGCGTGAGGCTGACCGCAAGGAGTTGGAGAAGGCCGAGGCCGACGCCAAACAGACCATCGCGGACTACACCAGCAGCCTTGACACCGCGGCGGCGATTCCCTCCTCGGATCTGGACTCCATGGCGGATCAAGTCATCAGGAAGGTCTGCGCTTCCAATCTCTTTGAAGGGAAGCAGGAAGCATGAACGTCGTTGACCGCTACGAATTCCTGAACGCGAAGCTGAGAGCCCGGATCGGAATCATGCGCTCATCGACCTTGATTGCCGACATGATGAAGGCTCCCACGTTGGTGGACGCTGTCGGCTGCCTGCGCGAAACCGGCTTCGCTCCCTTGGCGGAAATTTACGACAAGACCGGCGACCTGCAGGAGATGGGTGTCGCCTTGGTGAAGGGGGAGATTGCCGCCTATCAGGAGGTGGCCCGCCTCTCCGATCCCAAACTTGCGGAATTCATCCTTTCCCAGCTGGGCAGGGATGAGGAAGACAACCTGAAAAACACCATCAGGCTGTGGTACAGTGGAGTTGTGCGCATGCACTCGATCCGCTACCGCAGCGCTTACCTGTATAAAGACAAGATCGTCCAGGATATCAACTGGACTGCCTTGATCAACGCCACCGACTGGAACGGCGTGGTTGCGGCGGTGAAGGACACCATCTACGAGCCGGTTCTGCGCTCCTACACACAGGATGATATCCAGCAGCATGGCTTGTTCGACTTGGAAATCGCGCTCGACAAGGCGTGGTACGCGGAGATGATGCGGTCGATCGACCTGCTCGGCAAAGCTGACAGGGAAATTGCCAACCACTTGTACCTCCACGATTTCGACCTGAAGAATCTGCTTCGTCTGATCCGCTTCGGCCGCTATTACCATATGGATGCCAAGGAGTTGGAGAAAGTGGTGCTTCCATGGGGCAAGTTGGCCTCAAGCCGCGAGTGCCGGAACTATATCGCCAGCAAGGCCGATGAGCGGGATCCGATGCCGATGGTCAAGCGGATTTTCCCGCAGGTTGCCAGCGACGTCCAGCAGATTATGGAAAGCTATCATGATCCGAAACATACAGAGGAGTTGCTTGCCGCTGAAACCCTCCGCTTGGAGACTTACCTTGGCTCCGAGCGCGCGAAGGAATACGGAGCCCTGCTGAGCAAGGATCCGTTTACCATCGGTGTCATTTTGGCCTATTTTTACTATTACCGGAAGGAGAACATGCAAATCCGTGCAATCCTCAACGGCAAGTACTACGGATATACCGCGGAGAAGATTCTGGAGGTTGTAGGATGACCCTGTTCACCAAACCAATGAAGCTGTTGACCGCCGTCGTGCTCGAGCAAAAGAGCGACGAGGTGGTAAAGTCGTTGCTCTCCTTGGGCGTCATGGATTTTGTCCATCTGGACAAGCTCGACCCCAAGCAGATGGAGAAACTTTCCTCCCGTCCCTCATCGGTGTCCAGAGCCGCGCTAGAGGACATGCGCCACCGCGTCGAGGCGATGTTGCGCCAAGGAGGGAGGTCCCTTCCATCCACGGACAAGTTGAACGTCCAGGATATGCAGAAGCCCGACATGGATGGCTACCGCAAGTTGTTGGACGGCATCAATGGACAGCTGACCAGCCTGAAGGATGCCCAGAGAAGCAGCAACCAGCTGGTCCTTGGGCTGGAAGAGATGCAACGCTACATCAACGAGCAGAAGTACGCCTTCCTCGACCTGAGGGTAGGCAAGCCCTCCCATGGCAGCATGGACGAGCTTGCCGGGAAGCTTGGCGCCTTCGGGGCGGTGGTCACCACCAGTTCCAGCGATCCCGACAAGTTCATCAGCCTGACGCTCCGCCGGGACGCCGCGCAGGTCAATCCTTTGATGGACAAGTTCGGCTGGACCGAGACCAGCAACGCGGACTTGCAGCGTACCGCGCTGAACGATGCCGCCCAGGCGATCAAGAAGCGCATGGATGAGGCGGTGCGGAAACGAGGAGATGTGCAGAACCAGGTGACGGCCGTCATCGCCAACAATGCCGCGGCCCTCGACAGCGCCTGGACCAACCTGCGCCTGAACGAGCTCTGCGACCAGATCCGCGGCTATTTCTCCTATACCCGCAATACGACGCTCTTCAGCGGCTGGGTGCCGTCGGAGCAGGCCGACGAGGTGCAGAAGGCCATCTACCGCTCAAGCGACGGACAGTGTGTCATCGAGTGGACCGAGGCTGACGCCATACCGCGCAGCGAGGTCCCCGTGCAGGTTTCCGCACCGAAAGCGATGCTTCCTTTCAGCAGGATTGTCCAGAACTACGGCACGCCGGAGTACGGTTCGGTCAATCCGACCCCTTTCGTCATGGTCGCCTATCTGAGCATGTTCGCCTTGATGTTCGCCGATGTCGGACAGGGCTTCGTGCTGTTGCTTTACGGACTTTTTGCCATGTGGAACTACAAGCGCAAGCCGCAGCTGAAGGACGGCATGATCAGCCGCAACACCAGCCAGTTGCTTGTCTATCTTGGAGTGGCCAGCATGATAGGTGGCGCCCTTTTCGGTTCGTATTTCGGCTATTCCGCGCTTCCTGCGCTTTGGTTCAACTATGACGCGGCGGTCAACGGTGAGGCGCTTGCCGGGCAGACGGTCACCAGCGTCTATGGTATTTTGGGCATCACGATCAAGTTCGGCATCATCGTCATCTACACCGGTCTGGTCATCAACTGGGTCAACTTGTTCCGCAAGAAGGCTTGGCTGACCCTGCTATTGGACAAGAACGGGCTGGTGGGTGGTTTGCTCTTCGGCATCGGTCTCTACCTTGGATTCGGCTTCGCGGCTTCCGGGTACCGTTCGTTCCCGGCGAATCCCGTGATCATGCCGGTCATCGCCATCTGCATGCTCCTGATTTTCCTTCGCGGCTTTATCAGCTACGCCCTTTCCGTCAAGGAAGGCGGTACAAGGAAATCGGGCGGACAGGTGGTCATGGACGCCTTCATGGGCTGGCTTGTGGACGCGCTGGAGATTTTTTGCGGCTACATGTCCAACACGCTCAGCTTCATGCGTGTCGCCGGTCTGGGTATCGCCCACGTCTGCCTGATGACCAGCTTCCGCTCCCTTGCCGACATGGTCGGAGGTGCGGGCGGCGTCGCCATCTACGTGCTGGGCAACCTGCTGGTCATCGTCCTGGAAGGACTGTCTGCAGGTATTCAGGCGCTGAGGCTCAACTACTATGAGTTCTTCAGCAGGTATTTCACCGGCAAGGGCGTTGCCTACGAGCCGGTTGCCTTGAAAGGCTAAGTTTGTTACTTCATTTTTGTTCAGGAGGGTCGTTATGACCGGTTTGAGAAAGTTTGGAAAGAAAGTGATGGGAGCCACCATGCTGATGATGCTGACCACCAGCGCTCTGTTTGCCGAAGGTGCCGCGCAGGCCCAGGCTGTCGATTACAACGTCGCGGTCGTCTGCCTTGCAGCAGCCATCGCGTTCGGTATCGGTGCTCTTGCCGCGGGTATGGCAATCGGCAAGGTAGGTAGCGCCGCCATGGGCGCCATCAGCGAGAGACCGGAAATCGCCAGCCAGGCGCTGATCTTCATCGCGCTCGCTGAGGGCCTCGTCGTCTTCGGCTTCATCACTGCACTGATGATTCTCGGCAAGGTCTGAGGATGCAATATTTCGTCATCGGCGACCAGGATACCGTGCTGGGCTTTTCGCTCGTCGGGGTCTCTGGGATGCAGGCGACAAATCCGGGCGAGGCGAAAGCGGCCTGGAACGACGCCCTCGCTGACAAGGAGAACGGCATCATCATCATCACGGAGGATGTGGCGGACATGATCCGCTCCACCGTGGACCGGTATCTGTTCTCCGAGTCGTTCCCCCTGGTGGTGGAGATTCCCGCCCCCGGCAAGGAAGGCAAGGGCCGTGATTTGCGAGAACTGGTCAACCAGGCCATTGGTGTCTCGCTGTAACGAAGGATAGGAAGATGGAGCAAACGAAGAACCTCTTGCTCGATGGCATCGTGGCCGAGTCCCAAGGGAAGGCTGACGCCATCCTGAAGGATGCCCAGACCCAGATCGAGCGCATAGAGGCAGACGCGAAACAACGCGCAGAGGAGCAGGTCGAGGTCGCGGAGCGCGACCACCAGAGCCAGATGAGACAGGTGCAGTTCCGTCTGGACGCGGCGCTTGCCAGTGCCAAACGCAAGGCACAGCTCAAGCGTATCGACGAGTCCTACCAGCTGGTGATGGACCGTGTCGTGAGCCGATTCCGTACGTTTGCCCAGAGCAAGGCCTTTCGCCCCTATCTGGCCCAATGGATCGCGGAGGCGGCCATCGGCCTTGACCTGAAGGAGGCCAAGGTCGCTTTCTGTCCCGTGGCTCCGGTAGACGAGGCGATGCTCAAGGATGCCGAAACCCTGGTGAAACAGGTCACCGGCAGCACCGTCCACCTTGTGCTGGATTCCCGTCCGATCCGCGGGATTGGAGTCGTCCTTTCCAGCATTGATGGCAAGATATCCTTCAATAATCAGGTCGATGTCCGTCTGAGACGGTTTGACCGCGATATCAGGACTATGGTTCAGGAACATACATGGAACGTAGAGTAGTTGGTAAAGTCAAACGGGTGAACGGTCCGGTCATCACGCTGAAGGAAGTCCAGGATGCGCAGATGATGGAGATGGTCCGCATCGGCGAGCAGCAGCTCGTCGGCGAGGTCATCAAGCTGTTTGATGATGAGGCGACCGTTCAGGTCTACGAGGACGCGACAGGCATCTGCCCGGGAGACAATGTCTACGGCAGTGGTTCCAGCCTGTCGTGCGAGCTCGGGCCCGGCCTGATCGGCTCCATTTATGATGGCATTCAGCGTCCACTTGAGAAGCTGATGGAGGCCAGTGGCGCCTTTATCGGGCGTGGCCTTTCGTTCCCCGCCATCGATCATGGGAAAAAATGGCACTTCGTCCCTGCCGTCAAGGTGGGAGATCCGGTGCATGCTGGCTCAATTGTCGGCTCCGTGCAGGAGACCGAGCGTGTCAGCCATAAGATCATGGTTCCGCCTGACAGGCAGGCGGGTACCGTCAGCGCGGTCGTTCCGGAAGGAGACTACACCGTGGATGAGACGGTGGTCACCTATACGGAGGGCGATGGCATGGAGGTGCGTGTCTCCTTGACCCAGAGATGGCCGATCAGGATTCCGCGTCCGGTGCAGGAGCGTCTGCCGTTGAAACAGCCGCTGATTACCGGCCTGCGTGTCATCGACACCCTGTTCCCTCTGCCCAAGGGGGGTACGGTCGCAATTCCTGGCGGCTTCGGAACGGGAAAGACGATGACCCAGCATTCGATTGCCCAGTGGTGCGATGCCGACATCATTGTCTACATCGGTTGCGGCGAGCGCGGCAACGAGATGACCGACGTCTTGAGGGAATTCCCCCAGCTGGTCGACCCGAGGACCGGAAAGAGCTTGATGGAACGCACGATCCTGATCGCGAATACCTCCAACATGCCTGTTTCGGCCCGCGAGGCGTCAATCTACACCGGCGTCACCATGGCCGAGTACTATCGCGACATGGGCTACCAGGTGGCGATCATGGCCGATTCCACCAGCCGTTGGGCCGAGGCCCTCCGCGAGCTGTCCGGCCGCATGGAGGAGATGCCTGCGGAAGAGGGCTTTCCCGCCTACCTTCCGACCCGTATCGCGCAGTTCTACGAGCGTGCGGGCTACATGAAGACCCTTTCGGCGAAGGAAGGTTCGGTCTCCATCATCGGAGCGGTTTCGCCACCGGGTGGTGACTTCTCCGAACCGGTTACCCAGCATACCAAACGCTTCGTGCGCTGCTTCTGGGCGCTCGACCGTGCCTTGGCAAGCGCCCGCCACTATCCCGCCATCAGCTGGCTGGACAGCTACAGCGAGTACCTGCCTGACGTCAAGGGCTGGTGGGACGAGAAAAGCGACGGTCAATGGTCAGCCATGCGTCAGGAAATCATGGAGCTCCTGCAGAAGGAGGTCCGCCTGCAGCAGATTGTCAAGCTGGTCGGTCCTGACGCGCTGCCTGACTCGCAGAACTTCCTGCTCGAGGTGTGCGCCCTGTTCAAGACCGCCTTTCTCCAGCAGAACGCCTTCGACGAGATCGACCGCTATTGCGGCATCCAGAAGCAGATGAAGATGCTCGCCATCATCCTGGACTACTACCACAAGGGTATCCAGGCGATCAGCAAGGGAGTCCCGATGGTGAAGCTCCGCCGCCTCAGCGCGGTGCAGGATATGGCGCGTATGCGCTTCAGCGTCAGCAACGACGACGCGGCGAGTATCGACCGTCTCGAGCTGAAGCTGGATCACGCGATCGACCAACTGGGAGGTATCTACGATGACAGATCGTGACACATTGCTTGCCCAGACAGACCGTCGCCTGCTCAGCGGCCGCTTGTATCGTGGTGCCAGCAGGATTGACGGGCCGCTTGTCTATATGAGGGGTACCCATCCCATCGGTTATGGGGAACTGGTCGAGATTCAGGGTTCCGACGGGAAGAGAAGGGCAGGCCAGGTACTGGATACCAGCGATGACGTGGTCTGCGTCCAGGCCTTCGAGGGCACCGACGGACTTGACCTGCCGGATACCGGCATGCGCTTCATGGGCGAGCCGCTCACCCTAGGCGTCAGCGAGCAGATGCTTGGCCGTGTCATGAACGGCTTGGGGCAGAGCAGGGACGGTTCCGCGCTTCCCCACTCCGCCGAGGAGAGGGATGTCAATGGCTCCGCCATCAACCCCACCGCCCGCGAGTATCCTCGTGATTTTATCCAGACCGGCGTTTCCGTCATCGACGGCATGACCACGCTGATCCAAGGACAGAAACTGCCGATTTTCAGCGGCAACGGCCTTTCCCACAACCAGCTTGCAGCGCAGATTGCCCGTCAGGCGAAGGTGCGTGGCAACGCCAGCGACTTCTGCATTGTCTTCGCGGCCATGGGCGTCAAGTACGATGTCGCCCGCTTCTTCATCGACTCGTTCGAGGAGACCGGAGTGCTCGACAACGTCGCGCTCTTCCTGTCGCTTGCCGACGACCCGTCGATCGAGCGTACCATCACCCCGAAGACCGCCCTTACCTTGGCCGAGTACCTCGCGTTCGACAAGGGCAAGCAGGTGCTGGTGATCATGACCGACATGACCAACTACTGCGAGAGCCTCCGTGAGATCAGCACGATGCGGGGCGAGATCCCTTCCCGTAAAGGCTACCCGGGCTATCTCTACTCGAATCTTTCCGAGATTTATGAGCGCTCGGGCAAGATCGCCGGAAAAAACGGCTCGATCACCCAGTTGCCGATCCTGACCATGCCCAACGATGATATCAGCCATCCGGTTCCCGACCTGACCGGCTACATCACCGAGGGACAGATCGTCTTCGACCGCAGCATGAACAGCCGTGGCATCTATCCGCCAATCAACCCGCTTCCCAGCCTTTCCCGTTTGATGAAGGACGGTATCGGCGAGGGAATGACAAGAAGCGACCATCCGCACCTTTCCAACCAGCTATTCGCTTCGTACAGCCATGTGAAAGAGGTGCAGAACCTGGCGAGCGTCATCGGCGAGGAGGAGCTTACTCCGCTCGACCACCAGTATCTGGAGTTCGGCGACTTCTTCGAGAAGAAGTTCATCAACCAGTCCTTCACCGAGGACCGGTCGATCGAGGAGACGCTCGATCTTGGCTGGAAGGCCCTGAGCAAGTTGCCCAGCGAGGAGCTGCAGCGCCTTACCGACGAGGAAATCGAGGAACATTACGGGAAGTAAAGGGAGTCTGCTTTGAATACGAGCCTCGCTCCGACACGGAGCAACCTGATGAAACTGTCCGAAGACCTTCAGTTCGCGAAACTGGGGCATGAGCTGCTCGACCAGAAACGTTCCATTCTGGTTGTCGAGCTTCTGACCCTGGTCGACCAGGCCGTTGATTACCAAAGCAGGGTGCAGGATGCGCTCAAGAAGGCTCATGAGAGCCTTGTCGAGTCAATCATGCATATGGGACGCCTGAAGGTCGCCAACCTTGGCGGTGCCATCAACATCGACTATTCGATCGAGGTGGGGAGCCGGAAGGTGATGGGCGTGGCGCTCCCGAAGGTGGAGACCACCTTCACCGACCACAGTCCCTATTTTTCCAGCGAAGGAACCAGCTTCATCAGCGAGCTGACGGTGGGAAAGTACCGCGACGCGCTCGAGCTGATGGGAAAGCTGGCCGAGCTGAAGGTTTCGATCATGCGCCTGGCGCGCGAGGTCAAGAAGACGATCCGGAAGGTCAATGCCCTTGAGAAGATCGTCATCCCCGATGACGAGGAGACGATCCGCTTCATGCGTGACCGCATCGAGGAGGCTGAGCGGGAGAGCTTCATCCTCCTGAAGGTGGTCAAGGACCGGATGGAGCGCACACGCCAGGTAAAGGATCCGCACCACATCGCCCTGACGGCGCATGTTGTGCGTCCGGGAGAGGAGGTTCAGAATGGGAGTTCCGTTTAAGACGATTGTCGCCTACGTGGATGGATCCGAGGACGCGTTGAACGCCATCATGTACGCGATCCTGCTCGCCCAGCAGAATGACGCGAAGCTCATCGCTGCCTCAGTCGTCAATACCAAGGCGTTGAATGAATTGGTCCATGCGGGTATCTTTGTGGATGTGGAACGCAACCAGTACCAGAAGGAACTGCAGGACGATACCGACCGCTATCTGAGACATGCCCAGAGGCTTGCCAGCCTGAAGCACGTCGAGCTGGAGACGGTCAAGCTCGAAGGAACCGTCCATGCCGAGGTCACCAAGCTGCTCAAGGAGCGTGGTGCCGACCTTTTGGTCATCGGAGGAGTGACCCAGATCCGTAGCCGCAGGGAGGAGCTTGCCTCGGAGACGGACCGGATGATGCGCACAAGTCCCTGCCCTGTGCTTGTCGTCAAGGATGATGAAGACGTCTGGCAGGCGTTCGATTCTATGAGATAAGGAGGACCCTATGCATCTTGGAGACGTAATCGAGAAGCATTTGATCAAGGTACCATTGGTCAGCACTGACAAGCGTTCGGTTCTCACCGAACTGGTGGATACCCTTGCCAACGACAAGGAGTACACTCCGGAGAAGCGCAAGGCGATTCTTGAGGCGGTTTTTGACCGCGAGGCCCTTGGTTCGACTGGAATTGGTGGCGGTGTCGCCATCCCCCATGCGAAGCTTGCCTGGATGAAGCATATCCGTCTGGTGGTCGGAGTCAGCAAGAACCCGATTGATTTCGGTTCTCCTGACGGGGAACCGACCCGGCTCTTTTTCCTGGTGCTCGCCCCTGCGGACGAGGCTGGCGCCCATGTCGAGCTGCTCGCCTCGATTGCCCGCGCCTGTTCCTCGCCCCTGATGAGGAAGATGCTGCTCTCCGCGCGTTCGGCAGACGAGGTGTACGACCTGTTCGCCGACAACTGAGCGCTAGGTGCAGGCAATGAAAAGACCGCCTCGAAACGCAGGCGGTCTTTTCCTTTTGTTTGGTCTTTGCAATCAAAAAAACCGGCATCCTGATTTGGGGTTGGGATGCCGAAACTGTCTCAGCCTCTGGCCTGGGTGTAGATGTCGTGGATGTCCTTGGCGTGGAGCACCATGAAATCTCCTAGCGTGCGCTTGCCGAAATTGGTCGCCTTTTCGGTCAGCTCGTCGATCTGCTTGTCGTTCGGCTGGATGCCCAGCTCCTTCATGTTGGTCGGCATGCCGATTTGCCTGTAAAAGGCCTCGACCGCGCGGATTGTGTCCTCAGGGCTCTTGGCGTCGACGCCGAAGACCTGTTTGCCAAAGCGGATGAAACGCCCGGGGTTGAGCTTCTCGACGTAGCGCGCCCAGGTGGGCCACAGCGCGGCGAGACCGGCGCCATGGGCGCAGTCGAACATGCCTCCCAGCTCATGTTCCAGCTGGTGGCAGGCCCAGTCGCCCCTGCTGGCGTTGCCCATGGCGGTCAGGTTGTTGTGGGAAAGGGAAGAGCCGAACATCACCACGCTCCTGGCATCATAGTTGTCCGGGTCTTTGACGAGGGTCAGGCCAGCTTCCTTGACGGCGCGCATGATCCCCTCGGCTATCTCGTCGGTGAGGTGGCTGCCCTCCGCATGACAGAAGTAGCGCTCCATCGTGTGCATCAGGATATCGGTGACCCCGCATGCGGTCTGGTAGGCAGGAAGGCTCATGGTCAGCATCGGATCCTCGATGGCGAACTTGCAGCGGCAATAGTCGCTGTTGCAGCCGCGCTTCAGCCAACCATCCTCATTGGTCAAGACGGAGGAGTCGCTCATCTCGCTTCCCGCGGCGGCGATGGTAAGGACTGCCCCGATCGGGGCGCAACCGGCCGGCTTGCGGGTCCCGTCATAAAAATCCCAGGGATCTCCGCCGTTCGAGAGGGCGTAGCCGATCGCCTTGCAGGAGTCGATGACCGAACCGCCTCCGACCGCAAGCAGGAAATCGACATTCTCGGCCTTGCACAGCTCGACACCCTTGCGTGCCAGGGAGATACGCGGGTTGGGAACGACGCCGCCAAGTTCGACAGAGGCGATGCCCTCAGCGTCAAGCAATTTCTTGATTCTGGCAATCAGGCCGCTCTTGACGGCATGGTGGCTGCCATAGTGGATCAGCACCTTCTTGGCGCCGAATTCCTTCAGCAACTTTCCAGTCTCATCAACCTTGTTCTTGCCGAAAACCACTTTGGTCGGGGTGTAATAGACGAAATCGTAAACCATAACATTCTCCTTCGTGTGGGTTTCAATATCCAATTTGCGCGGGTACGAACAGGACCTTGATCCTGTCAGGCACCAATTGGTTGCTCAGCACCAGGTAATCGCGGCAGACGGTGTGCTCGCAGGCTCCGGCGGGTAGCGCCATCAGGTTCCTGCTGTCGCAGGTCGCGTTCATGCATCTTCCGTTTTTGGCGCAGGTCGTGTCGCAGCTTAGGCGCAGTACGTTGGCGGGAGCGGCCTCCTCCTTGACGCGGACGACAGCTGCTTGGAGGTCGGGGACGATCTTGTCGGTGGAGCAGACCAGGATGACCTGCTTCGGTCCGAAGACGATTGGAGCGATCCGCGTGCCCTTGCCGTCCACAAAGTATAGCTCGCCATGCTCGGTGACCGCGTTCGCGCTCGCCAGGAAGGTGTCGACGGTAAAGGCGGCGTATTGGCTCGCCAGCACCTCTTCGGGGGTTTTCGCCGCGTACCGGCTCTTGAAATCGTAGTCGCCGCTGTTGAGCAGGTCGATCACGCCACTTTCGAACAAGCTGATGGAACCTCCAACGGCACAGCTTGATCCCTTCGCCATCAAGGAGCGCACCATGGGGGCCACATCCTTCAACTCAGGGATGAAGGTTGCCTGGATATGGTTCTTTCCGAGCGCCTCAATCGTGCGTTTCACCCGCATCTGCAGGATTTTCTTGTCATTCGCGTCCATGAGCCCAATGATACACCCAAATCCCATCCCCAACAACCGCCGTGAATGTGGAAGAATGTGTTCTTAGGGTTGGGGACGCCCGGAATTGTGCTACACTTCCCGATGAGAGAGGCCACCATGAAAATTACCTTTATCGGTGCCGCAAGGCATGTCACTGGAAGTTGCACACTCTTGAGCTGTGCGGGTCGTTCGATCCTGATCGACTGCGGGATGCCCCAAGGCAATGACGAGAAGCAGATGCCTGACCTGTTGTTCAGGGCTTCCGAGATCGACGCGGTTCTGTTGACCCATGCCCATATCGACCATAGCGGATGGCTCCCGCTTTTGGCCAAGGAGGGATTCAATGGATCCATCTGGGCGACCAAGGCGACCGCGGACCTGTGCGAGATCATGCTCAACGACAGCGCCCACATCCAGGAGATGGAAGCGGAATGGCGGAACCGGAAGGCCAAGCGCGGTGGCGGCAGGGAGGTTGATCCCATCTATACGGTAGAGGACGCGCAGCGCGCGATGGGGTTTTTCAAGACCGCGGAGTACGGGGAGACCATCCAGCTGTCCAAAGGGTTCCGCTTCCGATTCAACGACGCGGGGCACATGTTGGGCAGCGCGTGTATCGAAATCTGGATGGAGGAGGGGGGCGAGAAGCGCAAGCTGATCGCGAGCGGCGACGTCGGCAATCTTGACCAGCCTCTGATCAAGGACCCGCAGCCGATCGAGGGGGCCGACTACGTCCTGATCGAGTCTACCTATGGCGACCGCCTGCACGAGCTTCCGCCGGGAGCTGTGGGGCATAACGTTCCCAACATCGTCCGCGCCAAGGAGCTGGCCGGATGGATCAGCCGCACCTTCGCCCGCGGGGGGAACGTGATCATCCCCGCCTTCTCGGTCGGCAGGACACAGGAGATGCTCTATCTGCTGCGTCTGATTGTCACCAACCGCCTTTGTCCCGAGTTGGGGGAAATACCGGTTTTTGTCGATAGTCCGCTTTCTGTGAAAGCCACCGATGTGTTCGCGGCCAATGTCGAGGGATATTACGACAGTGAAGCGATGAATCTGGTGAAGCAGGGAATCAACCCGCTGGTGTTCCCCGGTTTGGTGACCATCACCGATAGCGCCGACAGCAAGGCGCTGAACTCCCGCGAGGGAAGCTGCGTCATCATCAGCGCAAGCGGCATGTGCGAGGCTGGCCGGATCCGCCATCACCTGAAGCACAACCTTTGGAGGAAGGAGTGCATGCTTGTCTTCACTGGATACCAAGCAGAGGGAACTCTCGGTCGTTCGATCCTCGATGGCGCCCGCCATGTGACGTTGTTCGGGGAGCAGGTGGACGTCAACTGCGAGATCCGCAAACTTGAGGGGATCAGCGGCCACGCCGACCGGGACGGCCTGATCCAGTGGATCAAGAACCTCAGCACCAGGCCCCGCTACATTTTCGTCAATCATGGCGAGGAGGACAGCGCCCTATCCTTCGCCAGCTATGTTGGCAGTACCCTGGGCATCAAGGCTTACGCTCCGAAACAGCTGGAGCGGTTCGACCTGCTCGATGAGGCGAGCCTGCCGAGGACAACCCATTTCGAGGTGGGGAAACTGCCCTACCAGAGGGAACTGGACGAGGCGATCGCGGAACTGGACAAGCAGCAGCGGTCGTTCAACGGTTTGCTTGCCGTGCTGCGTAAGCAGGCGGAGGACCAGCATATCACCGCAAAAGATGCTGTGCGCATGAGCAACACGCTGAGCCGGTTGGCCAGCGACCTCGAGTTCCTTGGCATGAAGTGGGGGAAGGATGTGTAATGGCAATTTTTCAGCCAATACATTGTGAATACTATGTAAATTTCGGTAAAATGAAAAAAAGAGAAAATTTTCTTGACTAAGAAAGTGCGTGGTGCTATTATGCATGAGCGCTTGAGCGAGAGCGAAAAGCGCAGTGGTTTTTTTCCGAGAGCAAAGCGAGAGGGGAAGAGGGAAGAGTTGCCGAAGAGGGCGGCTGTCTCCATATGGGGAGGCGGCCAGTCAATTCCGAAGGACGAACGAGGATGAAGGTTGAGTATGTCAGCCAGAGTGGAGTTCGGAAGAGGTCTTGATTGGATTTGAAGGCATTGGATGCCGGGGGCTTCGGTCCCCGGGTTAGCAATGACGGAGAGTTCGATCCTGGCTCAGAACGAACGCTGGCGGCGCGTCTTAAGCATGCAAGTCGAGCGGGAGGGACAGCGA
>JAQYHB010000007.1 GCA_028722305.1 Spirochaetales bacterium
TCCTCCAGCGCGGCCTTGACCGCATTCTCCTTGCCGGTCAGCCCGGAAGACCTGGACGCCATCATCTCCTTGAACGTGTTGCCCTCCGGCCTGGTTTCGAACGATGCGTAGTCGATGGCTTGGAGGATGTCGTTGTCGGAAGCGCCGATCCCCACGCAGAAGTTGTCGAGCACTTCCTTCCATCTGCCGGGCTTTCCGGAGATGCGGTCTACCGTGTCCTCGAACTTCTTCAAGGATTCCGATCCCCCCATCACGGAGAGAAGGTCCGGAAGCTCGGCGACTCTCCCGCCGTCCTTGAACTTCAGGTCTCCCTGCCTCTGGGCGTATTCGGCCGCAATCTGTTTCGACTGGGTGAAATACAGGCCCCAGCCAAAGTATTGGGAACCTTCCCCGCTGTTCACCTTGTCGGTCCTGAACTTGTCGAAGAGATAGGCGGAGCCGTGGTAGGCCGCCTGCGCGAGCACGTCGGGCTTGACGGAAGAGGAAACCTCTTTTGCTTTCTGGTAGCTCTCGTAAGGAATCGGCCTCTGGTCTTCCGGGTTGTTGACAAAATAGGAATCGATGATATCCTTTATGGCAGAGGGATGGAAGTTTTTCCATTCAGCGAGTGTGGATTGCGATCCATGCGTACCGGAGGAAGCATGTTCAAGAACATGGGTTCCTCCATTTTTTTGATTAAAACTGGCATAGATGCGACAGTCTGGCTCAGAAAGGACAATGACGCTCATTCCTGCAGGGACCAAATTGAAAAATCCTTTCAGCTTTTTCTTCACATATCCATCAGGCAATTTGCTCATCGAGGATATAAACGCAATCTCGGGAGCCTGAGAAACTGCATCATTTATTACTTTGCCGAGATGATTGCTGACTCTCTTCAACTCGACGAACTTGCCGTCATCCAGCATCACAATCCCGTCGGGAAGCGAGCCCTTTTCCAGGACGACCCCATAGAGCCTGTGCAGGTATTCCGTCGCAAATCTTGGAAGCAGGATTCCATCGAATCCAAGCTCCTGGAGAATCTTCATCTGGCCGAGTTCTTTGTAGAACGGCATGTCGGTCTCGCCAATACCGGGGACAATTCTCAGCCCGTCGAGGATTTTGTGTTCTCCCGCAATGACGTCCCGCTTGATTGCTTCACCATATGCACGGGCAAAATCCGCCACAGGCTTTCCGTTCCAGGCATCCACGTCGATGCCGACTTTCTTTGCATGTTCAAGCGCTTCCTTGGTCGGCGGGCCAAAAACGGAATCATCATACTTCAAGGGTTTCCCCGAAGACTGCGCCAAGACTCCCGCCCTTTCCGCCCTCGCCACCCCGCTGTCCTTCCTGGTCAGCAGGTCGTCGTAGGCGCGGATGATGTCGTCGGTCAGGATGACCCCGTGGGTCTCCATGCCGCGATAGACGCGCCGCATCCACTGGGCGATCTTGGCGAAGATGGTCTTCAGCTGCGGGCTGAACGTCTTGCCGTCGTACAGGTAGCCCTCGAACAGGCGCGCCATGATCTCGCTCCGGATCTCTTGCTGCTCCTTCGACAGCTCCTTGCCGTCTCCCCAGGTGGCGACCACGCCGGTGATCCTCTTCGAAGCCTCCACCTGGTTGCCCTCGTCGTCGGTGGTGAACAGGCCGTCGCCGAACAGCCGGTCGTGCGTCTTCACGTATTCTGCCAGCTTCCCGCTCCTGCCGGCTTCCCTGACCGCGTCCTCGAGCCGCTGTGTGGAATCGGTCACCCGCTCCAGCACATGGAACGACTCGTGGACGAACGTGGAGAAGTTGCCGTGCTCCGCTGCGTAGACGATCGCCTTGCCGTCGGTGACGAACTGGGTCAGGCCGTTGACGTCGCCCTCGGAAAGGCCGCTCTGCCTGAGCACCGCCTTGCCCTCGGCGGAGGAGAGCTTCCGGAACCCTCCGTCCGCGAAATACTTGGCCAGATACTGCTCCCCGGTCATTCCCTTGGTCTGGGCCATGGCCTCCAGCACGTCTGCGGCGGTATAGAGCTGCTTGTTGTTCAGCGAGGAGCCGAACGCCCTGCTGATCGCGCCCACGACCTTCTGGTGCCCCTGCACCTGGTCCTGGCTGTTGAGCTGTAGGAAGCCGCCATTCTGTTCCATGATCGAGCTCTTGACGGCCTCCAGCTTTTCGTCGCCATCCGTGTCCCATTCGATCTCGGACTTGGAATACTCGTCGATCAGGTCGGTGACCGCCTCCTGCACGAGGTCCTCGTGCCCCTTGCCCATCGAGACGTCGGTGATGGCGAGCTTGTTGCCGTTGTCGGAGAGCTCGAAGTCGATGGCCCCGTACTGGGCGCCCCTCTTGCCGTCCTCCACCTCCGGGTCGCCGATCAGGTAGCGCCGCGTCTCAACGCCTTGCTCGTCCTTCGGCGAGACAATCTCCTCGGTGGCGTAC
>JAQYHB010000008.1 GCA_028722305.1 Spirochaetales bacterium
ACCGCATCAGGTCCCTGCAGTTGGGCTCTGATCCCGGTCTGATCGCGAATGAGTTGGCGTTGATTTCCAACGCCTTGCCCGTATCCTTCAATGCCTTGACCACCGCCACATGGTCGAACGGATAGGCGGGGTTGCCCGGATGTCCAAGCAGGTCGACCCACTGGTTGGCGATTATGTTCAACCAGCCTTCGGTATTCTGCTCGAATGACCCCGGTTCAATAGCCTCGACATGATAGCTGGCGATCACCCATTCCAGGCGGCCAAGGACCTGGTCGTCCAGATCCAGCCTGCCACTGAAGGATTTGATGTTTGCTTCACAGCCACGGTAGAGCCTGATGCCTTCGGGGTTCTTGGGAAGGCCTGTCATGCAGAAGAAATGGTGGCGGATGGCGCCATCCATCATCTCCGGTCCATGGTCTGTGATGGCAAGGGCGACAAGTCCCTGCCGCTTCGCGGCGACGAGATTCTCGTAGATGGTGCTGTAGGCATGCTGGCTCGCGATGGTGTGGGTATGGAAATCACCGATGATGTGATATGCGTTGTTCATGGTTCTACTGTAGTGAAAAGGGAAAAGAAATGGAATAAAGTGGAACCATGCGAATTGTCCAAGTTGTAGCCGCGGTCATAACCGACGAGAATCGGATTTTCTGCGCCCAACGCCATAGGGGAGGGGACGCGGGCGCGAAATGGGAATTTCCGGGCGGGAAACTGGAACCAGGCGAGACGGAGCCCCAGGCCTTGCGAAGGGAAATACAAGAGGAGCTCAAGCTCGACATCGAAGTCGGACGCCATATCGCTACCGTTCGCCACGCCTATCCGGACCTGACCATAGACCTGCATGTCTATCAGGCGCGTCTGCTGAGACCCCAAACCCCGACGCTGACCGAACACCTTGCCTATGACTGGAAGACCCTTGAAGAGCTTGATGATGTGGATTGGGCTGACGCGGACAGGGAAGTCTATCCGCTGGTGCGGAAGTTGCTAAGCGAGTAGAGGTTTTTCCCGTTGCGAACACCTTGGTCCTTTTTGATGGTGGTTCCATAAGACTATTGAGCTCCTTGCGACGGATACGCTTATCCGATCAACGACTTGCTTAACCTTCTTATGAATTTGGCGGGAATCGGCTCCTCGAGACGCCAGTTGATTGACATGGGCTTGGAACCTATATGGTTGATATAGGATACTTCTCCAAGGAATGTGTAGAACTGGGAGTAGCCATTCGCATCTTTCTTCGCTTCCCTGACAAACAAGAGGACTTTGGAGCCTTGTTGCCGATGGTGGATATATCGTTGGCCTGTTGTCGAATGATCGCTGGTTGTGCTTTGGCTCTGCCAATGGAACGTGTAGGGATCGACAGCATAGTCGTCATACAGGGTTGTCGGAGAGAAATCCTTGTCTGATTTGTCCAGGGTGACCATGAACACGTCACAGTTCTGGTTTGACAGCCATTTGACACCTTCTCGAACCGTGTTGGGTTTCAAGAAACCCAAAGCGGCAAACAGTTGGTCTCGAGAATAGGTTGCGTGGACGTCCAGAACTTTCACTCCGTTTAGCAGGAAAGGCTTGTCGATGATGTCGATCGTATCAAGCTTGTAAGCAAGGAGTTTCTCAATTTCTCGGCAATAGGTAGGGTTGTTCTTGAGTTCCTTGATCTTGTCAACTGGATTGTCTGTATCTGTCGACTCCTGCCAGATGGTAAACAACAGCATCCAAAGTAGACTTTGTTCCTCGGGCGCGCAGGAGTTCCATTCAGGTGTCGGGGAATTGGGTTTGAGAAGGTTCTGGAAGTAACAAATAGCTCGTTGGGAATCCATATGGGCAAGACGATACAATGCACCTTGCATGATAGGATCGAGGGATTCATGAAAATCCTCGAGTAGACCCGCATCCACGCAAAGCTTGGAAAAACTATCCCACCTGTAGAGTTCGAACGGACTCATGTTGGAATACGTTAGAAACTGAGATATCGTCGGTTTCTGCCGGTAAAAGGAATGGCAATCGATCAGTTTCTGAACAATACCTTGTCTGCGGCCCAAAGAGGCTCGAATATTGGAAAGAATGTCTTCCTGGGCTTGTTTTTCCAACTCGATGTAACATCCCTTGGGGACAGATACGAATCCTGCAGAAATTTCGGTCGTCACGCTGTGACGGGTTTTGTCCAGGAGAGCCCGGAATTTTTCCTCGAAGTTGTATTTCTGGTTTGCCTGGCCTATGAAATCGAGGACAGTCAAGAATTCTTTTCCCTTGCACGTACGTAGTCCGCGGCCAAGTTGTTGCAAGAAGACCGTAAGAGAGGCTGTTGGTCGAAGGAAGAGAATGGTGTTGACCGAGGGGATATCGACGCCTTCATTGTACAGATCAACGACAAAGATAAAGTGTATCTGTCCTGATTCCAGTTTTCCTTTTGCCGAGGTCCTTTCTTCTTCGGTTGAATGGGCGGAGAGGGCCATGGAAGGCAGGCCGTTGTTTGAGAAGAAATTCGCCATGAATTCAGCATGGGGGACCGAAACACAGAACCCAATTCCCTTGATTTCCCGCAAGTCTCCGATATACCGGGGCAGGGAATTGAGAATCAGCTGGGCACGCTCTTCCGCGGCATGGCTTGCTACATATAGATGTTCGAGGTCTTTTACCTCATAGCCGCCACGAGCCCAATGCAAACTTTTCAAATCGGTGCCATCGGCTATGCCATAATAATGGAAGGGAACCAGCAACTGCCTGTTGATTGCTTCGGGAAGCCGAATCTCCGCAGTCATTTTGTGGCCATCGAAATACTGCAGGATATCCAGCCCATCGAGGCGTTCCGGGGTGGCTGTCAGGCCAAGAAGGATCCGCGGGGTAAAATAGGAAAGTACCAGCTGGTAACTTGGAGCGGCAGCATGATGGAACTCGTCGATGATGATGAAGTCGTAGAACGAGGGATTAACCTGTTTCCAAAGGGATTTGTTGTGGTCAATGGTCTGTATGGAGATAAACAGGTTGTTCAACTGTTCTGGTTTATGTCTGCTATCACACAATTCGCCGAAGTTCGGATCGTGCAGTACTCCTCGGAAACAGGCAAGGCTTTGCTTCAGTATTTCTTCCCGGTGGGCTATGAACAACAGGCGGTTCGCCTGTCCTCGGTGTTGATCGCGAAAAGTACGGTAATCAAAAGCGGAAATGACTGTTTTCCCGGTACCGGTTGCGGCAACGATCAGATTGCGATGGTGGTCCTGTCGCCGGATGGACCGTTCAGCCTGCAGGCGGTCCAGAATCGCCTGTTGGAAAGGGAAGGGCTTGATATCGAAGAAATAGCTCTGTTGGACAGGGGCTTCGCCATGATATTTCTCAGCGTCAAGAGCTTTCTTTAGTTTATCGAAATCATCGGCCTGGTATGGAAGGAATTCGTCCGACTGCCAATATACGTCAAACGAAGCCTGCATTTGTTGAAACACCTCGGGCTGGTCATGGCTTGTCAGTTTGACATTCCACTCCCTGCCATCAGTAATCGCTGCATTGGAAAGGTTTGAAGAACCGACATAGGCGGTATCAAAACCAGTCTCTCGGTGAAACATATATGCCTTGGCATGCAGGCGCGTGTGCTTGGTGTCATAGGAGATATGGATCAAGGTGTGGGGAAGTCCGCTTAGTTCCTGGATCGCGGCAGCGTCGGTTGCGCCCATGTAGGTTGTTGTGATGACGCGAAGCTTTCCCCCCCGGTCTGTAAACGATCTGAGCGCTTCCCGGATCATGGATAGCCCGCTTACCTTGATGAAAGAGACCAGCATGTCCACACGATCGGCTGACTCGAATTCTTTTTTCAGTTCGGTCACCATGGAAATGTCGGATGAGCCGGTAAAAAGCGCGCTGTGAACCAGGGAGGTGTTCGGTCGGGGGAGGGAAACAGCCTTCTTTAGCTGCGGGACTTTGGTCAGGATCTCTGTAAGCAGATTTTGTTCATCAGTGGTGATCGTGGCATCGCTTAAATCAGAATCTATCCTTGAAAGGATGGAAATGATTTGATTGGAAAGCTCGACACGCTTGGAAACGTCTTCTGTTTCTGCAAGCGTTTTTTTCAACAAAGCGCTTATATATTGGGTGAGGGCATTTGACGACTCGGCATCCCCTAGTT
Source organism: Spirochaetales bacterium (assembly GCA_028722305.1). Lineage (GTDB taxonomy): Bacteria > Spirochaetota > Spirochaetia > Sphaerochaetales > Sphaerochaetaceae > RUG023. The sequence continues at coordinate 4,112 of JAQYHB010000008.1, forward strand.
TTTCGGATTTCACGAGTTCCGGGTCTTCTTTCGATAGTGCTTCCTGGTAAGATGTGTTGATGATTTGTTCGTATAGTCCCCCTGGAAGCTCTTTGTCCATGTTGTACCTCATCAGCAGCATAGTGCAAAACGAAGAGGAGGACCAGAAAAATCTGAAATGGAATACTGTGAACTTCAGGTGGTGAATGAATCCTTGTGAGTGGGGTGGTTGCGGGTGTTACAAGCTGGAATGTATCAAGAGAAAGTGGCATGCACTTGTTGTATTGGACTTCTCTTGGGGCTTGTCGAAAAGGTTCTTCGCCTTATGAGTGGTTCCCCCATATAATTTGACACTGCGCTCTTTATCTGTATGGTTAAGAGTCCTGCGTTTGGTTCTGCCTTCCTTCGTTACCATGCAACCAAGGAGGCGCGGCAATGTGCATGAAAGAAGAAGCAAAAACAATTTTGTCTTTGTCGTTGGATTTGGCTGATAGGAAACGAGAGACCGTCTACAAGTGCGGGGAAGGGGGGGACGGGTTGGGTCCCGGACAGTTTCGGGAGTATCTGGCAAGGCAGTTCCCCTCGGACGGGACGATGATACCGGTACCCGTATTCCACGGTACGGATCGTAACGTGCTGGAAATAGACCAGGAGGATATTCCCCTGTTCCGGGATAATCTCTGGTTCGTTGCGAAGGAGCTCTATCGCATGCTCGGGCAGAGTCCTTGGAAGTACAGTGCCATCCTGTATCCCCATGATGGAGACTTCTGGGATTTGCTTGGGAGATTCGAGGGTGCCGACCAGGAAGACCTGCGGGAGGTCATGGAATGGATCATGCCGGAGCTGTTGGCCTGTGAGGGAGAAGGTGGGCCATCGCTTTGTGTCTCGTCGCTGGATGACGCGCTTGTCTATGCCCCGATGGCTGCCCATTTCGGCATCGTCGGCCACTGCGCCCATACGCTGGCGAGGGCGGCGCGAAGCCTGTTTGACGAGTCCGCGTTTACTCCGGAATTGAAAAAAGCCCTTGCCTTCGTTGACGTGTTCGAGGGCACCGCTTCGCGTCCTGTGGTGCTGATGTTCTGCCATTTGTCCAGTGCCTCGATGGAGCACGAGGATGGTAGGACGGTGGAATCTGCCGAATACCTTGAGCCCATGTCCGGGAAGGAATGCCGCTGGAGATACACCAAGCCGCTTCCCCTTTCCGAAGGCGTGGAGCTGAAGATCACCCATGCCGATGTGGAGGAGTTCCGAAAGATCCTGACCGAGTTCTTCGGGGAACCGGATTTGCCAGGAGCGTGAATCCATCAAACGTATTGCGTGCTTTCGAATTACTCAGGAGGTTCCCTTCCATTACCCGATGTATTCCGAAGTGCTGTAATCGATACCTTCTTCTGGTTGTTTTCATAAGAAAGAGGGTTCAGCCATGATGGATACAATGGAAAAGATGGTTCGGCTCGACGTGGATGTCAGCCCGAATGAGTTAAGCTACGCCGCGCTCCGGGGGGATCTCAGGCTCGTTGTGGAACTTGAAGTCTCTAACGAGACGGACTTCCCTCTCCGGGCCTCCAAACTGGTCCTTTCCTCCCCATCTCCGTTGCTTTCGGCCGTTACTTTGAAGATTCCTGTTCCTGTGGTACCGGATGTATCTTCAGCCTCGAACACCTATAAGACAAAACGGTCCTTCAAGCTGGATCCCTCGTTGCTACGGGATATTCCGTCTCCCCTGTCACTACCGCTCGTGGTGTCGCTGACCGATGATGAGGGTCATACCTTTGCCACCAGGAGCCGTTCGATATCCGTGCATCCCTCCACCTGGTGGAATGGGGATCCCAAGGTTCTTTCCGTGTTCATCCAGCCCCATCACTCCCTTGTGAGGCAGATGGTAGGTCCGATAGGGGATTCTCCCGATCCTGTGGCGGCTGTCTATTCCCTGCTTTCCGGATATCGGCTTCTGGAAGCTCCCGCACATGAGGAGCGGGGAGAGGCGATCCGACCACTGGGGGACATCGTTTCCTCCAAGTCAGGCACGCCGCTGGAGCTTTCCCTGCTCTTCGCGTCGCTTGCCGAGGGCCTGGGAATGCATCCTATCCTGTGCCTGTCTCCCGCCATCATCTTCCCCGGGGTGGTGCTTGACGAGAAACGCTCGTTCGACTGTGTGGTCCACGACGATCCATCGGATATCACCCAGGACGCCGGCAAGTATATCGTTGTCGTCGCCTTGGGCGAGGAGTTGCCATTCGCCACGGCATGCGAGTTCGCCCTGCAGAAGGCCCGCCAAGCCGAGAGCCTGCTGATTGTTGATGTGAAGTTCGCCCGCCTGGTGGGTCTGTATCCCCTGCCGGAACGGGTTGTCTCTCCTACGGGAGAAGTCTCGTTCGTCGAAGACGCCTTCTTCGAGAACGCCACCTACCGTCCGAGACTGAAGGACACGATGGAAGAGGTGGACCTCGCGGGGCAGAAAGTCGCCGACAACACCCCGAAGGGCAGGATCGAGCAGTGGCAGCGCCGCCTGCTGGACTTTTCCTACAGGAATCCCTTGATGAACATGCGCTCCGGATACTCGATCGTACAGGTCCTTTGCCCGGACATTACCACGTTCGTCTCCGCGCTTTCGAGGGGCGACTCGTTCGTTGTGCGCCCCGATTTCGATGCCTTGTCCGCCTCGCCCGATTTTTCTGAAGCCGCCGTGGAGGCGAAGCGGGGGAACCCCGCCTTCCTGGAACTGCTTTCCAAGAAACAGGTGGTCGTCTCGGAGAATGCCAGCACCCTGACGCTGAAACTTGGCAGCATCTACTGGCGCACCCAGAAGAACCTCAGCGAGTCTGGCGTCTACACGCTCTACCTGACCCTCGGCCACATCGAGTACTATGACGGGGAGCAGATGTTCCGCGCCCCGATATTGCTGTATCCGGTGGAACTTTCCCGCCAGAACGGCACCTATCAGATCAGGTTGCGCGATGACGAGGACCCGCAGCTGAACTTCAGCGTCTTCGAGAAGTTCCGGATGGAATACGGGTACGAGACCCATCTCGACTATTCCCACCTGCCTTTGCAGGGAGAGGACATCGACGTCCAGCATGTCTTCGCGACACTTCGTTCCGAGCTCAGCCGGATTCCCCGCTGGAAGCTGGTCGAGTCGGTATCGGTGGGCATCTACTCGTTCGACCAGTTCGTCATGTACAACGAGCTGAAGGAACACTCGGCGGCGCTGATGAAGAACAAGGTGGTCAAGAGCCTGGTGAAGAAGAAGCTTTGCTTCAAGCAGGAACCGCTACCGGAGGTAAAGGATTCGGATTTCATCGACCAGGTGGTGCCCATGGAGTGCGACGAGAGCCAGTTGCGCGCGGTCAAGGCGGCGGTTTCCGGCTATAGCTTCATCCTGCAAGGCCCGCCGGGGACCGGCAAGTCCCAGACCATCACCTCCATCATCGTCAACGCCATGGTCCAAGGAAAGAAGGTGCTGTTCGTCGCCGAGAAGATGGCCGCCCTGCAGGTGGTCTATCGGAACCTGCACCAGGTGGGCATCAGCAACCACCTTCTGGAGTTGCACTCCATCAAGGCCTCGAAGGCCCATTTCCTTGATCAGATTTCCGCCGCCCTCGAGCAGGGCGGGGAGACCGTCCCGCGCAACGTGGCGAACGAGGAGCAGATCAAAAGGATCAGCGGGGAGCTGAAGAAATACGTCCGCGAACTCCACAAGACCCGCCCTTGCGGCATGAGCCTCTACCAGCTGATCAACATGTACGAGGCGCACCGGGGGATTCCGGTCACCCAGCTACGCTACTCGCTGATCAAGAAGGTGGGGAAGAAGGAGCTCGACGCTTGCGCCACGAAGCTGGGAGAAATCTCCCTGAACCTCGCCCGGTTCCGGCCCTTGGAGAAGTCTCCGTTCCAGGGTTTGGGAATCACGAGCTATGACGACGGCGTCAGGGAACAGGTGTCTGGCCTGGCGGGCAAGCTTGTCAGCCACCTTTCCCATATCGCGCTTCTTGAGGCGGAAATCCAGAAAGAGATGCCGGATGGCTGCAAATGGCGCTGCACCACCACGGCCGGGGAGCGGGTCGCCGGGGTGATCGACGCCCTCTCCCAGCTGAAGGAACAGGAAATCGATCCCGGTATCCTCATGATGGACCGGACCGCCCTAGGCGATGGCTTGGGGGTCTTGAAACGCTACTCCAACCTGAGGCTCGCGAGCGGTGTCTCCAGTGACTGGAGCCCGGAGATCTTCCATGAAAGCATTCCGGCCCTGATCCAGCAGTGGGATGGTTGCAAGGACGGGTTCTTCAAAGGCAAGGAACGGAAAAGGCTCCTTTCCAAGGTAAACTCCATGGCTCCAAGCGGATTGGCAATCACATCGGAGAATATCGTGGACGAGCTGAAGAAGCTCAATTCGTTTGTCGCTCGCAGCGCGCGACTGAAGCGGGAAGAGGCGAAAATTCCCGAGGAATTCCGCTTTTTGACCGGGCGGGATTACGAAGCCGCCGAGCATGTGGTGGACCTAGTCGTTTCCTACCGCAAGGAAGTGGCGACCCTTTTGGAGGCGATGAGGTGCAAGCACACGGAACCCTTTGTCCTGTCGGTGGCCTCCGACTGGTATGGGGACGAGCATCTGGTCCGGACCCTTGACGCGTTCAGCAAAGTGCAGAAGTCGATTGCCAGCGGGTGGAAGGAACTTGCCAAGGTGGTGGAGGCAGACGCCTCGTTGTCCGACCTGTCCTATGCCGAGCTGCAGACCCGCCTGGAGGCCTGGATGCAGCGAACGGTGGATATGGAAGGGTGGGCCCACTGCAACAGCCTGCTTTCCTGGTTTGACGGCAGGCCGTACGCCGACCCCTTCGTGAAAATGATGGTAGGGGGGATGGATGCGAAAGAGGCGGCGCTTTCCCTGCAGGCCTCCTTCGAGAAATCCTATATCGACGAGATCTTCCAGCAGTGCGCGCCGCTGTTCCAGTACGCCCAGGCCGGCTTCGATGAGAATATCCGGACATTGATGCAGGCGCAGGAGGACTACCGGGCCTACGTGAAGAGTGCGCTATCCGGCATGCTGGATGCCTTGGTGCCCTCCGATGACCGGGTACGCCATGTCCTGTCCCGTTTCGTGGCGACCAAAGGAAAGAAGCAGTCGGTCCGCGAATTCCTTTCCGGGGGAATCGACGCAGTGCTCGCCTATTTCCCCTGTTTCTTGATGAGCCCCATGTCGGTCGCCCAGTTTCTGGATCCGGAACGACAGCCGTTCGACCTGGTGGTCTTCGATGAGGCGTCGCAGATTCCCACCTGCCAGGCAATCGGCCCGATCGCCCGTGGCAAGGACCTGGTGGTCGTCGGAGACGCGAAGCAGATGCCGCCGACCAGCTTTTTCCAGAAGACCGCGACCAGCGATGACGAGGAACGCGATCCCTTTGACGGGGACCTGGACAGCATCCTCGCCGACTGCAACGATATCGGTCTTCCCCAGACCAGCCTGAACTGGCACTACCGGAGCACCAATGAGAGCCTGATTGCCTTCAGCAACGCGCACTACTACCATCGCAGGCTGAAAACCTATCCGTCGGTGGATTCCTCGCGTTCCCGGGTGTCGCTACGCCATGTCGAGGGATATTACCAGTCGGGAAGCAAGGAGCCGAATCCGGCCGAGGCAGAGGCCGTCGTCATGGAAATCAAGCGCCGTCTGGAAGATCCCGTCTTGCGCCACGATTCCATCGGGGTGATTACCTTCGGCGAGAAGCAGCAGGCCTTGATCCAGGCGAAGCTGGAGGAGCTGTTCAGCCGCAAGCACAACCTCGCCAAACTGGCCAAATGGGACCAGAGCGAGATTGACTGCCCGGATCGACTGATTGTGAAGAATCTGGAGAACATCCAGGGAGACGAAAGGGATGTGATCCTGCTCTCGGTCACCTACGGCAAGAACAAGTCCGGAAGGTTCTCCACCAACTTCGGTCCAATCAGCAGCATCGGTGGAGAGAACCGCCTGAACGTCGCCTTCAGCCGGGCGAAGAAGGAAATGGTGGTTTTCACCATCATCGACCTTGCCGACTTCGCTGGCAAACAGATTCCTTCGAAGGGAGGGAACGACCTTCGCAGTTTCCTGCAGTTCGCAAGCCAGGCCGGGGTGGACGATGGGGTGAGGGCGAAGCGGGAGCGGAGCCTGATGGCAGAGGAAATCCTAGAAATGCTCAAGAGCCATGGTTATGATGGAGAACTCAACGTGGGACTCTCCGATTTTCAGGTCGACATCGCGCTCTCCCATCCCAAGGACCCCGGCGCCTTCTTCTGCGGCATCCTGCTTGATGGAAGCGGCATGCTCCTTTCCTCGCTGACCAACGACCGGTTTGTCCTGCGGGAGCAGGTGTTGAAGGCAAGGGGCTGGAATGTGATTCTGGTCAGGACCATCGATTGGTTCAATGATCGGGAGAAAGAGAGCCAGTATATCCTCTCCCTTGTCGGCACGTATCGCTCCCAACTGCAGACGAGCGAGAGCGCGACCACCAGCCAACCCGTGGAGGAGAAGCCACAGGAAGAGCGGGATGCGTTCCGCATCGGGACCGACTATCAGGGCTTTGAGTTCAGCGAGACCGACACCATGTCTGCCTCTGAGGTGAAGCGCCTGAAACCGGAGCAATTCGTCGCTCGTTTCCGCAGCGTGATAGAGGGCGAGGGACCGATTACCGAAGAGTTGCTGGAGCTCAAGGTGCTCCGCTCCTTCGGCCCGAAGAAGAAAAGCCCTGCCCTCAAGCCGGTGCTTGACGGGACCCTCCGTTCCGCCGGGTTCCTCACCACCGAGGAACGGGATGGCGAGGGAAACACGCGGTTCGTCTATTGGCCGGAGAAATGGAGAGGGACGGAGGATATCGAATCCGCCTATACCCAGTATCGTCGATGCGGCGAGCAGGAGGGAGAAAAGCGCCAGGTGGGAGATATCCCCCGGATTGAGTTGCTCAATGCCATGTACGCGGTCCTCCAGAGCAAGGGGACGCTGATGAAAGAGGACCTTGTGAAGGAGACAGCGCTCGCCCTTGGCTTCAAGGGACGGAGCGCTCTTGTCCAGAAGGCTCTGGAATCCACCATCGAACAAGGGTTGGCTTCCACGCGCCTTGCCGTCATGGACGAGTTCGGGCGCATAGGAATCGGGAAAACGCCAGCCAAGTGATTCCATTCTGCCCTTGGCGGATGCTGTAGGTATGCTATGCTGGTTGATGTCGCGTGTTCGTGACCGTTGGGGGCGCCGGTTCTCCCGTATGCTTGGTCTGGGAGGTCTTGTATGGAAGAACGTCTGCGTCCCCCAGGGGACTACGCGACCGGGCATGGCGGAGCCTGTTTCGACTATCACGTGTTCCGGTCATACGTCAAGCATCGGGTGGTGCCTCGGATACCCTTGCGTCATGCCGAGGGAAAGGTGCCCTTCCCGATGTTCCACGGGACTGACGCGATGGTGCTGGAGATGAGCGATGAGGAGCGGAGGGAAACCGACCGCTTGCTCAGAGACTATGTGCTGTACCTGCGCCACCGGGTTCCCCGTGATTTCTGGGGCTGGGAAACGCGTTATGGCGCTCAGGGACGTGACATGGCCCTGGTCATGACCCAGGAGCTTCCGAAGATGCTTGGGAAAAGAAGGTGGTGGTCCTCCGCATCCCTCTCGGTCTGCGGGCTTGGGTTTGCCTGCCAGTACGCGGTCCGGGCCCAATACTTCGGCATGGTGGGAAGGGCGGCGCACTTCCTGGCCCTTGCCGAACGCAAGGCCACGCAGACAGGCAAGATACCCGATGTTCCGCTTTCCGGTAATCTCGCCAAAGCCAAAGACTTGGTCGAGCGGTTCTGGGACAACCAGCCCCGGCCTGTGGTGCTGATGGTGGAAGACCTTGATGACGCGTCCGCCTTCCTGACCGAGGATGGCAGGCCCGCGCTGGAGCGCGAAAAGGGTTGGGACCGGATCAGCTGTCTGCGCTACATCTCCGACGGGTTCCGCTATACGCTGCCGGTGGATCTTGTCCGGGCGGCGCGGATCGGGGTGACACCCGACAGCTACGGCCGGTTCGTCCACGCCTACAACCTGCCCTTCGCCTGCGTGACAGTCTAGGTCTGGTTCTCCATTTCCTGTATACTTCCGCTGGGAGGTTTCCCTATGGTGCGGATGAGAGCCTTGGGCGGGAGTGGCGAATACCAGCGGAATTGTTTTCTTCTCGAGGCTGATGGCTATTGCTTCCTGCTGGATTGCGGGGTCAGGCGGGAGCTGTCCGCAGCGGAGAGGGTGTATCCTCTTCTGACAAGGGAAATCGCCAGCCGGGTCGATGCCGTCTTCCTCTCGCACGCCCATGAGGACCATGTGGCGGCCCTTCCGTTCCTGTACCAGCTGGGATACCGGGGACCCGTCTACGCTTCTTTGGAAACCATCGCCTCCGCCCCGGGGTTCATGAGAAAGTGGGCGACGTATGTGCACCAGCAGGGGGGAACCCTGCCGTTTGCGGTTTCCAACATCGATGCCCTGTCCTTCCTGCCTCTCGGCTTTGGCGCTCATTCCTGCTGCGGGGTTCCCTTCGTCGTGGGGCGGAGCGGGCACATGCTGGGCAGTTATTGGTTCCAGTTCCATTTCCGCTCAGGTACTGTCCTCTACACCGGGGACACGACGAATGACGGGTTGCTGCTGGCAACTGATCCGTTTCCCCAAAGCGATTTCCTGATCCTCGACTCCGCCTACGCCGGGCGACAGCTAGACCAAAAAACGCAGTTCGCGACGCTTGCCGGACTCTGCCGGCAGACCATCGCCTCCGGTGGTACCGCGCTGCTTCCGGTCCCGGCCAATGGCCGAGCTTCGGATATCCTTCTAGCTCTTGCGGAACAACGGGTTCCGATGGTGGTGGAACGGAACATCCTGGAGCGTACCCGCGCTCTCGCGGGGAAGGCTGGGTGGCTTCGTCACCCGATTGCGCTCCCTCCTTGTACCTGTGCGGACGAGATCAACCGGGATGCTCTTCCGATTCGTGGCAAAGTGGTGCTCTCCTCTGACGGGATGCTGACCATGCCCGCGGGGCTCGCCTATCTGGCGAGAATCAGGCATGATCGCTCAAGCAAGGTCATCTTGACCGGACATGTCGCCTCCGGTACGGTAGGGTACAAGCTCCTGCATGGCCAGATTCCATGCGATGCAGGGTGTGAGATGGTGACCATCAAGGTGCACCCGGATAGTAGCGACGCGCTTTCCATCGTCGATTCCGTCCACCCATCCCATGTCCTGCTCTTCCATGCTCCCTTGGAGCGTTGTGGTTCGTTGATCGAGTCCATCGGTTCGCGGGGAATCACGGTCGCTTGCGGAGTGGACAAGACGCTTGTGCTTTAGTGAGGCGTTTTCGCAACTTATAAAATAAAGTTTCGCAATATCACATCCTGTGATAGATTTTTTCGTATGGGTATTGCAACGAAACTGGAAGTGGAGCGGTATACGGCGCTCTGGAGGCGTCATGGACGCTTGAAACTGGTGGCGCATGAGGTGAGGACGACGACCCTGAAGGTCCGCAAACTCCTGATCACCGCCGGTGTCTATACCAATGCCCAGCATCTGCGTATCACCAAGCTTGTCCGTCATGGCATGCGGACTAGGGAAATCGTCCGTGTGACCGGACTTGGGCCGAAAGTCGTGGACAGTTACCGCCCCTACGGGCAAGGCCCATTCTCGAAGGCTGGTTGGGGGTTGAGGAAACCGCCAAGGCTCCACAGCCTTCCCATCATCTCCAGCAACGACCGCCGCGATATGCAGCCATGGCTCAAAGAACGCAGCGAGGCCTTGATCCAAGCCTTCCTTTCACTGGCGCTCCATGTCGATGTCAACCATACCGACCTGATCAGCCGGATGCTCCCGCTCGCCAGCCAGTATGCTCCGGCCCTCCGCTCTCTTGCCTGCACGGTGCTCGGCCTTGTCCCGGATGAACCGCTCCCTTTGGACTACGGCAACTTGACGCTGGTGGATATGATGGTGGCGTACCAGCTCGGCCACTGGCTGATGGAGCCATGGAACGGGGGTGGAGAAGTGGTGCGTCTGGCGCCCTCTGAGAACCTCTTCGCCTTGGATCAGGCCGGGGTGGATATCCACTTCCAGCTCTTGCACGACGTGATAGCCCTCGGGGTCGTCTACGACATGCTCAGCGGGCTCTTTGCCGGGTACCGGGACGAGGAGGTTGATACCCTGCTGGAAAAGGTCAGGGATAACCTGATGGCGCTCTTTTCCTACCTCCGGTATCCTCGTCTCAAGACAAGCCCCATGTGTTTCCTCACGCGTTGAATTGTTAAATACTGTATATTATTGTGCGCGGTTCGCGTAGTTGGCTGTCATTCTGAGCATCCTACTTGCCAAGTGTCTTATTCCGTATGTTTTCTCCGAAATTGTTGATTGGTTTCAACTCTTTGTATTTCAAACAATTATTTTGCTGTCCTGATCCTGCGATTTGGTAGGTAATTTATTGCTGGGCAACGCATTGCTCTGCTGTTCCGCTGGTGTCGGAAGAATGGCGGTTTTCCCGGCAATCTCCATCGTTTCTCGAGATTGTGATTGGTTTGTCGTAGCATGGTGTATTGGCATTTGAAATCAATTGTTGTGTATGTAATGGATTATGTTGGAAATTTTCGAAAGTGCATGAAATTGCTTCTTGTTTTTATGGAGGTGGGTGTAGTGTGTAATAGTTGTTGATAATTGCTCTAAGAGGAGGGTAGCAATGGGGTGCCTCGCGTACGAAGGTGAGCATGTGGATAGGGAGAAACGGGAACGATGATCAACTACACGAAGTTCCGTTCCGACCTGTATTCCTACAAGTACTGTGTGGACTTCCTGCGTAAGAAACGGGACTTGAGCCTGACCCGCCGGATAGACCTGGTGACACGCTCTCGGTTTCCTTGGACGGAAATGCAAAGCGACGAGGAGCGCTTCATGACCAGCACCTCTGGGGTGGGCGATGACGAGGCGGTGGTCTTCTTCCGGAGGAAACTGCAGACCCTTTACAAGTTGGCGTTGGAGCGGAATTTTCCCAGCGTCGGATCGATCCGGGAGTTCTGGGTCCTGCTGGACGAGCTGTGGCACCAACGGGAGCTTTCGTTCCTGAAGGTCGAGCGGTCGTTCGTCGCCTTCTGGAAGCGGCAGGGCATGTCCTTGAATCGTCATGACGCGGGGATGGTCGCACTTACCAGCAAGTTCCTGAACCTGCTGGAGCCGAAGCGTTGGCCGATCTGGGATATCAGGCGGGACAGCCGGTTTTTCCTGTTGACCGACAGCGAGCTCCGGGACTGCCCCGAGGCGTGTTACCAGCGGCTCTGCCGGATGGTGGACAGGATACGGGAGAACGGGCATATGCATCTGTACCGAGGCTTCATGGACCACCTGCTGGAGCTTCACACGGCCGCGTTGCCACCCGTCACACCCCTGCCTTCGTCACTGGTCATCCACCTGCTTACCAAACGCCAGGAGGCGATGGGGATTCTGGCCGTGACCCCGATGCTTGCCATGGAGTGGGAGACCGTGAAGCGCCATCTGCGCGTGGATATGGAGAGGGGACGGCGATGAAGACGCTTACGATCTTTACCGGTGAGACCAACTCCTACTGCGAGTTCCTCAATTCCGCGCGCACACCCTTCCGGTATGCTGGAAAGTCCTACCATTCCGTCGAGCACTATCTGCTGGTCCAGAAGGCGTTCTACTTCAACAACGCCGAATTGGCGGAGAGGTTGCTGGAGGTCCCCTATCCGGAGGAAGCGAGATATCTGGCCGCCATGCTCTACGGGAACAGGGAACGGCTGTGGAATACGGTGATGCCGCACGTAGCCCACTGCGGCATCCGCGCGAAGTTCCAGCAACATCCGAGGCTGTATAAGCTGTTACGAGCCACGGCGGGACGGATGCTGGTCTACGCGGAAAGGCAGGATCCTTTCTGGGGAACCGGGTGTGAAATTGAAGGGGACGCGCTTGACGGGCAATGCGACGGGAACCTGCTGGGAAGGATGCTCATGCAAGTGCGGGTCGAGCTGAAGGAATGGGAAAGGCGTGGCGTGCTGGGTTATGACGATGTGGGGGACCATCCGGAGTTCGTCAGGAACCGGGTGATGCGCTACGAGTTCGACCAGTTGCTGGACAATGTCTACACCCGGGAGGCTGTCTGGCCCTATGTGATGGTCATGGCGTTCCCTGGCGAGGCCCAGGTACGCAACAGGCTTGCAGGTGGGGTTATCGAGCCCTTCATCCCGCTGACGACCGCCAACCTGCCAGCCAAAGGGCACAACAACTACACCAATACCTCTCCCCTCAGCCTCGCGTTCGACAAGCGGAAACCCGAGGCGGGCTACCGGGAGATGACCCAGGAGCTGTACAATCTGTATCGGCTTCAATTTGTGAGTTAAAATAAGCAAGGCGTCCATCAGAAATTGTTGGACGCCTTCATGCGAGGGGAAAGAGAATCAGAGCTCACTTAGGATGTAGTCAATCATCTTAATGGATTCCTTGGCCGTTTTCTCAACAGCGTTTGGGTCGTATGCGACAGTTTCAATGGCATCATTTAAAACCTTGACGATTTCTGTGTTGCTGGAAAGACTGTTGCGAGAAAGCCCTTGGTTTTCCTCGGCATACTGAGTGGCTTTGATTATATTTCCATTGATCAAGCTGGCTTTTTGGCATGCGTCCTGTACCTTCGCGACTGGAGGTACAGAGCGGACATCTTTCAGAATTAGACCCGCATCTACATCGTTAAAGAAGAAGTTCAGGAATTCCACCGCTTCCTGCTTGTGTGCGCTTTTGCTTGAGACGGCAAGCAACTGACTCGGAACGATGATCAGTCCTGTGTTCTTTGCACCAGTCATACAGGGAAGGATGAAGGTAGACATCTCATTGCCCTTGGCGACATCATTTGTAACCGCGCCATACAGACTCGTCCATGAAAACTCATACATGATGTCTCCCTTCAGCCATTTCGGGTTGGTCCATACTGAATTCAAGAAGACATTGCCATCCTGTACGGGAATCACGACGCCATCTTTGTAGAGTTTGGCAATGTAGGCAAGCACCTCGACGAGCTGGCTTTCTGTGAAGCCCCTAGTCTTGTCGTCTTTAATCAACTGGTTACCGGTCAATTGGACCAGATAGGGAAGCAGAAGGAATTCGGTCATGTCGACCGTATCGGCATTGAGGAAGTATTTGCTCGGATCTTTCTCGTGGATTTTCTTGCCGATGGTATAGAAGTCATCCCAAGTCCACTTCGTGTCCATGCTAGTTGGCACACCGAACTTCTCGGCAAGCGTCTTGTTCAAGATTGCCGTGCGGGCGTTGACACCAGTCGGGAGACCAACAAGTTTGCCACCGTAGACGGCATTGTCTTCTAGGAACTGTTTGCTGAAGCCGGATAGGTCCAGCACGTTCGAGTAGTTGTTCAAGTCTTCAAAGAAGTCTCCGTTCGAGGTGAAATCTCCCATCCAGGGTGGATTCAGTTGCACTACATCGGCAACCGTACCACCGGCAAGTTCGGTGGCAACCTTGTCGCGTTCGCTCTTACCACGATACTCGGCAATTACTTCGATGTTGGGTTTTTTTTGCATGAACAAGTTGATGGCATCGATGGTCGCCTTATGCCGGCTGTCATTGCCCCACCATGAAAAACGAATGCTTACAGGTTCTTTGCCTTCGGTTTGGACTGTCTGCTGGGGAGCCTCCGCCTCTTTTGCCCCTTGCGCAAACAACGGGCTTGACGCTACAAGCGCAAGCAACAATCCGATTACCATGTTTTTTTTCATATTTCCAACCTCCTTAAGGTTCGTATGCCAACAATCCACATTCCATCGCCGCGTCGTAATAACGTAATAGCGGGATTAATGTCTGTGCAAATCGTTTAGGCCCTGCAGGGCAGTTGTAGATGACAGTAAGTTCATCCCTCTTGATTTTGGAAAAATCATAAAGGGGAGGCATGTTTTCTTTGGTAATCCATAAGAACATACCTATTCCTTTTTCCAGATACGATTTTTCTCCCGTGAGGACATATCCTATAACCAATGTTTCGAGAACCATACCATTGAGATTTTGAAATCGGATTGAAGGGTGAAGCTTTCCCAAAAACATGTTAAGCCTTGGATTCCAACAATTTTTGACTATATCATCGATAACCGTTAGCAAGGTTTTTTTGATTTGATTAGAAGGACGAATCAAATAATATTCGTACAAGCCACCAATTCCAACCTGCATCATAAATGGCACTCGATCAAGATAATTGTCCGGATATGGACTTGTCCAACTACCGAGTTTTTCTGCCCATTGGGCATAGGTATCGGCGATTGACTCGCAATCATCCAACCATTTCTTGTCATGGGTTTCTATATAGAGGTCTATGAAGTTCCTGATGGCCCATCCAATCTCGCGTGGTTCAACCATCCCTGGCACATGGTACATGGGAAGCTTTACTAATTCCTCCAATGCGTTCCCAATTGCTAAAGCGGTAGTGTATCCATCTCTATCTCCGGTCAAATGGTAATAATCAAGAAATCCCTGCACCCATTGGTGGCTCGGAACCGGCTGTCCGGAGACATGGTTCACGCTATGGGTGTAAAGCAATCCTTCGTGATGGGGCAGTTCACTGAAATGGCAGAAATCGACATCCATCCAATGCCTGACTGCGGCACGAAGGTAATCGTAGTAACGCCTGTCACCACTACGTTCCAGCATGACCATGTAATCGTGTGGCATGTCATATTCATTATTAATCCAGATATCTTTGCCGCCGCTTCGTCCCTGTTTCACATACTCCCATTCCGGACAGTCCCCAAAGCAGAGGAAGCCAAGCCCTTTGGCATGGTTGTCGACAAAGCGATAGAGAAAGCGCTCGGTGGCAGGACTGAAGGAGGTAGAGAGCTCCCCATGGCTAGTCCCGGTACCGATGAAATCGGCCGTTGCTGCAAAGCCTGCAGGGCCCATTTCCATCATCAGCAGGTTGTCAATCAGCTGCCTTTGCGATGTGTCTAGGTCGTAGAAGGCGAGAAAAAACGTTGTTGTCTTGGCTACTCCTTGCGGTATATCGACAGAGGTGTATGACTCGGGATAGAAGGAGAATTTCATCTCCTTCTGGTCAACGTCTATCGCTTTGGGAAAGTTCTGGTATGCTTGATAGATTTCTCCACCGATGAGACAGGTAGGACTCTTCCAAACGCAACCAAAGGTACTGAACATCACCTCCGGAAACATTTCGTTCGCAGTGTTGATGATGGTGTCGGCATTCACTAGAGCATGCAGTTCTCCACTCCGGTCGGTCTCAAGGGCGTGTGCGTTGAAACTTGACGTGAACACTGTCTTAGTCGTCTGGATATCCTGCGGAGGAGTGATGGTGAAGACAATACCGGAGAGTACCTCGTGAGGGTAGTTGAGGTTGTATTTCAATCCTGCCTGTTCGTTGTCCAATTTCATTGTATTGGCGATATTGGTTTTGGATTTCTCGGTATTGATAATTTGGTATTGTAGGATAATCTGCCGACTCTCGGCCCAGAGCGTCATTTTGAAGACGAAATCGAACCAGCTTCCACTAGAGCCTTGGTGACGACCATTTGTCTGGAGGCAGATTTTATTCTGACCCGATGAACGGACGTGCCAGCCATCGTTGCCAACTAGGGCGGTGAAGGACTCGTGATGTTCGCCGTAGATTACCGGCCCGGTAATGGATCCCTCTGGGAGTGCTGTCTTGCCTTGGTATGTGATTGAGGAAAAAAGGGGCTTTCCTACTGTTCCGAGTTGTATGGAAATATAACGGTTGGAAAGAATCCCATTCTTGTACGATACAGCTTGGTAACGTTTCTCTATTCCCTTGGGACCTTCCAGATCTACATGGAAAGTCGTGGATTTGTTGGGCAGGAAATCGGCTAGGAAATCGACAGTAAGATAACGTACCGAACCATCTTCGTGGGTTCCGGTGATGGTACTTTGTATTGGATAGAAGATATGTCTATCATCCCAGAGCTTGAGGTTCCCGACGTTGTTTTGGCTGAGCGTTCCTTTTGCATATGGGACGAGGACAGTCACCGGCATGTTTTGTTCCACATATCGCGAGACGTTCTCAAAGTACAAGTCTTTCATTCTTCCACTGTACAACCAGGTCCCGTTGCCACTTAACGCCTCAACAGTTATCAAAAGGTATCATTTTCTGATTGATGCGGATGAAGATTCCGAGACCCATGCCAGGTGAGCTGTGTAGCGAAAGGGTGCTGTCTGTGCCATACCGGAGCAAAAGACGACGATTAATGTTGGCAAGACCGATGTGAGATGTAATCGGACCGCTTGTATGAATATGGGCTTTCAATGCATCAAGTGATGACTTGTCCATGCCTGGGCCGTTGTCTACGGCGGAAATGTAGAGCCATTCTCCTTTAGCGCGGATTCGGATTCGGAGTGTGGTCGTCTTCCCGTCCGGCCACATACCATGCTGGTAGACGTTTTCGATGATTGGCTGAAACAACAAACGAAGGATTGGCAATGGGCCGTATATCACTTCTTCATAATCCCATATAATCCTGACCTTTCCTCCGATACGACTTTGGGCGAGTGCCGCGTACGTCTTGCTCTTCTCCTCTTCCTGAAGAATGGTAACGGCCTGATTCGGATTCTGGATTGAGTAGCGGAGCAGGTCGCTGAAAAGTCCAATCATCCTGCTTGCCTCGCTATCCTTGCCTGCTTTGATGGCAAGGTCGATGGACTGTAGCGTGTTGAAAATGAAGTGGGGATTGATTTGGTATTGCAAGGCGGTCAGCTCGCTGGAGACAAGATCGAGATTGTGCTGGGTAATCTCCTCTTTCAGCTTGGATTCCCGGACATAGGCTTCCGCTACTTGCTCGAGAATGTAGGTGTAGGTGTCGAGAGCCTTGGAGTCTCCAAGAATCTGTTGACCGTCCAGCTCATTGGATTCGAACAGACTGAGAATCCGATTGATTTTCTGATAACTCCGACTCGTCAATACTAACGAGATGAGCATGGCTGAGAAGAATGCGATGATAATAACTATAAGGAGCCAATTTCCCAAGTGCAAGGCGGGCGCCATAACAATGGAGCGAGGAATGGCACTGCACATGTACAACGATTGAAGCGGCATGTTGAGGATATGCCGTTGCAGATAATAGTCTTCTCCTAGTTCGTCTCTCAGTTGTTTGGCGTTGGCTCCCAAGTAGGACTCACTTGCCTGGTTGCCTGCTACAATGGTACCATTGCCTGACTCAAGCCAAAACAATTGACCTGAATACTGGGTTGCCTCGTTGAACAGGGTACGGAAATAGCTGCGGGAAATGTTGATTGAAAGGGTAAGACTGTATTTGAGCGGTGCGATGATGGAGACCACGTCCTGTTGCATCTGACCAAATCCTGAAAGGCTCTGGTAACTGAGAATGTCATGGGGAAACAAGGTTAGGTATTGTAAGAACGATTCATTGCCGAACTGGGCCTTGTCCAGCAATTGGTCGTTGGCAATGATGAATGGGGAACCAGCTTTCACGATACAAACGGAGTGGAGATATGGCCTGGTCAGCAAGGTCGTGTTGATGTATCCCTGCCATTCGTAAAAGGCCTTGTTCTCAAAGGCTTGCTTGTCCATGGAAAGCTGTAACAGGTACAACAAGAGGCTTGGGTTGGTGTCGCAATAGGTGCGGATTTCACTGACGATATTGAAGAGATTCTCGAAGGAATTGGAGGAGAGCGCGAAAACCGCCTCGGTCGTCTGCTCGACTTGCTGCTTGACCTGTCCTTGTACGACAAAAAGGGCGGGAATGCCCATGAGCAGGGTAGAAAGCAGGATGACGACAAGATATTTCAACAGGTTGGTCGCGAAGAAACGTCGCTTGAGGCCTTTGATGCTCCGTTTCATTCCGTAAATCCGCCTTCTTTATATTCCCACGGGCTTTTGCCCCAATACTTCTTGAATGCCCGGGTGAAGTTCTTCGGGTTGTCATAGCCGATTGCGTAGGCGATTTCATAAATTTTCATCGTGTTGTCGGAAAGCAGTTTCAATGCCTGTTTCATTTTCACTTCAATCAGATATTCTGAGAAATTCTGTCCTGAATACTGCTTGAAGATGCGGGAGATATAATTTGGGCTCATCTTCTCGTCGATGGCGATTGAATTCAGGCTGACTGTTGCATAGTTGCGGAGCACATTCTTCTTGATGGATTCGACGAGGGTTGCGTAATATCCGGTGCTTTGGGCTATTTTGACATCGGTGTCGTATTTGGCGTCCAACTTGTCTTTGAGGTCGAGCAGGAGGAGGGTGAGCGCATCGCTGTTGACCGGTTTGAGGAGGTATCCTTTTGCTTCGTATCTGATGGCTTGTTGAGCATAGCGGAAGTCATTGAATCCACTAAGCACCACGACGAACGCGTCATTCTGATGTCTGCGCAGTTCCTGCATGAACGCCAGCCCATCCATGAAGGGCATCCTGATGTCGGTGATGACCAGCTCAACGACATGGTTGAACAAATAGTCGAGGGCCTCTTTAGCGTTAGAAAAGGTAGCCTCGATGGAAAAGCCATAACTTTCCCAATCAATTAATTTCTTGAATCCTTCAGTAAAGGTCGGTTCATCATCTACAAGCACGATACGGTACATGGGGAACATTATGATACCTTTTGGTAAAAACTGCATCCATTGGGGACATAATTTTGATGCTACGATGACAACGGAGGGTGACGTGAAAAAATTACATCGCGCGAATCCATACATCGGTTTGATTTTTATCCTGCCCTGGATTGCCGGATTCCTTGTCTTTCAACTGTATCCGTTCATAGCTTCGCTCTGTTATTCGTTCACCAACTATAACATCTTGAGCAAGGCGAAATTCATAGGTCTGAAGAATTACTACCGGCTTTTTGGAATCGACCCTGATTTTAAAAAGTCTATCATGGTAACATTGAAGTATGCCTGTATCGCAGTTCCTGGCAAGCTGGTTTTCGCATTGCTTGTCGCACTGCTTCTTAACATGCGTGTCAAACATGTGAACTTGTACCGTACGCTCTATTATCTGCCTTCCATTCTCGGGGGTAGCGTGGCGATTAGTGCGTTGTGGAAGCTGATGTTCATGCGCGATGGTATGGTCAACCACGTGCTGGGTCTGTTTCATATCCCTTCTGTCGACTGGTTGGGGTCGCCCCGTATCGCGATTTTCACCATCAGTCTGCTACAGATTTGGCAGTTCGGCTCTTCGATGGTGCTGTTCCTTGCAGCCTTGAAACAAATTCCAGCCGAGTACTATGAGTCCGCCTATCTCGATGGTGCCTCAAAATGGAGGAGCTTTTGGTCGATTACGTTGCCAATGGTTACTCCAATTCTGTTCTTCAACCTGATTATGCAGATGATTAATGCGCTGCAGAACTTCACCAGTGCTTTTGTCATCACCAATGGTGGTCCTCTGAAGTCCACCTATCTGATTGGGCTCAAGCTGTATGAGGAGGGATTCAACAACTTCAAGATGGGCTATGCTTCGGCAATCAGCTGGGTGATGTTCTTCATCATCATGGCTTTCACAGCATTGATTTTCAAAAGTTCGGACGCATGGGTCTACTACCAGGATGGAGGTGATTTCTGATGACTATTGCTTCGAAACGGATTGTCGCAACCTATTTCATCCATGTCTGGTTGGTCTTGTTCGCCTGCTTCATGTGCTTTCCGTTGTTCTGGATGCTGATGGCTTCGTTCAAGACGAACAACGAGATTCTTTCGTCATTCGGCTTGTTTCCCAGAAAGTTCCTCTTTGACGGATACGTGCAGGGGTGGAATGGCATCGGAAACCATACTTTCGCCCTTTATTTCGTCAATACATTCAAGATGGTGGTTCCTACCGTCTTTTTCACGTTAGTTTCCAGCAGCTTGGTGGCTTATGGCTTTGCCCGATTCAAATTCCCGATGAAAAAGAACCTCTTTGTGCTGATGCTGAGTACCATGATGTTACCGAACTCGATTGTAATCATTCCCCGATACCTACTATTCAACAAGTGGCATTGGCTGAACACCTATTTACCTTTCATTGTGCCTGCGATGTTTGCCTGCAACTCGTTTTTCATCTTCATGTTGGTGCAGTTCATCCGTGGCATTCCCCGGGACCTCGACGAGGCAGCCACCATCGATGGTTGCAACGTCCTCCGCATCTTCGGGGAGATTCTGGTGCCATTGATGAAACCTGCATTGTTCTCGGCAGGGCTCTTCCAGTTCATGTGGACATGGAACGATTTCTTTAATACGCTGATTTATATCAGCAAGGTCGACAAATATCCCTTGTCTCTTGGCTTGCGCATTTCGCTGGATTCTGCGAGTGCGGTGCAATGGAACCAGGTGATGGCGATGGCTTTGTTGTCGATTCTTCCTCTTGTCGTAATCTTTTTCTTCGCTCAGAAGTATTTTGTCGAAGGAATCGCTACAAGCGGACTCAAGGGATGATGTATGCGTATCGATTGGAACTGTGACCAGAAGACGTTGCTTGCGACAATCCGGCGCAAGAGCTTGCACAAGCTTGAGGTGCTGTGCATGGGGCAATGCGGTTGTATCCTGACATACGGGGAAAAGAAGGTTTCGATTGACGTGGTCTACAGCGACCTGTACTACCAGGGGACCCTGCAGTCCCGGCGCCAGATTCCACCTCCGTTCCCGAAGGAGCAAGTCCCATGGATCGACCTGTTTCTCGTCAGCCATGACCATGCAGACCATGAGGACAAGGAGTTCTTCCGCTGGAGGATGGAGGACAAGCGGGTCCGGATGATCGCCCCTGATTGCGTGCTCTCCCACTATGGCAGGTGCTATGAGCCGGTCGAGGGAATCACCCCCATCGAGGTGCCCCATGAGGAATATCGGTACGATGCGCAAGGAAAGCCCGAATGCTACGGGTATGTGTTGGATACTCCTGCGGGAGCGATTTTCCATGCAGGAGACGCGGTCCTTACGGATAAGTTGACCAATGATTTGCTCGGCCAGCACAAGCATTTCAAGATGTTGATGGTGCCGATCAACGGTCGGGGAAGGCCTGGAATCATCGGCAACATGGATATCGACGAGGCGATCAGCCTCGCCCTGAGAATCCAGCCCGACTATCTCGTCCCCACCCATTGGGACCTGTTCAAGGAAAACGGGGCCGATATCAGTCTCTTCGTTGATAAAGCCAATGCGGCGGGGCTTTCCTATCTGATCCCCCGTCCGGGCGAGGTGTGGTGCTTCGACTGAACGCTGAGGTGGCTTTGTTCATATGTCGTTATAAAAGGAATAGTTGTTTTCCTTGCTAGATGGCGCTCTTGGAGTTGAGGAACTTTGAGGAGTGCTATTGTTGTCTGTTCTCTTTACAAAAATCAATCCAAATACCTTTCCTGCTACTTTCTGGAATTCATTTGAAGCAATTTCTTCACTGACTTTGCATGGACCATTGTAGCTCAACTAATCACATATTCTTATAGCAGCATGTTTTATCTTTGAATAGGGAAGAGGCTTCTTTTTACCATACAACTTTTGCGTATATGCAAAAAACAGACAACTTAAAACAAATAAAATAAAAATTTGTCTTGTGGCGTTGAAGAGGGATGGTAGAGTGGAATTACACAAAGAAGGAGGAATCTTATGAAAAAAGGTTTGAAGGCTTTGGGTTTGTTCGTTGCAATGCTTATGGTAACCCATGGGGTGTTCGCCAATGGCTCGAAAGAAGCGGATGTTGCCAACTGGCCGGAGAAAGAGATTACTGTTATTTGCCCATGGGCCGTTGGCGGTGTTGCAGATTTGGTCAACCGCAAAATGGCTACATATGGGCAGCAGTATCTTGGAGTCCCGGTCCTAGCTACCAATGAACTTGGAGCTGGTGGCAATGTTGCTCTGACCAACTATTTGAAAAATCAGCCGAACTCATACAACTTGATTTTTGGTGGTGAGGGAGGTTTCTCCATTGCACCGAACATCGATGGGGCGGAAGCAATCCAGTTCAAATATGACGACTTCGAGCCAATCATCAATCTGTATTCTGCCATCTTCGTGATGACTGCTGACAGTTCGCTGAATCTCAAATCTATTGATGATTTGAAGAATTATGGACAAAAAAAGAAACTGAAAGTTGCTGTCAATGGCATTGCCGGGGCTGAGGCATTCCTTGCAAAGGCGATGAGCAAGACGTTGGGAATCCAGTTCGACTTGGTCAGCTACAATGGAGCTAACTTAGCTTTGGATGCGGCCAGCAAGGGAGAAACTCAGTTGGCAATCAGCCACCAGTCGCAGGCTCGTGGTGCGGTAGAAGCAAGGAAACTGACTCCTGTCTGCAGTTTCAACAAGAATGGCATCCATAATGAAGTCTATGACGTGAAG
This sequence comes from Spirochaetales bacterium, assembly GCA_028722305.1. GTDB lineage: Bacteria > Spirochaetota > Spirochaetia > Sphaerochaetales > Sphaerochaetaceae > RUG023. The sequence continues at coordinate 26,397 of JAQYHB010000008.1, forward strand.
GGCGTAGGTGAGTATGGCCTTCCCTATTACCCCAATACCTGTTGTTTATTTGCCCGCAAGGGTACCGATCCACAGGTTGTTGCCAAGGTTCGCGATGCTTATTTGAAGATTTTGGAGGAGCAAGGGGTCAAAGACCTTTTCGCGCAACTCATGATTACTGCGGATCCAATGGATAAAACTGCCTACGACAAGCACATCGCCAGCGTGAAAGATATCGTGCTTGCCAACCGCTGATGCTGATTTCTTTGCCCTGTGAGAGCATGCTGCCCAAGGCATGCTCTCATCCTTAAGAAGGAGATTCTTATGATGAAATTCCTGTTGGGCCTGTTTGACCATATTGAAGGGTGGGAAAGAAAACATGCCGAAACAAAGATTACGATATACCCTGATATGGTTGGAGCAATGCTTTTCATGGTTTTTTCCACCTCTATGCTGGTTTTGATGCCTACCCAGATCAAGGTGATTGAAGGAGGACCAATCAATGCCCGTACTTTTCCTGGTCTGCTCCTGTGGGGCATGTTGGTGCTCTCTTCGGTAATCTTTCTCGTTGATTTGGGCCGCATTGTTTTCCATAAACCTTGTGCAAAGATTGAGGTGGCTCTTGTTGTAGAAGTGAGGGCATTGACCATTCTTACCATGCTCGTGCTGTATCTTGCCCTATTGCGACCACTTGGTTTCATTGCTAGTTCATGTCTCTTCAGTGTGTTCATGACAGGGTTTTTCCGAGTCCGCAAGCTATCTTACTATTTGATTGGTATGGCCTGCGCCATAGTCATTGGTTTTATTTTCCAAGCCGTTCTCCATGTACGTTTGCCTTAAGGAAGTGATGTATGGAACTATTTCAACAAGGTCTGATGTTATTGCTCCATTGGCAAAATTTCGTTTGGATGAATATTGGCCTAGTGATTGGCATTGTTTTTGGTGCGATTCCTGGGTTGACGGTTATTCTTGCAATCGTTCTTTTCTTGCCATTCACGTATTCGTTGGGTGCGGTTGAGTCGTTCATGTTTCTGCTTGGCATTTATTGCGCAGGTGGGTATGGAGGATCCATATCGGCGATTCTGATTCATACCCCGGGTACTCCACATGCCGCTGCAACTATGCTTGACGGATATCCTATGGCGCAACATGGTGAGGCACGGAAAGCGATGAATATTGCTCTTGGTGCATCTACGATAGGAGGACTGTTGTCCGCTTTTTCTTTGCTGTTCTTTGCCCCCCAGGTTGCGAAACTTGCTGAACGGGTAGGTACTCCGGAGTATTTTCTTGTTTGTCTTTTCGGACTTACCATTATTGCTGGTGTTTCTGGAAAGAGTTTAATCAAAGGGCTGATTGCCTGTTTCTTCGGTCTTTTTATCGAGACAATTGGAATCGATCCAATGACCGGGGGTACCCGTTTTATTTTCGGCAACATCAACCTCTATTCAGGCTTTGACTTGGTCATTTGCCTGATTGGTCTTTTTGCTTTGGGTGAGGTACTTGCCAAGAGTAAGGTCAGCTCAGGCCAGACAGTTTCCAATGGTGTACCAAACGACAATGGAACTATTACTCTGCAAGAGTACAAACGGATGGGGTTGCCAGTTATCCTTTCTGCAATCATTGGCATCATCATTGGTATCATTCCTGGGACTGGTGCCTCCATGGCATCCTTTTTTAGTTATAACATCGCCAAGAATATCTCCCACCACCCTGAAGAATTCGGCCATGGGTCGATTGAGGCAATCAGCGCTGCAGAGACAGCAAATAATGCTGTCACGGAGCTACATTAATTCCTCTGCTGACACTTGGTATTCCTGGAGATGGTTGTGTGGCAATCATGATGGGCGCATTGATGATTAATGGATTGACCCCGGGTCCAAAATTGTTCCAAGACCATGGCCCAGTCATGTATGCCATTATGTTAGGTTTGGTGCTGGTAAACATTTTCATGTTTGTTCAAGGACGTTTGTTGACCAAAGCCTTCGCCAAAGTAATTAATATTCCGGTTTCGATTCTGACTCCGATTATTGTTATTTTCTGTTTCGCAGGAGCTTTCAGTGTCAACTCTTCTACCTTCGATATCGGAACAACGCTGTTCTTTGCGGTTGTTGCCTATATTCTGGGCAAATTGGATTTTCCGACCATCCCTATTCTGCTGGGTCTTGTGCTTGGGCAACTTACTGAAGAGAACTTTCGACGAAGTCTGATTCTGTCTGATGGTTCTTGGAAGATTTTCGTTTCGAGTCCGGTTTGTATTATCTTCATCGGGCTCATCATTGTCGCGCTTGCCCTGGTTTTCACTGCGAAAATCAAAGACATGCAGAGAGAGGAAAATTAATCATGGACACACGTTACAATATTTTATTTTATTTCACAGACCAGCAGAGAGCCGATACCTGTGGTTGCTATGGCCAAAGATTGGATGTCACTCCTTGTCTGGACGCTTTGGCCAAGGAAGGAACGGTTTTTCAGTCGGCAATTTCCCCACAGCCGGTCTGTGGTCCCGCCCGTGCGATTTTCCAGACCGGCAAGTGTGCCACCGAGCTTGGTTGCTTTCGCAATAGCAAGATGTTGCCACTGACGGTAAAGACGCTTGCCAATTACATGGAGGGTGCCGGGTATGAGACTGGCTATGTGGGCAAATGGCATTTGGCAAGCGAGGGAAATCTTGAAGCCAAACCGTATATAGACTACCAGAGAAAACCTATTCCTCGTATCTTGCGAGGTGGGTATACCGGTTTCTGGCGTGCGAGTGATGTTCTGGAATTTACTTCGAATGGTTATGGGGGATACATTTTCGACGAGAATGAAAACCGCATCGGTTTCAAGAAATACCGTGCTGACTTTATTGCTGAACAGGCTCTTGAGTTCCTCGAAAGATATGATGGTAAACGTCCGTTCTTTCTTACTGTCAGCCAAATAGAACCTCACCACCAGAATGATGCTGGCCATTATCAGGGTCCGGAAGGGAGCAAAGACCGGTTCAAGAATTTCGAGGTTCCTGCCGATTTGGCTGCATTTCCAGAGGGAGATTGGAAATCGGAGTATCCGGATTACTTGGGAGCAGTCCATAGTTGCGACTGGAATTTTGGCCGACTGATCAGGAAATTGAAAGAATTGGATATTTATGACAAAACCATCATCGTCTATACGAGCGATCATGGTTCCCATTTCAGGACTCGTAACCATGATGCCCATATGTGTGGTTATGATGATTACAAGCGCACCTGTCACGAGGCTGCGGTTCATGTTCCTCTTGTCATTACTGGTGGTCCATTCTGCCAGGGAGGAAAGCGGATCAAAGAGGTTGTTTCCACGGCAAGTTTGCCCAAAACTTTTGTCCATCTTGCTGGGTATGAGGTAGGTGATGCGATGATTGGTGAAGAGCTTGATTTCGTAGCAAAAGGTAATCTTCCGGCCAATCGTGTTGATGAAGCATTTATTCAGATTTCTGAAAGTCGGGTGGCGCGTTGCGTACGAGGCCGGCGGTATGTCTACGAGGTGGTAGCCCCTGGAGTCAATGGAGGTTCGGTCGGGAGCGCAGACCATTACGTGGATGACTTTTTATATGACTTGCAGGAGGATCCAAACGAATTGCATAATTTGATTGGTGATTCTCATTACGACTCGATTCGCTTGATGATGCGGGAACATCTTCTTTCCCTCCTAAGGCAGGTGGAGCATGCCGAGCCGTTGATTACTGACCGGTAGGAGTAATGTGGCGCATGCCCAGAGTGCGGAAAAAAAAAGCTGATTTCGTGTATCGGTATCTGCGGCAGTTTATCGAGCAGAATAAATTCTCTGCTTCGAATAAACTGCCCAGTGAGATTTTCCTGTGTGGGAGGCTTTCCGTCTGTCGCCAAACAGTACGAGATGCTGTTGGACGACTTGCCACTGAAGGATTTGTCACCTCGAAGCGGGGAAGCGGTTCATGGTTTGTTCGTGAAAAGGCAATAGAGAATCCGTATATTGAAGATACTTCCCGCTTGCAGATTGCCTTGCTTATCCAAGGACAGGACCGGGGGGCGAGCGAAGGGTTCGTTCAGAGCATTCGGAGAACCCTGAAGCCATATAATGTGGAACTGCGTGTATTTTTCACCGACAACAAGATTTCCAATGAACGCTCTTGCTTGGAAGCCTGCATGCATGGGTTCGATGGGGTGATTGTTGATGGGGTTAAGGCAAGTTTCTCGAGTCCGAACCTCGATTGTTACGCACGCCTGTATGAGCAAAACATTCCTTTTGCCTTTTATAACAACTATTACAGCGGGACCAAATACCCCCGTATTACCATTGATGATGAGGGATGTGCCGACCTGTTGATCAAGGAATTGGCGGGAAAGGGGCATACCCGCATTGCCGGTATCTTCCTTTGTGACAATTACCAAGGGTGTAAGAAGTATCAGGGCTTTGCCAAAGCCCTCTTGAAATACCATGCAGTTTTCGACGACAAGTATGTCAAATGGATGATTTCCGATGATTTGGATGACCATGAGCAAGTCAAACGTTCGATTGGCAGGTTCCTCAAGTCGATTCCAGACTGTACCGCAATCGCCTGTTGCAACATCATGTTGTATGAAGCTTTGCTGGAGGTGGTGGCCGAGATGCATAAATCGGTGCCTCAGGACTATTCTGTGGTCTGCTTCGACTATTCCAAATCCGATTGGGAGACCGCATCAGTTACCTGTTCTGTACACCCTCGTGATGAGGTTGGTAAAGTAAGTGCCCAACTACTGATGCATATGATTTTGGATCCCCATTACAAGAACAAGGAGTATTCCTATATTTTCCCGCCACGCATCCATTATGGCTCAAGCGTGAGGCTCCTTGTCTGACCTTGCACGCCGGAAATTATTCTGTTGTTTCCTGTTGGACTCTTTTTCCCACACATGAGAAGGATTGCTTTTCAAGAGTTCATCATATGGGTACATTCGGCAAAATCGTACTTTCGTTTCTAGAAACCTCAAGACGTTTGCGTGCTTTCATCGAACCAAGTGTGCAACGCATGACAAGAGAAATGAATTGAACTTTTGGGTGTCAATATGATGAGGGCGACTTTTTCCTTGCCATCCTCATCATAGTTAGTCCTTACACCTCCGTTCCCCAAGCCTCGATTTGGGTCAGGGCGGGGAAGGGAGAGGGATCGTCAGCCTTGACCAGGTTGCTGACGGTCAGGGTTTTGGTCGTGACCGGGCTTTCGAACTTGAAACGTTGGGCGCTGTCGCTCTTCGTCAGCTTGATCGTGCGTGTTCCCTCATCGGTGGTCAGGTCCGCCTGGACCCACCAAGCGTCGTGCGGGAAATCGGCGCGGGTGTACAGGACTACCTCGCTGATTCGGACCAGTCTTCCGAAATCGATGGTCAGGGCAGCCTTCGGGTCCCTGTTGATTCCCCAGCTTGAGTAGGGCCAATGGCCATGTCCGTGGTTGGCCTTGATGCCGTCGATGGCATTGCGGGCCTCGAACGAGGCTTCGCCCCGGGTCTCGACATTCGCGTAGGCGTGGGGAAAAAGCGCTTTGTTGGCATGGCAGTCCATCGGATTCAATGCCAGATTGTGGTAGTTCTCCTTTTCTGCAGGAAGGGCGCCACGGACCGTCAGGTAGTGAAGGCTTCCCTGAAATGCGTGTGGGTCATAGCAGACCCGTCTCTCGTTGAAAGGAACCGGCAATGTATAGGTACCGTCCAGATACAGCAGGGTGGGGAAAAGCGTCCCGTCCATCGTGCAGACGACGAAACCGGCTTTGTCTGTCTTGAGGGTGATCGTATCGCCTTCCTCGTACGGATTCTCGTAGACAAGCACCACTTCGTCGGCACCTGACGCAATTGCTTTCGTCGTTTCCTGATTGGTAATGGATAGTGTATAGGTCATAGGGCAATCATAGAACACTTTGGAGATATGCGCAAAAGGGTGCCGGAATGAGGAGTGGCGGTGATTGTTGGGTTCTCTTGCTTGGAAATGGAGTCCTTGACATACGACCCTCATGTTACTTGGTAGCGTCGGTATAATTAGGTCTCCGTATCTTTTGGTCCTTGAGGAATTCCTTGTCGAGATAATGCAAAATGGATTGTGCATCATCGAGTGGTAACGAAGGCGCATTGTTCCGAAGATACAGATTGTCTCCAATGGTTGCTAGTGGTGGTACCTTGGCGTCTTTCACGAGTACTTGAAAGGCCATAGATATGGCGTCGTATGCCTGTTTGTAGGCGCCTTGATCGATAATCGCATCAAGAGACCCGGTTTCAAGGGCTTCTTTTGACTGCTTGAACAATTCGCTTCCCACGACAAAGAGTTGACGGTCTTTCTTGTGTGCATGAACTAACGATACAACTTTGATGGTTGTACGTGCATTATTGGCGTAAATGCCTTTGATGTCCGGCAATTTTCCCAGCAAGTCTTCCAATGTCTCGAACAGTTTTTCCGGATATTGCTTTGATTCATATAGCTCGATGATCTGTAGCTGTGGATTGATTGTGTCGAGCTCATCATAGAACCCACGCACGACCAAACCATGGTTTGCACTATCACGTTTGGTGCCGATGATTACCACATGGGCAGGTCCTTTGACGACAGAGCCCAGGTATTCAGCCGCAAGCTTTCCTGTTCTATACGCATCTGCCATGATGCAGGTGGTGCGGCCACTGTGAGGAGCATCGGCAGAGACCGTGAACAGCTGGATACCATTGTCAGTAAATCTCTTGAGTGTAGAAAGGAAAGGGCTTTCTTCCCAGATGATGGTCACAAGTGCCTTCATGGTATGATGGTAGAGTTCGTAGATCTTGTTCAGTTTGGCTAGTTGGTCTGCTTGGGTTCCATCAAAAGTGATCTTGATGATGTGGAAGTGAGCGTCTGCAAGCTCTGCTTCCCGGTGGATGATGCCAGCCCAGATATACTGGTAGAAATACTGGTCAACACCGAGAGGAGCGGGAAAGAGAGCCACGATTGTCTTCTGTTCATTGCTTGCCTTAGCCCCAACGACATAGTTCAAGGATTGTGCAAGGGTGATTATTTCCTTGCGTTTGGCTTCGCTGACCCCTTTTAATCCTGAGAGTGCCTTGTATACAGTTCCTGGTGCGACATGCGCAAGTTCCGCAATATCGCTTAATGTGGTTTTCTCGGCCATGCATCGCTTCCTTTTACTTAAAAAGGTATAACGAGTCCAAAGGAAAAATCAAGGAATCGTTTCTTTCTGTAGAGAAATTTTTCTTTTATTAATAACGAATATTGAGAAAAATATTTCTTGACAAGCATAAAAAGCCTTTTACAATGGACACGGGAAAGGAGGGGGCATGACCGCGTCTCGATGGTGGAGCAAAACTTTTGTTGGAGGAACGGTATCTCTGATTGTGTCACTGATACTGCTTGCACAAAACACGGAACCATCAAGCATGTATCCTTGGTTCGTGCTTGGAGGAATGTCGCTGTTCTCAGCCCTGACGATTGTTTCTTCTATCCGTTCAAGTACAAACGAACCAGTGCAAAGGTGCGGATTGAAAGAACTGCTTTTGATGGCGGTTTTGTTTCTCAATCCCATCGGCATGCAGATTGTTGGTTTTTGGGTGACCGCTTTTTTAGAGATATTTATCTTTTCTCTCCTTGTAGAGACGGATTTCACGAAAAAGAAAGTCTTTTCCCTAGTGTTGTTCTGTTTGTTGTGTGTGGTTGTGTCTTACTGCATCTTTGCGATTGGACTTCGGATTCGTTGTCCGCGGGGTATGTTGCTATAAAAGGAGAGAGAAATGAAAGGAATGAAGCGTTTGATGTGTGCGATGACGGTTCTTGCCAGTACATGTGGCATGTTGTTTTCCCAAGGAGGAACAGAGCAACGGGGAACCTATCCGGGCAAGGAAGTAAACGTGATTGTCATTGCGAATGCTGGAGGAGGCACCGATGCCATGGCAAGAGCTGTGACGACTCCGCTTGAGCAGAAGTTGGGTAAACCGTTCGTGGTGGTGAACAACGGCACCGCAGGTGGCTTGGTCGCGACCGAGGATATTGCGGCAGCTCAAACTGATGGATATACATTGGGTGTTTTCTCCAATACGGATGTGGCGAATTTTGCATGGGGACAAAAGAACAGCAATGTTTCAGTAGACAATTACACCTATATTGCTGCTTTGAATACTACCAGCGATATCGTTGTCCTGAGAAAAGGTTCTCCGTTCAAGTCTCTTGGCGAGGTCATTTCGTATGCGAAAGCAAATCCGGGAAAACTGACGATGGGCTTGCCTTCTCCGACCCAGAAGATGAGCCTTGCCCTCTACGAGAAAGCTACGGAATCGGATGTGACGGACGTAATCTATGGAGGAGGAAACAAAGTTTTCGCCGATTTGCTTGGCGGATATGTGGAAATGGGCATTCTCGGAGCCAAATTCGTCAAGCAGGCTAAGGAACAGGGGTTGACTATTCTTGGCATCATGCTGGATGAACGGCTGGATGCAGTTGGAGATATCCCCACTTTCAAAGAACAGGGATACCCGATGTCAAACCCGGCTTGCCGTATGCTTGTCGGTCCAAAGGGAATCAGTCAGGACAAAGTGGATGTGCTTGTCACTGCCCTTCAGGCCGGGTATGCCGAAGGTGGGGCCATGAAAAAGAACATCGAGGCTCTTGGAGAGTCTCCTCTGCTGGTTGTCGGAGCTGACTTGGCGGAATTCCTCCACCAGGACTTTGCCATGCGCCAAGACTACTACAAGAACGCTCAGTAACATTGGGGGGACTGTAATGGAAACCGCCATGCAGGTAGTGGGGAATCTTTTTTCCTTTCACATGCTTGTCGCTTGTCTGATGGGGACGCTTGCCGGCGTCGTGCTTGGTGCCATCCCCGGCATGAACGGAGGTATAGGTATTGCTGTTTGCCTGCCTTTTACCTATTCGATGGCTCCAGCGGAAGGGCTGGCGTTTCTTGGGGGCATGTATGTGGGTTCCTCCTATGGCGGTTCCATCGCAGGGATCTTGATCAATGTTCCCGGAACAGCTGAATCTGCTTGCACGACGATGGAAGGATATCCGATGACCATGCGGGGAGAGGGCAAGAAAGCACTCTATCTCTCTGTCTTTTCTTCTTTCTTCGGATCTGTCGTTGGCTTGTTGGCATTGGTTCTTTGCGCACCGCTTTTAGCGAATGTCGCTGTCAAATTCGGACCTCCGGAAATGTTGCTTCTATCGTTATGTGGCCTGACTATTGTCGGGGCCTTGACTGGCAAGGATATCATTCGGGGCATGTTCGCCGCCTGTTTTGGGCTTTTCCTCGCCATGGTTGGCATTGATGAGGCAAGTGGTCAGTTCCGGTTGTATTTTGGCCTGCGACTGCTCCGTGGAGGAGTGGGGCTGATTCCTGCTGTCATTGGCTTGTTTGCCGTGGCTGAGATGATAAAGCAGGGGATATCCGCTTCCGTGAATGAAGGGCATCCTCAGATCCAACTGTTGCCTGCAAGTGTGCGCAAGACTTGGCATTTCATGTGGCATGACAGGATGCCTTTGCTTCTGAAATCCTCTGCTATTGGTACCTTTATCGGTATCTTGCCGGGAACAGGCGGGGCAATCAGTTCTTTCTTGGCGTACGGGGAAGCCAAGGGGAAGGATACCGAAGGCACATTCGGGAAAGGCAATCCTGACGGGATTATTGCTCCAGAGAGTGCAAACAATGCCGCGGTAGGCGGGTCGTTGGTTCCGATGCTGGCATTGGGTATTCCAGGTTCTTCTACCAGCGCGATCATGTTTGGAGCTTTGACCATTCATGGCTTGGTTCCAGGACAGAGTCTTTTTTCCGAGCATGCCGATATCGTCTACACGTTTTTCGGTGGCATGTTTCTGGTGACATTCTTCATGTTGCTGATTGGAATTGTTGGCATACCATTGTTTTCCTCCATTGTGAAGATCGACATCAAAAAGATTATTCCATTTGTGCTGTTGTTCTCGTTGATTGGTGCGTACAGCGTGAACAACTCGGTGTATGACGTCGGCATCGCGATGATCATGGGGCTTGTCGGGGTCTTCTTTTCGCGTGTGGGAATTCCTGTCACACCTGTCGTACTTGGCTTGATTCTCGGGGACTTGATTGAAAGCAATTTCATCAGGACTTTGACTATCGCGGGCGCTGAAGGAGTGAACCCGCTTGTGTATATGTTTGCAAGGCCGTTATGTCTTGCCATCCTTGCATTGACGGTGTACCTGATTGCGGCCAATGTGCGTGCACTCAAACGAAGCCAGCAGGTACAGCAGTCGACCAGCAACACCCAAGACCTGAAGGAAGAGTGATATGGCCAAGCGACACATCATTTATATTTTATCCGACCAACACAATCCGCTGGTAATGGGCAATGCTGGAGACCCCGTCATCCGGACTCCTGCGTTGGATGAGCTATTCCATCATGGAACGAGTTTCTCCAACTGCTATTGTGCGGCACCTTTATGTGTACCAAGCCGCTCTGCCATTCTCAGCGGATTGCTTCCCAGCCGTACGGGAGTCTACAACAACATGCAGGCACTTCCGACTTGCAATGCGACTTTTGTCAATTGCCTGACCGATGCGGGGTATGAGACCGTATTGTGTGGACGCATGCATTTCGTTGGCTGGGATATCTGGCATGGGTTCCAACAACACTTGGTCGGAGATATTACCCCTTGCTTTGTGGGAGGTGATAACGAACGAGAAATTTATGGGGAGTTCATGCGCTCTTCCGGCCAGAATCTGACGTCGATACGCAAATCAGGAGCCGGACATTCGGCTGTCTTGGATTATGATCAAAGTGTGGTAGATGCCGCATGCCATGTATTGGCCCAACGGAAAGCTGACGATCCTCCATTGTTCTTGACCATTGGATTCTATGGGCCTCATTGCCCCTATATCGCACCAAATGAGTTGTTTGGCTACTATTACAAGCAACTGCCAGATATTCCTTTCATGGGCCATGCCGAGATGGAAAAGATGCATCCGGCAATCCGCAAGTGGTACGAGAATAGAAAAATTGGCGAGGTAACACGTGAAGATGTGAAACGCATCCGTGCGGCGTACTATGCCTTGGTCGAAGTGATGGACCGACATATCGCCCGTATTGTCGACACTATCGGACGGACAATCGGATGGGATGACACACTTTTGGTTTATACCAGCGACCATGGCGACAACATTGGAGAACACAACATGTTCTGGAAAACCAATTTCTATGAGGGTGCCGCCCGCATTCCAATGGTGTTCTATGACAAAGGGCGCATTGCTGAGGGACGAGTGGTGACGAGTCCTGTATCTTTGATGGATTTGGCTCCTACTTTTATCCATGTGGGGGAGGCCCCTAAGCTTCCCGCTATGGATGGCAGGGATTTGCATGACGTCTTGTATAAGGGAGAGCATGCAGATGCTGAACGATATGTCATCTCCATGTGCAGCGACATCAAGGGTGACAACCCCAGTGCGATGATTCGGCAAGGAGTGTACAAACTTGTTGAATATGCCGGCTATTCGTCTCCACTCCTTTTTGATGTGGAGAAAGATCCAAAAGAGCTGCATGATTTGGGAACCGATCGTGCGTATCAGGGAATTGTTCGGCGTATGATGGCTATTTTGCACGAGTATTGGAATCCTGTCGAGGAAACCGAACGGTTGCGTCAAGCCAAGATACACTTCACGTTGATGAAGGATTGGTATGACCGGGTGAACTTCCCGTTGGTGGGTGAGTGGAGGGGAGACCCGGCAAGAAACTACTTGATTGATTGACACCTCCGCTCTCTGCTAAGTAAGGTTGAGTCATGACCATCTATGGAATCGCCAAGGAAGCCGGAGTCTCCATCAGCACGGTGAGCCGTGTGATCAACGGGGGTAGTTGTTCCGCCGAGACGAAGCGGCGGGTCTATGCCGTGATGGAGAAGCATGGCTATCAGCCCAACGCGATTGCCCGTGGGCTTGCCTCGAACCGGATGATGACAATCGCCATCGTGATGGTCGATATCCGTGTCGGGCACTATGCCCATACCGCCTACGAGCTGGAGCGGTTCTTTCATGCCAAGGGCTACGAGGTGTTGATCTGCAATACCGGTTCCGACCTTGCCGACATCAAGGGCGATTTGGAGAGCTTGGAGTCCCGCAAGGTGGATGGCATCTTCCTGCTGGGATCGACCTTTGACCGTGTCCAGCATGACCCGGGCATCTGCCGGATCATCCAGTCCATTCCCACGGTACAGGCCAACGGGAACATGCATCTCGCCAGTGTTGATACGGTCAGGGTGGATGACGCGAAAGGCATCAAGATGATGGTCGATTACCTCTACCGGCGGGGTCGCCGCTCAATAATCTATGCCCAGGACGTCAACACAACGAGCGCTGAAATGAAGGTCCGGGGCTACCAGGAAGCGATGGCCGGCTACCATCTGCCAATCCATGTGCTGGCGTGCAACCACTCACTGGAGGGAGGGCGTGAGGTGGTGGAGCAGCTCAAATCGATGCGGGTGAATTACGACGCCATGGTCTTTGGCGACGATATTCCCGCCATCGGCGCCATCAAGGCGCTGAAGGCGAAAGGGATAGCCATTCCTTCCCAGGTGGCGGTGACCGGGTTCAACAACCTGGAATTCGCCCGGTTTACCGAGACCGAGCTTACCAGCGTGGACAACAAGTATTGGCAACTGGCCGGCGAGAGCGCCCGGTGCATGCTTGCCCGACTGCAGCACCGTCCCTACACCGTTCCGGTAATCGAGCCCGAGTTGGTGATTCGGCAAAGTTCCTGAGTCGAGGAGTTGACAGAAACAGGAAAGGGAACGATACTTCCAATCGATGGAAGCGCTTCCAAAGGAGGGTGCATGAGAATTCCCGCACATGAGCTGAAGGCTGAATTCAAGAAGATTCTGATGAGCCGAGGATTTGATGACACGAATGCCGACGAGGCCGCCCAGGTCTTTACCGACAACAGCGTCGACGGCATCTATTCGCATGGCCTGAACCGGTTTCCCCGGGTGGTATCCTATCTTGACCATGGCACAATCAAGCCGGAGAACGTGGCGACCTGCGTCAGTTCCTTCATGGGGTTCGAGCGCTGGGACGGGCACAGGGGCATGGGACCACTGAACGCCAGGAAGGCGATGGACAGGGCCTGTGACCTTTCCGAGAAATATGGCATCGGCGTGGTCGCCTTGGGAAACAACAACCACTGGATGCGCGGTGGTTCCTATGGATGGCAGGCCGCGAATCGTGGCAAGATTGCCATCTGCTGGTCCAACACCATGCCCAACATGCCTGCTTGGGGAGGCATGGACAAGAAAATCGGCAACTGCCCGTATGTCATGGCGGTTCCCCGTTCCAACGGACAGCATATGGTCCTGGACATGGCGGTAAGCCAGTTCTCCTATGGCAAAATCGAGGAATACAAGCTCAAGGGACAACAGTTGCCGGTCTACGGCGGCTTCGACACCAAGGGCAATCTGACCACCGACCCCGCGGAAATCGAGAAGTCGTGGAGGGTACTCCCCATGGGCTATTGGAAGGGCAGCGGGCTGTCCGTCATGCTGGACGCGGTCGGTACCGTGCTCTCGGCCGGCAACTCGGTCCAGCAGATCGGCACCTTCGGCGACGAGGTGGGCCTGACCCAGATCATGATCGCCATCGACCCGGGCAAGATGAATACCCCGCAGGAGACCGACAAGATTGCCGATGCCATCTGCGCCGACCTGCACTCCTCGGTTCCCGAGAAGGAGGGGACCAAGGTCCGCTACCCGGGCGAGCGCGAATACTATACCAGACAGGACAACCTGAAGAATGGTGTTCCCGTCATCGACGAAGTCTGGCAGACTATCAAGCAATTGGAGAGGTAACAGATGAAAGCAATCAAATTGGAGAAGCCATGGGAAGTGGCATGCGTGGATATCGACAAGCCGATCCGCAAGGAAGGCGAAGCCCTGATCAAGGTGAAAGCCGCGGGTATCTGCGGTAGCGATATCGGCGCGTTCCGGGGAACCAACGGCCTGGTGAGCTATCCCCGGGTCATCGGCCACGAGATAGCCGGCGAGGTGCTTGAGATCGGACCCAACAAGAAGGGCATCAAGGTCGGTGACCGGGTGGTTGTCGATCCCTACCTGTATTGCGGGCACTGCTATCCCTGCTCGATCGGACGTACCAACTGCTGCGAGCACCTGCGTGTGCTGGGCGTTCATGTGGACGGCGGCATGTGCGAGTATTTCACCCATCCTGCGGACATGCTGGTCAAGATCCCCGAGGGGATGAGCTGGGTGCAGGCAGCCATGGCAGAACCCCTTACCATCAGCCTGCATGGCATCCATCGCGGGGGGCTGAAGGCCGGCGAGTACTGTGCGATCATCGGTGCCGGCCCGATTGGCTTGGTCGCCGGTCTGGTCGCCCAGGCCTATGGCGCCCACGCGATCCTTCTGGACATCGTCGACGAGCGCCTGCAGTTCGCCAAGAAGCTCGGCATCGAGCACGTGGTCAACAGCATGGACAAGGAGAAAGCCATCGAGGAAATCCGCGAGATCACCGGCGGCACCATGGCGCAGCAGGTGATGGAATGCAGCGGAGCCAATGTGGCGATCCGTAGCACGCTGGACTTCGTCAGCAACGCCGGAAGAATCACCCTGACCGGTTGGCCGAAGAAGGAAACCAGCATCCCGACCGACCTGATCACCAAGAAAGAGGTCGATATCCGGGGTGCGCGCACCAGTGCCGGGGAGTTTGAGGAAGCTCTTGACCTGATCAACACCAAGCGCGTGGACATGATGCAGGTGCTGACCAAGACCGTCTCCGCACAGGAAGCTCCCGCCACCATCATCGATATCGAGAAGAACCCAGGCAAATACATGAAAGTAGTCGTCACGTTCTGAGGTTTCGTTGCCCGTCCCAAGGCTCTCTGGAGAAATCCGGAGAGCTTTTTTGTTCTGATGTCGTTCCAGCAATCGTTTGCATATTTCTATTGACAAGTCTGGAAAACGCGATATGATAGGGAATGTCACGATAGGCAAACGTTTGCCTATGCTTTTACGGCTTTTCTTTGGATAAAATCGACATTACGGAGTTCGCGATGGGATATACGACATTGAAGGATGTGGCTGAGAGGGCGGGGACTACCGCCAGCACCGTTTCCTATGTCCTGAACCAGAAACAGGGCCGGTATATCAGCGACGAGATGCGTCGACGCGTGCTTGAAGCTGCCGAGGAACTCCATTACATCAAGAGCTATGGCGCATCCTCCCTGAAGGGGAAGAGCAGGCGCCTGCTTTCCATTCTGGTACCCCAGTTCGAGAACCAGTTCTTTACCCGCCTGATTGTCGCCGCCGAGAAAATCCTGATGCTGGCGGGCTATGACTTGGTCATTTCCAATACCGACGACAACCCGGAGAAGGAAAAGGAGATCATCGAGCGCATGGTGGGCCAACGGGTCGACGGCATTATCGTTACCCCCACGACCAAAGGGGCGGAGAATACCGAGATTCTCCGCAGGGTAGGGCTTCCGATGGTTGTGGTCGACCGGCCGCTTACGGGTGTTTCCGCCTGCCATCGTGTCGCTACCGACAACTATGGTTTCGGCGTCGAGGCGGCCGAGTACCTGATCCGGAAGGGCCATACCCATATCGGCTATGTCAACTGGGACAGCGAGATCAAGGATCTTGAGGATCGCCATACCGCCATCGTGGATGTCTATCGGAAGCATGGCTTCGACGAAAGCCATGTGGCCAGTGTCAGCAAGCCTTTCTCCTATCAGGGCGGTTACGACGCGACAAAGGAAATCCTGGAGACCCATCCCGAGGTGACGGCTCTGTTCTACGGCTTCAACATGCAGGCCATCGGCGGGGTCTCGTACCTGAACGAGAAGGGAATCCGGGTGCCGGATGATGTTTCCGTGATGCTGGTAGGAAGCCCTGATTGGGCGACCATCGGCCATTTCTGCCATATCGACATGGGCGATTCGGCGATTGGCGAGCGCGCCGCAAAGGTGTTGCTCGAGGAAATCGACGGGAAGCTTCCGGTCGATGGGTCATCTTGCTTCGTGCAGAACGGCCACCTTGTGGAGGGCAGTTCTGTGAAGGATATCGCAATCAATTCCAAACAGGAGGAAAAATGATGAGAAAAGTAGCAGCATTGAGTCTGGTGCTTGCTCTGGCGTGCGGCGCGACGTTCGCACAGGGAACCCAGGAAGGTAGCGGAACCGCGAAGGCTTCCACCTATCCTAACAAGACCATCAACATGACCGTTCCGTACGGTGCAGGTGGAACGACCGACTTGACCGCCCGCGGTCTTGCCAGCCCGATGGGCAAGCAGCTCGGCGTGACGATCAACGTCATCAACACCCCGGGTGCCGGTGGCAGCGCCGGTTCGTTAAATGTCCAGAATGCCAAGGTTGATGGCTACAGCATCCTGGCCAACGGCATGCTGGCGTTCACCACCATGCCGATCATGGGCTATACCGACAAGACCTACAAGGACTGGGACATTTGGATCGCCACCTATGCCCCGAACGTCGTGGTGGTCCCCAAGAACTCTCCGTACAACACGATCACCGACCTGGTCAACGACATGAAGGCCAACCCTGGCAAGGTCACCATCGGTACTGCCGGTATCGGTACAGGCGGCCACTTCGGTGCCGAGGTTCTGAAGGCTGTCGCTGGGGTCGACTACAAGCACATCACCTATGCCGGTGGTGGAGCCGCGTTCACGGCCACGCTGGCCGGAGAGGTCCAGGCCTGTCCGCAGCTGCTCGCCGAGTACAAGGACGCGATCATCAGCGGGGATGTCAAGGCGCTGTGCACCTTGGCTGAGGATGACATCGAGCTTGCTCCGGGCGTCGTGGTCCCGAGCATCAAGAAAGCCTATCCTGACGCAGCCAAGTATCTGCCGATGGGCGAGGTCACCGGCATCCTGATTCCGAAAGGGCTCCCCGAGGAGGACCTGAAGAAGATTGACGCCGCGTTCGAGGTCGCCGTCAAGGACCAGGCCTTCCTTGATTTCTGCGCAACGAAGAGCTTCACCGTCAATCCGATGGGCCGTGCCGAGAGCCAGAAGTTCCTGGATTCCTTTGTCCCGCGCATCTGCTACCTGATGTACGATGCGGGTGCGGCAAAGGTCGATCCCGCCAAGTTCGGCATCAAACGTCAGTAATCAGGTTTCTCCGCAGGGTGCCGGCCGGCACCCTGCCCATGTTCCCTTTTCTTGAAAGGTGTATTGGTATGGATAAGAAAGCGAAAGACTTCATCTTTTCGTTCGTGCTGATGGCGGTGGCGGTCTACGTCTTCGTGGGTGGTATGCATATCTACTTCGAAGCCGCATCGATGCCGTACAACATCACCGAATTCAATATTTCCCCCGCATTCCTGCCGGTGGTTCTGGGCGCCGCGCTGTTTTTCTGCGCGATTCTGCTTTGCCTGCAGAGCCTGAGCGGGACGAAAAGCAAAGGCAAGGCCGCCAAGGCCTATTGGGGGCAGTTCAAGGCGAGCTTGAAACCCCTGTTTGCAAACAAGAATTTCCTCAGCATGGTCGGAGGGGCGTGCATCATCTTCATCTACACGTTCATCCTGGTCGGGCTGATTCCCTATTGGGCCGCTTCCTTCGTGTTCCTGGTTGCGCTCATGCTGTTCCTCCAGGCTACCAAGCCGGTGAAGGTCATCATCATCTCGGCCGTGGTGGTCGGCTTGATTCTTCTGCTGTTCAAAGTGGCGTTCCGCGCCGCTCTTCCCTGAGGAGGCTTGATGATGGTTGGTACCTATTTGATGGATGCCATTGCGACGGTCCTGCAGCCGTTCAACCTGGTGGTGCTTTTCGTTTCCACGCTGGCTGGTCTGGTCATGGGTATTCTTCCGGGACTGAGCGCGACCATGGCGATCGCGTTGCTTACCGGTCTTACCTACAACTTTCCGACCCAGTCGGCTTTGATTGCCCTGCTGGGCATCTACGTCGGTTCCATTTCCGGTGGTTGCCAGTCGGCGATCCTGCTCAACATGCCGGGAACTCCCGCCTCGGCGGCGACGGCGTTGGACGGCTTCCCGATGGCCAAGCAGGGCAAGGGAGGGTACGCGATCTTCCTCGCGACGACCAGCAGCATGCTCGGCACGATGATCAGCGTCATCTTCGTGCTTACCCTGACCCCGTTGCTTACCGCCATGGCATTGAAGTTCAAGAGCTGGGAGTTCTTCCTCCTGACCATCTTCGGCATCGTCATCTGCGGCACGATTACCGCCCAGGACAACGCCCTGAAGGGATGGATCAGCGGCCTTCTCGGCCTGATTGTCGCCCAGATCGGCATGGACACCGTCGACTCGTTCCCCCGGTTCTGCTACGGGAACGTCAACATGATGGCGACCATCCAGCTGATTCCTGTCATGATCGGGCTTTTCGGGTTCCCCGAGATCATCAAGAGCTTCAAGCGTGAGGAAGATGCCCCTGTCGAGCAGGTCAGCAATTTTGAGATCAAGAAGGGTTTCAAGACGATTTTCTCCCATTTCTGGATCGTCCTGCGTTCCGCGCTGATTGGCGTGTGTGTCGGCATCATCCCCGGTGTCGGCGAAGATACCGGAGGCTGGCTTTCCTATTGGGCCACCAAGACGACCAGCAAGCATCCGGAGAAGTTTGGCAAGGGGGAGGAAACGGCAGTCATCTCCTCCGAGACGGGCAACAATTCCTGTATCGGCGGAGCCATCATCCCGGTGCTCAGCCTTGCCGTTCCCGGTTCCGCTCCTGCGGCGGTCCTGCTTGCGGCGTTCCTGATGCACAACTACCGCCCGGGTCCGTTGCTCATGACCGAGAGCCCCGACTTTGTCTATCGGATCGGTATCTATTTGCTTTTCGCGTCGGTAGCCATGTGGTTGCTGGCCCTTGTCCTTGCACGCATGACAATCAGGATGCTCAGGATCAAGAAAAAGATTTTGATGCCGATTGTCTACACGCTCTGCGTGGTTGGCGCCTACCTGATCAACTACAACTTGTTCGACGTAAAGGTCATGTTCATTTTCGGCCTGGTCGGGCTCTTGCTCAACCAGATGTCGATTCCTGCGGCTCCGTTCCTGCTCGGCGTCATCTTGGGACCGATGACGGACTCCAACCTCCGCAGGGCCCTCAAGCTCAGCGACGGCTCGATCCTTCCGATGTTCCAGAGGCCGATCTGCCTGTTCTTCCTTTTGGTCATCGTGTCGATGATTCTGGCTCAGGTGGGGTTCTTCTCCTGGATCTTTGGAAAAAGGAAGGCGGAATGAGATGCAGAAGGCAGACGGAATTTTCTACGCTCCCGAGGCAGCAGGGGTGAAGGTGGCGGTGGTAAAGCCCGGCGAGTTCTGCTTCGCCGCCGTTGGCTTGGACCATGGCCACATCTATGGGATGACCAATGGCTTGAAAGAGGCCGGCGCCACACTGAAGTACGTGTCGGACCCCGATCCGAGGAAGATGGATGCCTACCGGAAACGGTATCCTGAGGCCCAGCCCGCGACAGTGGAGGAGATTCTCGCGGATTCCTCGGTCTGCATGGTCGCAAGCGCGATCCGCCCCGACAGGCGCGCTGCCCTTGGCATCCAGGTGATGGAGAGGGGAAAGGATTACTTTTCCGACAAGCCGGGCATGCTGAGGCTTGAGGAAGTCGAGGCGGTCAGGGAGACGGCCAGGAAGACCGGGAGGAAGTATTTTGTCTACTTCAGCGAGCGGGTTCACGTGGAAGGGGCGGTCTACACCGAGAAGCTGATCCGGGAAGGCAAGCTTGGCGATATCGTCTCGATCACCATTCTGGCGCCGCACCGGTTGAACCCGGCCTCGCGTCCGGACTGGTTCTGGGACCCTGAGAAGAACGGAAGCATCATCGGGGATATCGGCAGCCACCAGATCGAGCAACTGCTCACCTATGCTGGCGCGAGGACCGCGACGGTCACCCAGAGCACGATGGGCAACTTCAACAACCCATCGCATCCCCAGTTTTTTGATTACGGAGATGTCTCGCTGGTCTGCGACAACGGTACGGTCGGGTACTGCAGGGTCGACTGGTTCACTCCAGACGGTTTGGGCGCCTGGGGAGACGGGCGGGTCTTCATTGTCGGAACGAAAGCGACGGTGGAAATCCGCAAGTATATTGACGTGGCGCGTGATGGCGCGGGGGACCAGGTGTATCTTGTCGACAAGAGCGGCGAACACCATGTGTGCGCAACCGGCAAGACAGGGTTCCCGTTCTTTGGGACGATGATCCTGGATTGCCTCAACCGTACCGAGAACGCAATCACGCAGGAACATGTGCTTGAGGCGATGCGCATCACGATTGAGGCCGCGAATCAAGCAAAGAGGATAAGAAGATGAAAAACGGGGTGTATGGATTTGGCATCATCGGACTCGGCGCCATCGCTGATGTCCACGCGAAGGCGATCGCGACGTTGGATGATGGAGAGCTGGTCGCTTGTTTCGACATGGTTCCCGGCAAGGCCGAGAAGTTCTGCGAGGGCCATGGGGGCAAGCCGTACAGCAAGCTGGAGGAATTCCTGCAGGATCCGGGCCTGGATATCGTGACGGTGACTACGCCCTCTGGCGCCCATCTCGAGGTTGCCCTCGCTGCCTTGCGGGCCAAGAAGACGGTCATCGTCGAGAAACCCATGGAGATCACCACTGAGCGGATCGACCAGCTGATCAGGACGGCGAAGGAAAACCACGTCATGTTGGCTGGTGTCTTCCAGTCCCGGTTCTTCGACGCGCCGAAAGCCGTCAAGGCAGCGATTGACGCGGGCCGGTTCGGCACGATCAGCCTGATCAACGCCCAGGTCGAGTGGTACCGCAGCCAGGATTACTACGACAAGGTCGGCTGGCATGGCACGTGGAAGATGGATGGAGGTGGGGCTTTGATGAACCAGGCGATCCACGCCATCGACCTGCTTGGCTGGTTTGGCGGTCCGGTCGACGAGATTTACGGTCAGACGGCCTGCTTGAGCCACCAGCGCATCGAGGTCGAGGATGTGGCCGCGGCCACTGTCCGCTTCAAGAGTGGTGCGCTTGGCATCATCGAGGGTACTACCGGTTGCTATCCGGGGTTCTCCAAGCGGATCGAGGTCTGCGGCAGCAAGGGCAGCGCGATTATCGAGGAAGAGAACCTTGTCTACTGGCACTTCGACGAGGAGGGTCCGGAGGATGAGGAAATCCGCAGGCGGTGCATGGGTTCGACAAGCAATGGCGGCGCCCACAACCCGCTGGACGTCGGATTCATGGGACATGCCCGCGAGTTCGCCAACGTGGTTGACGCGCTGAAGCACCATACGGCACCTGCGATTCCGGGCGAAGAGGCGCGCAAGGCGGTCGAGATCATCACCACCATCTACCAGAGCGCCAGGGAACATCGCCCGATCAAGTTGGATAGCTGATGCGATTCGGCTTTTGCACGGGTTTCGCGACCCATCCCCAGTTTGCGCTGGATGTTCCGCTTGTCGGGCGGATCCGGCGCGCCGGCTATGATTTCCCTGATTTTCCCATCATGGCCTTCGACTCGGTTCCAGAGGCCACAGTGGAGCAGATCCGCGAGGCGGTGGGGGATTTGGTATGTCCGGCTGCCTGCAATCTCGTTCCTGCAAGTTTGAAACTGGTGGGAAAAGAGGTCGATGGCGGGGCGCTCACAGCCTATATGTCCCGCGTGCTTCCCATCATGGCTTCCTTCGGAGTACGGCATCTGGTCCTTGGCAGTGCGAGAAGCAGGATGCTCCCTTCGGGAATGGGCTACCGGGAAGGAAAAGCCCAGTTTGAGAATGTATTGAAGGAATATCTGCTCCCTGCTGTCCGTTCCTTCGGCATGGATATCCTGCTGGAGCCATTGAACCGCGCCGAGTGCAATCTGCTCAATACCGTGGAGGAGTGCGCCCTGTTCGTCCGTGAGGTACATCAGCCGGATCTGATGTTGATGGCGGACCTGTACCACATGGAGGCGAACGGCGAGCGCCCGGAATCGTTGCAGGATGCCATGCCCTTGATCCACCACCTGCACATCGCGGGTGCGGACCGTTCGCTTCCTACTGATGGATTTGACCCGTATCTGCGTGCCTGCATCCGGATTGCCAAGGCAAGTGGATACGACGAGTCCATTTCCTATGAGACGGTGGACGGGGATATCCAAGGGGCGCTGGCCCTGCTCAAGGCAATGTGGTCCTGAATGCCTCAGTTGCCGGTATTCCCGGCTGGGTGGTCTTGCGGCTTCCTTCCGCGTCGCTTGTGTTTTCCTTTGTCCAGAACTATTTCTTTCCGGTAGCCGGACTCGACCAGTTCCTGCTCCTCACGGGCCGAGTACCTTGCCATGATGTCGCGGATTTCCTGGGCGTAGTAGTCTCGCGCCTCTTTCGAATGAAAGGTGATGAAAGCGGGAAGGGTGCCGGTGGAGCTGAGCAGTTGCTCGGAAGTGACTCCTTCCGCCTCGGCAAGACGGACGATGGTGGACAGGGAGAAGTCGGTCTGCATGTTCTCGATGGCGGAGATGGTATGCCGGGAGATGCCGCTTTTGATCGATACGTACGAGGTGCTCAGCCGCCGTTCCTCCCTGATGGCACGGGAATTCAGCGCGACAATCTTTCGTATCCGCATTTCCTCCAGATAGGTGTCCTGGGAACCGTCATCCATGGTTTTAACCATCCCATTTTCAGGTAGTGGATGGAAGTCATTTATAATGCACAAATTATGTCAAAATAGATAAATTTGTGAACTATAATAGACCTCGAGGCAAGGCTTTCGAAGAGTGGACAATCGCCATCAATAAATTCCATAGAAGCAGAAAAGCAGTTCGTGCTATACTTGGCGCCATGAATTCGAGCAAGAACATCACGGTACTGGCTTTTGGAGTGGCTAGTCTCGACCACCCTTCGTTCAATCTGGTCGTCCTGGAGCAAGGACAGTTGGTACGGTACACCTACACCCATCAGGGACAGGACAAGGTGACCATCGCTCCCTGTGGGGAGCATGAGGTGGAAACCTGCGTTATCGACCATACGTCCGAAATTGCCAGCGGGCTTGATTGTCCGACGTTGCTTGATTGCGGATGCCTGCTTGGCCATGACAAGACCCTTGAGCTGTACGTCAAGTTGCTGCCCAAGTTCGCATGTGGCAAACAGACCTACCGGATCATGCAGACCTTCAAGGGAGCCGATCCGATGCGCCAGGTGAACTACCAGGCCCGCCAGACGATTGACGAGAAGGCGAGAATGACCGTAGCCCAGGCCAAAGAACTGGTTCCCTTCTTGGTGGAACCGGCAATCCAGCATGCCGAGAAATTGCTTGTCGCCACCGCTTTCCAGCAGGCGGGCAAACGGCTGATGTTCGGCAATGCCGTCGACTTTCGCCTGGTTGTCCAGCTGATCGCCACCTTCTGCCCGGGTAGCGAGCTGATTGACCGGATTCCCGCGCTATCCGCCCGCCCCATCAGCGATGAGCGCAAGAAACTGATTGCCGACATGAACGCGCTTTTGGGAGACCGCTTCAAGAAGCTTGGCGGCTATGCGTGGTATCAGGATCGTCCGGTCTATCCCTACAGCATCGACTTTGTCGTCGCGAAAGGCAACCAGGTCTTTGCCATCAAGGCCCTGCCCGATCCTGGATACATCGCCGAGGATTTCCTCCAGCTCTGCCAGACCCAGCGTTTCGTCGGCTGTGTCTGCTTCGCCGGGGACGAGAGGCTGTACGACGCCAAGAGCTATCTGGAGAAGCACAAGAAGGTGGAACTGGATCCCGAAAGCAAGATCTCCATGCGGAAGGTCGAGCGCTCTCCGTACGAACTCCGCTGCATGATTTCCTATCTGATGGAGCATTCGATCGAGCGCAAGCATCGTGTCATCTGCGGGGGCTTCCAGAACGATCCTGGCTACGACCCAGCGTGTTTCATCCAATATGAGGACGGGACTCAGGTCGCCATGAATGTCCGCATCAACGAACCCCTGAACGAGGGAAAGCGCAAGGAATGGGTGGAAACCTCGGCCAAGATTCCCCAGATTACCTTCTGGGTCGACGTGGTTCCCGACAACCCGAAGGAGAAGAAGCTCTATCGCGGAAGCAAGATCCATATCAGCGAACATCCCCGCGGTTGATGTTCCAAGGGGCTCTGTACTGATATTTGTGGGATGGAGCGGAAGAGGTTCGGGCACAACACACCGTTTACCGCGTGAGGAGTATCCGGCACGTATTTTTCGTGTGTACGGGATACTGGTCTGTTCTGCATGGTCGGGTACAACCCGATACGTTTCCCTCAGGCCAGCACCTCTTCCTTCCAGTCCTGGACGGTGTGGCCCGTGGAGGAGAATGCGATACCCAAGAGGTGGATGGTCTTTCCTTTCTCCAGGCGGAACTTGTCGGCGTAGCGCTTCTCCTTGATCTGCCTCAATGCTGCCTCGGCACTCTTGTCCGCCTTGCACTCCATCACGTACACATGCCTGCCCGTCTCCACCGTAAGGTCGATCCTTCCTGCGCTCGTCCGGTCCTCGCCTGCCATCCGCACGTCAGCGCCCATCGCCGCCACCAGGGCGTCCACTATCTGCGCGAAGAACGCGGCCAGCAACTCCATGAACGAGGCCGTCCCCCCTTCCTTCAGCTTGTGCTCCATCGTCATGACGACGTTCTGGCTCGTCGGGCCGTACAGCCTCCTCAGCAGGCTCTTGCTGTAGGCGTTCCTCACCTCGGCGTTCGGGAACCGCAGCATCAGCATGCTCTCGTCGCCGGACTCGATGGTCAGGTACCCCGTCTGCAAAAGGAACGCCTGCACCTTGTCAGCGTCCCCCTTCATCCTGCCCAGCATCGTCGCGTACGCAGGCGCCAGGCTCAGGTCGTTCAGGTTGTTCAGCCCGGAGAACACCCCCATCTTCGCGTGCTTCGTCACTCCCGTCATGAACACGAAGCGGAGCAGCTCCCCCTTCGCCTTGATCACCTGGTAGAAGCCCCTGAGCGTGTCCCGCAGTTTCCCCACGTTCTTCCCCAGCGCGTTGTCCGACACCACCTTGTCGTACTCGTCGATCAAGACGACCACTTTCCCCAAGGCTGACAAGCCGTCAATCAAGTCGGAGAATATCTCGTCTGCATCCTGTGCTTGGTCCAATGGAGCGATGCCATAGCATACGGCGGCCTGGATCATGGCCTTCTTCAGCCAAGATTCCAATCCCTCTGCCGTCTTTTCCCGGCAGTTCCCGAAGTCGATGTGGATGATAGGGTAGGTCTTCCAGTCGTAATCGGTCTGGTCGATGGCGAGCCCCTTGAACAACTCCCTCCTGCCTTGGAAGATCGCCTCAAGCGTGGAGACGGTCAGCGTCTTCCCGAAACGGCGGGGACGGGAAAGGAAGCACATGTTGTCTTCCTGACGGACAAGGGAATGCAGGTACGCGGTCTTGTCCACGTACAGGTGTCCTTCTTTCCTGACTGTCTCGAAGGAACTGTACGACGTCGTGATTTTCTGTCCTGGGTCTGCATGCCTCAAGCATACCACAGCCATGCGCGAATGGCAAAGAACGCCCATTTTACGGTACGGACATCGATTCTTGCGCCAAATCCGGATGGCACCGCTCAGACTGCCGTTCAGAGGGGCTTCGAAAGCGGACGATGTGCACGCAAGAGAGCTTCTCGTTTCCAGACAATTCCAGATGACGAAATGAACAAAAAAAGCACGAAATCGTGTTTGAAAATATATAGTTGACGGTTGCCTCAAACAATTTACAATGAATAACATCTACTCAAAAGGAGATTCTGTCATGCGTAGGAAACTGATTGCATTCATGGCAATGGTGGCCCTTTGCGGGGCCGCGTTCGGGCAAGGGAGCAAGGAAACGGCATCGGAGGGAACTGCCGCTTCTGGCGACCTTGGCAAGAAACTGGTGGTCTATTCCACCCAGACCGACCCGGACATCGAGGTGGTTGTCGGTGGATTCGAGAAAACGTATGGTATCGACGTCGAGGTGATCAACGGGTCTGCCGGCGAGCTTCGTTCCCGGATTGCGAGCGAGGCAGGGAATCCTCAGGCTGACGTGATGTGGGGCGGGCTCAGCCAGAGTGACGGAAACGCCTATGCGGACCTGTTCGAGCCATATGTCTCCCCGCTGAACGAGGAGTTGTACGAGGAGTACCGGTCGGACAACGGGTTCTACAACTATCCGAACGTCCAATTGGTCAACCTGATTGTCAACACCGACCTGGCGGCGAAGCTTGGTGTCGAGATCAACGGCTATGAGGACCTGCTGGACCCGAGACTCAAGGGCAAGATCATCTGTGCGGATCCTACCTCCTCGTCTTCGGCATGGCGCCATCTGACCACCATGCTCCTGGTGATGGGCGGCTATGACTCGCAGGCGAGCTGGGATTACATCGAGAAGCTGATGGCAAACATGGACGGCATCATGAGCGGCAGTAGCTCCTACTGCTACAAGTCCGTCGCGGACGGCGAGTATGTCGTCGGGCTCTCCTACGAGGATGGGGATGCGCAGCTTGTGGTGCAGGGCGCTCCAAACATCAAGCTGGTCTACATGAAGGAAGGAACGACCGGCTGTGCTTTTGGCGGTGCAGTCGTGAAGGGGGCGAAGCATATGGCCGCCGCCAAGGCATTCATCGACTACATGCTTTCTGTCAAGTGCCAGGAAGAGCGCAACGCCAAGTTGCATATTTTCCGTTCCACCAACAAGAAGGTGGCTTTCGATGCCACCTATATTCCTTCCTATGACTCGATTGTGGTCAAGCACGAGGACTATGCGTATCTTGCCGCCCACAAGCAGGAGATCAAGGACCGCTGGACCAGTTCTTGGTCGAGAATCACCGGGCGTAAGTAACGGCATTTCTTGACAACGTGCGCCGATAAGGAGGGGAATCTGACGAGTTCCTCTCCTTTTCCAGTACCTGAATTTGTTTGACATCTCTTGGGTTGCAGGTAAACTGAATGTTACGAAAGTATGAAGAAAGTATGAAAAGGGGAAAACATGAGCGTTGAGATTCGTATCAGGGGAGCAATTAAACGATATGCGGATTCGGCAGATCCGGTCATCAATGGTCTGGACCTGACGGTCAAACCGGGGGAGTTCTTCACTCTGCTGGGACCTTCGGGATGTGGCAAGACCACCCTGCTGCGGATGATTGCGGGCTTCAACACCATCGAAGGCGGAGACTTCTATTTCAACGATCAGCGGATCAACGATCTCGATCCGTCCAAGCGCAACATCGGCATGGTGTTCCAGAACTACGCCATCTTCCCGAACATGACGGTCCGTAAGAATGTCGCCTTCGGCCTGAAGAACCGCAAGCTTCCCAAGGAAGAAATCGCCTCCCGTTGCGACGAATTCCTCAAGCTGATGCAGATCGAGCAGTTGGCTGACCGCATGCCCGAAAAACTTTCCGGCGGACAGCAACAACGTGTCGCCCTTGCCCGCGCCCTATGCATCCGTCCTGACGTGCTGCTGATGGACGAGCCGCTTTCCAATCTGGATGCGAAGCTTCGGGTGGAGATGCGCTCCATCATCAAGGAAATCCAGCACAAGGTCGGTATCACCTGCATCTACGTGACCCACGACCAGGAGGAGGCCATGGCGATCAGCGACCGTATCGCTGTCATGAAAGGCGGAGTGATCCAGCACATCGGAACCCCGAAGAACATCTACCAGCGTCCTTCCAACAGCTTTGTCGCCAGCTTCATCGGCCGTTCGAACATGCTCAGGGGGAAGCTGAAGATGACGGGAGGGGAGCCGCACCTGCTGGTCGAAGGGCTCGATGTGGTTGTCGGCCATGTGAAGAAGGAAATGCGCAAGGACCAGGATGTCCTGGTTTCCGTACGCCCCGAGGACCTTCTGATGGGTGGCGAGACTGCCATGAAGGGGATAATTGACGATGGCGTGTTCCTTGGTCTGGACACCCACTACTTCATGCATCTGCCTGATGGGCAGGAGGTAATCTCCATCGGCGTCTCCTCGATAGAGAACACCATTCCGAAAGGCGAGCAGGTCTCGCTTTCGGTCAACGTCTCCAAAATCAACATCTTCACTTCCGACGGATCGGCCAATATCCTGGAAGGAGTGAGGAACGACAACGTCACCGAGTGAGGCCGCAGATGAGAAGACGCTTTGATATGTGGAGCGGGGTGACGGTACTTTTCCTTGCGCTGTTCGCCCTCATCCTGGTCTATCCGATGTTCCTGCTCCTGAAAGAGTCGGTTGTCAATCCCCAGGGGCAGTTCACGTGGGAGAACTTCGTCAAGTTCTTCAGCCAGCCGTATTACAGCAGGACGATCGGCAACAGCTTCAAGGTGACTGTCGCCATCACGTTCGTCACCCTGTTGCTCGGGATTCCACTTTCCTACTTCTATTCGTTCTACCAGCTGAAGGGGGCGAAGCTGGTCTTTGTCATCAGCAT
The DNA here is from genome assembly GCA_028722305.1 of Spirochaetales bacterium. Taxonomy (GTDB): domain Bacteria; phylum Spirochaetota; class Spirochaetia; order Sphaerochaetales; family Sphaerochaetaceae; genus RUG023. Next base: position 54,667 of record JAQYHB010000008.1, read on the forward strand.
CCTTTGCTCGATGAGCGCCCCGTTCATCGGTGCCTATTCGTGGATATTGCTGTTGGGCCGCAGTGGCGTCATCACTGTCCTGCTTCGCAAGGCGGGAATCGAGCTGCCCAGCATTTACGGGTTCAACGGCATCCTGCTGGTGCAGACCTTGAAGCTCTTTCCGCTGGTGTTCATTTACATGAACGGGGCTTTCCGCAACATCGACAACACGCTGATCGAGGCGTCGGCCAATTTGGGATGCACGGGAGTGAAACGCTTCTTCAAGGTGATTCTCGCCCTGTGCATGCCCACGGTCCTGGCTGCCGCCCTGATTGTCTTCATGCGTGCCTTCGCCGATTTCGGAACCCCGCTGTTGATTGGCGAGGGATACCGGACCTTCCCGGTCGAGATCTACAACCAGTACCTGGGAGAGAACGGTACCGACCATAACTTCGCGGCGGCCATCAGTGTGATCGCCATCGTGATCACCGCCTTGGTCTTCTTCCTGCAGAAGTGGGCTACGGGACATTTCCGTTTTTCCATCAACGCGCTGCACCCGATCCAGAAACGCAAGCCCCATGGTCTTGCAGGAGTACTGATGTACCTGTACACCTACCTGTTGCTTGCCATGGCTTTCCTGCCCCAGGTCTATATCATCTATCTTTCTTTCCGGAACTGCGACCAAGCGGTCTTCAAGCCGGGTTTCTCGATGGGGAACTACCAGAACGCCATGCGCCATCTGCTCGGGCGTTCGGTCCGTAACACGATCTTCATCGGTGCCGGGGCGCTGGCGGTGATCATCATCTTCGCTGTCCTGATCGCCTATCTGGTGGTGCGTCGCTCTTCGGTGCTGAACCATACGATCGACACGCTCTCCATGCTGCCCTACATCATGCCTGGTTCCGTCATCGGCATCGCCTTGGTCCTGGCCTTCGGCCACAAGCCCTTCGCCTTGACCGGAACGGTGTTGATCATGATCATCTCGTTCGTCATCAGGCGAATGCCCTACACGATCCGTTCGGCCAACGCTACGTTGATGCAGATACCGATGAGCATCGAGGAGGCTTCGATTTCTCTGGGCACCAGCAAGCTGAAGACCTTTGTCTCGATTACCGTGCCGATGATGAGCAGCGGCATTCTTTCCGGCGCCATTTTGAGCTGGGTCTCGATCGTGACCGAGCTTTCCAGCTCGATCATCCTGTACAACAACCGCAACATCACGCTCACCATGAGCGCCTATGTCGCTATCAGCCGTGGCAACTACGGATTGGCTTGCGCCTTCAGCGCAATCCTCACCGCGCTGACCATGGTTTCCTTGCTGGTCTACCTGAAGGCAAGCAAATCGGAGGATATCGCACTGTAAGTTTCAAACAAACCAAAAGGAGGTTTCCGGTGAAACGTGCATTGAGTATTGCTGTAGTGGGTTTGCTGGGTACCGCGATGGTATTCGCAAACGGGTCGAAGGAGTCGTCCTCCGCGCAGGGCGGCGATGGGCTGGAAAAGAATCTGGTCCTCTATTCTTCCATGACGGAAAACGACTTGGACAATCTGATCCGGTTGTTCAATGAGAAGTACCCCGGAGTCGAGGTCGAGGTGGTCAACGGGAGCGGCGGTGAGCTTACCGCCCGTATCACGGCAGAGAAGGACAATCCCCAGGGTGATGTCATGTGGGGCGCCCTCGGCAACAGCGATGGCGATACCCATAGTGCGGTCTTCGAGCATTATCTTTCTCCGTACGAGGAGGAAGTCATGCCCGACTATCGCTCCAACAACGGGTTCTATAATTTCGACCACCTGTCCACGACGGTATTCTGCGTCAATACGGAATTGGAAAAACAGCTCGGCCTGGATATCAAGGGCTATGCCGACCTGCTCGACCCGAAGCTCAAGGGCCGCATCGTCCTCTCTGATCCGAACTCGTCTTCCGCCGCATGGAACAACCTGCAGAACATGATGGCTGTCTTCGGCAACGACAGTCCCGAGGTATGGAACTACATCGAGAAGCTGATGCGGAACGGGCTGGTCATCTCGACTTCTTCTTCTGTCTGCTTCAAGGCCGTGCAGTCCGGCGAGTATGTCGTCGGACTGACCTACGAGGATGGTGCCAGCACGCTCCTGAAGAGTGGCGCCACCAACATCCGCATGGTCTACCCGGCCGAGGGCGCTTCCGCCAACGCGTTTGGCTGTGCCGTCATCCAGGGCGCCAAGCATCCGAAAGCCGCGCGTGCCATGGTCGACTTCCTGATGAGCGCCGATGGCCAGAGCGCGCTGGGTAGCGCGCTCGGGACGCTACGCTTCACCAACAGCAAGGCGAAGTATGCTTCTCCGTATCTGCCGGCGAGCGACACGATCAAGTGGGTGACCCGTGACGTGAAGTGGCTGACCGCCAACAAGAAGGCCCTGCTGGCCAAGTGGAACGACCTGGTCACCAAGGTCCATAAATAAAGGCTTCCTGCGCGTTTTGAAGGGGGTGCCCTGACGGGTGCCCCCGTTACGTTCTCATACGCACTCTCTTGGAGCGGCCGGCTGCAAAAAGGCAATCCGGGACAGGGCCCCCTGTATGCGGCACTGCCACAAGGACGGACAAAGCATGAACTATTTGCGGATAACGACAGACAACATCGACAAGGAACATATCTGCTGCGCCATGTCAGGCAAACAGAGCCTTGCGAAGAAAGAGTGGCTCTAGCAGCGGTTTGCCGAGGGCTTGGTTTTTTATCGCAGCGAAGAACGCGGTAAATGCTTTATCGAGTACATTCCGGCAGAGAACGCATGGATTCCTATCGACGCAGGCGGGTATCTCTCCATCAACTGCCTGTGGGTTTCCGGCTCCATGAAAGGGCATGGATACTCCAACGACCTGCTTGGCGAATGTGTCCGTGACGCAAAAGCGCAGGGGAGAAAAGGACTTTGCATCCTATGCGCCGAGGGGCGCAAGCGCGAGTTTCTTGCAGACCCGAAATTCCTTGCCACAAGGGCTTTGCCGTCGCGGACACCTCCGATTGCGGCATTACACTGAGGTATCTGCCGCTGATGGAGGGAGCAAAACCGCCCCGATTCAAGGACTGCGCCAAGCATCCGCAGACCGGCGGGGACGGCTTTGTCCTCTTCTATACCGACCAATGCCCTTATACGTGCTATTGGGTGCCGAAAGTGGAAGAAGTAGCAAAGGAGCATGGTATTCCACTAAAAGCCATCCATATCACCACGAAAGAAGCTGCCCGGAATGTGCCTGCCCCGGTGACGACCTACGCTCTGTTCCGGAACGGGAAATTCGTGACGCAGGGTATCCAGTCGGATAAGAAGTTTCTGAAACTGGCAGGGATGAAGCAGTAGCCGTTGTGGGTGATGTTGCCGCATAGATTGGGCATGTTGCAAGCGGAAGCGGCAAGACGGTGGGCATCCCGCGATACTGGTTGCAAAGACTTTCAGGTTTGCATCGGAATTTTGTGGGATAGCCGGTTTTGCGAGTGCTTGCGGGAACATCGTTCACGTTCGAGACAACAAACTTCTCAGAGTTCCAACAGGGCGGCAGTCTGAACGGCGCCACCCGGATGTGAGACAAGAACCAACACTCTGAAATGGGCGTCCTTTGCCACAAGCCCAAGGCTGTGGTATCCTTTAATCATGACCGCAACGCAAAAGAATCTCTCGACCACCATCAGTTCGTTCCAGGAGCTCCGGGAGAAAGGGGCCCTGTACGTGGACAAGACACCCTATCTTGCCTCTATGGTCATGGGGATGGACAAGCTGTACTTCCTCTCCCGCCCCCGTCGTTTCGGGAAGACGCTGACCGTCTCCACCTTGGAGGCGATCTTCCAGGGCAGGAGGGAGTTGTTCAAGGGGCTTGTCATCGATTCTCTGGACTACGACTGGAAGACCTACCCTATCATCCACATCGACTTCGGGAACTGCGGGAGGAACACTGCGGAGGATTTGGAGGCATGGCTGAAGAAAGCCATGAGACAGGTCGCCGCATCCTATGGGATTGCAGTGCCCGACCTGTCCCAGCATGCCGACGACGTGTTCTCAGACCTGATTG
>JAQYHB010000009.1 GCA_028722305.1 Spirochaetales bacterium
TCCTCCGCAATCGGCCTTCCGCCCCCGATTATCGCCGATTCCCCCCATTCCGTACAGGGAGAAGATCCCTTCAGGGGTCGCGTTTACCCTCCACTGTTGCTCTTGCCGTTGCACTGTCGCACTTACTCGTTCAATCAACGATTCTTCTGGTTCCACTCGGATGTGTCCATACATCCCAAAACGTTAGTCCTTTTTCGGAGTCATATATTGGATGTGCACATGGAAACCATCGCAATCCGTTTCGCGGGGGATGTTGTCGAACCAAGCAAAAAAGCATACCTTTGAAGCATGTCGCTCAACCATCGGGAAATTGCCTTGATCCTTAGCGAGCTGCCTTTGGCAGGCTCGGTAATCCAGCACGTCACCCAGCATGATTTTCACTGCCTGACCTGGGAGTTGTACAGCCAAGGGACCGGCCGGTGGGAGCTCTACACGGAAATCGGCACCGCGCAGAGCCGCATCCATCGGGTGAGCCGCATGGTCGCGGCCGTCCAAGGACAAAAGACGGCGAAGCTCCAACGCTTCGTCCAGTTCGCACGCAAACATCTGGAAGGGGCGAGAATCACCAATGTCCATCAGGCGGCCTTCGACCGCATGATTGACCTTTCGCTTGACAACCATGGCACGCTGATGCACCTGATCATCCGCCTGTACAGCGGACCCCAGGCCAACATCATCGTCACCGATGCTACATACACGATCCTGGACTTGCTGTACCGCAGGCCCAACCGGGGCGAGACGAGCGCCCGGAAGCTCGAGCTCCCTCCCGAGCGTACGGAAGAGGGAAAGACCTTCGAGGTCAGACCCCGGCAGGAAGGCCTCAGCTTCAACGAGCAGATTGAGGCCGAATATGGGCAGGCAAGCAACAGGGATTCCCTAGCGGGATTGATGGCGAAGGTCTGCCAGAAACGCGACAGGGAGATGAAGTTGCTCGAGGGTACGGCAAAAAGCCTTACCCGAAAGGCGCAGGCAAACGCCGGATACATGGAGATGAAACTTGAGGGCGATTTGCTTTCCAGCTACAAATACCTGCTCAAACCCCACATGGACCACATCGAGTTGGACGACTATACGACGGGGGGCAAACGGGTCATCGCCTTGGATCCGAAGCTGACTCCAAGCGAGAACATCGAGGCATGCTATGGCCGTTACCAGAAGGCGAAGGGTACCTGGCAAGACAGCATGCAGGAGTACGAGAGGGTCAAAGCCCAGAAGGCGGAACAGGAAGCCCATTATCGGGAACTGTTGCTCCCCTGCGACGACGAGCGTGTGATGATCCGCCGCCTGCAGAAGGAACTCAGGGAGGAAACCGCAGACAAGAAAACGGAGAGCGCCAGTCCGGGGCTGACGTTCCACAGTGGCAAGTTCACCATCCTCGTCGGTCGCAACGCGAAAGAAAACGACGCGCTGCTGCGCCACTGGGTGAAGAGCTACGACTGGTGGATGCACACCCGCGACTGGCCTGGCGGGTATGTATTCATCAAGGCTTTCAAGGACAAAAGCGTGCCCTTGGAAGTGATGCTGGACGCGGCAAACCTGGCCGTAATCTACAGCAAAGGGAAGAGCCAAGGGTCTGCAGACCTGTACTACACCCAGGTCAAATACCTGCGCAGGGCCAAGGACGGCCCGCTGGGGCTGGTCCTTCCCACCCAAGAAAAGAATTTCTTCGTGAAGGTCGACCAAGATCGGCTTGCGCGCATCATGCAGACCAAGGAGGGAAGCGATGACTGAGAAACCCTTCATGCACATCTTCTATCCCGAGAACATCGAACCTGCGCTCTCGCAGGCGCGGCCACGCCCGCTTCCCGCGGCGATCCTGGTGCCGGACGCAGCCTACGACTGGGTCAAGGAGGAAATCCGGGCACCCTATGAGCGCATGAGCGCATGCAATCCGGCACTGGCCATCGTGCTCTCGCCATTGCACCAGGAGGTCCGCAAGGAAAACGGCGCCACCTTCGCCCTCATTCCCGAGGACGGGACGTTTGGAAAGCTTCCGCTCTATTCGGTTGAGGACATTCCGGACTGGATGGGCAAGGACAACGCCTATTTCCATGAGGAACCCGCGTCTGAGGAACAGGGGTCGGTCATCGAAGCCTTCTTCCCCCACACGGCAATTCTCCCCATACTGGTCAAGCCTGACCTTTTCTCCAAGGAATGCCAGCAACTGTCCACATTCCTCGACCATCTGATTGAAACGGAGCCTCGGACTCTGGTGGTTTGCTGCCTGAACGGAAACGGACTTTCCACCAGCAAGACGGCAAACAAGGATTTCCTCTCCCTGTGCGGACTGCTTGAGGCAGGAAAGCCATTGCTCGGAGCCCTGCATTCCCGCCAGGTTTCCTCACTCGGAACAGCCATCCTCGAGTCGGTTGGACGCTGCAAGCGCCTTCCCGGCAACTGGCACCTAACGGGATTCTCGCTCAGGAACAACCACTTCACCCAACTCCCCGATTCCCTTCCCGAAGAAGAAGGCAGGTATGCCTGGCATATTTCAGGCTTCAAAGGAAACTGATTATGGACATCACGAATATCGCACCAAAAATCATCCAGACGGAAATTGACGGCGTAAAAGCCACCTGCATTGTCCTCGGAGACACCCATACCCATCTGCCAGGATATCTTCTGCAAGGGAAGAGCCAGGTTGGTTTCTCGTTGAGGAACGGCCTGGTCACCGCCATCTCCTGGGAGGGCATCGCCATCATCGATGGCATGCAATGTCTCAGGCTCCCCTCCATGCCCCTCTATTCGGTGTGGGAACTGGCTGACAAGCGACGGGGGGAAACCCTTTCCTTCGTGCGCGACTTCATCCAGCTGCTAGGCAGAATGGAGGAAAGCTATATTTCCTTGGAGAGCGGAACCATCCCACTATGGAGGATGTACGGACTGGAAGGTGGCGGCGTCTTCCTGCTGCCCCCTTCCCTTTCCAGCGCAATCGAGGCATGCCTGGGAGAACAGGCACGCGAGGCCAGCTTCAATGACTGGGTCCATTACGATCTGCACAAGCCTTACACATTGATCGACCAGATGGCGCAGTTGCTGTACCTAGGCGCCACGGGGAGAGTGCCTCTCGCCAACCCGGACACGAGGGAGGATCACTGTGACATCCCTCCGCTACGCCTTCTGGGAACCAATCTAGAGCCAGAGCTGGCGCGCCTGATCGACGATGCACTGCACGCCAAGCTGACCGAGCAACGGGACCTGACAGGCAACCAGCAGCCCCAGCAGGCGCTCTCCTGGCTCGGAGACCAGCTGGCCCCGATGAAATGGCCCGAACATGTCGAGTCGAAGCCTGACACAAAGGCGCTTTCACAGTTCGAGGAGCGCCAGCACAAACGCGCCACCAAGCGTCGTTTCTGGCGCAAGCGTGGCTGGCTGGTGGTCACCATCACCGCCATCGTCCTTACGGTCGGCTACTTCACCGCAAGCAGGATCAAGCAGGCCTTGACTCCCCCCTATACCTACGGTATGAGCGACGAGCAGATTATTGCCGAATACTATGCAGCCCAGAGCGAGCTGGATGTGCAGAAGCTGGACGCCAGCCTCGCCCCCCACGTGAAAAGCCCAGCGGAGCTTGAGGTGATGAACCTGTTCGTCAACCGCCAGACTCGACAGGCCTACGAGAACATCAACGCGATCATCAACGTCAACGACTGGATTTCCCAGGGCAAACCAGCCATCGGCTCCTCCCAGGGGTTGTACGGGGTGACCGACGTGCAGGTCACGCGGACCTCGCCTGACACCTATCAGGTGACCAGCACGATCTACACGCCCTTCCCCTACGACGAGGAGGACGAGACCGCGAAGGTACGCGAGGGATACACATTGGCCTTTGTCTATACCCAGCGGCAGGATTTCACCTTCGAGACCAACAAGCGGGGATGGAGGCTGATCACAAGCATCACCAACGTGGACTACCACAAGGTGGAGACAATCGAGATACCGGTCACTCCCGACAGGCCTTCTCAGACAACTCAAGCGGTAAACGCCGCCTACTCTCTGATGACTCCAACCACGTGACAGAGGAGAAGCTCTTGAAGAAGGTCATCTGCCGCTTCGCGTAGAGGCGGCTGTTGTGCACGATTTCCGCCTTGATGGTTTCAAGGCTGCACTCTCCTTCTTCGCGAGCAGTGAAGAACTCACGATAGCCTATTCCCTGCATACCGGGCCAACTATCCTTGGCTCCATGGGCAATCAGGGTACGGATCTCGTCCAACAGCCCTTCACGGAACATCTCCTCGACCCGAAGCGCGATACGCTCGTCCAGCTCTTTCTGAGGGCGGGTCAAGCCGTAGACCAAAGGTTTCATACCATAGCGGGGAGTATTGCTGGGCTTGAAGGCGGAGAGGGGTTTCCCGCTGCACCGATAGACCTCCAACGCGCGGGTAATCCGGTAGGCGTCGTTGGGATGGATCCGGAGGGCGCTCTCCGGATCCACCCTGCCCAGTTCCTGATACGCCCAATCGAGACCTTTCCGTTCCGTCTCTTCGGCTATCTCGGCCCGAACCATCGGGTCGCTGGCAGGGGCCTCGGAAAGGCCATAGAGGAAATGCTTGAAGTAGTAGGCGGTACCGCCACAGAGGATCGGGATCTTCCCTTGCGAGGCGATTTCGCGGACAGCCTGGTCGGCAAGCTCAAGGAACCTCGCGACTGTGAATTGGTTCCAAGGATCCTCGACATCAATCAGATAATGACGGATATATGCACGAACATCGGCCGACACTTTCGCCGAGCCGATGTCCAATCCCCGATAGACTTGAATGGAATCCGCATTGATGACCGCGAACTGGCCTGGATCGAGGTGAGTAAGGAAATCAGTCTTTCCTACTCCGGTCGGTCCGAAGAGAAAGACAACGCGAGCGAAGGGGTTACTGCTCCGCTGGCTGGTACTTGATTTCGTCATGGACGGCTTTTTCGAGAACGACACTGACGATTTTCTCGTTCTTCTTCTCGATTTCCTCGCCGCCACAGCCGGGTTGGCTCAGGATGTCCGCTTCCTTGATTGCTGCGCAGGTCATCTGGTAGACATTACCGGAAAAATCTTCAATTTCTTTCAAAGGGATGCTCACGCTCTTCACTCCTTGTACGAAGTACGGATAGTAACTATACGCAAAAAAAGCAAACGTGTACAGACTCAGGCGCCCAAGCTCCGGGCCCTGGCTACAATCCGGGAGGCCACCTCCTCGGCAGAAATATCGGAGGTATCGATGACCAAGTCAGCCACGCTGGTATCGCTGTTGTCGATGCCGTACAGCCGCTTGTAGCGGGCGCTGTCATGGAAGTCGCGCTCGCTGGTCTCACGCATGCGCTGTTCCAGCGACCCCCCCTCGCGCTTCTGGATCCGCCTGGCGCGCTCCTCGGGGGAAGCGGTCAGGTAGACCTTCAAATCCGCCTCCTTCAGCATCCAGATGGCAAGCCTGCTGCCAAGCACGCAATCCTTGCTCGCCAAGGCAAGCCTGACTTGGCGGGAATCCACCTCCCGGTCCGGCTCATCGCTTTTCTCGGCGAGCTTGCAGAAGTCCCAGAAATCCATGTTCCGCTCCTTCGCCAAGTTGCGGAAGGTAAAATTGATCATCGGATAGCCCAAAATCTGGCTGACGAGCGTGGTGACCGTGGTGTTGCCACAGCCGCTCTTGCTGCTGATTGCGATTCTCATTCGATATTCCTTATCTGCTCGCGGATGTTCTCCAAGCTGTCCTTCATCCGGACCACCTGCAGGTTCATCTCGACAATCTGGCTCTTGCTCCCGATGGTGTTGATCTCCCGGTTCATCTCCTGGCACAGAAAGTCAAGGCGCTTGCCGACCGGCTCCCGCTCCTCAAGAAGCCCGTCATAGGCCTTCAGATGGGTGGACAACCGCTTGACCTCCTCATTGATCGTGTAGCGGTTCAACATGACCGCGACCTCCTGCAGAATCCGGTTCTCGTCGTACTGCTGGTCTTTGAGCATCTCGTCCATGCGGCTTCTCAGGTTCTGCCTGATCAGCGACTCCAGCTCGTCGGCGTGGGCCGCGATAGTGGCAAGACCATCCTTCACCTGGCTCCCCAACCGGACCAAGTCATCGTGGGTCGCCTTACCCTCCCGCTGTCTGCTCTCGGAAAACTGCTTCAAGGCCTCGCCGAGGGCTTGGAACAGGGCTTCCTTGTAGCGCTCACCGTTCTGCCTCACGCTGGAAAGCAATCCTTCCTGGGCAAGGTAATCGCCCAAGGAAGGTTGCAGATTCCCACCCGCAAGCTCGGAAATCTGCTGGAAGGCGTCATGATACGCCTTGACCGCCTCTTGGTCGACCATCAGGTTCACATCGTTCTTGACGCCGACAATGCGGACGGCGAGCTCGATGTGGCCACGCCTGGCAACCTCGCCGACGCGCCGGTCGATGTCCATCTCGTAGGACGCGAGATAGTACGGCATGGTATGGTCGATATCCAGATAACGGTTGTTGTAGGATTTCACCTCAACTTCCAGCTGGAACTCGTCGGTCGTCACCGTTGACGAGCCGTATCCGGTCATACTGGTCATAGATTCTGTTTCCTTTGGGAGACGATTCTGCTTGTCAGAAAGCGATTGTTTCCCGCACCCATAGTAACGAGAATATCCCCTTCCATCAACCAGCTTGCGCAGACGTGGACAGCCTCGTCATCCGTGGCGGCATAGGTCACCGCCGATAACTTTCCATAGAGGGTGCGGTCGATTTTCCGTTGCAGAGCCTCGGCCAGTTGCCGGGCGGTGTCCTCGCCTTGGTCGCTGTCTCCCCGGGCGGAGGCATAGGTTTTCTGGACGACCACTTTGTCGGCCGTGGCGAGCGATTTGACGAAATCGGGGAACAATGCGCGGGTACGGCTGGCGGTATGGGGGCAGAAGAGCAACAGGATCCTGCGGTTCGGATACCGCCCCCTCAGGGCCTCTACTACCATGCGGATCTGGGTAGGATGGTGGGCGTAGTCATCCAGATACAGCACCCCGCCTTCGTCCGCCATCACCTCCATGCGGCCGATGGTGCCCGGATACCTGACGATATCCCGCAACATGCCGAGCAATACCGTCGGCAACACTTCGTCGGTCACCAGCAGGCCATCGTCCAGGTACAGCTTCGGCTCCTTGGCGTCCAACAGCATGCAGGTAGCCAGAAGCGACGCCCCGACCATGTCGTCGACCCATTGCTGGCTAAGCGAGGGCAATTCCACATAGGTGGGCAGCGAACCTACCCCATACAGGGTTTTCTGGATGCGTCTGATTCCGAAGAGGCCGCGCTCGGCAAATCCATACGGCAACAGGTTCAGGTCACTTCGGTGCTCTTTGGCCCACTGGCAGAGCTCCCGAGCGTGCCTGTCATCGATGCAAATGACCAAAAAACCACCTTGCTCAATTCTGTTTACAAAGCTATGGAAACTAGTGATATAGCTTTTCTCTGTCGGGAAATAATCGGGATGGTCCCACTCGATATTGGTGATCAGGGCTCCACGGGTACGATACGACAGAAAGTGGTCCCGGTACTCGCAACCTTCGAGCAGAAACGCCTGGCGCCCTTGGTCAGGCATACGGTCGCTGCCCCGCAGCATCGAGCCATAGACCGCGTAGAACGGGTACTGGCTCCGCTTGCCCTGCCCGAGCAGGAAGGCGGCCATGGCGGTACAGGTTGTCTTCCCGTGGCTGCCGGCCACCACATAGCTGTCCTGCCGCTGGGTCAATTGAGCGAGGAACTCGTTGTAATCCACCACCCTGCAACCCGCTTTTCTGGCTCTCTCCAAGATCGGGAGATCTTTCGGGTAGGCGCTGCTGTAGACGACCCAATCGGTATGAGGGGGAAGCAACACCGGGTCGAAGCCGACGTCGCGCCGAATCCCGTGGTCCTCCAGCTGCGCTTCGGTACTGAAGATCTCTTGCCGGTCACAGCCCGCGACCTGCATGCCCCACTCGCCCAAAAGCACGGCGAGCGCCGCCATGCCGGTCCCCTTGATTCCAACCAGATAAAACGATTCCATCGGTTTCCGTCCTCTATAGACAAGAAGGGCTCCCTGTCACCAGAGAGTCCTTCCCCAACAGCAGATGCTGGATGCCAGCTCAGTTTGCGGCAGCGGGCGCGGCAGTCTCGGCTGCGGCCGGCTTGGCACTGGCGGCGACGTTCTTGATATGGGCATCGCATGCCTTGCAAACGTTGACCTTCTTGTCATCCACAGTCTGCTCATACAGCAGCTTCACACCGCTTCTCTTGCAGACAGGGCAAGTCCCACGACCCTGATTCGGGTGTTCCTTTCTGATTCCAGCTCCTCTATGTGCTTTGGACATATGTATCTCCTTCCACCTAAGTTCATATTGAACATTCCAGACTATAATAGATTGGAGTTTTCACTGTCAAGGGAAAGGGTTCAACGGCTGAAAGAGAACGAGACCGTGGTCTGCACGTCGCGTGCCGAACCGTCGCCCTCATACAGTTTCGCGGGGAATTCAGCGTATGCGTTGATCCTCCATCCCTGCAAGGTCACCAGGACCCCGATGCTCTGTGTCGCCTCCGTCCAGTCCATCCCGAACAACTCGTCCGTCGAGAAGGGCTGCTGCCATCCGGCCATAAAGTCAATCTGCGCGTCAGAAAGCATCTGCATCTTCAGGTCGATGCCGCCGCGCAGCGTGCTGGCATCTTGGAACGGATGGATCAATTCCATCGAGACCCCGGCCTTGAACAGGTTCAGCTGGCTACGGTGGTTGAAGGTCGGGGAATACAGGGAGAAACCAAAGCAAAGGTTCTCGTACAGGTCCTTCCCGCTGAACTCCAGGCTCCCCTCGTCCGAGGCCTCGGCGAACTGGTCGCTGACGACGCCGATGGTGAACCAGTCCATATCGAGCATCGCCCCGAGGGCGGCGGTCACCTTGGTCGAGTTGGGTTTCGTCTCATAGCGTGAAAAGAAGGTCTGCACCGCCAAATCTGTCAGCTCGCGGCCCGCATCGATTTCGATGGAGGTCCGTTTCATCGCCGTCTGGGCATTCAGGCTGAGCCCGAAGGAAAGCCGTTTCCAGTTGTAGGCCCAGTCCATCCGCAGGTATGTGTATTTCAGCGCGTTGTACAGATTATCCTCCCGCTTGGTGAACTCGGTGGTCTGCTCAAGCGTGAATCCCATGCGCTTGCCACAGAAGGAGAGCATCAATCCACTGGCTGGCTCGTTGACATAGCCGTTGTCCGTCACCCACAGCGAAGCGGAAATGCTGCCGGGGTTGAAGACAAGCGACGCGGGGTTGGCGAACATAGTGCCATAGGAGTCGCTCAACGCGATTCCCCGGACACCCATTCCCCTGTGCTGGTCATCCCGCATATCCGAGACACCAGCGAAGAGGCTGGCGTCAAGGAAGAGCAATAGGATGGCAAGCAGTCTGCGTCTCACAACGTCGCTTGCCTCAGCGCCTGAGCAAGCTGGTCAGGGCAACTGGTCGGACGGAAACCGCAGGTGGTTCCCGACAGAAGGTCGGCAATCTCGCTGGCCTTGTGTCCTTTGACCAAGCGGATGATGCCTTTGTGGTTGCCATCGCAGCCGCCGACAAAGGAGACGTCCTGGATGACATCGTTGTCGTCAAGGACCACGGTGATTCTGCGAGCGCATACTCCGTGCGGAGTAAAGTCCAATTGTTTCATGGAAGCAAGTATATCGACCCAGAGCGCTTATGGCAACGCTTTTACTTTCAATGTAGCAAACAATTGTTTAAATAGAAACAAATTAAAAGCAATATCACAGTACTGCGCACCGAACGGACAACCTTCGGACGTGGCATAGCAAAAAACGGCTTCTGGTGTTAGCATGAGGGCGTGAAAAAGTTGCAAGATCTCGCCCCCGAGTGGGCTGGCGACGAGCGGGAAGTCTCCGCTGTGGTGTATGACAGCCGGGCCTGCAAGCCTGGTTCGGTGTTTTTTGCCTTCCCTGGAATCCATACCCAGGGCTCGAACTATATCGCTGACGCGATCCAGAACGGCGCCATCGCGGTGGTCAGCGACCACCCGGTCCCCCTTCCCGAAACCGTGGCGGGGCTAGTCGACCCGCTGGTACGTACCCGCTTTTCGACCGTCTGCTCCCGCTTTCACGGCGAGCCGGAGTCAAGGCTCACCATCATCGGCGTGACCGGGACGGATGGCAAGAGCACGACCAGCGAATACCTGTACCAGCTGTTGCGTCGTGCAGGCAAACGGACCGCGCTGATCGGGACGGTGTCGATGGATGATGGTTCTGGCTACGGGCCGAGCCCGTACCGGCAAAGCACTCCGGAGGCCGACCAGCTCGAAGCCTTTCTTGACCGCTGCCTGCGTAACAAAGTCGAGTACGTAGTGCTGGAGTGCACCAGCCATGCCCTCTCTGACCGGTACGACAGGCTTCACACCATCCGATACGAGGGGGGAATCGTCACCACGGTGACCAGCGAGCACCTTGAGTTCCATGGAAGCGTGCAGGCATATGTGGACGCCAAATGCAACCTTGCCCGAAGGATCAAACAGGGAGGATTCTTCATCTCCACCACCGTCAATCCCCATCTTGACGCCTTCCTCGACGTGTTGCCCGCAAGAGTCCAAAGCTTGGTAGTCAACCGGAACATCCAGGCGGAAATCGGGCTAGACGCGTCAATCACCTATCAAGGGAAGGTCTATCCGACCCCTCTGCACTACCCCGTATTGGCCGGCAACGCCCTGCTCGCCTGTCTCGCCGCGTCGAAGATCCTGCGTACTTCTCTTGAAAGTCAACTGTCCTATGCCTATGACCTGCGGCCGGTAGACGGCAGGATGGTCACGGTGGAAAACCATCTCGGACTGACGGTCTTGATTGATTTCGCCCACACCGCCGACGCATACGAGAAGCTTTTCTCCTTCGAGTACCAGCGGAAGGGACAAGGGCGAATCCTTGCTTGCTTCGGTTGCGCCGGAGAGCGGGACACCTCCAAGCGCGCACCGATGGGGAAAACGGCGAGCCACTATAGCGACATTCTTTTCCTAACCGACGAGGATCCCCGCTGGGAGTCCACCGAGCAGATTGACCGAGACCTGCTACGCGACGCGGAGCCGGTCGAGGTACATGAGATTCCCGACCGCGCAAAAGCCATCCAGGCGATGGTGGACGCCGCACGGCCGGGAGACACCCTGCTCTTTCTGGGCAAAGGCCACGAGCACTCCATCGAAAAACAGGGAGTCAAGTATCCTTGGAATGAACGAAAGGTGGTCGAGGAAGCGCTACGCAGGAGGGAATCGCGCGAGCTGGGCCACGCCGGAGTCGACGCCGACTCGAGATAACGAATCTTGCCGGTCGCGGCTATCAGCCTGCCGCACAGAAACGGCTGGACGGCCACCTCGAGGCTTGCCATGATACTGTCGCTCATAGGGAATGCTGTCTCTCCTTGTTTGGGTTGCGATTTCCAATCGTGAGACTTCATTCCCTTTTTTCCTACCCCCCCATCCCTTGTGATTCCGCTTCATCCCACAAAAACCTGTATTGAGCCTTGTTTCTCGTATCTCGAACTCGAGCGGACTTTCTTGACACAAAAGAAGAATTCGAAGTAGATTACACCTGATTCCAAGTGTGGTTTAGTTCGACTGTTGTCGGATTATCCACCCCATTGGCTTGGGGTCATTCTTTTGCGGGAGCACCTTTTCCGGTTGCCGTCATCCCTAAATCCCATCATTTCACAGCATCTTCCATCTCGTGGTATAGTGAAAAGAAAGAACCAGCTTCGGGTTTTGTCTATACATGGGATTGTTGTGGGCAATTGGGTGGACTGCGTATGGAAAGAAGCATGCAATTATTTGTTCGGAGAGGAGTTGATTGATGTTGCGGCCACTCTACTTCCACGTGGACATGGATGCGTTCTTCGCCAGTGTGGAAATCCACGATAACCCATCGTTGAAGGACAAACCTGTCCTGATCGGGCACAATGAACGCAGGAGCGTTGTCTCAACCGCAAGCTATGTTGCCCGGCGGTACGGGTGCCACAGCGCCATGCCGATGGCGCAGGCGCTTCGGCTCTGCCCGCAGGCGGTGGTCGTCAATCCCCGCTTCGAGCGATACAGCCAGGTCAGCCACCAGGTTATGGAAATCTGCGGACGCTACAGCGACAAGGTGCAGCAAATCTCCATCGACGAGGCGTTTCTCGACATGAGCGGCATGGAACGTCTCTACCGTAGCGCCAAAGAAGCGGCCATGAAATTGAAGGCTGAAGTATGGGAAGAGACAGGCCTGACCATCAGCGTCGGAATCGCTCCGAACCGGTATCTCGCAAAGATGGCAAGCGACTACCACAAGCCGGACGGGCTTTGCCGGGTATCTCCGGGAAAGGAAGAGCTGTTCATCGACGCGGTGGGTTTGAACAAGCTCTGGGGAATCGGAAAGGTCGGACGCAAGCAGCTCGCGGACAGACACATCCACACCACCCAGCAACTCCGGTCCTTCAGCAAAATCCACCTGGAATCGATGTTCGGGCCTTCGATGGGCGGTTTTCTCTATGACGTGGCAAGGGGTATCGACCCCGGCATCTTCGACGGGGAAAGCAAGAGCCACTCCATCAGCACGGAGACCACGTTCCTTGACGATGTGTCGGACGGGGAAGTGCTTCGACAATACCTGCTCTCGATGAGCCACGAGCTGATGTTCCGATGCCTGGAGGAACGGCAAATCGCCCGTACCGTGTCATTGAAGCTCCGCTGGCCGGACTTCTCCCTCCACGAAGCCCAGGTCACCCCGGATGAGAACATCCTCAGCGCAGAGCAAGTCTATCGGATTGCCGCAGGACTGCTTGAGGAGCGGTGGCACGGAACGCCGATCCGACTGCTCGGGCTAGGGCTCGGGGGCCTTTACCAAGGAGAAGCGCCAATGCAACAGGAACTCTTCTCCAGCCAGGACGCCAAGCGCCGGAAGGTGGAGAAGGTCATCCTCCAGATGCAGAAAAAGGGGCAGAAGGTGGTCAAAGCCTCGTCGCTGGTCAAGCGAGACTGAAGAAGAGGACCACCAAAATCGCCAGAATGACGCGGTACCAGCCGAAGACCTGGAAGTCATGGCTGGTCAGGTAACGCATCAAAGCCTTGATGGCGAAAAGCGAGACGACGAAGGAGACGACGAATCCGAACGCCACCAGCGTCCACTCGTAGCCGCTCAGGGCGAACCCCAGCTTGACCAGCTTCAATAACGACGCTCCGAACATGGCAGGAATGGCGAGGAAGAAGGAAAACTTGCTTGCGGTCTTGCGGTCCACCCCCAGCAGCATGCCGCCAAGAATCGTGGATCCGCTACGGCTGGTTCCAGGCACCAGAGCCAACGCCTCGAAAAGCCCCATGCCGACCGCCCGTGGAATTGAGATCCCGTCGATCGAGTGGATTGCCCCGTCCCTACCCTTCCGCTTGCGCTCCAGGACGATATAGGCGGCGCCATACAGGGCAAGGGTCAGGGCGACGACCTGCCACGTATAGAGTCTGCTCTCGATGAAATCGTCCAGAAGAAAGCCGATGATGGCCACCGGCACCGAGGCCACCACCACTTTTGTCCAGAGGGACCAGCAGGAACGCCGCTCCCCCTTGCTCATCCTGGGAGAGAACGGGTTCAAGGTATGCCAGTAGAGGATGATGACGGCCAGAATCGAACCCAGCTGGATCAGAACCATCATCAGGTTCCTGCATTGCTCGGATACATGGAGTGGAAACAACGCGTCGAACAAGATCAAATGGCCGGTGCTGCTGACCGGCAGCCACTCGGTGACGCCTTGGATGACACCAAGCAGCAACGTTTTCAGTATTTCCATGCCGTCATCGTAGTACACCTTCTCTTTGGCGTCTACCCAAAGCCGGAACAACTGGCTACACTCCTTGCTGAGGAGCCTCTCATGGGTCTGCATATTGTCTTGCTACAACCGGAAATTCCCCAGAACACCGGTAATATCGCCCGAACCTGCGCCGCTACCGGGGCGACACTCCATCTGGTGCGCCCGCTTGGCTACAGCCTTTCGGACAAGTATCTGAAACGGGCGGGACTGGACTACTGGCACCTCGTCACCATCAAGGAGTATCCCGACAACCAGGCATTTTTCTCCGAACATCCCCGGGAGCAGTGCTATTTCTTCACGAAGAAGGCACGGACGTGCTATGCTGACATCGCCTACCCGGAGGAAACCTATTTCGTTTTCGGCCGGGAGAGCGTCGGCCTTGACGAAGACCTTTTGCTGCAGGTTAAGGATCGCGCGGTACGCATTCCCATGCGAAGCGGTGCCCGATGCCTGAACCTGTCCAACAGCGTCGCCATCGCGGCCTACGAGTATTTCCGCCAGCGACACTGGCAGGGACTCGTTGAGGCGGACGACACGTTCGACTGGGAGGAAGGGAAATGACCATCGGGATTCTTGGGTGCGGCAACATGGGGGGAGCGATTGCCACCGCGCTTGTCCAGGAAGGAAAGGATACGGTTCTCGCCTATGACCATACGAGGGCGAAGGTCGAAGAGAGCGGAGCCGGCTATGTCTCCATGCAGGAGTTGCTTTCCCAAAGCGACCTGATTGTAATCGCGGTCAAGCCACAGGGGATTCCTGCCCTATACCCCGCCCTGCGGCAGGCTTCTCCCTGCGAGGGATGGATTTCCATTGCCGCCGGCATCTCCCTGGCAACCTTGAAAGAGAACCTGGGCACCAGCAAGGTGGTCAGGTTCATGCCCAATATCGCGGCGAAAGTAAAGAAATCCGTCACCGCCGTCTGCGCCGATGCCGAGTGCCCCCAGTCTCTGAGGGAGAAGGCCTTTGCCATCGCCACCAGCTTTGGTTCCGCATGCGCTCTGGACGAATCGCTGCTTCCCGCCTTTACCGGCATCAGCGGCAGCGGGATCGCGTACATGTTCCAGTTCATGCATGCCATGGCACTTGGCGGGACCCGGATGGGGATTGCCTATCCAAAAAGCGTGGAGGTGGTGCGGGACACGATGGAGAGCGCCATCGCCCTTGCCCGCGCTACGGGAAAGAATCCGATAGATTTGATGATGGGAGTATGCTCCGCGGGAGGCACGACGATTGAAGGCGTCGCTGCCTTGGAGCAAAACCAGTTCGACAATGCCGTGATCGAGGCGGTCACCGACAGTGCCAATAAATCGAAGAAGATGTGAGGAGAAAGACCTATGATTGATTTGAGAGAGCTGAAAAGCCGCCACGACGAGATTGCGGCGAACATCAAAAACCGCAACATGCGCGTCGACCTTGACGCGATCATCGCGCTGGGGGACAAACGTTCCTCCGTCATGCAGGAGGCAGATGCGCTTCGCGCCCGTCGCAACGAGGTTGCCAAGCAGATGAAGGGCAAGCTCGACCCGGAGACCCGTGCCAAGCTGATTGAGGAAGGCAAGGACCTGAAGAACCGAATCGCCGAAATCGAGAAAGAGGCCTCCGACCTGGACGCCCAGTATCTGACAGCCGCGCGGACCATCCCGAACTACGCCAACCCGAAGGCTCCAATCGGCAAGGAGGACAAGGACAGTACGGCAATCAAGTTTGTCGGCAAGCCACCGGTATTCGACTTCAAGCCGCTGGACCACGTCCAGCTCGGCGAGAAGCTCGACCTGATCGACTTCGACACCGCCACCGAGGTGAGCGGGCCGAAGTTCTACTATCTGAAAAACCAGGCGGTGTTGCTACAGATGGCCATCGAGCGGTACGCGCTCGATATCGTGTTGAAGCACGGCTTCACCCCCTTCATCACCCCGGATGTGGCGAAGGAGGAGATCCTGAATGGCATCGGCTTCAATCCCCGTGGCGCCGAGAGCAACATCTACACGCTGGAGGGAACCGGCACCGCCTTGGTCGGCACCGCCGAGATCACCCTTGGCGGCTACTACGCCGGCAGGGTGCTGGACAAGAAGGAACTGCCCATCAAGATGACCGGACTGTCCCACTGCTTCCGCCGCGAGGCCGGGGCCGCGGGCCAGTACTCCAAAGGCCTGTACCGCGTCCACCAGTTCTCCAAGCTGGAGATGTTCATCTACTGTCTGCCAGAGGAGTCGGACAAGTGGCATGACTACCTGCTCTCCATCGAGGAGGAAATCTACCAGGGCCTCGGACTTGCCTACAGGGTCATCGACACCTGTACCGGAGACCTCGGAGCTCCCGCCTACCGCAAGTTCGACATCGAGGCCTGGATGCCTGGCCGTGGCGAGAACGGGGAATATGGAGAGGTTACGTCGACCAGCAACTGCACCGACTACCAGGCGAGGAGCCTCCAGATCCGCTACCGCGACGACGACGGCAAGCTGCAGTACGTGCATATGCTCAACGGCACCGCGACCGCCCTTTCCCGCACGATGGTCGCCATCCTGGAGAACTACCAGCAGAAGGACGGCTCGATCGCCATCCCGGAAAAACTAGTTCCGTATTGCGGTTTCTCCGTAATTCCCGCGAAACACTGAGAGGTAACCATGCACGTAAGCGCTCTGTACACGGACTTGTATGAACTGACGATGATGCAGGGGTATCTGGCCACCAACCACAACCCCCAGGTGGTCTTTGACATGTTCTATCGGAACAACCCGTTCGATGGCGGCTACGCCGTCTTCACCGGAGTCAATGACCTGATCGACAAGTTCGAGCACTTCTCGTTCGACAAGGAGGACATCGACTACCTTGCGAGTCTCGGCACCTTCAAGAAGCCGTTTCTGGAATATCTGGCAACCTATCGGTTCCATGCCAATGTCTACGCCTTCCGGGAGGGATCGATTGTCTTCCCGGGCGAGCCGCTTGTACGGATTCACACCGACCTGGTCGAAGCGCAACTGATCGAGGGCATCATCCTGAACACGATCAACTTCCAGACCCTGATTGCCACCAAGGCTGCCCGCATGTGTCGCGCGGCCAAGGACAGCGCGATCATGGAGTTCGGACTGCGCCGCGCCCAGGGAGATGGGGCGATGGCGGCCAGCCGCGCCGCCTATATCGGGGGATGCGCGATCACCAGCAATACACTCGCGGGCAAGGTCTATGGCATACCGGTTGGCGGCACCATGGCCCACAGCTGGGTCATGAGCTTTTCCAGCGAGCTTGAGGCATTCCGTAAGTTCGCGGAGCTCTACCCGGACAACGCAGTCCTTCTGATCGACACCTATGACGTGCTTCGTTCCGGTATCGAGAACGCGATTACCGTCGGTCTGGAACAGAAAAAGAAAGGCAAGAAGATCGGCGTCAGAATCGACTCAGGCGACCTGTCCTACCTGCCCAAGGAAGTCCGCAAGAAGCTGGACGCGGCAGGCCTTGAAGACGCCACCATCACCGTCAGCAACGACTTGACCGAGGATATCGTCCAACAGCTCGTCGAGAGTGGCACCCCAATCAACAGCTGGGGCATCGGGACCCACCTGGTCACGGGGGGCTTCCAAAGCAGCCTGAACGGGGTCTACAAGCTCGCGGCAAAGGCTGGAGAAGACGGGAAGATGATCCCGACCATGAAGATCAGCAATACCACCGCCAAGACGACCAACCCCGGCATCAAGCAGGTCTATCGCTTCTTTGACGCCGACGGCCAGGCGCTTGCCGACCTAGTCGCCCTGCAGAGCGAAGAGATTGTCGCGGGCCAGAAGTACACCTTCTACCACCCCTTCAGCGAGGCAGATTTCTTCCAGATGAAGCCGGGCGCCTATGCCAAGGCGGAGCCGATGCTGATCAAGCAGATGGAAGACGGGAAGCGCCTGCATCCCGAGCCAAAGCTCAAGGAAATCCAGCAGGAAGTGAAGGAAAACCTGAAGGCGTTCCACCCCACCTATCTGCGCCTGATCAACCCGCATATCTACAAGGTGAGTCTCTCCCAGCAGCTGAAGAACCTGAAGTTCGGACTGATCGTGCAGGAACGGGAACGGCAGTTCCAAGAAAACTGAACAGATAGCCTAGGGCGGAACAGTTTCCTATCTGCCCTGGGAATCTTGGAGCCGGAGATCATCCGGGAGCGCGTCGCTAGTCTCTCCATCCGCAGGAGGGACCACCTTGGCTGGCCGTCGTTTGACGTTCGGCCTCAGGCGAACGCGCCAAGAGGAATCCGGCCGCCTACTGTCTGGCAACCTGCTCGATGGCGAGGACAATCGAGGAAGCCATGCGCTCCCGCCAGGCGTCGTCCATCAGGTTTCTCGCCTCATCCTCGTTGGTCAGGAAGCCCAGCTCGACCAGGATGGATGGGGTGCGGCTCTCGCGGAGCACTTGCACATCCTGCACTTTCACCCCACGGGAAACAAAACCCGTGGAAAGCACTTGGTCAACGGTTTCGGCAATCTGGTGGCTTCTCTGGTCCAGTAGCTGGTTCAGTTCCCCGTCCGTATAGGCGGCGAACAAAGGAATGTTCTGCTTGGGGGTCTGGCTGCTGAGCATCACCGTCTCACGGGTGGAATCCCGTACCAGGACCTCGTAACCGCTCGCCGAGGGGCTTGGGGCGCTGTTGACGTGGATCGACAGGAACAGGGCGGAGCTTTTTGGCGAAAGCGGAGTGGTATACGCAATCTGGCACCGCTCGGAAAGGCTGACGAACGTGTCGTCGTTCCGGGTCATGACGATATTCCAGTCAGAGTGCCGCGCCTGGAGTTTGGTCGCCACACGACCGGCAACATCCAGCACGATTTCCTTCTCGGTGACATCACCCCAGCCATAGCTACGGGCGGCCCCGCTGTCCCTGCCCCCATGGCCCGCGTCGACGAACACCGTCCGCATCGGGTAGAGGAACGGGTTGGAACGGGCGCTCAGGGAAAACGAGGCGCAAAAGGTCAGCAGGACAAGCGGGAACTTGCAGGGGTTCACAGCTTCCCCCAGTTCCGGACCAAGGTGGGATAATCCTGCTTGACGAGATACCGATAGCGGAGCCGGACATCCTGCTCCCAGGCATCATGGTCGAAGTCGCGCCTGGGCCTGACCACCTCTGGCCGATGTCCCTCGGCCACCTTCAGGCTGAGCGCTTTGGTGGAGCACCTTCTCCACCCCTCGCTTTCGCTCTGGTCTTCGACCAAGGAAAGGTTTCCGGGGAAGAACAGGACCGCAAGTTGGGAAAGATATAGGGGATAGCCCATCATCCAGCAACGGATACCCCAATCCATCGCCTGCCAGTACTCGCTGTGGATCTGCTCGTCGTAGCCCCGAAGCCTCTGGAACAAGGCGGTATCGTACAACCCCATCTCCATGATCGGGTAGAGCGACGGCATCGCTCCCCCATCGGGAACCTTGGGCATATCGCTTTCCACGTCAATCCTCCCGTCGCCAGTCAGCAATGGAACACGGATATCGGGGGTGAACTCCCCCTTGTTGTTCAGTCTGAGCGGAAGGACCATCGCGGGATGGTTTTCCTGTGCCATGAGCTTCGTCATGGACGCGCCATCAAAGAACACCAAATCGGCGTCGCTACGGGTGATGAAGAAGAAGCGGGAACGGCACCCGTATGCGAACTGGTTGATCTTCTCGCCATTGAAGCCGCTCGCGGTGAACACGATGAAGGTTACCGACGGGAATCTTTCCTGCATGGCCCGCACATCCACTCCCCCATCGGTGGTCATGACATGGAGATCGAGATCCATATGGGCGGTATACCAGTCCAGCACGGTCCTCAGGCGGGCCTCGCTCGAAGTATCGATGATACCGATGGAAAGCTGTGGCGTGTCGTGAAGCGAGGAAAGCGGGTTGCGCACGCTGTGCAAATTCGGATACACCCTGCAGTTGCTGTTCATCTCATCCCTCCACCTCTTGTAGGATGACCATGTCCTCGGGCCGGAAAAGCACATCCTTGTGCCCCTTCCCCAAAAGTCCGTCCAATTCATCGTTGGAGTGCCCCGCCATCGCCGCAGCCTGGGTGCTGTCGTAGTAGGGTACCGCCTTGGCGAAGGCCACTCCCTGCTCGTCCTGCACCTGCACCACGTCCCCGCTGGCGAAATCACCGGTCACCCTGACGACCCCGCTGGGAAGCAGGCTCTTGTGCTCCAGAAGCGCCTTCTTGGCTCCCTCGTCGACAACGATGGCGCCTTGGTGCGTGTTGTTCAGGATCCAGCGCTCCTTCTGGCTCAGACGTTTCCTGGGGTGAATGTAGGTACCGATCTCCTTGCCGTGGACAATCTTCAGTAGGGCGTCCTTCTTGAAACCGCTGGCAATCACCGTGCCACATCCGGCAAGGGTCGCGATTCTGGCCGCGAGAAGTTTGGTCTTCATGCCACCAGTACTGAAGGTACTGCCGGCACCGCCCGCGAAGCCCATCGTCTTGTCATCCAGCGACTCGACGTCGCTGAGTAGCTGCGCTTGGGGATCCTTCTTCGGATCGGCGGTGTACAGTCCTTCGATATCGCTGAGAATCACCAGCAGATCGGCGTCGATCTTGCTCGCCACCATGGCGCTCATGCGGTCGTTGTCCCCGAAGGCGGTTCCGATTTCCGCTGTGGAGACGACGTCGTTCTCGTTGAAGATGGGGATGACATGAAGGCCAAGCAAGGTGAAGACGCTCTCGCGGAGGTGCACGTAGGTCGTGCGGTTGTTCATGTCGCTGCGGGTCAGCAGGATCTGCGAGCAGATCATCCGGTATTTCTCAAAGGCGGTCCGGTAGCTGCTCATCAACAGCGGCTGGCCGATCGAGGCGCAGGCCTGGCGCATGGGAATCTGCTTGACCGCCTCTTTCAGCCCCAACTGTCTGGCGCCCATGCCGACGGCGCCGCTGGTGACCAAAAGCACCTGATAGCCCTCGTTCTCCAAGGTGGCTATCTGCCGCGCGATATCCTCAATCCGTTTCTCGTCAATCACCCCACCCTCGAGCGAGAGCAGGTTGGTGCCGACCTTGACCACCACACGGCGGACCTTTCCCCATTGCCTCATACCAGCTCCTTATGCGTGAAGGGCCTCGCGTGCGGTCCCATATAGGTGGAGACCACTTGGCCCGAACCATCGAGAAGCCATTTGCTCGTCATCAATCCCATCAACCCAACCGGGCCGCGGGCATGAATCTTGCTGGTGGAGATGCCGACCTCGGCCCCGAGGCCGAAGCGATATCCATCAGCGAAGCGGGTCGAGGCATTGACGAACACATCGGCGGAATCGACCTGCTGCTGGAACATCCGCCCCTTCTCAGGATCATTGGTGACAATCGCGTCGGTATGGTGCGACCCATGGCGGTTGATATGCTCCACAGCCTCCTGCAGAGAGCCGACCACATGGATGTTCAGCTCGGAGGCCAGATATTCCGTGTCCCAATCCCCATTGCGGCAAGGGACCACGTCGGGCACCAAAGCGGCGCATTCAGCGTCCCCATGGAGGACGACCCCTTTCCCACGGAGCGCCTTGGCGACCATAGGGATAAAGGCAGGCGCCACCTGGCGGTTGACCAGAAGCGTCTCGATCGAGTTGCAGGCGGAGGGGGCGTTGGTCTTGGCGTCGACAGCAATCGCGCAGGCCATCTTGAAATCCGCGTCGCTCTCCACGTAGAGGTGGCAGATGCCGCTGGAGTGGCCGAGCACCGGGATGTCGGTATGCTCCATCACGTACGAGACAAAGGCGTTGGAGCCCCGGGGAATAATCAGGTCGATATCATTCCTGGCTGTCAGCATGACGGAGACCTCTTCCCTGTTCTCCAACAGGAGGATCCAGCCAGCGCCTACACGCGTCCCCTGGCAGGAACGAACAATCGACCGGGCCAGAGCCCTGTTGGTGGAAAGGGCCTCGCTGCCACCTTTGAGGATGATGCCATTGCCACTCTTCACGGCAAGGCTGACAATCTGGACCAGCGCGTCCGGTCTCGCCTCAAAGACCATGCCGATGACGCCAAGGGGGACGCTGACCCGGCTCAGGACCAGTCCGACATCCAGCTCGCGCTTTTCCAGCACTTTGCCCATCGGATCCGGCAGGGCGATGATATCGTCAATCCCCATCGATACGGCTTTCCGCTTTTCCTCATCGAAGACGAGCCTTGCCTTGAGGGCCGGCTTGAGCGCCTCCGCTTCCGCGCGGGCAAGGTCCTCGGCATTGGCCGAGGCAATCTCGCTCCAATCGCGGACCAGTCCTTCCCTGATACGGGCAAGCAGGTCGTCCCGCTCGTCCAGCGAAGCCGAGGCGAGACGCTTGCTCTGTTCCTTCACTTGGTGCATCTGTTCACGAATGGTCATATCGCCAAATATACCACAATGGCCCCCGAATAGCTACGTTCGCACCGTTTTCCAAGGTAACTCGTCCCGATGGAGCAAATTATCTCACGCAAGAAAAGAGAATCACATAACTATTTTTACCAAAATGAAATGCGACCGCCCTCCAAGGGACGGCCGCGAGAAAGGCGGAAAGCGGAAACCTAGAGCTCAAGCGGGACGCGCTTGAACGCGTTCACGTCGAACAGCCCCATATCGGTGATTTTCAGGGCCGGAATGACGGGAAGCGCCATAAAGCAGAGCGTCATCAGCGGATCGACATCCTTGTTGACTTTCAGCGTGCAAAAGGCAATCTGGTGCAGTTTCGCCAGCTCGCCGGCCACCTCACGGGCAGGCTGGTCGGTCATCAATCCGGCAACCGGCAGGGCGAGGTCCCCGAGAATCTCGCCATCCTTGGCAAGGGCGACTCCTCCACCGAGCCTGACCAGATCCTGGACAGCAAGGGCCATATCCTGGTCGTTGTCACCGACGACGATGAGGTTGTGCGAGTCATGGGCGATGCTGATGGCGACCGCTCCGTGCCTCAGCCCGTAGCCGCGGATCAGGCCGAGTCCGATGTTGCCGGTGGCGTGATGGCGCTCGATGACGGCGATCTTCAGGATGTCGGCTGCCGGGTCATGGACCCAGAGGCCCTTCTCCACCTTGACGGTCGCCTCGCCGCTTGCCGTGACCACACCACCGGGTATGACGTCGATCACGCGCACATGGTTCTTCCTCAGATGAAGGGCAAGCCGCTCTGCCGAGAAATCCTTGACGTGCATCATCCCCGTCACGTTCTTCGGCTCAATCGCCTCGCTACGTACCTGCAGATACCCGTTCTCCGCCACCTGCCGGCCCAGGATGAAGACCCTCTGCGGGTTGAACTCCTTCAGGTCGTTGAGCAGCAGGAAATCGGCCCGACGTCCCGGCGCGATTGCCCCACGGTCATCGAGGCGGTAGCACTCCGCGGCGTTGATCGTGGCGATGCAGATCGCGGTAACCGGGTCGAGTCCGCCGGCGACCGCCATGCGCACGTTGTTGTTGATGTGTCCTTCGGAGAGGATCGATTTCGGTTGCCGGTCATCGGTGCAGAACAGGCAATGGCGCCAGTTGTTCCCGTCCACCCCGCCCAAAAGACCGTTCAGGTTCCGGCAGGCGGAGCCTTGGCGCAGCATGACGTACAGCCCGAGGCGGATACGTTCGCGCAGTTCTTTCGGCGTCTCGCTTTCGTGCGACGTGCGGACGCCGCTGGCTACATAGGCGCTCATATCCCCACCGGCAATCGCAGGGGCGTGTCCATCGACGATAAGGCCTCTGCTCCTCGCCTCCCAGACCTTGTCCAGCACCGCTTTCTGCCCGTTGATCACCCCGACGTAATTCATCATCTCCCCAAGGCCCAGGACCCGCGGCTTGCCAAGCAGTGGCGCAATCGCCTTCGCGTCCAGGTTCGCCCCGGAGTGCTCGAAGCTCGTGGCGGGAACGCAGGAGGGAATCATCAGCATGACGCTCAGGGCGGCATGCTCGCTGGAGGAAAGCATGTACTTGATTCCATTGACACCGCACACGTTGGCGATCTCATGGGGATCGGCGATGACAGTGGTTGTCCCGCAGGGAGTCACAAGGTTGGAGAATTCCGTTGGGGAAAGATGGCTGGACTCGATATGCACATGGCTGTCGATGAAACCAGGGACCAGGTACCTGCCGCCCGCTTCCTCGTAGGCGCGGGCCTTTCCCCTTCCGCTTTCCACTGTCCCTGCGATATAGCCCTCGGAAACCAAAAGGTCGCCGTCGAACCACTCTTTGTTGAAGACATCAAGGATTTTCGCGTGGCGGATGCAGAGGTCCGCCTCCTTGCGGCCCGAAGCGACCGCGATGATGGTGTCATAGGTTTTCCTGTTCATATGTTCCTCTTGCCTAGAGTCTACCACACAACCGGAATCTTTCAAGAAAGAATAATTGAGCATTTCATCGGTACATGAAAAATAAAATTCTTATTTGTCAAATAATTATAATAAAATTTGAGATTTACTTCAGTTTCAGAAAAATAACATTTTCACAAATCATGTTGCAGAATAACAAAAATATGCTAGGATGTTTTTATCGAAGAAACACGAAAGGAGTGTTCGTATGGAAAAATTCTTCAAACTGAAAGAAAAAGGAACGGATGTCAAGACCGAAATCATGGCGGGTATTACCACCTTCCTGACGATGGCATACATCCTCGCCGTCAACCCTGGCATCCTGAGTCAGGCCGGACTCGTTGGTGAAAAAGTATTCGCCGCCACAATCCTCGGCGCCGCGATTGCCACGCTCGTCATGAGCTTGTACGCGAATCTTCCGTTCGCGCTGGCCCCCGGCATGGGACTGAACGCGTTTTTGACCTATACCGTATGCATGGGCATGCACAAGACCCCGCAGTTCGCTCTGACTGCCGTCTTCGTGGAAGGCTTGATCTTCATCGCCCTGACCGCCTGCAACGTCAGAGAGGCCATCGTCAACGCCATTCCGTCGAACCTCAAGAAGGCCATCGGAGCCGGTATCGGCATGTTCGTCGCCTTCATCGGTCTGCAGAACGCAGGCATCATCGCCGGTGGAGCCACGCTGGTCCAGCTTTCCGACTCATGGTTCAGGGGACCCGCATTGCTGGCCATGGTCGGTTTGGTCATCACCGGCATCCTGATGGCCCGAAAGGTCACCGGAGCCATGTTGCTCGGCATCATCATCACCACCATCATCGGAATCCCGTTCGGCATCACCAAGTACGCCGGCGGTTCCTATGTTCCTCCCGCACCCTATTTCTTCCCGTTTGATTTCGCCTCAGTCGCCGCCGACCCGTTCGATTTCATCATCGTCATGTTCACCTTCCTGTTCGTGGATATGTTCGATACCGTCGGCACGTTGATTGGATGCGCCACCAAGACCAACATGGTCAAGGAAGACGGTTCCATCGAGAACTGCAAGCAGGCCCTGTTCGCCGATGCGATCGGCACCACCGCCGGCGCGATTTTCGGCACCTCCACCGTCACGACGTTCGTCGAGTCCTCCTCCGGTATCGCCGAGGGTGGACGCACGGGACTCACTTCCCTGACGGTCGCCGTCCTGTTCCTGCTTTCCTGGTTCCTGTCCCCGCTGTTCCTCTCCATCCCGTCCGCGGCGACCGCCCCGATCCTGATCATCGTCGGCGCCCTGATGATGGAGCCGGTCGTCCAGATTGACTGGAAAGACATCACCGAGGCCCTGCCCTCGTTCCTCACCATCCTGTTCATGGTCTGCGCCTATTCCATCGCCGATGGCATCATGATGGGTATCCTGACCTACGTCCTGATCAACTTCCTGTCCGGTCACAAGAACAAGATGAACACCATGATGTGGGTGCTCTTCGTCCTGTTCCTGATCAAGGTGATCGCCCGCGCTGCCAGTCTGGCCGCGGCGGCAGCCTGATTGAGAACGACAAGCAGCTATACGCGTGAAGCCGGAGCAATCCGGCTTCACGTTTCTTGTTCCTCGAAAACCTCCGGCTGGGCCGGAGGTTCCAAGTAGCTTTAGCGATGAACAGGTTGAAAAGAAGAAACTCCTTTGCGGAAGATGGAGGTGCGATCAACCAATTGCACCAAGACCAGCAAAGGAGTTTCAAAATGGACGAGCAAAGTCTATCGCATACGACCTGGAACTGCAAATACCACATAGTGTTTGCACCGAAATACCGGCGCCGGGTGATCTACGGGACGGTGAGGAAGGAGATCGGGAAGATCCTGCGCGAGCTGTGCCTGCGCAAGGGAGTGGAGATAATAGAGGCGGAGGCGTGCGTGGACCACATCCACATGCTGGTGATGATACCGCCGAAGCTGAGCGTGTCGAGCTTCATGGGCTACCTGAAGGGCAAGAGCAGCCTGATGATATTTGACCGCTTCGCCCAGATGAAGTACCGCTTTGGGGACCGGGAGTTCTGGTGTCGCGGGTACTTTGTGGACACGGTGGGCAAGAACAAGAACAAGATAGCCGAGTACATACGGAACCAGCTGGAAGAAGACCGGTACGCCGACCAGCTGGTGATGAACGAGCTGGTGGATCCGTTTACCGGCGAGCCGATGAGGAAGAAGGGCCGCAAGTAAGAGGATCAAGGTGTCGGCCGGCCCCGCGATTGGCCGAATCCAAAAGCTGCCTTGGCAGCAGGCTGGTGAAGTGGTGCGAGAGGCGGAACGTTCGTGGGCGCAAGCCTGGCCGGTACCATGCCCTTATAGGGCTGGAGCAAACCACCGGCTTGCCGGTGGTTGTGATTCACAGACAATCCGCGATTTCTTTCGTATATTCCCTAATAGGAGGTACGACTATGGAGTATGACGCGTCCAAGCTGGAGCGAGAGGCCGTCACAAGCCTTGTGCTCGGCATTCTTTCCATCGTCTGCGGTATCTCGGGGATGATGCTCATCGGTACCATCCTTGGTATCATCGGCATCGTCCTAGGAGCAAAGAGCAAGGACTACAACGGAAGTGGCAAGGCAGGTTTTGTCTGCTCGATCATCGGCACGGTGATCAGCAGCTTCTTCCTGATCCTGATGGTCGCCCTGGTGGGCTTCATCACCATCCCGATGCTTTGCATGCCACTCTTTTTCTGGTTCTGGATTTGACTGCAAATGAGGGCAGACCCTAGGGCCTGCCCTCTTACGCCATAGGAGATTACGCCACCTTGCGGGTGAAGCAAGTTAACTATACCACGAAATGGCCCTAGGTCAAGCACAAATCCATACATTGCATATAGATATCGTTTTAATTTGATTAAATATAACTTTCTCTTCCAATTGCTTTTCCCATAACGAAAAAAGAAAGAGATGCCTTTCGAGTGGAATCCGTCAGAAAAGCTTCACGAAGACCACCACGCCATCATAGTCCGTGTAGGCCGGAAGCAACGTCTTCTGGTACCCGATACCCACCTCGACCTGATAGAACTTGCTTTTGGCCAAGACCGTGCCGACAGCAGGGCGCACCATGACGCCATTGTGCATGCGATAGTAGTCGTTCGGGCTAGAGGGTAAGGAGACATGCTGGGCGTAGTAGCCGGCATCCAGCGTGAAGCTGCTGGAAACCCGCTCACTGTTGAACAGGTTCCAGACGAAGCGCAGTCCTCCCTCGATCATGAACTCGCCCGAGGCGTTCCGCCCCTCGCTGCTTCCGCCGGGCTTCTGCATGATTTCGGTCATGCCGTAGGCCTCGACGCCATAGACGTTGCCCTTGATTCCGAGGGAAAGCCCTCCGCCGGGCGCGAAGTCGGAGCCCCGCACGAAGGCGAAGACCGTATCCAGATGGAAGTCATACCGGAACGGTTTTGTCCCTGACTCGCTTTTTGCCGCCAACGGGAGCCCGCAGGACAGAAGCAACGCGACCAGCATCATTCTCCACTTCTTCATCACGTCACCTCTGCACGAACGAATAGGATACGCCGGAAAGCACCAGACGCTGCGGACCAGCGTCCTCGTCCGCCGTATAGCTGAAGGCCATCTGCCTCTGGCTGTCTGGGGGCAAAGCCTTGCTGAAGGTCACCGTGCCCGACGCCTCGAGCAGGTCCAGATGGTCATAGGACAAGCTGTAATCGCCGGTAATCGTGCTGTCGTCGACCATCTCCATGGTAAAGGTTCCATCCGTCTTCAGGGTCAGGCGGTACAGGTAGGCTCCCTCATAGAAGGTGCTCTTCACTATCCAGGTCCCGCTGATCAGATTGGGCACCCCGCCCTTGAACTTCGGCATGGCGCCTTCTGCGGTGTCCATAAGCTGTTGCAGGTCGCCGCACCCCGTGAAGGACAGGGAGAGCAGAAGGACAAGCAGAACCAGTTTGGCGCGTCTCATCATTTCTTCCTCCTCCTTACAACGCGGTCACGTTGATCGTGCCCTGTCCATCGCGCATACGCACTGAATACTGGCCGCTGAAGGCTTTGCCTTTGACGGTGATGTTCCCCAGCCCGATAACCGCAGGGTACATGCCACTGACGGTGAATCCGCCACTGCCGCTCTTCGCGCTTCCGGTACCTGACGAATCGACGTGCATCTCATACTCGCCGTTCGTGTACATATAGGATACCTCGCCGAAGTCGCTGAATGTGAAATAAATCTGTCCGCCGATACCCTCGGTAGAAGCCGAATAGCCGATGGATCCGAAATTGGACTCGCTGCCACCCGTCGTATGGCTTCCATGCAGGAAGTGACAGTAGTTGTAGATGTAGCTGCCACCGGTAAGCGCGTCCATCTGGGTGGAAAGCGAGGAGCTGTTGCCCTTGTCCACCTTGTTCTTGATCGACGAGTTGTTCCAATAGCCCTGCATGTTGAAACCGCTCTGGTAATCGGTGTCGACGCTTGCCGGAAGCTTGCTGGTGAATGCAAACGGCTTGAATGCGAACGCGGACCAGACTTCGATGAACTTTGTTCCGGTCAAAGCCCCGTATCCGATATAATCGGTCGGATTATTCAGGGCGCCTTCCCTGCCTAGGACATCGAACGCCTGCAAGGTGTAGCTGTACTTGACGCCAACCTCGGCGTTGTCGTTGACGTCGTCATACGAGCTGGAAGAGCCGTCGATCGTCGCGGTTCCAAGACGGATGGCGCCGCTTTCGTCATAGCGGGTCAACACGTAGTGGTCGATGTTGTTGTTCTTCGTCCATGTGACGCGGACCGGGTAGATGCCGTTGGTGGCGATCATGCCGCTCTCAAAGCGGTTCTGCGAAACAGCAAGGCCGGCGACTTCGCTTGGCGCGCCAATCGTCTGGCTTTCCGTGGCGACCGTCTCCAGTCCGTTTCCGTTGGAGACCTGGACCGAGAAAATCGTGTACTGGTCGTCAGCGGCGCCGCTGGTGTCGTAGGGTTCCTCGTAGACGACCGAATCGGTGTAATCGCCCGGTTTCAGGACCACCTGCTTGACCGCGCCGTTGGCTGTCTGGGCGTTGATGAGATACGTCCAACCGCTGTGACTTGTCCGGTCAGCGGAAGTATCCAGTCCGACGGCCTGCGGAAAGGAGACCACATAGGCGTACTTCTTCAGCGACAAGGTCACCGGGCTGGGATTGGAAAGCAAATACCCGTCAACCGTGGCGGGAGAACCCTTGATGGTTTCTCCATTCGCCTCTCCAAGCGGGATGACCGTGTAGGTGTAGCGGACGCCTGGGACAATCTTGTTCTTGCCGCGCTTGTCGGTGAAGGTCACCGTGCCGGTGCCGCTCATATCCAGCGTGTCGTCGCTCGAGCCGTAGGGATAGATCTGCTCCTCGTTCTCGCCTGGCGCGGAGCGATAAATCAGATACCCGGTCGTCCCGCTGTCCGCCTTGTTCCAGGAGAGCGTCATCTGGTTCTTAGAGGTCGAGTACACCAAGGCCTGCCCTTGGGTGGCGGTCAGGTTGGTCGGTGATGTGGGCGCTCCCGCGACCAAGGAGAAACCGATGGCGTAGGGGCCGTCTTCAAGGTCGGTAGTCGCATTGTTGCTCCCTACCGAGGAGACCTTAAAGTAGAGCTCATCGCCCTGCTCGTTCTCCTCTACCATATAGCGGAACTTGGTCTGGCTGCCAGAAGCGGTTCCGGCAAGGGTATAGGAAGCGGAATTGGTTCCCTTCACATACACCTTGTAAGCCGTCGCATCAACGACCGGGCTCCAGGAGACCATGATGTACTTGGTATTTTTGCCCTTGTCCGCGGAAACACTCTCCGGGACGGTCAGAATCGACCCGACAGCCTGGGCAGCCGTCTGGCTGCCAGATTCCGCCTTCTTCGCGTAGCTGCGCGCATAGACCCTGTAGCTGTAGCGCTTGCCCGCGACAATCGGGTTTGTCGTGTCCGCGACATCGTCATAGCTGGTCCCCATCACTGCTTCCGGCAGCTCCCGATACTCGTCGGAACCTTCGGGAGCGCGCTCGACCACATAGTAATCGGCGCCAGTTACCTTCGTCCAAGAGAGGGAGATCCGGTCAGTATAGGCACCCTTGGTGGCGCTCAGGAATACCGGATTGCTCCCGTCAAAACCGTTATCCAGCGACTCATCGACCGTCGTCACCTGCTGGTCCTTGAACTCCGAGGTGTACAAGTCCATGTTGCAACCGGCAAACCCCAGAAGGGAAACAAGCCCAAGCATCATCAACGCTTTCCTCACGATCCCCTCCTCAATACGGCTTCACCGTCAGGTCGCTGTACGAGAAACTCGTAGCTAAACCATCTTTCGTGATTTCAACGGTTCCAGTGGATTCTTTCACATTTAGTTCAGTGGTAATCTGATACGTCGCAGTTCGGTTGCCATATTTATCCGGATACCTCAGGACAAAAGTTCCCGTTTCGCCATAGCCGACATACTTCAGGCCATCAACCCCCAGGTATCCGGCCTCCCCGTCATTCGATGCCCGGAGCACAGCATCCACAGTGGAAGAGAGGACGAACCCGGAAGCGGAGGTAAGAGAATCCGCAGACGACGGAACCGGCGCGTCACTCATTTTCATGGAACCGTTATGTTGCGTTGGGTCTCCCCACCGATCGGCATAAGAACTCTTGATAGTGACTCCCGTCATGTCGGTATAGATATTGGTGGAAACACTCTCAATCATTCCTGAAGGCGGCCACCAGTCGCCACCGAACTGCTTGTTAGCCTCAGTCAAGGCAATCTTGAACATGAAATGCACGATATTCGCAAGCTCAGCGGGAGAGAAGTCCCGATAGACTCCTGTTACCGGAGAACTGGATTGTGAGGTGACGGCGACATCTTCCATCTCTTTATAGCTGTACATGGAGACGGTATGGTTCCAAGTGGAGTTGACCATCTCGCTTCCCGGACAGTTATAGGTGTAGGTAGAGCCGTCAGCACTTAGTCGCACATACCCTGCAGTACCTTCAGTACCTCGGGACTCCCCTTTTCCTAGATCAGTGACATCTATTGCTATTGCAGACGAGGAGTCCTCCGTGACGTAATATCGTGTCGCCCCGTCCACCGCGCTCCAGACCAAGGTGTAGTAGGGCTTATCCGCGTTGCTTGTCGCGCTGAAGCTCGATGGAGCCTTGAATACATAGCCAAGGTTGGTGTCATCGCCCGAGATATAGCTCTGCAGCTGGCTGGTCAGGCCACCCTTCACGCTGGCGATGGTGAAATAGGTGTCGCTGGTCGTGGTAAGCGTGTAGCTGGTGCCAGTCACGGTGGTAGCGGCGCCCCAGGTAGACCCGTCGCTGCTCTGGTAGAGCAGATAGCTCTCCGCTCCGTCGACCGCATCCCAGCTTACCGCAATCTGCGTCCCGCTTGCCGCCTTGCTGGCGGTAAGGACGGGCGGTGAGAACCAATGGCCCTCGACCCCGTCGACCTGTTCCTCCGCAACCTCCCCGCCATTCTCCGCAAGGGAATAAGGAACCACCTTGACCAGGTAGTGGGAAGAGAGCGGATAGGGGTTATTGCCCTTCACCGCGAAAAGCGCGTCGGAGGAAAGGAACTGCTGGCTGTACCCAGCGGTACCCTCCACCGTCTCCACCAGCTTGGAACCAAGATAGGTCGTGCTGTCATATATCGGTTTGCCGTTGCCATCCAGCACCTTCCGGTACAGGTTGACATTGTAGCCGCCTGCCCCTGGAACCGCCTTCCAGGTGACAGTGAAGGAATTGTTGGCCGTATCGTTGTCGCTGATTGCCGCATCCAAGCCGTAGGGACCGAACAGGCTACCCGTTTCCACGCTGGAACAAGCACTCCTGTTTCCCTCCTCGTCCACCGAGACGACCACGAAGTCATAGACCATGCCCGCCTCCGCGGTTCCCGCCCCGACCTCACGGGAGAGGGTGAACGAGACCGTCCCGCTCGCAGACTGGTCGAGGTCGATGAAGGTGTAATTATCCTCCGAACCGCTCGGGCGGTAGCCGACTTTGTAGGAAGCGGCATTCTCCACCGTGCTGAAGCTCCCCGTCAGCGTCGTCTGGGAAACGCTGTCCGCCACTTTCAGGCCTGCGGGAATGGCGAGGGCACTGCCCTGGACAACCTGCACATAGGTGGCATTCAGATCTTTCTCTCCTGCGTAGGTCGCTGTCAGCTTGTAGTACTTGGTCACCCCGGCATCGGCATCCACAGTCCAAATGCCATGGTAACCGTTGTCGGCGCTGGGAAGTGTCGCCCCCTCCCCCGGGGAAACCTCCTCCGCGGAGGAAAGATTCTCGTACGAGCCAGAGCTCTGCAAGGTATAGGTGACCTTGTCATGCTCATAGTCGGTATCGGTGTCCTCGTTCCAGGAAAGCGTGACCTTTCCGGCCAGATTGGTGGTGGCAGCCAGCTCCTCGATATAGGCGACCTGCGAATAGCAGGTCTCATACACCACTGTGCCGCTGACAAGCGGGTCGCTTTCGGTTCCATCCTCGTAAACAAGGCGCAACGCGTAGGAATAGGTATGGTCGACCTTCAGCTCGTCACCGGAAAGGGTGAAGGAATCGGAATACGTGGTATCGGTTGTGGTTCCGAGGGAGGTGGTGAGGTATTCGTCGCTGCGCGTGAGCGAGAAGGTACCCGACCTGCCACTAGGTTCCGCGTATGTCCAGGAAACCGTGTTGGCAAGATCCGCGTCTCCAGTCGAGTTTCTTCCGTCGTTGACCTTCAGGTCGGTGGGAAGCCATGTGCGGTAGCCAGGCTGCTCCGTTTCCAGCGGATCGAACGAGCTGTCCTGGGTCTGGATGACACCGGTGTCGGCGAAGTAATAGGCGGCAGTGACCCGGTATGCGTAGGTGGTGTTGGCATCCGCGGAGGTATCCAGGAAACTGTAGGACGCCTTGCCATCGGTGCCGTCCTGCGTATAACCGTAATCGTCGGTGTTGATATCGGTGCCAAGGGCCACCAAGGTAGTCCACGTCTCGGACCCGCTTCCACGTCTTTCGACCTTGGCCCTGTGCGTGACTGAGCCGGAGGCAAGGCCATTCACATAGTCGGGCAACGTCCAGTCGACCTGGATGCCCTCTTTCTTGGTTCCACGGGATGCAGCGATTGAAAGCGGTTCCGCCGGGGCGGTCGAGGTATCGGTGGTGATCTCCATCGGACTGCTGCTGATTTCCGGAACTTGTTCCAACAGCACTCCGTTCGCGTCCATCAGCACCATCCATACCCGGTACAGGGCATGGACTTCGTTGCCGGAAAGCTTGTCGGTGCAACTGGTGTCCGTCCCCTCATAGACCAGCGTCGCCCCCTTCCACATCGCAGCCAGCTCGTCGCTGGAATAGTTGTCCTCGTTGAAATCATCGCCCACCATCAACCGCCGGACCTGAAACTTATAGTGGTACAGCGGGGTCCTTCCGCTCTGGTCAAGCGCACTCATCAGCTTGCGGTCATCCCAAGAGAGGGAGACGGTGTTGCCGTCGACAATCGGAGAGGAAACTTCCACCGAGGGAAGCGAGGCGCCCTCCACCACCGTCGAGCTAGAGGCGGTCAACGTGGAGGAAGCGGAATACTGGATGACGGTATCAACGCTGAAGAGCACGTGGATACCGCTTGGAGCCTCCATCGTATAGGAGAACGAACTCTCCCCGCCCGAGGGTTTGAGGATATGGGTGAGGATGGGAGATGCCGCATTGGGCCCGTCGAACATCTGGTAGTTGACCCGATAATAGAGATTCTTGCCTTCGGCGTCCGTCTGGCCGTCGAAGGTCAGGGTGATGTGTCCATCCTCGGTGGTGGTTGCCCGCACGTTGGTGACCGCTTTGGCTGTCACGATGCCGGTCAGCGTGTCGTCCACCACATCCTGCGACGCATTGACGGTACAGGAAGTTGCCACACTCCCGGCAAGGAGCGCGCACGCAAGCAGACAAACCTGTGCCCAATGTCTCGAAACACTCATGTGGACCATGGTGGACAAAAAGACTCTATCATGTCAAGTAAACGACACTATGACAAAAATAGTCGTTCTTGTATATCTTTGATTATTTTTTGTCCGGAAACCAAATACATCCCAATTTTATTCAACACCATGTTGACAATCGGTCAGTGTGTTGGTTATGTCACAACTTTCAAGAAACGCTCAAAAAACGTACGGTAGGCTTCCAGTTTTCGTTCGAACGGCATCGTGTTGGCCGCGCTCGGCGAAGGCAAGGCCTGAAAGACCAGATGTTCCGGGTACCACGCGATGAAACGACGATAGAACGCTTCCGCCTTCTTTCCGGTAAACGCCACCGCGCGCAGATCAGGATGGGATTTGATGAAAGGAACCAGGTCATTGGGCTCCACCTTCCGGTAGCCGGAGTCCAGGCTCCCCTCACGGTCAAAGCACCTGAGGGTATCCCACAGCGCGACCCGATGGGTCAACAGCAGCCGTTCCTTTGCTTCATAGGTGTCGATCGGGCTGTCGAACAGGCGGCCCATGATCGGCCAGAAGGCGTTGGTCGGATGCCCGTAGTACTCCCGTTTTTCCAGCGAGACACGGCTCGGGCCGGTGCCCAGCACCAGCACCAGCGCGTCACTCTTCTCAATTGGCGGAAATCCCTGTTCCATGATTTGCCATGATACCCGATTCCGTGGCCTCTTGTCTTCGAGCCATTTCATAGGTATTTCTAGATATCTTTTCTCCGAGGAGCCCACAGATGGAACGAGCACCGGTACTTTTTGTAGGACATGGCTCACCCATGAACGCGATTACGGACAATCCGGCCAGGAATGCATGGAAACAGCTGGGAAGCCAGCTCGAGAAACCCAAGGCCATCATCGCCGTCAGCGCCCACTGGACGAGCAGGGGTAGGACTAAGGTGAACCCCCAAGAGGTCAACCGCCAGATATACGACATGTACGGTTTTCCGCAAGAACTGTACGACCTGCAGTACGAGCCGAAAGGAAACCCAGCCCTGGCAGGCAGAATCGCCACTCTGCTGGAAGCAAGCCTGGACGACTCGTGGGGGATCGACCACGGAATCTGGAGCATCCTCTGCAACATGTACCCCGCATGCGACGTGCCGGTGGTGATGGTCAGCACCGATGTCACCGCCACGCCGGCAAAGCTCTACGGATTGGGCAAGAAGCTGGGCACCCTACGTGGCGAAGGGTACGCGGTCCTTGCCAGCGGAAACGTGGTCCACAACCTTGGGAAGGTCGACTGGGATATGCAGGACGGCTATCCTTGGGCTGACGCATTCGACAAAGAAATCGAGGACGCGGTCTGTGGCGGAGACCCTCAGAAGGTGATGGACTACGCCTCCATCGCCGGTTCCCGGCTGGCGGTCCCCACCTCCGAACACTTCCTGCCGCTCATCGTGGCCCTTGGAGCTGTCCGAGAAAGCGACAAGGCCACCAGCTTCAACGCCTATCGGGAATTGGGGTCGATGAGCATGACTTCCTTCCTGTGGAAGTAGGTCAAAGGGAAACGTATTTCGCTACTGCGTCGGCACACGCGATGCCATCCAAAGCGGCACTGACGATGCCGCCGGCATACCCGGCTCCCTCGCCACAGGGGAAAAGCCCTGCGCGCCCGACGTGCATCAGGCTCGTCTCGTCGCGGGGGATCCGGACCGGGCTACTGGTACGGCTCTCGCAGGCGACGAGCAGCGCCTCGTTGGTCAGGAAACCCTTCGCCTTCCGCCCAAACACCTCGAAACCGGTTTTCAAGCGGGAGGAAACGAAGCGGGGCAGGACGGCATCCATGTCCGCGCTGACAATCCCCGGATAGTAGCTGGTCTGGGGCAGGGTTTCGGAAAGGTGCCCCTCAACGAAATCCACCATCCGCTGGGCGGGCGCCACCATCTTTCCACCACCCACCTTCCAGGTATGGGACTCGAAAGCCTCGACAAAATCGAGCATGGCGAGGTTCCCTCCGAACTGCTTCGGGGAAAGGTCTTCCGGGCGTAGCTCCACCACCATGCCACTGTTGGCGAACCGGCCGCTTCTGGCGCTGGAACTCATGCCGTTGACCGAAAGGAAGCCAGCCTTGGTGCAGGAGGGGACAATCACTCCCCCGGGGCACATGCAGAAGGAATACACCCCCCTCCCTGCCGCTTGGGTGACGAACCAGTAGTCGGCTGGTGGCAGGTACTTGCCCCTCCCATCCTCGCTGTGGTACTGGATCTGGTCGACCAACTCCTGGGGATGCTCAAGGCGGACACCGACGGCGATGCCCTTGCTCTGGATCGCGATGCCCTGCTCATCCAGATAGCGGAACAGCTCGCTCGAGGAATGGCCGACAGCCAGGATGACGGGGCCCTCGTAGCTCTTGCCGCTCTCGGTGACCACCCCGGTGACGGTGCCGTCACCGGCATACTCCAACGCGACCACCTTGCTTTCGAAATGGAACTCTCCCCCGTTGTTCTGGATTGTCGCGCGGATCTTCTGGATCACGTCCGGCAGTTTGTCGCTCCCGATATGGGGATGGGTCTCGTAAAGGATTGCGTGTTCCGCGCCATGCTGGCAGAGCTGGGAAAGCACCTTGGTGACGTCCCCCCGCTTGTCGCTCCGCGTGAAGAGCTTGCCATCGCTGAAGGCGCCCGCTCCACCCTCGCCGAATCCGTAGTTCGAGTCTGGGTTGACGATACCGCTTCGCCCCATCTTGGCGATATCCAGCTTGCGCTGCTCGACGCTCTTGCCCCGCTCGATGATGACTGGTTTCAGGCCGACCTCCAGCAATCGGAGCGCCGCGAAGAGGCCGGCGGGTCCAGCGCCAACGACAATCACCTGCGGTTTATGCGTGCAGTCCTGGTACTGGGTTCTCTCATAGTCCTGCTCCGCCTGCTCTCCGAGATAGACCTCGTAGGTACGGTCGACATAGACCTGCTTGCGGCGGGCATCGATGCTCTCACGCTTGATACGCAGGTCGGTGATATCTTCGCGTTTGATGGAAAGTTTCTGCGCGATCTGGGCGTTGACGGCGCGGCTTTTGGACGCATCCTCCGGCTTCAGGCGTACATTGACAATGGTTCTCATGGATCCTCCCGGGAACCGGCGAGATTCGGTTCCGTGCTTGCATTCTACACAGGTGGCTCCCTCTAGGAAAGACGTGGATCCTGGCAGGATGCCCCATCACCGTAAAAACTATCGAACTACGAACTATCTTCACAAAAATCCAACATCCCGCCTTCAATTTCCATGGTTTTTTTCTGTATAGTAATGGACATCTTCTAAAGGAGAAGGTTTCCATGCATCACCACCCTTCTGTGCTCATTGCATGCGTGTTGTCCTGTACTTTATCCCTGCCCGCGCAATCCATCACCCTCGACGAGGCGCTTGACGCCGCCCGATCCGACAACAAGGAAATCAAGGTTGCCACGTTGGAGCTCGCCCAAAGCCAGAGGGAAAACTCGGTCAACGACTGGCTCCCTTCCATCACCCTGCAACTTGGGACGAGCGCCAGCATCAGCATCATCGACAAGACATTCAACGCCAGCTACTCCCTCGGCGGCGTCACCTGGTCGCTGGATAGCGCGAACCATGCAGCCAGCAAAGCGGACCGGGCCCTGTCCAACGAAAGCGCCCAGCTTGCCTACCAGAGCAAGGTCAACTCGGTCGACAGCAGGGTCACCACTGCCTACTGGAACGCCGAGGCCTCCCGGCTGGCATGGAAGAGCCGGCAGAGCGCACTCGAGCGGAACCAGCGCGAACTGGAGACCATCCAGGACAAGTTCGAGGCGGGGACGGCGACCACCCTTTCCGTGAGCCAAGCGGAGATGAGCGTCGCCGACGCCCAGTACCAGACACAGATTGCCAGGCAGACCTACCAGAGCGCCCTGACCACCCTCTCCAACCTGACGGGTCTGGACATCGGCGAGGATGCCGTCTTCCAAGAGATGCCGGAAGGCTTTTCCCTGAAGGACCGTTCGCTTCTGACCGGCGACCTTGAGGACACCACCACGATCAAGCAATACGCGCTGACCCTCGCCCGGGCCAGGCAGGCTTTGGTTAACAAGAAGTCCTCGGGCAAGGGAATTTCGGTCAACGTCACCGCCAAAACCAGTTTCGGAGACTCCATCTACAGCTATCGCGACAGCGATGGTACCTGGGGTTTTTCCGACTTCGCCGATGCCACCTCCCTCGGAATGACTGTCTCGGTTCCCCTGGACCATCTGTTCCAGAATTCCAGCACATCCATCGCCATCGACAGCGCCCAGTACGACATCCAGATTGCCGAGCTGAACCTGCAGAAGGCGTTGGAAGACCTACAGACCGACATCGAGGACGCCATCACCAGCGTCGAGCAGGCCGAGGCCAATCTGCTTCTGCTGGACCGCCATCTGGCGCTGGCGTGGAAGCAGCTCGATCTTATCCAGACCAGCTATGACGCGGGAAAAAGCAGCTTCAGCGACCTGGAAGACGCCAAACAGGCGGTCAGCGACGCCGAGCTGGCCAAAGTGCAACAACAGCTGAACCACACCATCGCGCTCTATGACCTGGCAACACTTCTCGAGCGCCCAGTCACCGACCTTGCTCGATACCAATAAGGAAGTTTTGTATGGAAGATGAAGAAAAACAGAAACCGCAGGTAGTCTCCGAGACGGCCCCGAAGCCGGGCATCCTTGACCGCATCGTCACGATTATCCTGCTCGCCATCTGCCTGCTCATGGCATACCTGATCGCCAAACCGCTGATCGGCAAGGTTGCCGCTAGCGACTCCGGCCGCGGAGCTTCTGCCACAGGCATCGAGGCGGTGGTCAACGTCAGCACCTACACGGTCGAGCCGACCTCCTTCGTGCGCACCTCGACGATGGGAGCCCAGCTCGAGGGGAGCATGGACGCCCACAACCTGTACTCGAGCGAGGTCGCCGGCACGCTGACCTCGCTCGATCTTTCCGTCGGGCAGACCATCCAGACGGGCGACGTGATTGGCATGGTCGACCCCTCCACCCCGGGCGAGGTCTACAAGCCTACCGCAATCAAGGCGACCATCGGAGGAACCATCTACTCGGTGGACAGCTATGTCGGGCAGAAGATCGCCACCAGCACCAGCCTTGCCACCATCGGTTCCTCCGGCGAGCTGGAAGTGGTGGCCCACGTGGCGGAACGCTATCTTTCCACCCTGACGGTGGGAATGCATGCGACCTTTTCCGCCAGCGCCTGGCCTGACGAGCGTTTCTCCGCCACCGTCAAAGCCATCAGCCCGACGGTCAACACAACCAACCGCACCGTCGAGGTGACCCTTTCCATCGACAAGCCAGACACCCGCCTGAAGGAAGGCATGTACGTCTCCCTGGAGCTAACCATCGACGAGGAGGATAGCGCGCTCACCATCCCCTCGACCGCGCTGACCACCTATCTCGGTGAGAACGTCGTCTATGTAGCGGACGGAGAGTACGCCAGGCGCGTGCCTGTCACCCTTGGATCCGCCAACGACACCAGCACCGTCATCACCAGCGGCCTCGATGCCGGCGACAAGGTGATTACCGCCGGCAACGTCACCGACGGGACCAGGATTTCCGTGATCAAGTGAGGCGAGTCGATGCAGGTTTCCGAATTCTCCGTACGCAGGCCCATTTTCATCACCATGGTCTTTACCGTGGTGCTGGTCATCTGCGCCATGTTCCTCCCATCCTTGCAAATCGCGCTCTACCCCAGCGTGTCGATGCCGATCATCGCCGTCATGGTCAGCATGGACGACGAGGCGGATCCTGAAGCGGTCGAGCAACAGGTCGCCAAAGTGATGGAGAACAGACTCGGGTCCATCCAGAACCTCAATACGATGACGACCAGTTCCAGCGAGTCGCGGGCGATCGCCATCCTGGAATTCAACTACGGCACAGACCTGGACGAGGCGGAAGAGGATGTTCAGACCGTCGTCAACCGTCTGAACAGCGGCTCCACCCTTCCCGACTGGGCGGGAACCGCCACCTTGTTCCGTTTTGACCGTCGCACCAACAGCAGCTTCATGCGCCTGTACATGGCCGGTTCCAATGACTTGAACGAGCTCTACACGATCGCGGAGAACGATGTCATGCCGATGCTCCAGCGCGTCGAGGGGGTCAGCCAGGTATCGGTTGCCGGCACCGGCAGCGTCGAGTACGACGTCAATGTCGATCCGGTCAGGCTTGCCAGCTATGGACTGACCCTGTCCCAGGTCAGGGCCGCCTTGGCTGCGGAGAACATCCAGCAGAGCATGGGCGAGATCACCCAGAACGAGATGGACTACACCATCAGCACCGACTCCCGTTTCCGGAGTCTGGATGATGTGCGGAGGAGCCGCATCTCGACCTTGGATGGTGTCTCGGTAACCGTCGACGATATCGCGACCGTCACCCAAGGCGAGGGTACCTCTCAGGAGCGTTATCGCGATGGCAGCAGGATCATCCAGCTTTCC
The DNA here is from genome assembly GCA_028722305.1 of Spirochaetales bacterium. GTDB lineage: Bacteria > Spirochaetota > Spirochaetia > Sphaerochaetales > Sphaerochaetaceae > RUG023. Next base: position 40,333 of record JAQYHB010000009.1, read on the forward strand.
ATCTCCAACGAGAGCGACACCAACAGCGCAACCGTCGCCAAAGCGGTCCGCGCCGCGCTTCCGGGAATCAACGACTCGCTCCCCGATGGAATCAAGGTCGAGATCCAGAGGGATGACACGACGATGATCAGTTCCACGCTGGAAGAGGTCTACTCAAGCGCCATCGAGGGTGTCCTGCTGGCCGCCTTGGTCATCTTCCTTTTCCTGCGCAATATCAAGGCGACGATCATCATCAGCCTTTCCATGCCGATTTCCATTCTGGTGACCTTGATGGTCATGAGCATGGCCGACATCACCGTCAACAGCATGTCGATGGCTGGCCTGATTCTGGGTATCGGCATGATTGTCGACGCCTCCACCCTCAATCTGGAGAACACCTACAACTTCCGGACCCAGGGCAAGAGCGCCGCCGCGAGCGCCATTCTCGGCAGCCAGGACATGGCGGCCGCCAACCTTGGCTCGACACTGACCACCATCTGCGTGTTCCTGCCCTTGGTCATCTTCAAGAACAGGCTGGAGATGATCGGCATCATGTTCCAGGACCTGATCTATACCGTCTGTATATCTCTCGCAGTCTCCCTTGTGGTTGCCCAGACACTGGTCCCTGCCCTCAGCGGATCGATCCTTCGAATCGACTCCCGTACCCAGAAACCGCTTCGGCTCGCCCTGCTACGCTGGATTGACGCGGGCTGCAACAGGTTCGAGAAATGGCTGGAGGACATCTATGCCGGGACCTTGCGGTACTGCTTGAACCACCGGTTCCTGATTGTCATGGTCCTGACGCTGACGATGGTCTACTCGTTCGGCAAAGTGGGAAGAATCGGCATGAACCTGACTCCGCGGATGAATACCGATGATTCGGTCACCATGAGCCTGACGCTGCCGGCTGGCACCAACAAGAACGCCACGCGCAGAGAGCTGTTTTCCATGCAGCAGAAGATCATCGACCAGATTCCGAAGGAGGCCTATGACGAAATCCTGGTCAACGTAGGTTCCTCGAATACCGGCTCGATCGAGCTCGACATGCCCGATATCACCCAGCAGACCATCGGCGCGAACGAGCTGAAGAACATGCTCCGCCCGCTCCTGAAGGACAACCCCGCCGCCACCTGGGCATTCAGCGCCGGCCGTGGGCCGGGCGGCGGCAGCGCCATCACCATCCAGGTCAAAGGCAGGGACACCCAGGCAATCGCGGAAGCAGTCAACGAGATCGCCGCGATTATCATCGCCCACGTGCCCGAGGCGGTCGACGTCAGCACCGACCTCGAAGATGGAGCCCCGAGAGTCGTCATGCAAATCGACCAGGAGCGGGCCAAGGACCTAGGATTGACGGCCAGCCAGATCGCCACCACGGTCAGTTACGCGATCAGCGGAACCACAGCCACCACGATCAGCACCTTCGACGCCGACAACACCTATGACCTGGTCGTCCAGATGGACGAGGACAAGATTTCTTCCATCGGACAGCTCGGCAGCCTTTTGGTGACCGGATCCAACGGGCCGGTCTCGTTGGACCAGGTCGCCACCTTCTCGGTCAGCAACGGTCCCCTGTCGATCAGCCGAGAGAACAAGCAACGGGTCAACGAAGTGACCGCCTCTCTTGCCGACGGCTACTCGGCCAACGAGGTCCAAGCCAAAATCAACGAGGCCCTCGACCAGTATTTCACCGCCCCCGAGGGGGTGACGGTAGAGCAGAACGGCGACATGCAGCAACTTGCCGAGTATGGCCCGACGCTGGTCTTGATCGTGATTCTCGCACTGCTGCTCGTCTTCGCCGTCATGGCGGCACAATTCGAAAGTCTGGTCGACCCCTTCATCATCTTCGCCACTGTCCCGTTATTGATGATTGGCGTCATCTGGATCCACATCTGGATGGGGCAGAGCTTCAGTCTCTTTTCCATCGTCGGCGTGGTCGCCCTCATCGGCGTGGTCGTCAACAACGGCATCGTCCTGGTCGACACAATCAACCGTCGGGTGCGTAGGCATGTGCCGGTGCGACAGGCCTGCATCGAGTCGGCGCGGCTCAGGCTCCGACCGATTCTGATGACGACGCTGACCACCGTGCTGGGCATGGTGCCCATGGCCTTCTTTCCCGGTGACGGCGCGGAGATGATGCAACCGATCGCGCTGACCTTCTTCGGGGGGCTGATCAGCGGAGCCTTCCTCACCCTTTACCTCTCTCCGGTCCTCTACTCGCTTTTCAACTCCCGCAGGGAGCGCAAGTACGACGACCCGAGGACGCTGGCCAACCAGCTGGCGCGCTTCGACAAGGAGCGGGCGGAACAACAGTTGCAAGAGGCGTTGCAGAGCAATTGAGCAACGGGGCTTCCAATCATTGGAGGCCCCTCTTTCTTGTATCATCCAACCCCTTTTCTGTATGCTGGGGGACATGAATATCCTTTCAGTAGAACACCTTTCCAAGACTGTCAGGGATGTACCGCTTTTTTCTGAGGTCAGCTTCGGGCTGGACAGCGGGGAACACGTAGGTGTGGTCGGACGCAATGGAGCGGGAAAATCGACTTTGCTCAAGGTCCTTGGGAAGAAACTGCCCGCGGACGAGGGTCTCGTCAGCATGGCTCGCGAGTGCGATGTCGCCACCCTTTCCCAGATAATCACGTTTCAAGAGGGCGCTAGCGTCGATTCCTTCCTCTTCGAAGGGGAAGGCAAACGCATCGAGCTACGGCGCCGGGAGCTTGGCCACGAATCGGTTTCCGCCACTGCCTTGGACGCGCTGGACTGCTGGAATCTGGAAAACGACTACCATGCCTTGCTTGGGGAGCTGGGAATCTTCGACTACAGCCAGCCGATGGCGGAGCTTTCCGGGGGACAATTGAAGAAAGCGGCGCTCGCCCGTCTGATGGCGGCAAAGGCAAATCTCCTGTTGCTTGACGAGCCGACCAACCACCTGGACATCCCTACCATCGAATGGCTGGAGAACAGGATCCACAATGGCAAGGAGACGGTACTTGTCGTCACCCACGACCGTTACTTTCTGGACACAGTGGCCACCAGCATTCTCGAGCTGGACGAGGGGACGATCTTCTATCATCCCGGTTCGTTCGCCGCCTACCTGGAACGGAAGGAGACCCGTCTGGAGGACCAGAAGAAGGAACAGGCGCGGTTGAAGAACATCCTGCGGCGGGAGCTGGACTGGCTCGGGCACGGGGCAAAGGCCCGCACCACCAAGCAGCAAGGGCGCATCGCGCGCATCCAGGAGATGCAAGGCAAGGTCCGCTCTGTCGGGCACGAGGCGCAACGCCAGTTCGCCAGCCAGGAGCGCCGGCTTGGAAAGAAAATCCTCCAGATCGAGCATCTCTCCAAGGGCTATGGTGAAAACATCCTCTTCAAGGATTTCAGCTATGACTTCCTTCCCGGGGACCGGATCGGCCTGGTCGGGCCGAACGGGGCAGGCAAAAGCACGATGATGGACATCATCGTAGGCAGGACGGCTCCTGATTCTGGAAAGCTTGAGGTCGGAGTCAACACGACCTTCGCCTATTACGACCAGAAGAGCCGGGAACTTCCTCAGGGAAAGACCATCACCGAATATGTCAGCGACATCGCAGAGCGGATCAGGCTGAGCAAGGACGAAATCGTCTCCCCGGGAAGGTTCCTGGAAATCTTCGGATTCCCTCCCGTCATGCAACGGCAGGTGATCTCTTCCCTCTCCGGTGGCGAGCAACGGCGCCTGTACCTGGTCAGCCGGTTGCTCTCCAACCCCAACTTCCTGCTGCTCGACGAGCCGACCAACGACTTGGACCTGGAGACGATGGAGAATCTCGAGCAGTACATCCGCGACTTCTCCGGCTGTGTCCTGGTCGTCAGCCACGACCGTGCCTTTCTCGACCAGACCTGCACCAAACTCTTTGTCCTCGGCGAGGCCGACAAGCTTGTCCACCCGTACGAGGGATGCTACAGCGATTACGAGGTCGATGACAGGGCAGCCAAGCAACGGACGAAACAGAAGGAGACGGTTTCCGCCCCGCGTGAACGCATCCATGCGGAGAAGAAAGGGCTGACCTTCCGAGAGAAAAGGGAATTCGAGGAGCTGGGCGCGAACATCGACGAGGCCACCAAGCTCAGGAACGAGCTGGAAGCCAGCTTCGCCACCCCGGAAACGACAGAGCTCGGAACATTGGCGGAACGGAGCGCGAAGTACGAGCAGCTAGGCAAGGAGCTCGAGACGATGGAACAACGGTGGTTGGAACTGGGAGAAAAGGCCGAGGAGGCCTGACCCTCCATCCCTTCCCCTCGGGGAAGGCTTTTGGCTAGAATGCCCACGGGAGTGTGCTATGCGTGATATGACAGAGGGAAGCATCAAGGGGCATCTGCTCTCCTATGCGGTACCTATGGTGCTGGGAAACTTGCTCCAGCTCACCTACAACGCCGTCGACTCGATCGTAATCGGAAAGTTCGTCGGCGCCGACGCCTTGGCGGCGGTCAGTACCGCCAATCCGATCATGACCATCGTCATCCTCGGAGTCTCAGGGCTCTCCATCGGCGCTGGCGTGCTGATGAGCGAGTACTACGGGGCGAAGGATGCAAGCGCGCTGAAAAGGGAATTCTCCACTACGATCCTTTTTGGATTCTGGACCAGCCTGGTCGTCTTCGCGCTGGGGTTCCTGTTCTCTTCCGATATCATCCGCTGGATCAACGTCCCCAGCGAGGCGGCGGACTTGGCGGTCACCTACCTAAGGATCGTCTTTATCGGTTTCCTCTTCACCTTCCAGTACAACCTGTGGACTGCCGCCCTCCGCTCCATCGGGGATTCCAAGACACCTGTGGCCTTTCTTGGTTTCGCCGCAACCCTGAACATCTTCCTTGACCTCCTGTTCGTGGCGTGCTTCCGATGGGGTGTCATCGGCGCCGGCATCGCCACCGTCATCAGCCAGGCGCTGAGCGCCTTGCTGTGCATGCTCTACGTCTCCCGCCATGTCGATGCCCTGCAATTGGGGCGCGGGCAATGGGTGATCGACCACCGGCTTTTGAAGGCCACGTTGCGAAACGGTCTTCTGACCGCATTGCAGCAAGCGGCCCAGCCGATTGGCAAACTCTTGATCCAGAGCGTGATCAACAGCCAGGGCATCATCGCCATGGGCGCTTTCAACGCCGTCTGCCGCGTCGATGATTTCGGGTGCATTCCCGCCCAGTCGATCGGACACAGCATCATGACCTGCGCCGCCCAGAACCACGGCGCGCGGAAAAGGGAACGGGTCCGGCAGACATTCCGCGAGGGCATGGAGCTGGCAGTGGCCTATTTCCCGATCATTTGTGTCGCCATCCTGCTGCTCAAACGGCCGGTAGCCCTGCTGTTGACCCCGACCGGAAGCACGGAGATGATCCGCATGGTCGTCGACTACCTCGCAGTCAAGGCATTCTTCTACATCATGCCCTGCCTGACCAACGCGATCCAAGGGTTTTTCCGGGGCGTGGGCAACATGAAGCTGACCCTCTACTCCACACTGATCCAGATTTCCATCCGCACCGTCCTGGTCTTCCTATGGGTACCGCAGATGGGTATCGTCGGAGAGGCATGGGCCTGCCTTGGCGGCTGGAGCGTCATGCTGGTCTTCGAGTACGGCTATTATTTCAAGACAAGGAAACAGCTTTACGCGGTGATTTGAGCAATCTCAACGACCTCAAGGCGATTTCCGTCGACACGGAAACGCACCTCCATTCCCGCGAATTCCATGCCATACAGACGGCTGGGGTCGTGCTGGTAGCTCGGTCGTGGATCCTGGGCGAGCACCCCCGCCAAAGCCTTCCGCTTTTCCTCGGGCACCTTGGCCAGCAGGCCATCGGGAATTGCGACCTCGAGCAGTCTCCGCTCCACCTGTTCGGTGAAGCCTCCGGTGGCGTCCGGATGGATGTCGGTATAGGGCAGATAGGGCTTGATGTCGAAAATCGGGGTCCCATCCATCAGGTCGGCCCCTCGGACCACCAGGACCGCTCCCTCGGGAGTATCCCACTCCACCCGCTCAAGACGCACCGAGGAAAGGGCCAGCCCATTTGGTCGGAAGGGGGACCTTGTGGCGAAGACCCCCAGACGGGCATTTCCGCCCAGGCGAGGCGGCCGCACGGTGGGAGACCAGTTTGTACGGAGCGTCTCGGAGAACTGCCAGATCAGCCAAAGATGGCTGAAACGGTCAATGCCTCGGAGGGCGTCGCTCCGACGGAATTCGCGCTCGAAGACGATACGGCCCTCCAGATCGTCGACTAGGCCGCTTTGTCGCGGGACTCCGAACTTGGTGGCGAAATCGGTATGGATCCGCGCAATGATGGAAATCTCTGGCATGACACCAGTATCGGCTTTTCACCCCCCTTCGGCAACTACCGCTCACGCGCCTCGGAAAAGGCGCTATCGACCATCATCGTGCATTCCTCCAAGGTCGCGGGACGGGCGGTATGCAACGAACAGACGAAGTGGAATTCCTCCACCCCGCTCTCGTCCACCAGCGTCCTTACTCCCGCCTGCCAGTCGCGGATCATCGCGGAGGCCTGCTTCTCGGAGACCTCTGGCAGCATTACCAGGAACTCCTGCTTGCCCATGTGGTAGCAGGAAGGTTTGCGGAACGCCCGCACCAGGCCCTCCGTGAACAGGGGAAGGACCAGCGGGTCAAGGACGCTGTGGATGTGGATCGCCACAACGCTGAGAGGATGGTTGATATACTGGGCGTAGTCCCTTTTCAGGGCGAGATGGTTCTTCATCCGGCTCTCGTTGTCGTAAACCGACTGCTCGGACAGCCGCGCCTCAACCTGCTCCATCCGCTGGCGCGTCGCATAGAAACCGCACTGCTCCCTCCAGTGGACCAGAGCGAAGAGCCGAAGGCTCAGATACAGGATCACGTAGTTCAGCACATCGCCCTCGTTGGGAAGGCCGGAATAAAACATGGCCAACCCAAAGCACAGGAAGGTCAACGTGCACAAGAGGACCTCAAGCCACGGCGGCAGGAGGAAAACGCAGAAGGCTATGATGTCCATCAGCACGAAGGTGGTGGCCTGTCCGCCCCACTGGTAGTCGCAGCTGGAGATGTAGACACCGGAAGCGAGACAAACGACCAGATACCCCACCAGGATGACCTGCGCGCATTTCCCTCCAGTCCGCCCTGCCCTGAAACGGCGGGAAACGAGCGCAAGGCACAGGCTCGCCACCATCACCGCCGCGTAGCTGATCAGGTGGCCCACCAGCCAGGAAGTGCTCTTGTAGAGGGGACTCACCATCGGCACATGGCGGGAAATCAGGAGGATTGCCATCATCAAGGCCTCGAAGGCAAACGTCAATGGCGCGACAAAGGAGGCGCGTTGCATCGTAAGGGATTGGAGGTATTCGGGAAAACCTTTGAGAATCTTGGTGGCTCCCTGATAGCGAGCAAAACCTTGGCGCCGCATAACCGCCTGATTATATCCTCACTTTTCCCGTATATTCAAGTGTGTACAAAAGCCCATTCGTGCTAAGATGAACGCGAAAGAGGAACCTATGTCACTGAATTCAACGCCCGTGGCAATACGGACACATATCGGCTTTTTCGGCCTCTGCAACGCAGGTAAATCCAGCGTGGTAAACGCGATTACCGGCCAGGATATGGCCATCGTCAGCCAGAGCCGGGGCACCACGACCGACCCGGTATCCAAGACGATGGAGCTGCTTCCCCTCGGTCCGGTTGTCATCATCGACACTCCGGGGCTGGACGATGAAAGCGCTTTGGGAGAGGAACGCGTCAAGCGCACCCGAAGGGTGCTTGCCCGGTGCGACATCGCCATCCTGGTCCACGACGCGACCACAGCCTTTACCCAAGCGGAAAAGGAGCTGGTCTCGCTCTTCGAGCAGAGAGGCCTCCCCTATCTGGTCGCGCAGAACAAGATGGATTTGGCGCAATCACCCCATCCCTCCCAACCCCACACCGTGTGGGTAAGCGCCACCACCGGAGAGGGTATCCATGCATTGAAGGAGGCGATCGGCCACCTTTGCGGCAACGGGGAGATCGACAAGCCGTTGGTCAGGGATCTGCTCAGGGCAGGGCAGACCGCGGTACTGGTCACGCCAATCGACAGCTCAGCCCCGAAAGGACGGATGATCCTGCCCCAGCAGCAGGCGATCCGGGATGTGCTCGAGGCGGGTTGCAGCTGTGTCGTCGTGATCGAGGACCAGCTCAAACGGGCTCTTGCCAACCTGCAGGAAAAACCCGCCATGGTGATCACCGACAGCCAGGCGTTCGAACGGGTCTCGCGGGATACCCCCCTAGACATTCCCCTCACCTCCTTTTCCATCTTGATGGCGCGCTACAAGGGTTTCCTCAAGCAAGCAGTCGAGGGAGTGGTCGCCTTGGAGCACCTGCAGGACGGGGATACCGTCCTGATCAGCGAAGGGTGCACCCATCACCGCCAGTGCATGGATATCGGCACGGTGAAGATTCCCAGATGGCTGTACCAGCATACCGGCAAACAGCTACGTATCGAGACCTCGTCGGGCACCGGATTTCCCGAGGATCTTTCCCGTTACAAGGTGGTCATCCACTGCGGTGGCTGCATGCTGAACGGCAAGGAGGTGCAGTACCGCATGCGCATGGCCCAGGCCGAGGGAATACCGATGACCAACTACGGAGTCGCCATCGCCCAGATGAAGGGCATCTTGAAACGGAGTCTCGCTCTGTTCCCGGATATCGCGGAACTGGTTGACTGACAGGAGGTTCTGATGCAGGTCACACATGCTTCGTATCACAGCAAGCGGCTGCGAAGGGATATGCAGCTGATTACCTATGGGGCGAAGGGCTATCCCTTCCTGGTCTTCCCAACTCAGGACGGCAAGGCGGAACAGTGGGAAGACTTCGGCATGATCGAGGTGTTGCGCCCCTTTATCGACAGCGAAGCGATCAGGCTCTACTGCATCGATTCGGTCGACCAGGAAAGCTGGTCGGACACAAATGGCGACAAGAGCCATCGCGCGCAGGTGCAGGAAGACTATTTCCAGTCGGTCTGCGAGGACGTGGTGCCGCTCATCGAGGAAAACCGGCGTCCAATCACCACCGGCTGCAGCATGGGCGCCAACCATTCGGTCAACACCTTCCTTCGCCGCCCGGACCTGTTCGGTGGCTGTCTCGCCATGAGCGGAGTGTATGACACCAACTTCTTCTTCGGTGACTGGATGGACAAGAGACTCTACGACAACGCCCCTCTTGCCTATCTCAGGGGCATGCCAAAGAACCATCCCTACGTGAAGCTCTACCAGAAGAGCCAGATTGTCGTCTGTGTCGGGCAGGGCGCGTGGGAAGACGATGGCATCCGCACCACCCGAGACCTCGAGGCGCAGCTTGTGCGGCTGGGCGTCCCCGCCTGGATCGACTATTGGGGCACTGATGTCAACCATGATTGGCCATGGTGGAAAAAACAAATTGTCTACTTCCTTCCTTTCATGCTGGAGGCACTGGAATGAATGTAATCTTTATCTCCCCGCACTTTCCCCACACGTATTGGCAGTTCTGCCAACGGCTCCGCCAAAATGGCGCTATCGTCCTTGGTATCGGAGACTGTCCGCAAGGTTCGCTTCCTGGAGAGGTCCGCTCCTCGCTGAACGACTACTACTATGTACCCAACATGCAGAACTATCCTGACATGTACAAGGCGGTAGCATTCTATGCCTGGAAGTATGGGAAAATCGACTGGATCGAGAGCAACAACGAGTTCTGGTTGGAAACGGATGCCAGGCTCCGCACCGACTTCCATGTGACTTCTGGTGTCGGTGCCGCGGAAATCGGCAACTACAAGCAGAAAAGCGCCATGAAGCGTTTCTATAAGCTGGCCGGGGTGCCCACCGCGCGCCAGAGCATGGTGACCGACATCGAGTCGGCCAGACGTTTCATCGACAGGGTCGCCTATCCCGTCATCGTCAAGCCGGACGTCGGAGTCGGGGCGAACCATACCTACAAGCTTTCCAATGACGACGAGTTGGTCCAGTTCTTCAAGAACAAGGACGGGCAGGACTACGTCATGGAGGAGTTTGTCAGCGGCTCGATTTATTCCTACGACGCGATTGTCAACAGCAAGGGGGAAATCCTTTTCGAGTCCTCGTCGGTTTTCCCGCCTTCGATGATGGAGATCGTCCATAGGCAGCTCGAGCTCTCCTACTGTGTGCTGAAAGGCGTCCCCGCCCAGCTACGACAGCGCGGCAGGGCCACACTGAAGGCCTTCGGTGTCAAGAGCCGCTTCATCCACTTCGAGTTCTTCTGTCTTGACGCTGACAAGAAAGGGCTTGGCAAAAAGGGGGATTTCATCGGGCTTGAGGCCAACATGCGTCCCGCAGGTGGATATACTCCGGACATGATGGACTGGGCCCACTCGACCGATGTCTACGAGATCTGGGCCGACATGGTCTGCTTCGACGAGAACCGGAAGAAGCCCGGCGGGGACGACCATTTCTGCCTGTATCTGAGCAGGCGGGACCGTTTCCACTACCGCTACAGCTCGGAAGAGGTGCTTGCCGCCTGCCAGGGCCATGTGGCGATGCACGAGCGGATGCCCGAGGCGATTGCAGATGACCTGGGCAACGAGTTCTTCATCCTTCATGCCCGGACCAAGGAAGAGATCGAACGCTTCACCAGGCTGGTCTGGGAAAAAGCGTAAAAGCTCGGGGAAAAAGGACAAGTCGAGGCCGGCACCAAAACGGTACCGGCCTCTTGCTTTGCCTCCTGGCCCACTCTCAGGCAAGGTTGCCTGGGAAATGGGGAATCTGGCTGATCGACTTCTCCAAATCGGCGTCGGTCGGGATGAAGTCGTTCATGGCGCCATCGTTGAACTGCTGGTAGGCGACCATGTCGAAATATCCGGTACCGGTCAGGCCGAAGACGATGTTCTTCGCCTCGCCAGTCTCCTTGCACTTCAGAGCCTCGTCGATCGCGACCCTGATGGCGTGGCTAGACTCCGGAGCGGGAAGGATTCCCTCCACTCTCGCGAAGTATTCGGCAGCCTTGAAAACCGAAGTCTGCTCGACCGACCGTGCCTCGATGATGCCGTCATGGTAGAGCTGGCTGACGATGGAAGCCATGCCATGGTAGCGGAGACCTCCCGCATGGTTCGGCGAGGGGATGAACTCGCTGCCAAGGGTGTACATCTTCGCAAGCGGGCAGACGTGCCCGGTATCGCAGAAGTCGTAGGCATAGACTCCCCGTGTCATCGACGGGCAGGATGCCGGCTCGACGGCAATAATCTGGTATTTCGGACCACCCTTCAGCTCTCTTCCGACGAACGGGGCAATCAGGCCGCCGAGGTTGGAACCGCCACCGGCGCATCCGATGATGATGTCTGGTGTGACGCCATACTTGTCCAACGCCGTCATGGTCTCCTGCCCGATGACCGACTGGTGGAGCAACACCTGGCTCAGCACGCTTCCGAGCACGTAACGATACCCTTCATGGGAGACCGCTTCCTCCACCGCCTCGCTGATCGCGCAACCAAGGCTGCCGTTGGTTCCCGGGAATTCCTCGTTGATTTTCCTTCCGACGTTGGTCGTCATCGAAGGCGATGGTGTGACTCTGGCGCCATAGGTCCGCATCACCTCGCGGCGGAAGGGCTTCTGCTCGTAGGAGCACTTGACCATGAAGACATGGCAGTCAAGGCCGAAGTAGGCGCATGCCATCGAAAGGGCTGTCCCCCACTGTCCGGCGCCAGTCTCGGTCGTCACCCCCTTCAGCCCCTGCTTCTTCGCGTAATAGGCTTGGGCGATGGCGCTGTTCAGTTTGTGGCTCCCACTGGTGTTGTTGCCCTCGAACTTGTAGTAGATGTGGGCAGGAGTGCCGAGCTGCTTCTCCAGACAGTAGGCGCGTACCAGCGGAGAAGGACGATACATCTTGTAGAAGTCCCGGATTTCCTGCGGGATGGGAATCAGCTCGTCCGTATCGTCAAGCTCCTGCTTCACAAGCTCGTCGCAGAAGACATGGCTCAGCTCGTCGGATGTCATCGGCTGATGGGTGCCTGGATTGAGCAAAGGTGCCGGCTTGTTCTTCATGACCGCACGGACGTTATACCAATATTTCGGGATTTCGTTTTCACTCAGATAGATCTTGTAGGGAATCTCTTGTTCTTTCATATAGAAACACTCCTTGACATCAATACTTCCACGTACCACGTTTTGTGTCAATTGGTTTTCGGAAAAAATTTCTATAAACAGAAACAGGCTCCCCTTGCGAGGAGCCTGCCTTATCCACATCCGCAACCGTTAGTTTTCCGCCTTGATTTCGTAAATCCAGCCTTCCGGGGCCTGGATGCGGCCCATCTGGATGCCGGTAAGGGTGTCGTAGAGCTTGGAGATGACCGGGCCCGGCTTGTCCATGCCGCTGGGGATGTAGATGTCCTTCCTCTCGCTGTGGACCATGCCGATCGGGCAGATGACGGCTGCGGTGCCGCAGACGCCCGCCTCGGCGAAGTCCCCCAGC
>JAQYHB010000010.1 GCA_028722305.1 Spirochaetales bacterium
CAGCCAGGCCTGGAAGCGTTCGCGCAGCAGCTGCGGGTCCCGGGTGTCCCGGGAGGTGAAGGCGCCCCTGAGCTGGTCGACGAGCAGGTAGCACCGGTACAGGGCGCCGTTCTCCTCCAGCAGCCGCTCCAGACGCAAGCACCGGTCCTCGCGCCGGAGCCTGGTGTTTCTGGGAATCGAGCCGGCGAGGATCCTGCTCCTGAGCAGCAGGTTCTCCTCGTGGGCCTGCCGGTCCCGCCTTGAACCCTTTCCGGGAAAGCCTCCCAAGCACCTTCCTCGAGAACCCGGTGCGCCTCGACAGCTCGGCGAGATTCGGCTTCCCGTCCCGGTAGGAGTACTTGCCTTCCTCCTTCATCTCCTCGATCTCTGGTAGTATAATCCCCAGAGCCTTTTCGTCTTTCTGCATGATCGCTCCTTCGCACTGGCTCCAATCCAATTCGCGAAGGCATTCTAGCAGGATGCGGAATGGCTTTCTTGTGTCCCAGACTGCTTGTCTGTTTCGCGCCCCTTTCGCTGACTCCTTCGTTCCCTTTTCCGCTGACTCTCTCGGGCCTTTTTACGCTGACTCTTACAGCGAGACGGTGGGCACCGGATTTCCTTTCTGGTCGGCGACCAGCCGGCAGGGGTAGCGCAGCATCCGCGTGCTGATGTCCCGGTAGCCGGGGGAAAGGTTCTGCCCCTCGATGTTCATCTGGGCGCAGAGCCGTCTGTCCGACCTGAATCCTGCCAGGGTGTCGAGGCGGGCCGTATCCCGCTCGCGGTCGTCCCGCTGGACCAGACCGACCAGCTCCTGATAGGGGACGCCCTTGAACTGCCGGACCAGATGGGCGGCGGTAAAGGCGAAGACCTCCTTGTGCATCACGAAAGTCTTGAACTTCCTGTCATACACCTTTTCCCGGGACAGACGCCCTCCCGGCGGGCATTTCTTTCGCACATTCATACCCTAATAAACGGTATTCTTCGGCGATTTGGACCAAACTGGGAGAAAAACTGTATTGAAGGGAAAGAATGCCTTCTTTTCGGAGTACTTTGCGGCAAATATCTTAAACGGAAAGAAGCGGTTTCTCTTGCAAGAGGCTCTGACATGCCGCAAGCGCGTAGACTGCCGCAGTCTCTGCTCGAAGGATGTTGGTTTTCAACAGAACGGGATACATGCCTTTTTGCTTCAAGAGAGTGCACTCATCGTCTGAAAAACCGCCCTCGCTTCCCACAAGCAGGTAGATGTCTGCGTTTGGCGTTTGTCCCGCAAGCAGCTCCCCAAGGCTTTGCTGGTTTTCCAGTGGATCCTGATGAAAGAAGATTCCAAGCCCGTTCTTGCAGAATTCCGGAACTTCCTCGATTCCAAGCACTTCTGGGGTGAGGCTGGTCGGAATAGCCGAGCCACTTTGCTGGATAGCTTCTTTGATGATGGCCTCATAGCGCTCGTTTCGTGCTTTCATTGCTTTGTTTGTTTTGCTTGAGGTATCCGAAACGCAAAACTTGCTTTGGACGAAGGTGATGGAATGAACGCCGATTTCCGTCGCTTGGCGGATGATCAAATCATCCTTCTTGCCCTTGCATAGGCACTGGAGCAGGTGAAGTCTCGGAAGACTTTTTACAGATGGAAGCGTATCGCTCTCTCGCTTCGCTTTTCCATTTACAGCGGGGCTTACCCCAAGGGTCTGCTTATCGATAAGGACAAGGTCATATACCTTTCCTTTCTGGTCAATTCCGTTGAAGCAGGTTCCCGGAACGTATCGAAGCACCTTGGTCAGGTACCGGCTGTCTCGTTCGGAAAGGATGATTGTTCCTTCTCCAGCATAGGTTTTCGGCAGAAGGTATTGTCGCATCATTTCCCCTGAACAAAGAAGTCGATGGCACGTTGCAACTGAGAATCGTAGGCTGGATCGGCTACAGGCATCTCGGAGAAGCGCCGTTTCGAGTAATACTCGTTGCGAACCAGCACTTTCAGGACGTTCTCGTTGATACCGCGGTCTTTGTTCTCGTCGACAAATTTTTGCACGTTCTCCATCGTGTACTCGGGATGGGCCTTCACAAATTCCTGCGGGGCTTTGTCCTTCATCATCTGCTCATATGCAGGAATCTGGTCGTCCTCCAGTTTGGTGTCCGCCGAGACGATATCCGGCTCGATGCCGGTACCGTGGATGTTGATTCCGTTCGGCGTGTAGTAATGGCCGGTGGTCAACTGGACGTAGCCGTCATCAAAGGGGAATACCGTCTGGAAAATGCCTTTCCCGAAGGTCTTGGTTCCCACCAACGTGGCGCGGTTGTTGTCATGTAAGGCAGCGGCGAAAATTTCCGATGCGCTGGCGGTTCCTCCGTTGACCAGGATTGCCACGGGCAGGTTCTGCCCGATCTGCTGGGCTCCGTCAGAGACATAGCGCTGATTGGTGTTGGTGCCCTTGCGTCCTTCCATCGTGACGATGGTCGCTCCGGAGGGAAGGAAGATATCGGCCATTTTCAGAGCCTCGTTGACATTGCCTCCGCCGTTATTCCTTTCATCGATAATCAGGTACTCCATCCCCTGACCTTTCAACTCGCGGATCTTGTCCAGGAACTGCTGGCTCACGTCGGTGGTATAGCTGGAGACCGCTATGTATCCGATCTGGTGGTCCAGCATCGTTCCTTCCACCACAGGAGAGTCGATGATTTCACGGACCAAGGTGATGTCGAAGGTGGAGCCGTCACGCACCACGGTGAGGGTCACTTCCGTTCCGGCCTCTCCACGTACTTTTTTTGAGGCCTCGCTGCTGGTCATGTCCCGCACAGACTCGCCGTCAATCGCGCTAATCATGTCACCGGACAAGAGGCCCGCGCGCTGGGCTGGAGAGCCCTTGAAAGGGGAGTCGATGGTGACCATGTAGGTCGAGGGGTCGTCCGGGTCGATGTTCTTCGGGCTGGGCTTGGACAGATAGACGCCGATACCTCCGTATTTGCCGGAAATCTGCTCCTCGTAACTTTCCGATTCTTCCTTCGGCGTGTAGAAGGAGTATTTGTCCCCTAGGGCATCGAGCATGGCGGTCGCCAGACTTTCCTTCACCACAGCCTTGTCGACATCCTCGTAATAGAGGGAATCGATATATCGGTAGAGCATGGTCAAAGAACCCATGTCTTGCTGGATCTGGTCTGCCTGCAGGGTTCCGGTCGAGGAAACAGTGTTCAACTGCTTCAAAAGCTGGGTCTGTCCCTCTGGGTTGCCACTGGCGAAGAGAGAGGAAACTGATATGAGAAGGGCGGAAAATGCCGCCAGGCGGTGCATGTGTTTCATATGACCAAATATAGCGAAAGAGACAAGCAGTTGTCACTAAAACTCAATGATTCTCCACGAATATAGTCGGCTTGACCCCAATGATGGTTGGAAATATGCTTTTGTCATGGCTTGGTATCTCTCCTATCCATCGTGGTTACACGCTGAAATCATCCCCTCGTTGCCATTCCGTTGGTATGGACTCATGTATGTGCTCGCCTTCGCGATTACCTATCTCCTGGTAATCTGGCAAACGACCCACGAGGAACCTGGATGGAGCCGAGATGAGGTGGACGACCTGTTTTTTCGTTGCATACTTCTGTTGCTTATCGGTGCCCGCTTGGTTTCCCAGCTGGTCTATGACGGAACGTGGGACAACTGGATCCACCCTTGGAAAATTTTCTGGCCATTCGAGAATGGACGTTTTGTCGGGCTTGCCGGCATGAGCTATCATGGTGGCCTTCTCGGCTGTCTGTTGGGTGGGGTTTGGTTCAGCCGCAAGCATCACAAGGATTTCCTTACTTGCTGCGACCTCGCCTGCGCCGGCATCCCGCTTGGCTATACGTTCGGTCGCCTTGGCAATTTCATCAACGGAGAGCTCTGGGGAAGGGTGTCGACAGCTCCGTGGGCCATGGTTTTCCCCGATGCGCCAAGGCTCTCGACCAACTATGCCTGGGTCAGGGATGTCTGTGACAAGGTGGGAATCGCATATCAGAAGGGGATGATGGTCAACTTGCCGCGCCACCCATCCCAATTGTACGAGGCGTTGTTCGAGGGAGTGGTGCTCTTTCTCTTCCTATGGTGCCTGGTCAGACCGAGGCGGAAGCGCCATCAGTCAGGCTTCGTGCTTGCCTGGTACCTGATTGGCTACGGCGTGGCGCGGTTCTTCATCGAGTATTTCCGGACTCCGGACGAAAACTTGGGATTCATTATTTCCTTAGGTCCGGGGGCGGACGCGATTTCTCTATTCACCTCCCTGCTCAATATCTCCCTCGGGCAGATTTTCTGCCTTGGCATGATTCTGGCGGGAATTGTAGTATTGTGGATTCGGAAAGGAGTAAGGAAGCCAACGCTATGATGATAGATGAACGAGTGAAACAGCTTAGGAAACTGATGCGGAACAATGGTATCGATTGCTGGTATGTCAACGGCACCGATCCCCATCAGAGCGAATACGTCTGTCCTCGCTGGAGAAGCAGGGCTTGGATAAGCGGTTTTACCGGCAGTGCCGGAACCGTGGTCATCACGAGGACCGATGCGTTGCTATGGGTCGATTCCCGTTACTATGTGCAGGGAGCCAAGCAGATTGAAGGGTCCTGCTACAGGCTGATGAAGCAGGATTGGGAGGATACTCCTTCTCCAGTCGACTGGATCAAGGCCAACCTGAAGAAGGGAAAGGTAGTCGGTATCGACCAGGAGACCATTTCCGTTTCCGATTGCCAGCGGATGTCGGGCTCTCTGGCGGAAAAGGGTATTTCCCTGACCCCGATGCCTGATCTGCTCGACCAGATCTGGACTGACCGTCCGGCTGTGCCGGATAGCAAGGTGGTCGAGGTGGAAAAGCGCTATGCGGGACTGTCCCGCGCCGAGAAGTTCTCCCAAGTCCGGAAGGTCATGGAGGAGAAAGGCTGTACCTATTATCTGGTTTGCGCGATTGACGACATAGCTTGGGCGACCAACCTGCGTGGCGACGATATCAAGTACAACCCTGTGTTTCTTTCCTATCTGTTGCTGGGGAAGAATCACGCGTGGCTGTTCACCGATATCTCCCGCTTCAGCGCGGACCTGCTAAAAGAAGTGCGCGCCGATATGGACGTCATGCCCTACGAGGCCGCGGCGAAGACGATTCGTGGTCTCGTCAAGGCAAAGGACGCGGTCTACATGAATCCGGACCGTACCAACGTGCTGATGCAGGCCGCGCTTGGCAAGGCCCACGTGGTGTTCGGCCAGGACATCACCACCGAACTGAAGGCTCGGAAAAACCCGACAGAAATGGCGGGTATGCGCAGGGCCCATGTGCTTGATGGTGTCGCCATGGTGAACTTCCTCTCCCGTCTGGATTTCAGCGGAAAGACCACCTATGACGAGCTGCAGCTCTGTCAGATGTTGGACGCCGAGCGCTTGAAGAACCCGGACTGCCTGGACGAATCGTTCGGCACAATTGCCGGATTCGGTCCCAATGGAGCCATGTGCCACTACTGCCCGAGCGAGGAGGAACATAGCCCTGTGACTCGTGGTCTGGTGGTGCTTGACAGTGGCGGGCAGTATCGCTTTGGCACGACCGACATCACCCGCACGCTTGTCTTCGGCGAGCCGACAGCGGAGGAGATTCATGACTACACCGTCACGCTGAAGGGGCATCTCGCCCTTGCCGCGGCGGTCTTCCCTAAGGGAACCTGCGGTTACCAACTGGATATTCTCGCCAAGCAGTTCATGTGGAAGGATGGCATGTCGTTCTTCCACGGCACCGGGCACGGGGTAGGTTTCCGCCTGAATGTCCATGAGGGACCGCAACGGATCAACGCCCGTCCGATCAACGTGGCGATGGAAATCGGCATGGTGACCAGCGACGAGCCTGGCATCTACAAGGAAGGCCGCCACGGCATCCGCATTGAGAACCTGATTGCGACGGTTCCTGCCATGAAGACCGAGTTCGGCCAGTTCTACAAGTTCGAGACGCTGACGCTTTGTCCCTACGAACGAAGATTGATTGATGTCAGTCTGCTTTCCAAAGAGGAGGTCGAACAGGTCAACGCCTATCACCAGCATGTCTATGAGACGTTGAAGGACAAGGTGGAGAATCCCGATTGGCTGCAAGAGGCATGCAAGCCTCTGTAAGGCCTGAAGGATGCGTAAAAAGGTGCGGGGTGATATCCTGCACCTTTCTTTTTTGTTCCTCGAAAACCTCCGGCTGGGCCGGAGGTTCCAAGTAGCTTTAGCGATGAACAGGTTGAAAAGAAGAAACTCCTTTGCGGAAGATGGAGGTGCGATCAACCAATTGCACCAAGACCAGCAAAGGAGTTTCA
>JAQYHB010000011.1 GCA_028722305.1 Spirochaetales bacterium
CCCACCGACACCGGGTTGTACACCGTCTCGCATCCCGGCGCGAACCGGTAGCCGTCGTACATCTCCCGCACCTTCCCTAGGTACGCCTCCCGGCCCATCCCCGTGTCCTTGATCCCCTGTTCGATATAGCCGGCGAAGTTCCCTTCCAGTTCCTCCTGGGTATAGCCCAGCATCGTCGCGTAGTCCGAATCCATCGAGATATTGTTCAGGTTGTTCAGCCCGGAGAACTCATTCACCATCGCATATCTCGTCACACCGGTGATGAAGACGAACCGCAGCAGGGCCCTCTTCGTCTTGACCACCTGGTAGAAGTTCCCCAATACCGTGTGCAGATCCTCCACCTCGGGGGAGAATACGTTGTCCGAAAGCACCTTGTCGTACTCGTCGACCAGCACCACGACCTTGTCTTTCTTGGAAAGCAGCAGGATGAGCTTCGCGAACAGGTCGTCGCTCGTCTTGGCCATGTCCAGCGGCCCGACCCCGTAAAGGTCGGCAACCTCCTCGATCCGGTCCTTCAGCCACCCGTCCAGCCCCTCGGGAGTGCTTTTCCCGCAGTCCCCGAAGTCGATGTGGATGATAGGGTAGGTCTTCCAGTCGTAGTCCAGAGAATCAATGGCGAGGCCTTTGAACAGTTCACGCTTTCCTTGGAAGATCGCCTCCAAGGTGGAGACGGTCAGCGTCTTCCCGAAACGGCGGGGACGGGACAGAAAGTACATCTTCCCCGATATGGCGATCAGTTTCGCGATGTAACCTGTCTTGTCCACATAGATGCACCCGCTCTCACGGAGGTTCGAGAACGAGCTGTTTTCCGTCATGATGGGAGGAAGTTGCTTGTTCATGCCTCAAGGATACCACAGCCGTGTGTTTGTGGCAAAGAACGCCCATTTTCCATGAGAGGACGTCGATTCTTGCATCAAATCCGGATGGCATCGTCCAAACCTGCCGTTCAGTGGGGCTTCGAAGGCTGACGATGTTTCTGCAAGCACGCCATCCCACAAAACCTGATTTGAGCCAATTATTTTACTTGTAACCTAAAATAAGTTATGATGAAGAAACCAACAAGGAGCATAGCGACAATATCTGAGGAGGGAATAGATTGAGAAAATTCTCCTCCAGTCGGTTATTGTTTCCCGACCATAACGGCGCCTTCTGTCACAGACACCTGCTTGCGCCCTGTTCTGCCAGCCGGCAACACCGAAGATTGCCATGATATGGTCGCTCATGGAAATGGCGTCTCTCCTTTGATTGGTTCGTTATCCGAACACCATTCCCTTTTTCGTTCTCGTATGATTCCTAGTAGTTCATGCCTGATAGGAGAATAGTTCCTCCCCTTCGAAGGTACGGATGGAGAAATGCCGGTCCTCGTAGAGCATGTAGGAGGGCTTGAAACCGCCTTTGGGGATGGAGATGGAACCGGGGTTGAGGATGGTATTCTCCCCCACGTGCCAGATTCCCGGGATATGGGTATGGCCGTGCAGCATCAAATCTCCCTTTTCCATGGGAAGCATGTGTTCGGCGTTGTAGTGGTGTCCATGGGTCAGGTAGATGGTCATGCCGTCGACCATAAGGATGGCGTAATCGGCAAGGACAGGGAACTCAAGGACCATCTGGTCCACCTCTGCCTCGCAGTTTCCCCGCACCGAGAGAATCCGGGTCCTCAGGGGATTCAGCAGACTGATTACCTTCTTCGGGTTGTACCCCTCGGGAAGATCGTTGCGCGGACCGTGATAGAGGATGTCTCCGAGCAACACCAGTTTCCCGGCACCGCTCTTCTGGAAGATGTCAAGCAGTTTCTCCGTCTGCGGAGCGCTGCCATGGATATCGCTTGCGATGATGAGTTTCATGCTCCAACTGTATCCAATTCCCGTTCCTGATGGCAACAGGATTCTTTGTTGCATATAGATACACTAGCCAGACAAAACAATGTATATCCACTCGTTTGTTGTATGCATGTAATATACACTAAATTTCGAATAATTTCAAAATTTACCCATATTTATACAAAATATTGGGAAAATATTTGTAATTTTATGCATTAAGGTATTGCAATTTTATTTGCATGTATATACGATTGTGACCATCAACACAGAGCGTTGATGGAGGAATGTCCCATGAAGAAAGAAAAAGTTGTTCTCGCCTATAGCGGCGGTCTTGATACGTCTGTCATTCTGAAATGGCTGGTCAACAAGGGTTATGAGGTCATCGCCTACGTTGGGAATGTCGGCCAGCAGGAAGACTTTGACGCCGTGGAGAAGAAGGCCTACGCGACCGGCGCCAGCAAAGTCTACGTCTGCGACCTGCGCCACGACTTGGTGACCGACTACGTCTTCCCGGCCATGAAGGCCAACGCCATCTACGAGGGCACCTACATGCTTGGCACCAGCCTTGCCCGCCCCATCATCGCCCAGAAACAGATTGAGATCGCCAAGACGGAGGGCACCAACATCGTCGCCCACGGTGCAACCGGCAAGGGCAACGACCAGGTACGGTTCGAGTTCGGCTACTACATGCATATGCCAGACGTCAAGATCATCGCCCCATGGAAGGACCCGGAGTGGCTTTCCACCTTCGAGGGACGGACCGACCTGATCAACTACGCCAAAGCGAACAACATTCCCATCAAGGTGACTGCAAAGAAGCCGTACTCCGAGGATGAGAACCTGATCCATATCAGCCACGAGGCCGGCATCCTCGAGGATCCCTCCAAGGAATGCCCTGAGGACGTCTACAGCCTGACGGTCAGCCCGAAAGCTGCTCCTGACGCCTACACCTACCTGACCTTCACCTTCCAGGACGGAACGCCGGTCAAAGTGGTCAACGACCAAGACGGCACCACGGTCACCGACCCGCTGGAGATGCTGCTGTACCTGAACAAGGTGGGGCATGACAACGGAATCGGACGGGTCGACATGGTGGAGAACCGCTACATCGGCATCAAGAGCAGAGGAGTCTACGAGACTCCGGGATGCACAATTCTCTGGAAGGCCCACCACAACCTCGAAGGCATCACCATGGACAAGGAGGCCATGCATCTGAGGGACATGTTGAGCCCGATCTATGCCGACCTGATCTACAACGGCTATTGGCACGCTCCTGATTTCAACATGCTGACCGCCCTTTTCGAGCAGTGCCAGAAGCATGTGACCGGTACCAGCAAGGTAAGGCTGTACAAGGGCAATGTCGATTTTGCCGGAGTGGAAAGTCCCTGCTCGCTCTACAACCAGGACCTTGGCTCCATGGACAAGGCCGGCGGCTATCATCCGGTGGACTGCAAGGGGTTCATCAATATCAACGCGCTACGCCTGATTGCAAGCGCAAAACGGGACGGCCTCGTGCTCTAAGCTTTGCGCGAGCTTCTTTCCCCACCCGCCGGTTCTCGTGCCGGCGGGTTTTTCCTGCCCACGAAGAGGTCGCACCCCATGTGGAAGCCGAGAGAGCGGTATAACCGCTCGGCGGCAGGATTGCGGGTGGTCAGGAACAAGGGCCGGGGATGCGCCATACGAAAAGCGGCGACAATCAGGCTGGTCGCGATGCCCCTTCCCCGGAAACGCGGATCGACGCACAACGAGAAAACCCCGGCGATTTCCTCCGTTTCCTCGATGCGTAGCAGGCCGGCAAGGCTGCCAGAGAGCCATACTCCGAGGAACGTTTTCCCCATTTCCAGTTCCGCCCTGAGCTTGGTAGGCCGGAAGGAACCGGCAAACTCCGTTATGGAAGCGACCAGGTTCCCGATGTCGGGGAAATCCCCTACAGACAACTGCTGTACCGGAAAGAGCGCTGTTCCCTGTGGCTCTCCACGTAGCAAGAAGGCGCGTTCCAGCTCGATGGTGTCAAAAACCATGGACCGCATCATGCGCTGGTCACCGACGACGACATACCAATCCTGCTGCTGTGAAATCACCGAGCCGATCCGGGAATAGGAAGCGGGATTCCCTCCAGGGAGTACTTGCCAGCGGTGGCCATGCCGCAACACTGGAACTCCACCGATTTCCATCGCCTCGCTCTGAGTGTCGAGCAACATCAGCCCGTTCCGCTCCGGATTCTGGAACAGGCGCTGGCGGATTTCCCATGACATCATCTCCTGACGCATTTTCTTTTGCACACCTTCATTGTGGTTGTTATACTTTTTTAGTTGGAGGAAACTCAATGGATACGCAAGAAATCATGAGGGCCGCCGTAGAGCGGGCAAGACAAACGATGACCGCTGGTCTCGGAGGCCCGTTCGGCGCGGCGGTCGTCGCACCCGATGGAGCGATATATGTCGCCTCGAACACGGTCCTTGGCAGCAAAGACCCGACCGCCCACGCGGAGATCAACGCGATCCGTGCCGCCTGCAAGGCCCGTGGCACGCACGACCTTTCCGGATGCGTGCTCTACACCACCTGCTACCCCTGCCCGATGTGCATGGGAGCGGTTATTTGGTCCAACATCAAGGAAATCTGGTATGGATCCACGGCGAAGGATGCAGCAGCAATCGGTTTCCGTGACGACTATATCTATGACTTCATGAGGCATGACTGCAAGGATGACAAGGTGGTTAAGATACACCACGAGGGACGGGAGGTCACCATCAAGCTCTTCGAGGAATACGCGAAGGAGAGAAGGAAACTCTACTGACGGTCAATTGAGTTCCTCGTAGTGCTCGCTGCCAAGGGCAAGAATCCGCTGGATGTGCTCGTCGTTCAGCCGGTAGAGCACGTTCCGCCCTTCCTTCCGCCATTTTACCAACCGGCGGGCCCGCAGGAGTTTCAGCTGCTGGCTGACAGTGCTTTGCTGGAGACCGACCTCTTCACTGAGGCTGGTCACGTCCGTTTCCCCTTCCTGGAGCACAAAGAGGATTTTCAGCCTTGTCGGATCGCCAAAGACCTTGAAGAATTCCGCGAGGTCGACGATCTCTTCCTCCGCGAGTTTCAATTTGCCAGCCATAGGTACCTCGTGTCCATATTCGCAACTTTTCGGGGAAAAGGCAAGTTTCGTCCCCGTTGCTGGCTATTTGCATGATGGGACAAAAACGATACTATCAACTCAAGACTGTGAGAATCTGTGGGAGGGCGCGCGATGACATGCGACAAAGAGGGAGCTGAGCTGTGTTTCAAAGATGGCCGGAAGATCACCCTTCCCCTGCTTACCGACAATATGGGAGAAGAGGGACTGGATATCACGAGCCTCCGCAAGCAGACCGGCGTGATCACCTATGACCCGGGCTATGTGAACACCGGCTCCTGCCAGTCCAGCATCACCTATATCGACGGGGAGAAAGGCATCCTCCGCTATCGTGGCTACAATATCGAAGACTTGGTCGAACACTGCGATTTCGTCGAGGTGGCCTATCTGCTGGTCAAGGGCGAGCTTCCCGACTTGCATGAACGCCAGATGTACCAGGAACTGCTGAACAGGCACTCCCTGCTGCATGTGGACATGCGCAACTTTTTCCGTGCCTACCCTGCGAACGCCCATCCGATGTCGATCCTTGCCGCAATGGTCGCCTCTCTTTCCGCCTTCTATCCGGAAATGGCCGACCGCGACCCTGAGGACAATATCGACCTGACGGTGACCCGCCTGCTCTCGAAGATGCGCACCATCGCCGCCTACAGCTACCGGCAAATGAACGGTCTGGATTTCGTGGAACCTTCCTACAAGTACTCCTACTGCGAGAACTTCCTGAACATGATGTTCCACACCTCGGTCAACGACTATCACCCCGACCCGCTCCATGTCAAAGCATTGAACCAGTTGTTGATCCTCCACGCCGACCATGAGCAGAACTGCTCCACCAGCGCGGTTCGTCTGATCGCCTCCAGCGGAGCCAACCTGTACGCCAGCGTCTGCGCCGGTGTCTGCGCCCTGTGGGGGGACAAGCATGGCGGAGCCAACCAGGCGGTGCTCGCCATGCTGGAGGAAATCAACAATTCCGGTCTGACCATCGACCAGGTGGTCTCCAAGGCGAAGGACAAGAACGACCCCTTCCGCCTGTTTGGTTTTGGCCATCGGGTCTACAAGACCTATGATCCCCGCGCCAAGATCGCGAAGTCACTGTGCAAGGAGCTGCTTGGCGAAAGGGAGACCAACGACCCGCTGCTGCAGATTGCCTTCGAGCTGGAAGACCGCGCGCTGCATGACGACTACTTCATCAGCCACCATCTCTACCCGAACGTCGACTTCTACACCGGCATCATCTACCACGGCATGGGTATTCCGGAAAACATGCTGACGGTGCTTTTCGCCATGGGAAGGCTTCCTGGATGGATCGCCCACTGGCTCGAATGGCATCACGACCCGAATCAGAAACTCGGTCGCCCAAGGCAGATGTACACCGGCCCCGCGGAGCGCAAGGTGGTGCCGCTTGAACAACGCTAAGGCGCTCGTATTCGATTTCAACGGAACCCTGTTTTGGGACAGCCGGTACAACCTGGCCGCGTGGAACGAGATTTCGCTCCGTTACCGGGGATTGCCCTATTCCCAAGAGGAGATGGCCAGCCTGGACGGCAGGACAAGCGGCGTCACCGCCGCCTATTTCCTCGGCCTTCCTCTGGACGACCCGAAGGTGAACGAGGTGGTCGAGGAGAAGGAAGACCTGTACGCCAAGCTTTGCGTGGCAAGCGGCTCCCCTTCCCTTGCCCCTGGGGCAGTCGAGCTGTTCGACCAGGCCAGGAAGAACGGATACCTCCTCGCCATCGCCACCAGCGCCCCGAAGCGGAACATGGAGATGTACCGCGCCTGGTGGCCGGTGCTGGACCAGATGGATGTGATTGTCTGTGACGACGGAAAACGCCGAGGAAAGCCAATGCCTGACATCTATCTCGACACCTGCAAGGCGCTCGGCCGCGGTCCCCGGTCCGTGGTGGTGTTCGAGGATTCCCTACAGGGAATCCACGCCGCCCTCGCGGCGCAGGTGCGCCAGGTCTGGCAGGTAGTCAACGATACAAACCCTGCCCTGATTGCTGGAATCCGGGGCAGGGTTTCGGATTTCCGGGAATTCATTCCCTTCCTCTAATCACTTCTTAAGCAGGTTGAGCATGCCGCCGGCAAAAAGCATTTCCTTCTGCTCGGCAGTGGTGACGCAGTCAAGGATGATGGTCCTGCCATTGGAAAGGTCCTTCAGCGCGACCTTTCCATTCTTCACCCCATCATACAGGTCGGCAATCTCAATCTGGTCTCCTTGGGAAACTGCCTGGTAGTCCTCTTCGTTCTGGAACGTAAGGGGGACAATGCCGAAGTTGCACAGGTTGGCCTGATGGATGCGCTCGATCGAACGGGCGATTACAGCCTTCACTCCCAGGTACATCGGACAGATGGCGGCGTGCTCGCGGCTGGAACCCTGCCCGTAGGAAAGCCCGGCGACAATCACGCTCGGGATTCCTTGTGCCTTGTTCGACAGGCAACGTGCGGCAAAGGTCGGGTCGACATGCTCGAAGACATAGTTCGCGTAGACGGGGATGTTGGAACGGAACTTCAGACGCGGACCGGCGGGCATGATATGGTCGGTGGTGATCTTGTCGCCCACCTTGATGGCCACCTCACCCTTCAGGGTCCTTGGCAACGGCTCCCCTTCCGGTGGCGCTCCAATATTGGGGCCGCGCTGCACCTCCACCTTGCTTCCATCCTCAGGCGGGAAAATCAGCATGCCATCGTCAGCCGCATACTGCTCAGGCATCTCGGCAGATGGGGCCTTGACCGATTGCTCCTTCAACGGATCGACGACCTTGCCGTAGATGGCAGCAAGGGCGGCTGTCTCGGGACTGACCAGATAGACCTGGGCGCTCTTCGTTCCGCTTCTTCCCTCGAAGTTGCGGTTGCTGGTCCGTAGCGAGACGGCGTTGGTTCCGGGGCTCTGGTGGTTGCCGATGCAGAAGCCACAGGCGCTCTCCAGGATGCGGGCGCCGCTTTGCACCAGCTTAGCCAAGCTGCCATCCTTGCTGATCATCTCCAGCACCTCGCGGCTGCCCGGAGCGATTCCGAGTTCCACGTTGGGTGCGACGGTATGGCCATCCAGCACCTGGGCGACCTTGACCAGGTCGGTGTAGCTGGAGTTGGTGCAGGAACCGATGAGCACCTGGTTGACCGGCAGACCGGAGAGCTCGCTGATGTTCCTGATGTTGCCGGGGCTGTGGGGACAGGCGGCCTTCGGATCGACCTTGGAGAGGTCGATTTCGAAGAGTCCGTCATAGACGGCATCGCCATCGGCCCTCTGCTCGCTCCAGTCGGCTTCGCGTCCCTGCGCCTTCAGGAACTTCCGGGTCACCTCGTCGCTGGGGAAGATGCTGGTGGTCACGCCACACTCGGCTCCCATGTTGCAGATGGTGGAACGGCTGGGCACATCCAGGCTCCGTACTCCTTCTCCTGTGTATTCGAAGGCGCAGTTGACGTTGCCTTTCACCGTAAAGCGCTCAAGGACGGTGAGCACCACATCCTTGGCGGTGCACCATGGCCGCAACTTGCCGCTCAGGCGAATCTCAATCACCTTCGGGGTCACCAGATGGAAGGGGCGTCCCGCCATGGCAAGGGCGACATCAAGCCCGCCGGCTCCGATGGCGATGCATCCCAATCCACCATCGGTCGGGGTATGGCTGTCGCTTCCAAGCAGGGTCTTTCCCGGCTTGCCGAAACGCTCCAGATGAACCTGGTGGCAGATGCCGTTTCCGGGACGGGAGAAAATCACTCCTTTCTTGGCCGCAATCGTGCGCAGGTATTCATGGTCATCGGCATTCTCGAAGCCGACTTGCACGGTGTTGTGGTCGACATAGCTGACGGCGAGCTCATTTTGCATGCGGTCCAGTCCCAGGGACTCGAACTCCAGATACGCCATCGTTCCGGTGGCGTCCTGCGTCAACGTCTGGTCGATACGGATGCCGATTTCCTTTCCCGTCTCCAACGTCCCCTCGACAAGATGCGCCTTGAGGATCTTCGCTATCAATGTCATGCCCATAGCACTCCCCTCTCTTTGGGAAAAATGTTGAAGTCAAGTGTACCACTCCAGAATGAATCGTACAATTCAAAGGAAAAAATACGACGAAACTGGGGAAAACCAAGCCATACGCTGGTGCCGGCATGCTGTTCTGGAACAAGGACGAGGAAGGACATATTTGGGTTATCCTCGGAAAGCGGACGATCCATCATGGTCCGGGCTATCAGCAATGGTCCATTTCTGGTGGTGGCCATGAACACTACGATGATTCTCTTAAGGAAACGGCAATCAGAGAAGCAAGGGAAGAAATTGATATGGAGGTTCATGGCCCTGCAAGTGTCGGCTTCCTGTGCTCCTTGAGATTGCCCTTTATCTTCAGATTCGATGTGTTTGAACACGAACGAAAGGAAAAAATTCCCATCAAATGGTTTTGTGAAGAGTTTTCAGATGTTCGGTGGTTCAGGGCAGACCAGCTACCGAGGGATGCGATGCTCCTTACGAGAATAGAAGTACATTCCTTACTGAAGAAACTGAAACATGTCGGAGCTTAATCTTTTTCAGGTCAGTTGAATATCTTAGGCTATTTTGAGCCACGTATCTGGCAAATTTGAAAGCCATCGTTCCGTTTGGAACTATGCCACTTGCAGAACATTCCTATTCTTTGGTTACGTGAACATTCCGGACTCCATGCCACCAGTGCCCGAGCTTTTGGAACCCTCCGTTCCGGCGAATAGAACACCAGCAATCCGGCACGGTAGAGCTGACGCAGACCGAGTCTTAATCCCTTTTTACAGGTCTATGTTTAGAAACTTTCCCCCATAAAGGAGATTACCAAATGAAGAAGATTATGTCTTAATCCCTTTTTACAGGTCTATGTTTAGAAACACGCGTTAGACGCGGTAGCAAACGAGTGGGACTCCTACGCGTCTTAATCCCTTTTTACAGGTCTATGTTTAGAAACTCCACCCTTCATATCTTTCTATCAGGGAAGACAATGCAAAGTGGTTCTCGCAACACTCATTGCTTCCGTTTGGAAAATATATAGGAAAAATTGCTCTCGCATCAACTACTACGTGTATCTTTTGCTCTACGAACATTTTACAAATCTCGCAACTCCTTCGCTAAGTTCATCAAAAATCTTATAAATCGAACCCTGCGAAAAAATCAAAGTATCTGATATTCTTTGGCGGGTTTACCTCTTTTTGAACCTTTCCCTATATCAACAACCTTTGCTCTATCATCGACACAGAGAGGAATCATTGCGAAGCTATCCGTCTCCTTGTTGATTATATCACAAGTATCCTTATACAATCCAAGTAATTCTGATTCCGTTCCTGTAACCTCGAACACTGACTTTTGTATCCGGTCGTTAAGAAATCCATCCAGTTTCTTGTATATTGATTGGTAAGTCTTTGAGGCATGCACATCATATATAAACAACACAGTCATTATTACAACACCACATATTCGGGAAATAGAAACGACTGGCTTTGTCCTTCCGCTCGAATCTTTCCAAAACACTTATCGCAAATAGGATAGCATGACAACCGGTCTTCTTCCTGTTTAATTACCAGAGCTAGTTGCGTCAAAATCTGGTTGCAACGGGTTTCTGAGGCATCAAGGCAGAAAAAAGATTTTTGTGTTCGGATAGCATTCTCTTCGAGAATTCTTGCCACTTTATGAAGCCTTTTTTGCTCGCAGATATCATAACAGATGAGATATTTCATCAAGTCACCACCAATGGATGATAATGATCGGTAAATCCTCCCAACACTTGCTTGTATTGCTGAATTTGCCGTTCCATAATACTTCGGTATGGCAGTGAAGAAGCGGAATCATTATACCGATGGGTCTGTGAAAGCTTGCTCTCAAACTGATCCAGGACCACCTTCATTGATTTTGGGCCAAGCAAGACCTTTTTATCCCCGCTCTCCACGTCTTTTTCCTCAGTAAAATCCGTCTTTTTGAGCATTCCCTGGTTAAACAATGCACATACCGTTGTATCAACCAATGGGGTCCGATATTCTTCAACCAAATCGAATACCAACGACTTCCGTCCGTAACTCATCGCATGCAATGTGCCAACGGTATCATCCAATCCTTCCCGAAGCAACAAAGAGTCGATTTTGCAGGCAAGAACGGTATACAAGAAACTCAATACCGAATTCACTGGATCTCGAGGTGGGTTCTTGGTTCTTCTTTGGAACGAAACCCAATCCGGGAGTAAATTGACAGATAGCCCTTCGAAATACAACCGAGCAGCATTTCCTTCATATCCTCGGACTTCATCCACATCTTTGGTATTGTCCAGTTTGTCCAAAATCCAAGAAATGCGTTCAACATTCTTGGTTAGAGATGGCTTGTTGAGCTTGCGCTGGATTTTCTGCAGATACAGCAATTCATTCTTCAGTTTTCCGCGAACTATGTCCTGCGCCATTGTGGCAATGAACTTACTATCCTCAGCAAGAACATGTTGCTTGTGCCGCAACAGAGTATTCTGGTTATCCGAACCGATAAGCTTGCCGTTCCATTTACCATTTTTCTGCAAAAAGAACACAGGAATAGTTTGCTGAAGCAACAAATCGATAGCAGGTCCGGTCAATGACATATTCCCCAATACGATTATCAAATCGACCATACGAGGAGCGACTTTAACCCGAAGACCAGTATGGTCTTGGTAGATAAGAATATCTCCATCTTTTTGCAAGATTCCGTTGTTCGACGTGATGTAGATAGTACTCATGCCATCTTCTCGAGTATTTGCTCCAAATATTGATCAACATCATCTGCTATCTGATGGTAAGGCTTTGACGGAGTAGCTCCTTCTGGCAACAAAATCCAAAGGCAATCAGCAACTTTTTGAAGAAATTCTAGATAGTCTCCCCCACCCGCTGTATCAATTTCTGCCTTAGAAATACCATCCATGCTGTGTGCAATTGGAGACTTGTTTCGCAGCTTTCGCAATTTCCTTACATTGTTTGCACTCTCATGAAAGAAATGATAAACAGTTTTCATCTTCTGAGAGGCAGTAGGCTGGTGGGCTGCCCAGTCAAAAAGATGGTACGGAGTCGGCCCATCAAACTCTCTGGGAGGAGCATTCTCCAAATCATCCTGGTTATTCTCCGTCCTCCACCTACTCAAAAGCTTGCGTTTGTGGTCTCTATCCATCCCGACAGTTTGTTTGAGCGATGGCATCACCTCTCCTTGGACAAACCAATCCAATTCAGGATAACTACGGCTTGCATCGTTGTAGTACATCCGTGTATGCAGGATGAATCGCCCCGTTATGGAAGTCTGGAAGGCATCGAAAAAAGAGAAGAAAAAGCCAATGGAAAGATATAACCGTCCTTGGCTAAACTCGAACATGGCATTCTGCAACGTTTCAAACAGTAGATAAGCGATTGCATCATTCATACAATCTAAGCCATCTCTACTTCCTGCCCCACAAGCAACAAACTGATCCAAGCCAAGCGAATATGGCTGGCACATTTCCCAGAGTATCTTATTCGCAGACTCCAACGCGGAGAGATCCTTCACCGCATCATCAAACAAATATGCACTACGATGAGAAAGGAAGGATACAAGAGCATCAAGGCCAGGAACCATCTCGAGCAAGATTGGAGAGTCCTTGAGAAATGTCTGGGCGGCAAGATATTCACCACGTTTCAGCAAATCTCTAAGCCCTTGTACCTTCATGGACAATGAGTCGCGAGAGAACAAAGAAAGACGTTTGACCTTGCTCTTGTCCACCCCCTCTCCTCGTTTCCACGCTACATAGAACTGCGGGGCCAAGGGATAAAAATCCGCACATGCTTTGGAAAGCGCATATCCCATAGCCGGAGTTGCCTGTGCAATCAGCACGACAGAAGGCTTGGCTTCCATCGCACCAACCGCTCCAACATAGAAATTGAGCATTTCCTGATAATCCGAAGGGTCAGCCTGAATAAGCATCTTAGTAAAACAAACACCAGGAAACTGCGCTTGACCGATAGGTCCAGACAGAATCTCAAACAATCCATCTGTGTCCTGCGTTGCATCTTTCTGGTCTTTCTGTTTTGTGCAAAAACAAACGATTTCCGTGATAGATTGGCTTAATGCTTGTTCAAGCTGGTCAACACTTTGTTTGAGAATATGGAAAGATAACCGAGAAATAGTCCGATTCGTCTTCTCTCCGCTATCAAAAACTTGGAGCGGAGGATTCAGAGTTCCATCCGGAGCACATTCTCCATTCCAGCGTTTCAACCCAGAAATAACTGCGCCAACACGAATACAGAATTTTCCGCGTGTCCGGAACGTCCATCCAATATCATCCCAAACATCACTGTTTCCGAGATTCGTCAACAGGCGCATCATACCTTTTGCTCCTTCATCATGCAGAACCCCGCCGGGTATCCATTCTCAATCAAAACGAAGTGGTTTGTTCCCTCTCGGTTGATTTCGGGTTTCCAATAAAACTTTGGATTATCCACATTAAGTGTCATATTCTCGATGCCGGAATAATGCCCTAATCTGACAAAAAACTGGTTGTCTTTTTCTAAAGTTCCCATCACTTGAAGCAACTTCTCTTTCTCTTGATCGTGAAAATCATCACAGTGCGCAAATTTCCAACGTAAGTTCTGCGCATAGAAATCCTTTACAGCCTGCTTGATTTCCGGCATACGCAAATACTTGGGTGCCCTGGAATCAATGGATATGGATCCATCCGCGACAACCAATGGATTGAAGTCATGCAAGCAACCGGCATCAGTCATAGCGGAATATACGGGCACTTTCCCACCGGCATTTATACAACCGATTACAGACTTGGAATTGCCCCGAATCTCAAAGTCTGAAATCTTTAGGAATTTGAATGGGTCCTCCTGCACTTTGAAACGGTCGGCCCCTGTCATCAGTTGCGCTTCAAACTCCTTTGCTTTTCCCAAAGGTTTCTTGTTGCTTTGTTTCCTCAACGATTCAAGGATGGCAGTACGCAAAGCCCCTTTCAGAGAAGAACCAGGGATATATGGCTTTCCCGTCAACGGCTTCGTCATATGTTGATTCACATCAAGCAATGGATTGGCACGAACCTTTTTTAACGCCGTGGGAAGAAACATGCATGGACGCCTGCCGTACTCCTTAACAACTTTTCCGACGACTTCCTTTTGAAGAATCTCAAAAGCTTTGTTACGTGATTCATCATCATGATTTGAAGTTGCCCTGCACGCAAGCCGGTTCAATTCATCCACTTTCCTAATCGGCATGTTTTCAAGAATTTTCGGTATTTTCAACACCCATCCAGTCCCTCCTCCACTCACCCCATCACTGTATGGATACAGCTCGAACAATCCATAACTATCTCCGTTGTTGATAACGACAGGAGTCAAGATGCTAAGCTCAATCTTATATGTTTCGCTGGTTATCATGCTCACTCCTCCAAGGATATTGGCACAGGGAAAGCATAAGCATAGGTGCACACTTTTCCATTAGGATGCACGTCGCGCACAAGGTTTCCTTTCCCATTACGGAATGTGGCACCAAGCTCAAAACCAACAACCGGTTTTTTGTTGAACAAACCATTATCCGCCCTGCCGGTGATACCAGTATATGCGGTCACGGAATACGCAACCGCACCTTGCAACAAATCCTCTCCGGAGCAGCGAGATAAGGTCATAAACGGTTGTGGAGCCGTGCTATGGAATTTGAAAATCTGCTCCTCTTCTTCGTTGAGATCGACAAGCGAAACAGTACAGACACCACGGCCTACGTTTCTATTACCTCCAAGCCCAACAATACCGAAATATTCGCAGACCTTATGGAGCAGAGCAGTCATCTGCCTCACTTGGTCATCTCTGAAAGAGATGTAGGCTACAAGGGGATTCGCTGTCGTCACGTACCGCTCCGCATGCAAGGAACCATCGTCTGCACGGAGCGTATTCCGATCAATCCGGACATGCTCTTCCACTTTTTCCCCTATTTTGGGGCCAGAAGAAAAGTCAAATGTACGAATTTGGTTCTGATCTCGTTGCAAGACACAAAACTCATTGAGCGGAATCCACTTGCGTTTTTTATTTTGCTTTGCTTTTGCCCGGCTTTTACCATCAGCTACGACCTGTTTCATGGGCGGATAGAAAGGAACAGGCATGAAGCCTTCCGGAATCGTAGCGGAAATCAGAAACGGTGGATTCTGGGAAAACTTTTCCATGAATTCATCTGCCTCATGCTCACCGTATAAATCAGAGATAGCCCAGACTATCTGGCCAAACAATTGGTCTGCCGTGGGGAGCGAGGAAAATGGTGTTGTGAACACAATCCGGATTTTCTTATACGTCATACCGTCATTCAACCATAAAAAGGCATGCCATCATAAAGTACGTTCTGCAGGGCCACTTTGCCATACCCACGGCTTCCGCTCCCCCCGAGAGCATCCGCCTCAAGGAGTTTGAACCCTTTTTTTATTAATGCACAGAACTTTTCTTCGTCATCACCATCAAACAGGCGTAGCGCAATGGAGAAATCAAAGATCAGTCCAGGAATGGCCCTTTCTGTCTGGCGGGGATTGTCAGCAACCCCTTTCAACCGATTAATGGAATTCTCACTTTTACTCTCGGTTGGAAGGATGGACTTGTCCTGCAACCGTGCCTTCGATTCTTCCGATAGAAATGAATCACGAAACAAAATCCGGGTAATGGAGCCATTCTTAGACAAATCGCCGAACACAACCGGAATCAAACTATCAGGATAATCGTCTTTTGTCGAAGGTTTTCCGTTCGTAGAGCCTTCATTCAGTTCAAGCAATGAGCGAATCTTTCCCTTCAACGAGGAACCTGGAATATATGGATTGCCATTAGGGTCTTTCACGACCTCATTGTCGATTCCACCGATATGCACTTCTTCATTGCCAGCACCGATATGAAGACCCGTAACAAGCTTGATACTCCCCGTGAATTCCTTAATCTGCATGGCGCTCATCTCCGCCCCCCTTGTCCATATCTGTAATTGTTGGACCTATACGATGATTGTTGCTGCTTCCTTTCTTGCTTTTGTTCAAAGTCTTCAAATTCCGTATAGGCGATAACAGCTTGGTAAAACAACAAAAAATTCGAGAAGTCGTCAGAAGTCTCAATTTTCATGATGTAAGAAGAAATTTCTTCATAAAACAAAAAAGAAATATGGGCATCCTTACGAGAAGCCTTATATGCCAGTTTTGCCTTGGTGAAATGAACCTACGGAAGAATCTTTTTTTTGAAATCCTCTTCCGACATATTCGAGTTCTTCTCCTTCATTTGCAACAAGATCAAGTCGTCATAGAACTTTCGAATCTGGCTTGGTGTAGTCTTCCCATCATCCTTCAGACTTTTTGCCAACTGTTGTGGCTTTGTGGTCAACAAATCATCATTCAGCTCAATCATGTATACCTCCTGATGCGTCTCTCGTCGCATCCAAAACATATTCCAGACAATGCTCGAACCGTCTCAACGCAGAAGCATCGGCGTATTCAAACCGTGCTTGGAAAAATCTCACTGCATCAAGACGGCATTCCATAGAATCATCTTTGTCAAAGTTGCGTGCGATATCGTATCGCATCTTTCCGATACTGCTCCCCCTCCTTGCGGTATCGCCTGACAATCGGTCTTTCACGTACCCAAGCATCCGATAGAGGAATGCCGTGGAAACCGGATACCGCGAATCAGTCAAATACGACTTCAACGTATCCTTATCGGACATCAATTTGGCCAATTCTTCATAGGAGAACCTATCCCCCATAAAACACACACAGTTCCGTCCAAACGCTTCTTTCGCCATGACGTCAAGCGCATCACCTGCATTCCGGTTTCCAAACGAGAAGGGAGCCTTGGCTCCTTGAATCGAAATGCCCACAGAAAAATGAAAGTCCGGATTCATGCAACAATACTTGGAAAAATCACTATGAAGTTGCTGCACAAGTGGCACAGCCTGATTCCATGGGGTAATCAGAAATACGTCATCACCACCTGTAATCACCGTGTAGACATCAGGGTAGGACTTCTCAAGCAACGAATGCAGGTACATATTAAAGAACATATGAAGTTGGCGTGACAAAGTCACATACCGGGATAAGGTATATGCGTCATCCGGCAAGCCATCGATAAAAATGTCCCCCAAATGATCGACATCTATTTTCACGTATGCCAACAAGGCTCTTCCTTGTCCCTCATCACTGACACCCATTCGTGCAATCTCGGAGAATTCCTTGTGTGGAGTATATGCGTTCAAATGCCAGATTGGGAGAATTTCGGAACGCGAAGCATACATTGCGTACGCCACATGTCCTTGTTCCCCTTTTCCTTCAGCAAAAACGACATTGGAAAGCAATTGGAACCCACTGTCAGAAGCAGTTGTGACCGCGAGATGGAATTCCTTCATGTCTGGAATATGTCCACCGATTTGGCCTTCTTGCCTGCATTCGGTACAAAACCCATCCTCCGTATCGCTTGAACGAACACCACACGCAGGACATCTGGTTCCCTCAACGTTCACATTAGAGAGAACGAAACCGGTTATGGGAAGCGCCCTTTCGAACTTGCGGGTCTTGCGCCCCATCAGCAAAGCCGATGATTCCGCAAGGGTTTTTCGGAAGGTCTTCGCTGAAAAACCATCCATCCCGATTTCTTGTGAGGCATCGATGACAATACATAACGTACCCAAGTATTTTTTCAGGAAGAAAACGTCCTGCTCTGTTTGATAGGCTTCAATCTGTTTCTCAATCCCGTCGAAATTCGGCAACAGCAATGTAAAGCGCCCACCAGCATCAATCATGTCGACGAAAGGAATAAGTCCAAGACGATCGCAAAGCCCTACTTGGTAGGCAGTACTCAGCAAGCTGATGATAAAGGAACGCCCTCTGAATGTCTTGCTTGCACCACGGAATGATTCTGACTTGCTCTGAAAAATAAATTTCTGAATACCAGACAAGTCCCCAACGACAAGGCGAAACGGCTTTTGCGCATTCTCGCTATTCGCCATAGCCAATGCGATGGTCATAGTCATGACACTGTGGTCATAAAGAGAAATGTCGTTCAATCCATCATTAGTTGCCGATGGAATGCACCAGCAATAGGTAAACAACAAATCTTTCAGCTTACGCACCAGCATCTGGCATGATATCTTCCCTTGTAAAGAAGACAAGCTTTCCTTAAACGCTCTCCAAAGGTTGTGATAATCAGGTGCCTCTTCCAAATTCTGGGAAGGAAACATCACATCCTGCCCCTCGATAAAAGGACGCATCGCGTATACCCATGTCGATTTGGTACTTGTATGCCGCTGGTTCGGCCTGACATTCGGGAAAACAGCACGTAGGGGGGTCTTCAAGTAAGCATCCTTAGCCAAACCGATTTCCTTTTCGACACGATCCGCACCTGCGCTTAGTCGGTCTCCCATGGCTACAAAATGAGAATACCCATCCGAAGAGGGATTGTGATGCATGGCGCTTTCTCGGGCAACCAGTTCCCAATCGATAGACAAATCAAGATCAAGTTGTCTGATGATAGGGAAAAAGTCTTCCAAGAAGAAACCATATGTCCAAAGTGCGTGACGGTAGGTATATCGGGCGTCCATTGAAGTCGGAAGCAACTGCCCCTCCATGGACACTACATCTCGCGACAGAGATTTCTCGTCCCCTCCAAAAGCACGTTGCTTGAATTTGCCCAAATCATGGCAAAGAGCCGCAATTGCTAGTTCATATTGTTTCTTTGTTTCAAGCATTTATTCGCCCCTCTTCAATCTTATACCGACCCAGCCCAAAACTAACGTTCTTGCCGACATGGAACAAAAGTCCACCTGCAAGCAAGGCTATGGTCTCTTTGGAAAAAGGTCCTTTCAACAGTAACCGGCCCTTCACTCCACCTAGTTGCATTGCTGTTTTCTGGCGCGATGAATAATAGTCCTGATCCACCCATCTTTGCCCAAATGCATAAGAAACAGGATATTGTTCCACTGGCGAAATCGAATAATCGTCACCGTACAGTGATTCCAAAATTTCCATACGTCTGCTACATGCAACAAGAAGTTGTTTCCCAGTCACGCATGTGAGATACCGTCCATTTTCCTGAAGCCTGAATGGTGTCTCAAATGTAACAAGCAAGAATGGAACATCCAGAACTTGTATGGAAGCATCCGGCCATGTACGGCTTTTCGCTTCCAAGCTATTCAGTGAAAAAGCATACGGCTTTCCTTCAAGCACGACAGCTTCAATCTGAAATGGAACACGGTCAAAGGAGATGCCTTTTTCTCCAGCACGTTCCAAAGCTGTCGTCACATAGGGAATAAAATTACGGCTTTTTCCAATAAAAACAATAGACAACCTTGCGTGGTACGCATCGATTTCATCGTATTCGATCACAAACGGATGCGACGCTCGATTACGCCCTGGCAAGACTTTTGTATCTGCGGAAATGTATGATTCGAAGAACCAAGCATACACGCAAGTCTCTCGAAGCGGACAGGAGGCACAGCTTTCCTGTTCTCGTAACACGCAACACAAGCGTCGAAACTGCATGCCAAGGACACTGCGGAACACAGTTTCGGCAGGATATCTCCATAAAACTTGCCTATCATAACGCAACAGATATTCAAGTTTTATGTATTTCATCGGCAACTTTCCTAAATTACAACGAATGTTAATTATTGTACACCTTCTTTTATTTGAAGCAAGGAAAACAAACACCGATTAATACTATTGTTCCGTTAGCTGGACAATGATTTTTCATATTAAACAAGTATAGAGAAAAAAGACAAAAAGGACCTGCGATATGTTGATTCAACAATACACAACTCAACGATAAGCCGGATACGTTATTGAAGAAACGCTTGCTGGATCCTCTTTATTTGGCTACCTCAAATAGTCTTCCTGGGGTGATTCCACCTCGAAGATACATCCTCCCTGTACTCAGATTCGAGACCTACGAATACAAAGGGGGAAAGTCTGTCTGCGCATCAGCCAACCTACTGCGATGCCATCTCATGTACGTTGGCTTCCTTTGCTCTCTATGGGAAGATTGCCTAGAACCATGTCGCTCAGGACCTAGATATGTATGGACATCGTGTCGAGAATCGGTACGGAGAATTATACTCCTTGAAACGCGAAGGGGAGTTCTGTGCAACCGATGACGATGCCATCAATTCCCTCCGCGTCTTTCAGATGCTGGATGATTCGTAGGATTCCTTTCCTGGTTTCTTCTTTTATGATTCCCAGTTCGAGTTCAGAGGAAATCTTTTCGTGGATATAGGTCATTTCCTCTTCATTGGGCGTAACCATGGTGATATAGGCGTGCAGGAACGGGGCCTTGAAAAAGTCATTCCCCATTGCCACTGCTGTTCCTAACAGGCCGAGCTATGGTATCCGGTTCGTTGGGTGGCCCTGCAGGCGGCTTCCAGCATGCAGGCCAAGGGAATCGGTGACCGGCTTTGCAAGTTGTCGAAGACGATGTGGGGAGTTTTGCCCGTCATCGCCACGAAATCATAGCCAACTTTGGCAAGGTTGCTGATTTCCTCGGAAAAATACTGGACCAGTCCGCCATAGTCTTTCTGCCCGCAATAGCGCAACATCTGAAAGACATCCATGCTTTCAGATCCGGAAACAGATTTTCCCGAACTTCTTCTATACGCCGAAGACGATTTATAGTACGGAATGGCGGATTCTAGTCCAAAACCAC
This sequence comes from Spirochaetales bacterium, assembly GCA_028722305.1. Lineage (GTDB taxonomy): Bacteria > Spirochaetota > Spirochaetia > Sphaerochaetales > Sphaerochaetaceae > RUG023. The sequence goes on from JAQYHB010000011.1 coordinate 20,575, forward strand.
CAATCAAACCAAGCTCTCTCTTTTTGACGGCCTCTGTTGATGATTCGAAATGACATATGCGAAGAAAGTCTGACAGCCTTGGACGATGTCATTCCATGCCGCCTCGAAGTCACGGGTATACCACGGGTCGGCGACGTCCCTTCCGCTTCCCGCTACAAGGGTGCCGGACTTTCTCCATTCCACGAAGTCCATCAACCCATAGATTTTTCCTTCCAAGTCTCCACCGGCGATACGGCGCATGTCGCACAGGTTCTCGTCATCCATGCCAACCAGATAGTCGAAAAGGCGATAATCCCCTCTCGTCATCAGTCGGGCCCGTTTCCCTGCGGGGTTGATGCCATGACGAAGCAACACCTCCCTCGCCGGCGGATAGACCGGATTTCCCCTTCCGTTCCAGATTTCTTCGCTCGTGGTGGCCGCGGACTCAATGTGGAATTGGTCGGCAATCCCCTCTTTCAAGACCAAATCCTTACAGAAGAACTCCGCCATCGGTGAGCGGCAGATGTTGCCGTGGCAGACAAAGAGAATCTTGGTCATACATGTACTCCTTATTCGTGAATCCAAATGCAGTATTGCTTTCGGGTGCGAAGCAATACACATTTTCCGCCTAAACTGCAAACGTGGTGAACAACAGCCCATCATCGCTAAAGCAGCAGGAGCTGCATGTCTGTACGGGCACTATCTTTTGATTTTCGTCGATTCCGTTGCAAAACACACATATTCGTCTTCTTTGTCATGATATACAGTTTTCAGAAAAAAAGAACAGCCAAGAGGAAGACCTATGAAGAATCTGGAATGGAAAGATAAGAAAGCGAGTTTTAGGAAAGTCGACGTGCGCGGCATCGCGGGCAATTTCGTTGATGGGTTGAAAAGACAAGCGGCAAAGCTTCCCGTCGGCGAAGGGATGGAAGTAATCCAAAGCTTTGAACCGATTCCCCTCTATGAGGTGATGGAGATGCTGGGGTATGAGCATGATACAGAGAAATTGGCGGAACATGAGTATCATGCATATTTCTACCGGACCGAGGAAAAGGGAAATATGGAAGATGCGCCAGAACGGCCGGCGGTCATCACGAATTATCCGATGATCGATGAAAAGCTGGGCGAGCTGGCTGTCCAGTTTTGGGACATGACCTGGAAAAGCGAAAAGAGGTATCTGGATTACAACATCAGACTTCTGCTTTCCCTTGCGAATGCCGTCGGTGCCGGGAGAATGCGGCAGGCAATGCGGGAGCTATTGAAAGCATATGCCAACGGACTGGACTCCAGGGCCTTGGATGATGTATTTGAACAGCTGGCTTGGAACATGGGCATCGGTTTCTTCAGTTCCGAGATTGCTCCATCTTCGCTGTTCCATGCATACAAACTGATCAAGCAGATGGAAAAACAGGGAAAAGAACGAAACGAAATCAACCGGATGCTGAAAGAGAAGTTCTCGGATAAAAACTGCGAAAGCAAGTGACAAGCGCCCTCCTTGCGGGCCATCGCGAAGAACAGTGCATTCTCAGTCGTGAGGATTCACAACAGGGAATACTGAACCCAAACAAAGGATAGTTCATGGCAGACATCGTCACGCTCGACTTGCATACCCCTTCCGTACAGTACCTGTGTGGAAAGGATAAGCGTCTGGAAAAGGTAATCCGTATGGTAGGCCCCATCACCTACGAGCCGCATGCGGATAATCCGTTTCCGTTCTTGATTCACGAGATCATCGAACAGATGCTGTCCGTCAAAGCAGGCGACAAACTGTTTGGTCGTCTTGAGGCGCTTTGCAAGGGACAGGTGACCCCCGAGTCGATCGACGCGCTTTCCGTAGAAGATGTGAGGAGCACCGGAGCTTCCACAGCCAAGGCGAAATACATGAAACACGCGGCTTCCGCCGTTTTGGAGGGAACCCTTGATTTCTCTCGGTTTCCCACCATGACAGACGAGGCCGCGTTGGAGGAACTTGTCCGGCTTCCAGGCATCGGCTCGTGGACCGCCAAGATGTATTTGATCTTCGTCCTGGACCGGCAGGACATCCTCCCCTTCGAGGATGTCGCCTTTCTGCAGAGCTATACATGGCTCTATAAGACCGACGATACATCCAGGGCTTCGGTGGAAAAGCGATGCAGAAAATGGAAACCCTATTCCTCCATCGCCGCCAGGTTCCTGTATCGTGCATTAGACAAGGGATTCACGAAGGAACCGTTCCGTTTGTTTGGTCAGAATAGTTGACCTGGAAGCTTCAGTTTCTCCTTGGAAACAGAGCGAAACCTTCCAGGTCTTTCTCGCACGATTGGCGAGATGAAAAAGGCTCTGTCCACAAGCGTTTCATCCAATGCCGACATCGCGAAGAACGCGTCGATGCTGTTGGCAATCAAGACGAGGCGGAGAATTCCTTCTTTGCTTCTCACGGTGTCCGCAAGCGATAGTCGAAGCCGATGACTTCGCTCTTCGGAAAGAGCGTCTTGTACTGGTCGGTTTCCTTCGCCGAACCACCCTTTCCGTGAAGATAGATGATTGATTCATCCATTTCCGGCATCTCATACGCTTCAGCGCGATGATAGTCCAGTATTCCCTGCTTGCACGTATAGTGCCCTTTGTGATTCGTAATTGTTTTGCGATGTCGCTCATGGATGTTCCCAGGTATCCATCCACCCTGCGCAAGATGCGTTCTTTTGTATCTCCTCATCACAAGCAACCGAGCGATTACTTGTCAATGCGTTTGCAACATTTTTCAGATCGATTTGCAAGGAGAGGTCCCTGTTTTGGTGCCCCGATTTGTATTGGGATAGGTGTAAGCACGAAAAAGGTTGTTCCCCACTTTGCAAAAGGGTGCGTTTTCCAGTCCTTCCCACAGGGAGAGGAACAACGAAACAGGCTAAGATGGCGGTAATCTTTTAATCGTCAGCGACCAACATGCCATCCCGATACAACTTGCATGCATCGCCATCATCTATCCAGAGATACTTGCTGGAATCTCCGGCAACGGAAAAGGAAAGCACATCATCGGCAGAAACAAAGCGGTTGACGAATGCACGTGTTCCCGAGATGGTCCCTATATCCGTCTCACAACCCGTATAGACTTCTTTTCCATACAAGGACCCACCAATGTGGTACCCGGACAAGCTTGGAATTATGTTTTCAGTAATCACATACAATGCAGGAATCATATCCGTGGGCATCGTTCCATTCGTTTCCGCAGCTTTTACGAGCTCGTCCAAGTACCCCTGCGTGACAGATAGCGAACTTCCGTCAGCCATGACTGTAGCGGACAATCCACTGAAACCAGGTTCAGATCCATTGACCACCAGCGTGAACTGATGGTCTCCATCGAAAGTTGCATGTGTTTCACCTGTGAGCTGGAACGAACTTGTCGTGGTCATATCTTGAGAAACAAGATATTGACTGAAACACAGGGTCCCCTGAATGCAAGACGAATAGTTGGAAATTGTTCCTTTATACACAGAAGTACCATCTGTTTTCTCCACAGCAACTTTACCGGAAGCTATCGAAACCGTTACCTTGCCACTACTCCAATACTCATATCCCGGGGGACGAGCAGTGTCAGAACCCGCTTTCCCAGCGATGCGGGAAATGGCAACTTCCACATCATCGGCCGAGAAGGTGGCTGTGGTCGTCGTAGCGGATATCGCGCCATAATCGGATTGGAGACTCGTCACCAAACTGGTGACCTCCCTTTCAAATTGCGATGATCCCGAAGTGTGCGAATCCGAGCCATCTGTACAGCCCATACAACCCAATACACCTGCAATCACCCCACATCCCATCAAAACCCTCGAAGCAAAAGTAATAAATGTTGTTGTACTCATACCAAACCTCTTTTACTTAATACTCCCTCAAAAACACACTTCAGGCAACCATTGTTGAAAGCATTGATGCATACTCCCTCGCAGCGGAATCCTAGGGAGAATCAACGACACAAGCTGACATCTACCGATAATTCTGAGAATTTCGGCAGATATCTGTGGGGGTGAAACATGGGAATGCTTGCGAGAAATCGTATGTAGTTGTCCACACAAAAGAGACTCCATGCCCACCATACAGGGATTTGATGTCCGGGAAAGGGAAAAACAGGATTGCGAGCGTAAAATATTTCAAAGAAATGAATAGGCTTCTCTTTTTTCCGAAATTCTGATATCAAATGGAAAGCCCCGCACGCGATGGCATGCAGGGCCCTCATGATCCAATGTGTTTCTCCTATCTCATTTCACTTGATGGCGTTGGCAAATTCCCTGCCATAGGTGCGGCAAAGTTCTAAGGCCGTTTGGTCCGGAGCCCACTGGCAACGCAGTCCGTCGTTGACGACGGCGAAGCCGGCTTCGCCAAGCAATGTGGTGATTTGCTTGACGGCATCCCCGCTCCAGCCGTAACTGCCAAAGGCAGCGGCTTTCTTGTTCTTGAATTTCAGTCCGCGGATCATTTCCATGATGCCGCCGATGGAATAAAGGAAGCCGTAATTGATGGTCGGGGAACCGACAAGGATGGCCTTTGACTTGAAGACTTCCGTTACGATGTCGTTCTTGTCGTCGACAGCGGAATTGAAGAGCTTGACTGTAAGCGATGGATCGGCCTGACGCAGGCCCTCGGCGATGCATTCGGCCATACGGCGCGTCGAATTCCACATGGTGTCGTAGAGAATGGTGACCTGGTTCTCCTGATATGCCTTTGCCCATTTCTGATAGGTGCCGACAATCTGCATGGGGTCCTTGCGCCAGATGACGCCATGACTCGGACAAATCATGTTGACCGGGACCTGCATCTTGAGAATCTCATCGATCTTGCGGTCGACCATGGGACTGTAGAGATTCAGTATGTTGGCATAGTATTTCATGGCTTCCTGATACAATTCCGCCTGGTCCACATAGTCGTTGTACAGCTTCTCGCTGGCATAATGCTGGCCGAATCCATCGTTACTGAACAGGATGTTGTCGCCACTCATATAGGTGAACATCGTGTCCGGCCAATGGAGCATCGGCGCCTCGATGAAGACAAGTTTGGTTTCTCCGAGTTCCAGAGTGTCTCCGGTCTTCACGTTGACGAAATGCCAATCCTGATGATACAGGCCGCGAAGAATGGCTTCGCCCTTTTTCGTGCAATAGATCGGCGTGTCCGGGATTTCCCGCATCAAGGCAGGCAGGGCACCGCTGTGGTCGTTTTCGTTGTGGTTCATGACGATATAGTCGATGTCCTTGAGGTCGATTTCCTGCTTCAAGTTGGCGACGAACTCTTCGTCGAACGGTTTCCAGACCGTATCCATCAAGACAACCTTCTTGTCCCGGATCAGATACGAATTGTATGACGAGCCCTTTTCCGTAGAATATTCGTGACCATGGAACTCATTCAGTTCCCAGTCGATTTTGCCGACCCACGTTACCCTGTCAGTGATTTTCTTTCCCATGTGTTAGCGCTCCTTATCCATTGAGAGTCTACAGCCGACATGGGACAGTGTCCGTTGTATTTGCAACAGGACACGGCATACCACATGCATCATCCCGGCATTCACCGCTCATGCACGCGCTTGCCGGTCATATGCTCGATAGTAAGCTCCAGCACATCCAGACGACCAAAGGTTCTTCTGGCAAGCTCGCCGGCTTCCTCGGGGGACGGATAGTATTTCTCGCCGATATGGAGCAGCTCACGCATCTTCAGCTCCTCGTCCTCCACAATCCGGATTCTTCCGAAGATCACGACGCTGTTGAAATAGAGGGCCCAGTCCCCAGGCATTTTGCATCCTTGATCCAAGACGCAGAAGGACACCTTGTCGCAACGCCTGAGGGAATCGATCTTATGCCCTTCCCTTGCCCCATGAAAATAGACCTTGCGGTTCTCCGGGTCGTAGAAGAAATCCAAAGGGACCGTATACGGATACCCATCATCCCCCCATACCGCAAGCACCCCACGAGGCTCCTTCTGCAGAATCTTCTCGCACTCCGCTTCGGCAATCTGCTGGTTGCAACGTCGCATCTGCCTGAACATACGTTCCTCCTCGGTCTCATGCTACTGTAGACGGCTCTAGCTCTGGAAGAGCACCTTCACGATCCGGAAATTGATTCCGTTCTCGCAGAAGCGGACCAGCGCCTTGGAGAACCAACCGACTTCCCGTTCCAGATCCTGGTAGCCACGCATGCAGTTTCTTTCCGCGACGCTCTGGATGTACCCGCTCCATCCCTTCACGCTCTCTGTCCGGTCAAGGCAAAAAGGCGCGTCCGCTTCCGTTCCCCGTTGCCCCTTTTTGCCTCCATGGAGCAACTTCGCGCCCCTATGGTTGCAGGCGTCAAAGACCAGCACGCCTCCCGCAAAGCGGTGGGAAAGCGTATAGACAATCTGTTTTACCTGACTGTTGGTCAGCGAGGGGAAGAGTCCGGCGGAAAAGACCATCACATCATGTTCCGCATCCACCTTCTTCACCCAGTCGCAACGGGCTGGATTGGCAGAAATGCAGGTCTCGTTCTTTCCGGGAGGAACCAATCGGGCGCGGATGGCAATCACCTCCGGCCTGTCAACCAGATAGCCTTGGCACGAGCCGTCGGTCGTTTCGGCTATGGTGTCATCCAGGCCGCAGCCCAGGTTGACCAAGCATGACCGGGGATGGTCAAGCAGGTATCCACGCACCTCACAGACCATGGCTTGATGGCGCTCTGCCATCGCGAGGGCAGCGAAAGAGCCCATCGGGCCTTCCAGTAGCTTCCCCTCGCAATCAAGCGACGCGAAAAGCCGTTCCAGCCGCCTGGAACCAGGAAAAATGTGGGGATAGCGCTGGGCGCAGATATAGCGGCTATAAAGCGGCAGAACCAGTGTTTCCTCAAGGGAGCCCTTGGCGATGTGGTACTTCATAGCCCTCCCGGTTATTTCCGGCCGACCAGCAGAGCACTCCCCTGGACACCCAGTCTCGCCGCCTCCTTCTTGGGCAAGAACAACCCATCATCAGTCGGAACCAACCTGGCTTCCTTATACCCCATCTGGTTCAACAATGCAATAAATGCATTCATATCCCCGTATTTTTGTGTAGTAAACACATCATGGATCACAAAGAGGCCGCCCTTCCTCAAGACTCTGAGGGTCTCCAGCAGGATTGTCTGCCGGTTCCTGCCCGGGATGTTGTGGTAGACATAGTTGCTCGTCACCACATCGAAGTGTTCCGTGGGGAAATCCAGGTTCAGGGCATTCCCCAGCTGGAAGGAGACGTTTTCCACCCCCTCGGCCTTGGCGTTGCGCTCGCACAGCTGTTGGCTGAAAGAGGAATACGCCTTTGCCCAAATGTCGACGCCAACCATCCTCGCTTGGGGATTGCGTTTCGCGCAGGCGATGGTCAGGGCGCCGCTTCCACAGCCGACGTCAAGCCCCACACCCCCATCGGGAAGATCCACCTGACTGGCGACAGCCTCGATGATGTTTCGGGAAACACTCCGTTTCCCATGAAAATCAAAGGCGCGGTACATGCCAAAGAGCTTCCATCCCGTCCATCCGGCACAAAGGGAGGACAGGAGCAGGACGATTCCAGCCAAGAGCTGTAGGCGCCAAAAAACGCAACTCAGGACAAGGCAGAGGGCACAGCAGAAAAACGCCCCCTCGACCATTCCCTTCGGGATCCAATTCTTGTAATCCGGCTGCATGGCACCTCCGTTGGTTAGCACAATCTAACCAATTATAGTATCATACACTTTCACACAGTTTGCAAGTATCGGGATTGCTTTCCCGCCGCATCTGGCGCTGCAGGTAGACGTAGTAGACCAGGTTGAGCATGATGCCGAAGGTGGTGGCGATCGGGGCCGCAAGGCCGATCATGGTCAGGCTGGCATCTGGCCGCACGCTCATGCAATAGGACAGTGGAAGCCTGACGAGCAGGGTCTGGAGCATACCTTGCGCCATGACCCACATCGATTTCTCGTGTCCGTTGAAATAGCCGACCATGCTGAAAAGGATGGCGGTGACGATGGTCTCCAGCGAGAACCCCTGGAGGTAGGCGAAGCCCTTCTCCACCACGCGTGCGTCAGTGGTAAAGCAGGCTGTCAGCAGATTACCCTTGAAGCATACCGCCAAGAAGACCAGGACTCCGATGCAAAGTCCGAGGGCGATGCCGGTCGCCAGCGTTTGCTTGGCTCTATGCTCGTTTCCCGCCCCCACGTTCTGGGAGACGAAGGAGGCCATGGACTGCATCAACGCGCTGGGGACCAGCATGGCGAAGTTGACAATCTTGCAGGCTACCCCATAGCCGGAAGAAGCCTCGAGGCCCAAACGGTTGACGAAGGCGCAGATGGCGACAAAGGATATCTGGGTCAACAGCTCCTGCAATGCAAGAGGAATGCCGACTTTCAGGAACCGGAGGCACTGCTCGTTCGGACGGATTTCGCTCCAGCAGACACGGACTTGGGGAAATTTTTTCCCAAGCAGACGCAATGCGAGCAAGACGCTGACCGCCTGGGCGACGATGGTGGCGATAGCGGCTCCAGCGACGTCCCAGTGGAACACGGCCACCAGCAGAAGGTCTCCCACCACATTGGCCACGCAGGCGACCGCGACAAAGACCAGCGGGGACTTGCTGTCCCCGAGCCCACGGAACACGGCCGCCACCACATTGTAGGAGACGATGCAGAAGATGCCGGCGCCACAGATACGAATGTAGGAAGCGGTAAGGTCGACAGCCTCTTCTGGCGACTGCATCATCAGCGCGATCGGGCGGGCGAAGCCCACCATCGCGAGAAACAGCGCCAGGGAAATGCAGCCGAATATGAAAACCGCGCCACCGATCAGGCGTGGGATTTTCTCGGGACGCTGCTCGCCGAGCGAGCGGGCGACCAGGACGGTGATGCCCATGGCAAGCTGGGTGACGACAAAGGTGACCAGGTTCAATACCTGGCTGCCTGTCGAGACCCCCGAAAGCCCCGCTGTCGTTCCAAAGCGGCCGACCACCAGAAGGTCGACAGCACCATAGGCCGCCTGCAACACCAAAGCCCCGAGAATCGGAAGCATGAACCTGACCAGTTTCCAGGAAATGCTCCCTTGGGTGAAATCGCTTTCCTCCCCCATCACAGCGCCTCCCTGACCCCGCGCACGAAGGCGACCAGCCGTTCCACATCCTGGTTGCTGAAACCAGAAAGCTTCTCCGCCATTTCCTTGAAGTAGTCGACGCTATAGGACTGGTGGATTCGCCTGCCTTTCCCGGTCAGCTCGACGTAGACGATCCGCTTGTCCTTGGAATCCTTGGTCTTTTCGACCAGGCCCTTCTTTTCCATGTCGGAGAAAGCGCGGGTGACTCCCGGTCTGGGAATTCCCCGCTGTGCCGCCACATCGCTGACCCGTACCGGTTTCCCCGATCCAGAAAGAAAGGTGATGGTGTCGAGCAGGTGGATGTACGAAGGCACCACTCCCTCGGGCAGGGCTGGCATCTGCTCCCAGATTCTTTTGGCCTCATAAAAGGCATCGATCATCGTTTTCGCGTGTTGCATGTCCATATTATTACCTTTGGTAATTATCATTGGTAATGATATGGGGAACGGCAGGAGTGTCAACCAATCAGACGGAATTGCAGGCTTTGCTTCATTTATTGTGGTAAGTTGTTTGATTTGTATGTTGAACTTTTCATTTTCAAACCAAAATTATCAGTTTATAGTGAATACAGCATATCTCGTAAAAAGGAGTGTTGTATGGAACAATCTGAAAAGAAGAAAGGTTTCATGTCCTGGTATTTCGGCACGAACCTGCTGTACAGGATTCTTGCGGGCATGGCGCTTGGCATCATCCTTGGCCTTGTGTTCAAGGAACACATCCTCTGGATCAAACCGTTCGGCGACCTGTTCGTACGGTTGCTGAAGATGATCGTCATGCCAATCATCGTCTCCACGCTGATTACCGGTGCGGCATCGATCAGCCCCGCCAAGCTTGGCAAAGTGGGCATCCGCATCGTACTGCTGTACCTGCTGACATCGGCCTTCGCGGTCGCCATCGGGCTCTTTGTCGGTTCCCTGCTCCACCCCCATGTCGCCATCGACGCCACGACGGTCGCTTCCGCGGCAGGCAAGGATGTCGCGAAACTGTCCTTCTCCACCACGTTGCTCAACATTGTTCCTACCAACTATTTCACTTCGATTGTCAACGAGCAGGTGCTTCCCGTCATCTTCTTCTCCATCCTCTTCGGCATTGGCGTGAGCTACCTCTGCATCAGCAAGGACGAGAAGGTCCGCAAGAACGGCGAGACCATCCTCGCCTTCTTCGAGGGAGTATCCACCGTCATGACCAAGATGGTCGGAGCGATCATGCAGTACGCGCCGGTAGGTGTTTGTGCTTTGATCGCAACGGTCTTCGCCACCCTCGGGGCCAAGGTCATCGGCGGACTCGGCATGGTAGTGCTGACCGTCTTCATCGGCTACGCGCTGCACATCCTGATCGTCTACTTCGGAGTGGTCGGTCTTTTCGGTATCTCCCCGGTCCGGTTCTGGAAAGAGGCGAAGAACCCCTTCATCACCGGCTTCGTCACCCGCTCCTCCTACGGTACCGTCCCGGTCACCATGGAATGCTGCAAGAATCTTGGAGTTCCGAAGGAAGTCTACAGCTTCTCCATTCCGCTGGGCGCCACGATCAATATGGACGGCACGGCAATCTACCAGGGTGTCTGCTGCATCTTCATTGCCTTGAGCGCGACCGGACAGATGCTCACTGGAGCGCAGATGGGGACTGTCATCCTGACCGCGACCTTGATGAGCATCGGTACTGCCGGTGTCCCTGGCGCTGGCGCGATCATGCTGCTGATGGTGCTCGATTCCATCGGTCTCAGGGTTGACGCGGGTTCCGCCGTCGCCGGCGCCTACGCGATCATCCTCGGTCTCGACGCGATTCTCGACATGGGACGCACCGCGGTGAACGTCACCGGCGATGCCGCGTGCACCGCTTGTGTCGCCAAGCAGATGGGACTGCTCGGCACCAAGGCCGACCAGTAATCGCTTCTCTCCCAAAGGAAACGGGGCCCCCGCGAGGCCCCGTTTTCTGTGTCTCCTGCGTTCAGGCTTTTCGGGCACCTGCGGCTCCAGCTCTTGAGAGAGGTTTCCCTCACGTCCACAGGCTGGCGCGAAACAGACAGAAGCGGGTCACCTCGTCATGAAGGACGCTCAGCCGAGCGCGACATCGAGGGTCATCATTAGCACGAACCCCAAGGCGAAACAAATCGTTCCCAGGTTCGAGTGCTCCCCTTCCGACATCTCCGGAATCAATTCCTCGACGACGACGTACATCATGGCACCCGCAGCGAAGGCGAGCATATAGGGTAGGAAAAGCGAGACCAGGCTGGTGGCGAGCAGGGTGAGCAAGGCCGCGATCGGCTCGACCACTCCCGAGCCGACTCCGTAGAGAAAGGTCTTCGTCTTGCTCATTCCGGTCGAGCGCATCGGCATGGAGACAATCGCGCCCTCGGGAAAGTTTTGCAGGGCTATGCCGAGCGAGAGCGCCAGCGCGGCGGAGTGGGTGATTCCCGCCTCACCCTGCATCCATCCGGCGTAGATGACTCCGACTGCCATGCCTTCGGGGATGTTGTGCAGGGTGACGGCAAGGAACAGTTTCGTCGCCCTCCGCAGGGAAGACCGGGGGCCTTCCTCGTTCATGTCCAAGTGCATGTGCGGGGTCAGTTCATCAAGCAAAAGCAGGAAGCCGACACCAAAGAGGAAGCCCACCGCCGCAGGGACAAACGCGAAGGCACCCATAGGCGCGCTCGTGGTCAACGCGGGTTCCAGAAGACTCCAGAAGGTGGCGGCAACCATGACGCCACCGGCCAGACCGGTCAGACACCTCTCAAGGGAGCGGGAGAGATGTCTGGTAAGGAAGAACACCATCGCCGCGCCCAAAGACGTACCGAGAAACGGGATGATGATTCCCATTGCGATTTCGGATGACATATGCATGATGGTCCATTATACAAGTACTGGGGAAAGAAGGATAGGTTTTGGCCTGACCAATTTGCAACCATATTTCAATAATTGCATTCCACCAGCATTCTTATTGGTTTTACGGTCCTTCTTATATCATTTTCATTTCAAACCAACAGAAATGGTAGTGGAAGTCGATCTAGCAGTGGGCAAGCAATCTACGCTGTTCTTCCTTGTCGTACAGGAACACATAGAAGACGTCGCCGAAATAGGCGCTGTGGACCCGTTTGCCGGCATCGAAGATTTCCTTGACCGCACCTTGCTTGGTGATGATCCGGTACTCAACGAAATCACGGTCCAGGGCTTCCTTCCCGATTTGGTTCTGGATGCTGGCCTCTACCCGCTCGATGTCATCGGGGTGGACCAGGGTGCGGAAGCTCCCTTTGACCAGGTCGAGGAAATCCTCAAGGTCATCGCAACCGAAAATCCGGATCAGTTCATCATTGGCGAACAGGATCTGCTCCGTCTTGTCCGCCCTGTAGATCAGGATAGCTCCGGGCAGGCCTTTGGCAAGGTCCTCCAGGTTGAAGCCCAACTGAGAGCGCTCATCGTGCTCCATCTCCTGCTTGTACCGAAGGAAACTCCCCTTCCCTCTCAGCTTGACTGCATACAGGGCGATATCGGCATACCGGTACAGCCTGCTGAAACTTGCCGCTTGGTCGGGATAGGTCGCGTAGCCGAGGCTGATCTTGTAGGGATAGGACTTCCCGTTGATTTCCACGTCATGCTCTTTTTCCACGAACTCCTGGACCAACGTCGCCAGATGCCTGTCCTTGCAACCTCTGACGAAGAGCAGGAACTCGTCTCCGCCATTACGGGAAATATATGCGGTGCGGCCGAAGGCCATACGGAGTTCCTCGCCGAGGGCGACGAGGACCTTGTCCCCGTTCGCGTGGCCGAACATGTCGTTGAACCGCTTGAAATTGTCGATATCCACCATCACCAACGCGCTATGGCTGTCGGCATGGTTTCCGATATAGGAGTTTACCCTACGCTCCAGGCCAGCTTTGTTGAAAAGCCCAGTAAGGAAATCCAAGTCGGCCTTGATGGTCTGCGATGCGGCCGCCTGATAATACTTGTCGGAAGGAAGCAACCCCACATCGAGGATGAGCCGGTCCCCATCCTGGTGGACATTGGTGCAGACACGCAACCAGATGCGCCCACCATTCTGGTCGATGGCAAACTCAAGGCTCTGGTAGCTGATTCCCCTGTGGTAGGATTTCAGCAAGTTCCCCGGATCAAGCGCCTGCAGAAAAGGATGGTTGTCCTTCAACTGGAACTGTTGTTGCTGCGCCCGCAGGAAATCCTGGTAGGACCGCCCGTTCCAGCGCACCCCTTCCGCCTTCTTTGCCAAACGGCTGGAGATGACGTCTCCCTGAGGGAGTACGACGGCAAGGAAGGTCGAGTGTTCCTCATATCCACGTACGTCATGGAACCCAAGAAGCCGAATATAGCTCTCGGCCATCAGGGAAATCTCGTCAATGCTGAAAGGAAACGTGCTGGCATCAATCATCGTGAGTCACATTATTGTATGTAAAAACAAAGGTTGCGCGTGAAAAAAACAAAGCAAAATGTAGGCATTGGAGCAGTTATATCCAACTCCTACTTTATGCATGTTACCCTACAGTACGACCAAATAAGAAACCAGCCCGACAATTCCCGTTCCCACAAGCGCAAGAATCGGATTGATCTTGAACTTGCGAAGCGCGATGAAAGCGAGAAGGAAAAGGCAGATGCCAATCCAGTCGTAGCCTCCGTCGACACCGCCATGGACCACCAGTTGCAAAATGGAAAGCCCCGCGGAAAGGATCAAGGCGACCACCACCGGCCGCAGGCAGGCAAGCACGCTTTGCAACCCGCCCAGGTTGCGGTATTTCTCATACACGACGGCAAGCGCCGAGACGATGAGCAGAGACGGCAGGATACATCCCATAGTCGCGATCATCGCGCCAGGAATTCCTGCGATGCGGATGCCGACGAAGGTGGCGGAATTGACCGCAATTGGCCCCGGAGTCATCTCCGCGATGGAAATCAAGTCGGTGAACTCGCTCATCGTCATCCACCCATGGCTGGTCACCTGTTCCTGAATCAGTGGAATGGCGGCATATCCGCCACCCACGCTGAACGCGCCAATCTGCAAGAAACCGAGAAACAACTGGAGGTAAATCATTTCTTCCTCCCCATGACCAGATACTTGACCACTCCGATCAGCGCGGCGCCAAGAATCACGAAAACGACGTTGCAATCGAGAAAGAACACCAAAAGAAACGCCCCGGCCATCAGCAGGTCGCTGAACCAGGATTTCTCCTTCACCACGCGGTCCCCCAGCGAACAGACCACATCAAGGATGACCGCCGCGACTCCGGCCTTCATCCCCTTCAGGACAAGAGAGACATACAGGTTGGTCGCGAAAGCCTTATAGAAAAGGCTGATGACGGAAAGGATCACCATCGGCGGAATGATGGTGCCAAGCACCGCGACCATCATGCCGATGAACCCGCCGACTTTCCAGCCGACCTGGATCGAGCCGTTGACCGCGATAGCCCCTGGGGAAGACTGCGCGATGGCGATCATGTCCATCATCTCGTCGTCATCAAGCCAATGCAGCTTGTCGACAAAGGTCCGTTTCATGAAATTGACGATGACGAACCCACCCCCAAAGGTGAACGTGCTGATGCGGATCATGTGGAAAAACAATAGGAGAAGCGTATGCTTTTGCGTCTCTGCAGGTTTCATGTCCCCCATCGTACTTTGCAAGCAGATATGTTGCAAGCCCGAAACGAAGTTTGCCAGAAGCGAGCTGTTCCTGTATGATTGTCGGCATGTACCGTTCCGTAATGATCAAACCCGCTTCCTCTGCCTGCAACCTGCATTGCTCGTATTGTTTCTACCTCGACGAGGTCGCCAACCGCCAAGCCCGACCCGCACGCGTCATGGGCGAGGAGACGGCAAGACAGACCATCTCCAAGTTCCTTGAGGCAAGCGACGGGGTGTGCTTCGCCTTCCAGGGCGGGGAACCCACCCTTGCGGGGACCGGTTTCTTCCAAAGGTTCTTCTCCCTTGTAGAAAAGGAGAACCGTTCTCACAAAACGGTGACGTACGCTCTGCAGAGCAACGGGTACGCCTTGCCCGACGGATTGATTCCGCTTCTGAAGGAGCACGACGTGCTTGTCGGAATTTCCTTGGATGGGCCACGCCAGCTACAGGACCTGCATCGCCGCTCTCCCTCCGGGAAGCCAAGCTTCTCCAACGTGCGGGATACGGTACGGGCCTTGGAGAACGCAGGGGTCGCGGTCAACCTGCTTTCCGTGGTGACCAACGAAAGTGCCGCCAATGCGGACAAGCTGATGCGGTTCTACATGGATCAGGGGAAGCGGTATCTCCAGTTCATCCCCTGCCTCTCCCCCTTGCGGGAGGGAGAGGAGCGCAATCCCTTCCTTTCCCCGGAGAACTATCTCGTCTTCCTTGAACAGGTATGGAAGTACTGGTATCCGCGGCTGGGGACTCCAGAGGCGATCAGCGTGCGGCTGTTCGACAACTGGCTTGCCATCGCCATGGGCGGCCATCCGGAGGAATGCGGCGCCATCGGCATCTGCTCCGTCGAGTATGTGGTGGAGGCGGACGGTTCGGTCTATCCGTGCGATTTCTACTGTCTTGACGAATATCGGTTGGGATCGATAGGAGCGCAATCGGTCAAGGAACTGGATGAGCGCCGGGAGGCAATCAAGTTCATCCCCTCCTCGCTGACCACGAACAAGGATTGCGGCGGCTGCCCCTACCTGCGCTACTGCGGGGGAGGTTGCAGGCGCTACCGGACACAGTCGGGACGGTTCGTCTATTGCGACGTCTACCGGGCCTTCCTCAAGAGGCACATGGCCGAGCTTCAGTGTTCCGCAGCTTTTTTCTCGCGAACCACCAGATAGACTCGACAGCAAGCACCGCCAGCGTCATCGCACCATACAGGAGCATCACAGCCTGAAACGAGACATGCTGGTACAAGAATCCCCCCAGAACCGAACCGACGATCTGGCCGCTGGTCAGCAGGGTCTCGTGCGTCGCCATACGCTTGGCGCGGTGGGTCGAGCCGCTGACTCCATGGAACATTGACAGCTCGTAGCAAAAGGCATAGACGACACCGAAGCAAACGAAATAGATGGCAAAGAGCGGAATACTGCCGATGAAGCAGGAAACCACGCAAAGCAGGGCGAGCAGGCCCTGGGTAAGGGCGATGAACCAGAAACGGAACTGCCAGAACGAGGAATGGCTGATCAGCATGAAACAGAAACAGGCGGACAGCCCCCGGGCGAGCAGCAACATGCCGGTGACGGCCTTGCTGTAGCCGAGCTTTTCCATGGCGTACAGGGGAAAGATGTTCAGGAAGGTGTTGTTGGCGAGATAGACCAGGACGATTCCGGCCCAGGAGGGAAAACGCAACGGCGTGGAATGGTCCTCCTTCGTTTCTTGCCGGTCTGCCATGGTCTCGCTCTTCATGTCCCGCATCAAAGGCACAAGCAGGCTCGAGGCCCATACGCAGAGCGCGAGCAGCAGGAACGCGGTGACCGAAAGCACGAACGGCGCCTGGGCAGAGGCTTCCGCCAGCACCCCCGCGAGGAAACTGGCGAGTCCAGCCCCAAGGCTCCAGGAGAAATTATACCCGTTGGTCACATGAGTCAGGGACTCCCCTTCCTTCCCCCGGGTCATCCATGCCTCGACCGCCGGCCAGAGCAGGCTCTGGAGCAGGCCATAGACCGCCAGCTCCAGGTATCCGAGGACCGGATACGGGGTGCAGGCGAAGACTGCAAGCAACAGGCCCTGGCACAGCAAGGATACGGATACGCATACCCTTGGCTTCAACCGCTGCACCACCGGCGACAGGCACATGCAGCCGATAAAGAAAGTACCGGTGGAAATCTGGGTGGCGATGCCTACGCCGCTTGCCGAGAGCATGTAGACCCCCCGGAAATAGTAGACCAGCCCGAGGCTGGCGGTGGTGATGGCGATGTTGCCGAAAAAGGCTACCAGACAAAGTATCAGCGTCTGGACGATGTCTTGCGCGCGTTCCTGCATATGCGGTAATCTATCCCTCAGCCCACGCTTATGACAAGAGAAGGCATCTTGCCAATGAATCATCTTTCACATTAGGATGAGCCAGTATGAACAATGATGTTTTGCACTATACACCATTTGTCACTACGCTGTGCTCGTTTCTTCTGGCACAGTTCATCAAGCCGTTCGTCGCGATGGTGCTTTCTCCCCATAAATTCGACTATAAGCGTATGTTCTCTACCGGCGGGATGCCTTCCAGCCATACCGCTGGGGTAATCACCCTGTGCACGACCATGGGGCTCACCTACGGTTTTGCCTCGCCCTACTTTGTCATTTCCGGCACGTTTGCCGGCATCGTCATCCACGACGCGGTGACGCTCAGGCAAAACGCGGGCAAGCAAGCTGCCGTCATCAACGAGTGGAGCTCGATTTTCAGCCAGGAATGGAAGAACGGCCAGATTGTCGAGGAACACCTGAAGACGATGCTCGGCCATACCTGGAACCAGGTGCTTGGGGGGGCGCTCTTCGGTTTCCTGGTCGGAGTCATCGGCTTCAACCTCATGCGATAAGGACTGCCTTGTGTTCCACTAGGGGTGCGGAAGCATCCTTTTTTTATTGACGCGTATGCAGTCATGTTGACATTTATCCGCATATATATGCATAATCACTTGCGTTATATGCATTTTCATTCACTCTTGGAGGATTTTTATGAAAAAGATGCTTGCCGTTTTACTGGTTGCCTCGCTGGCAGTCTCTTCGCTTTTCGCGGGAGGAGCCAAGGAAAGCTCCGATAGCCAGGCAAAGACGTATGTGTTCGCCGCCGACGCAACGTGGCCGCCGATGGAGTTCGTCGACGAGGCGGGAAACCTTACCGGGTTCGAGGTCGAGTTGATGCCACTGGTGGGAAAAGAGGTCGGCATGGACTTCGAAGTGAAGAACATCCCGTGGGATACGATCTTCGCCGGACTCGCCAATGGAGCCTATGACGGGGTCTCCAGCGGTGTCACCGTGACCGACGAGAGAAAGAAGACGATGGACTTCTCCACTCCAATCCTTTCCAATGGCCAGGTCGTGGTCGTGCTTGCCAAGGACAAGGATACGGTCAAGAGCGTGAAAGACCTTCCCAGCAAGGCCAATGTAGGTGTGCAGATCGGCACGACCGGCGACTTCGCCCTTGCCGGCTACGACGTGACCGTCAAGCGGTATGACGATATCGGTCTCGCCATCCAGGACATGCTGAACGGCAACCTTGCCGCCTGTGTCTGCGACAGCCTGATTGCCAGCGACTTCGTGCTCGCCAACAAGAACTACCAGGGCAAGCTCGCCATCGCCGGCGCCCCCTTCACCCAGGAGGACATCGCCATTGCCGTGCAGAAGGGCAACAAGGCGCTTCTGGACAAGATCAACGAAGGACTGGCCAAGATGCAGCAGGACGGCTCCCTGAACGAGCTGAAGAAAAAGTGGAACATCCTCTGATACTGTCCAGAATCCACACTACGGGGGTGCCGACCGAATCTCGGCATCCCCGTTCTTTTTCCTGTCCACCGTATCAGGCGCCTACGCCACGGATATTTTTTCTGCAAGAATATTCCTGCATGATCGAAAATTTATACAGTTTATGTTTCCATAAATGAATAACTATTCAATATAGATACATCAATTCCAGATATTTTTCAATTATTTGTATATTTATTCCAAAACTGCTTGACCTCATATGCATACTTATGCATAATATCCGCATAATCAAACGAGGAGAATGGATATGAAAAAAGCATTTGCATTGTTCGTTGGTGTGGCACTTGCAGCAAGCACTGCTTTCGCAAGCGGAGCAAAGGAATCAAACGGCAAGAAGGCTTATACCGTCGCGGGCAGCGCGGACTGGCCTCCTCTGGAGTATGTGGATGAAAGCGGAACCGTAGTAGGTTTCGAGGTCGACCTGCTCAAGGCGATCGCTGAAAGCCAGAACGTCTCGATCACGTTCCAGAATGTCGCTTGGGACGGCATCTTCGCGGGGCTCGCGAACAACGCCTATGATGGAGCGGCGAGCGGCATCTCGGTCACCGAGGAACGGAAGAAGTCGATGGACTTCACCACCACCTTCCTGACCATCACCCAGGCGATCATCGCACCGAAAGACCACCCGGAACTGACCGACACCAAGAGCCTCTCCGGCAAGACAGTCGGAACACAAATCGGTACGACCGGTGACCTGTACCTGCAGGACCAGAACGCCAAGGATCCTACCCTGAAGATCACCGACAAAGCATATGACTCGGTCGGTCTGGCTGTCGAGGACCTGCTGAACGGCAACCTTGACGCGGTCGTCACCGACAGTGTTGTCGCCATCGACTTCGTCTTCAACAACAAGAACTACAGCGACAAGCTGGTCATCAGCGGAACCGCAAGCAAGGATGGCGAGCCGATTGCCATGGCGGTCAAGAAAGGCAACAAGGAGATGCTGGATGTGCTGAACGCAGGCATCGCCCAGGCAGAGAAGGACGGGACCATGAACAAGCTTAAAAAGCAGTACCATCTTGAATAACGGCGACGCGCGAAATCGAGGATCCTCTTCCAGGGGATCCTTTCTTTCTGCTTGGATGAATATTTATACGTCATTATCTTGACTACTTTTGCATAATTATTAAAATAGAACCAGTATTTTCGCACAATATTCAAAGCAGGTTGCATATGAAGAACAAATCGAAATCCGTGGACCTCAAGAAACCTCAGGTCTCCATCCAGATGACCGACGGCGTGCTGATTCCACGCAAGGATAACAACCACGTGCTCAACGCCTGGAGGATCACCTTTTTCGGCGCGTTGCTCATGTTGGCGTTGCTGGTATTGCTGAAACCGGATCCCTACCGGGAAATCCTGTTGGTCTGCATCAAGGGCACGCCGGTCACCTTCGAGGCGTCCATCCTCGCGATGGTCTTCACGGTCATCATCGGCGTCATCACCGGTCTCGGCTCCGTCAGCAAGCATCGGTGGATCAACATGATCAGCGGCGTGTACGTCGAACTGATCCGGGGAATCCCCCTGCTCGTCCAGATCATTTTCATCTACTATGCCATGGGCCGCTTCTTCAAGATCCAAGGCATGGTCGCCGCTGTCACCGCCCTTTCCATCTGCTTCGGCGCATACATGGGCGAAATCGTCCGTGGAGGCATCCAGTCGATTCCCAAAGGACAGATGGAGGCCGCGATCGCCCTCGGCATGAGCCGCGCGCAGGCGTTCCGCTACGTGATCCTGCCGCAGACCGCCAAGGTGATCCTGCCTGCCATCGGCAACGAGTTCATCTCGATGGTCAAGGACTCCTCCCTGGTCAGTACGATCGCCCTGAGCGATATCCTGAGAAAGGGCCGCGAGTACATCAGCCGGACCTTCCTTTCCCTGGAGACGATGCTGGTGGTCGCGCTCATCTATCTGATCATCACCCTGGTTCTTTCCCGCCTCGTGGGTATGCTCGAGGAAAGGCTGCATCAAAATGGCTAAAATCGTAATAAAAGACCTCTGCAAGCAATACGTGACCAACAAGAACACTATCGAAGCGGTCAAGAACGCCAGCCTGACGGTCGACGACGGCGAGGTGGTGGTCATCATCGGACCTTCAGGAAGCGGGAAAAGCACTTTGCTCCGCTCCATCAACAAGCTGGAGATCCCGACAAGCGGCCACATCTATATCGACGACGTGGACGTCACCGCGCCGGGGACCGACATCCGGAAAATCAGGGAGGAGGTAGGCATGGTATTCCAGTCCTTCAACCTGTTCCCCCACCTTTCCGTCCTCGACAACATCACCTTGAGCCCGATCAAGGTCAAGAAAGTCTCCAAAGAGGAGGCCGAGACGCTCGGCCTCGAGCTTCTCAAGCGTGTCGGCCTGAAGGATAAGGCGCAAGCCTACCCTCTCGAGCTCTCCGGTGGCCAGCAGCAGCGTGTGGCTATCGCCCGCGCCCTCGCCATGCAGCCGAAGGCGATGCTCTTCGACGAGCCGACCAGTGCGCTCGACCCGGAGATGATCAAGGAGGTGCTCGACGTCATGCTCGATCTGGCCAAGAGCGGCATGACCATGTTGCTTGTCACCCACGAGATGGGATTCGCCCGGGCTGCCGCCGACAAGGTGGTGTTCATGGACCATGGCGAGATCATCGAAAGCGGCAAGCCGGAAGACCTGTTCACCCATCCGACGAGCGAACGGACCAAAAGCTTCCTCGACCACATCCTCTGATCCGCGAGAAAGCCCATACCGGAGTCGGATTCCGCCCGGTATGGGTTTAATGCTTGCGGGAAGAAGCCTCTCCATCCGCATGCAGGCGGCATGGCGGACATGACAAGCCTTTCAAACAAAATGTTTGTATGAGCCTTTTCTTATCAGTCTCCAACCGCTAGAATCCTAGCCATGCGGGTACACAAACCTTCTGGTGCGGAAGTATTTGAAAGCACCTATCAGTCGCTGTTCGGGCCGCGTTGGGAACCGTTGAAAGCGGCGCTCCTTAAAGAGCGCGAGCCGGTTCCCTTCCAAAATGGACTCGTCAAGCCCTATTTCCTTGACCAGGGGTCCATCCTGGCGGCCGAAACCCTTCCCATCCAGGAGGGCGATACGGTGCTTGACATGTGCGCCGCCCCCGGCGGGAAAAGTCTCATTCTGGAAAGCCGCCTGAAAGGCACGGGAAGACTTGTCTGCAACGACCGCTCCCAAGACCGGCGGAGCCGCCTGAAGCGGGTGATCGAGGAGTATGTGCCACAATCCTGGCGAAGCTCGATAACCATCTCCGGGCACGACGCCACGCAGTGGGGACTCTTCGAGCAACAGGTGTACGACAAGATCCTGCTTGACGCCCCCTGCTCCAGCGAGCGCCACGTCCTGGTCGACCCGAAGGCCTTGGGAGAATGGTCTCCCGCCAGGCCGAAACATCTCGCGATCCAGCAGTTCGCCATGCTTTGCGCGGCCCTCGAGGCAGTCAAGGTCGGCGGATTGGTCCTGTACAGCACCTGCGCCTTGATTGCCGGCGAGGACGAGGAGGTAATCGCGAAACTGGAAAAGAAGCGCGCGGGACGCTTCGAGCTGATTCCCACACAGGTTCCTCTTGCCGAGGACCGGAGCTATGGGCAGATCATCCTTCCCGACACCTCCGGGGGAAAAGGCCCCCTGTATTTCTGTTTGCTGAGGAGGCTCGCATGAGTGTCGTTTCCATCGTTCGTTGCGGAAGCTACGAAGAGAAGGATGTCTCCGAGGCATTGCGGACCGCCACGGGCCACGCAGGGCTTCCCGACTGCAAGGGAAAGCGCGTCCTGCTGAAGCCGAACGTGCTCTCCGACGCCCCGGTGGAAAAGGCGGTCACCACCAACCCTATGGTGCTTCAGTGCATGGTCAGGCTGTTGCAGGAACAGGGCGCGAAAGAGATTCTGGTGGGAGATTCTCCGGGACTGCAGGGCAGCCATTTCACGCCGAAAACCTGTGGCGTCTCCAAGGTCTGTGAGGAGACAGGCGCCACTTGGGTGGACTTCACCAAGGATACCCGGGAACAGGAAATACCCTTCACTGGAGGAATGCGGCTCCCCTTCCCCAAGGTGTTCGACGAGGTTGACCTGATCATCACATTGCCGAAGCTGAAGACGCACAAGCTGATGTACGCCACTGGGGCCTTGAAGAACCAGTTTGGCCTGGTTCCTGGACTGAACAAGAGCAAGAGCCATGTGCGCAAGCAGAGCCGTGGCGACTTCGCCGATCTGGTTGTCGGCATCAACGCCCTCCACAAGCCCGCGTTCGTCGTCATGGATGGCATCATCGGGATGGAGGGAGAAGGTCCCGCGAACGGGACCCCCCGCTTCCTGGGACTGATTCTCGCGAGCCAGGACCTGGTCGCCATGGACTGGGCGGAAGGCCTCATCATGGGCTACCAGCCGATGGATCTTCCGCTGGTCAGGTCCGCGCTGGACCACGGGCTTGGAGCCAAACCGACCTTCCCGGACCTCGATGCGGAAAAACTGTGTGTCCAGGACTGGAACCGGATTCCCATTCAGAAGCAGGACCATCTGTTCCAGGACCTGATCCTGCCTTTCCTGACGCGGAGACTGCGCCGTGGCTCCCAGCGGCCCGCCCCTTCATTCGGATCCACGAAGTGCGTCCTGTGCCAGAGATGCGTGCGCATCTGTCCGGCGCATGCCTTGTCCATCCGGGACAAGCGCGTCGTCATCGACACACGCTCATGCGTGCGGTGCTATTGTTGCCACGAGATGTGCCCGGTCGGCGCCATCACCATCGATGAGCGAAAGTCGTCCTGACGCTCCCTGTTCCCTAAAAGCCACTGCGCCTATATACTGGGGAACGCAAACGCACCCAAGGCCGGTGCGAATCGGAGGTTTCCATGAGCGCGGATTTGCTTGTAAGCATGCTTCTCTCTTTCATCCCGGTCAGCGAGGTCAGAGGTGGTATTCCCTATGGGTATTTCACCGGCTTGCCCATTACCCAGGTTGTCCCGCTCTGTATTCTCTGCAATTTGATCGTTCCGGTCTTTGCCTGGACCTTTCTGGCGACACTCCACAAGTTTTTTTACGCGCATTGGAACTGGTACCGGGAGAAATTCGAGCTGTTCCTTGAAAAGACCCGAAAGAAGGTACAGCCTTCCGTGGAGAAGTACGGCTTCTGGGGCTTGATGGTCTTCGTCGCCATCCCGCTTCCGATGACGGGCGCGTGGACGGGTTCCGTCGCCGCATGGCTTCTAGGAATCGAGAAGCACAAAGCCATCCTCGCAATTGGACTAGGCATCCTCATCGCCTCGACCATCGTCACGGGAATCCTCCTCGGGGGAAGCAGCGTAGGTTCCATCTTCATCAAGCGGGTCTGATCGCATGCGACATTTTGATTTGCAGAGAGAGCTCAATCCCGAGCAGTGCAGGGCCGCGTCGACGCACCGCGGACCGGTTCTTGTCATCGCCGGCGCGGGCAGCGGGAAGACCCGTATGCTTACCTACCGGATCGCCAGCATGCTGGAATCGGGCATAGACGAGCGGAACATCCTGGCGCTCACCTTCACCAACAAGGCCGCGAGAGAGATGGGGGACCGTATCCGCAAGCTTACCGACAGTCCCTTGAAACACCTGACCACCACGACCTTCCACAGCTTCGGTCTAGGTATCCTGAAGCAGTTCATCCAGTACCTCGGCTACAAGAACAACTTCACCATCTACGACACGAGCGACAAGCTTGCCTTGTTGCATGAGATGGTGGTCGAGGCAGGCGACGATCCAGACAAGTACGACTTCAGGGAAGTGGCCCAACTCTTCAGCGACATGAAGACCCATCGGTCGGACCTTGACCCCAATGGGCAGGAGAAGATGGCGAAGATGTACCGGGAGTATGTCAAGCTTCTGAAGGCCTATAATGCCGTCGATTTCGACGACCTGATCACCCTTCCCATAGAACTTTTTGAAAAGCGTCCCGACGTGCTGGACAAGCTTCGCATGCGCTACCAATACATCCTGGTTGACGAGTTCCAGGATACTTCGCTTTGCCAGTACAAGCTGGTGAGCCAGCTCGCCATGGTCAGCAGGAACCTCTGCGTCGTCGGTGACGACGACCAGAGCATCTATAGCTGGCGTGGCGCGAATTATCAGAATTTGCTGTTGTTTGAACAGGATTTCCCCGAACGGAAGGAAATCAAGCTGGAGGAAAACTACCGCTCTTCAGGAAACATCCTTGAAGCGGCGAACGACCTTATCGTCCATAACAAGCAGAGGAAATCGAAGAAGCTATGGACGCATGGAGAGAAAGGAAGCACCATCCAGCTGATGCATCCCGCCGATGGACAGTGGGAAGCGAGAACCATCGCCAACCAGATCGAGGCTTCCATGCGGTCGGACAAATCCCTGACGTATGACGACTTCGCGATTCTTGTCCGGACCAACCGACTGATGGACCCCATCGCCGAAGAACTGGAGACGCGTAACCTTCCCCTGAATATCACCGGAGGGCCGAACCTGCTCGACCGCAAGGAAGTACGGGACATCCTCGCGTATCTGAAGGTGGTCGCGAACCAGGATGACGACGTCAACTTCCTCAGGATTGTGAACACCCCCACCCGAGGCATCGGGAGGGTGACGATCGAGAAGATCCGGAAAGTCGCCGACACCTTCGACTCGTCACTCTTTGACGCGGCGAAGCGTATCGGGCTGAGCGAGGACGCCTCCATCAGTCCGACCACCCGCAAGACGCTTTCCCGTTTCTGTGACATGATTGACGACTACAGCCACGAGTTCGAGAACGCGAAGGAAGGCACCAGAAGCTTCCTGCTGCGCCGTCTGGTCGACCAGATTGGATATGAGACCTATCTGGTTTCCCAGAGTCCGGCCTCCCCCAATAAAGTCAAATACCAGATGAAGGGCATTGACATCTTCTGCAAGAAGCTGCTCCGATTCGAACAAAACCACCAGGGAGGATCCATCGGGCAGTTCATC
Organism: Spirochaetales bacterium; assembly: GCA_028722305.1. Taxonomy (GTDB): domain Bacteria; phylum Spirochaetota; class Spirochaetia; order Sphaerochaetales; family Sphaerochaetaceae; genus RUG023. The sequence continues at coordinate 45,996 of JAQYHB010000011.1, forward strand.
ACGATGATCAGCCTTGACAGCAATGACGACGAGGATACAGGCATGGGAAAGATCAGCCTGATGACCATGCATGCCGCGAAAGGCTTGGAATGGCATACGGTGTTCCTTGCCGCCATTGAGGAGCCCTACGTCCCCAGCGGCCGCGCTTTGGAAGAGAATCCTGCCAACATCGACGAGGAACGTCGGCTTTTTTACGTCGCCATCACCCGAGCCAAACGCATCCTGGTCATCTCCTCCTGTGTCCGGCGGGACCATGGGGGCAAGGCAATCGAGTGCCTTCCCTCCCGTTTTCTCAAGGAAATCCCCGACTCCCTGTTCAGCGAGGAAGATCCAAACGCCCCTACCAGCCAGGAAGCGATGACCGACAAGCTTGCCCAGCTGAAGGCAATGTTGGCGGCGAAAGGAATACACTAATTATCCATATTATTATTCTTATTACGGAATACTATTTTCATAATCAAAGATATTTCATTCAACGAATTTGCCGAGAGAAAACAGCACCGTATGCGGGCCATTTGATGGAAATGGCATGATCTATTCCTGCTTCATCGGTGCACGCAACGTGTACGCATGAAAAGACGTAGGCACGTTAGCATCCATATGCCGGAAACTTCACGGCAACCAGCATGGCACACAAACCCTTCCATAGCAATTTCATGCAATCATTTCCCTGTTCCATAAAGCCGATTGCCAAGGAAGCATGTCGCAATCTGCTCTGATTCATGCATGCGTCCCGATACGCGATTGAGAAACCCTTGGAGCAAGAGCACCACCTATGGGTGTCTTCTTGTTGGGGACAGATTGCAACATGCATACCTCTGCCTGGACGCAAGCTCGGCAAACCATCGCACCCACACCCCGATTATGCGAGGAACATCATGCATCCTGAAACTGTGCCAACATGTCCTAGGCCGAGAATCGCAACCAGACATCAACTGAAGGAAGCACCATAATCGCAAGGGGCCATAGCCAACACGTTGCATACGTATCTTGCAGGACCACAATCAAGTTCCAATAAAAGCCTATGCTCATGGCCACCAGTGCACGTGCCTTGCCACCTTTGGTTCCTGGTGAGGTCAGGCATATCGCAGATAGGTCGCAACGAAATATCTATTCCCTATAATACTACCGCTAGTTACATTTATATTTTATGTAAATGTGCACAAGTTTTATATGTGTTTTTATATTAAACATATGTATTTCAATATGTATACTCTATTTCTCAACTTATAGTTATGGTATTACTGTATTGTTTTTATCAATGACAATGGATTTATAATTGTGTTTAATTGCTATACCATATTTATACAAATAAAAATTATATCTATATGATTTTAATTGATATAGTTCATATGATATTCAGATATTGAACTCATTGGCATAAAACTCTGTATTATGCTTCATACGCACGAACAACGTGGCTGGATAAAAGGAGACGGAGAGGCCAAGCTACCCCAACATGGATGCCGTCACATGCGGAACCATCGGATATGCAGTACTTCTTCTTGAAGTCTGCCAAGAACGTTCCGTCATTCCTTTGAACACAATTCTCGCTTTACCCATACCATTGGCGTCAACGAAAGATGTAGATGCCCTCAAGAACACAGCATTTCTCTATTAGTTTGAATTTTAATTAAATTATTTCAATTAAATCGCAATATGTAACTAATAAAAAATGAATAAGAAAACAGTTAATTATATATCAATTATCGTTTGTTTCAGTAGCAATACGCTGAAGTTTCTGTATAAGACTCAATGCATATCGCATAGGTTTAACCCCTGAATGGGGATAAACCTATAGTTCTTTACCAAAGGAATCATGAAGCAGGTTCAAAAAGGAGCGTTTCATATCTTTGGCTAGACGAACAAGAGACGCGAATGCGACTTTCATATGCGGTTCCTCCTATGACATTACAGTCTTCTTACGGGTTTGCTTTCCACTGGCAGACGGGAAATAACAAACAAGCTGCTTGCTACTCGACAGTGTGTTTCTTATAGAACTCTTTCAGCGCGAACCGGATACCGGCTGCCCACCCGAGCCCCATATCGCCAAACATCTCTTCCAACTGAGCCTTAAAGGAAGGCTCGATGGAAAATGTCGTAAGGACTTTGTTTTCTTTTCGGGAAAAAAGCTGGCGAGCTTTCTTTCCGCTGATGCTTTCGGAACTGTTGACTAAGTCTTCTTCTGACTCTGAGGCTTTCTTCAATGCCATTTTCTCTTCCCCCTCACTTCCAAATCGATGCGTCAAGCGCGCTGATCGCCTCTACCGTCTTTTGCTTCAACCCACGACCGTGGGACTTGAACAACTGTGGAGCGGCGTTCGCTTCTTGCGCTTTTCTAAACAAAGGATCAACAGGAACCTTGAAGACCTCGAACGCGCCTTTGCTCGCTTCCTCGTAGATGTCACGATGCTGCTTGATGCGCTCATCAAACGAGTTGATAACAATTTTTGAATGTCTGACATTTGAGCGAAGGTTTTTCTTCAGTCTCTTGAGTTCTTCAATGAAAATCTCCAGACCATCAAGACTGAATACTTCCGGGGTCATCGGAGTGATTACCTCATCCACCGCGATGAGGGAAGACCGCTCCAACCTGCCAAGACCTGGCGAAAGATCAAGAATGATATGCTCATAGGACTTGGACAGCTCTTTCAGCAGGTCCTGAATCACATAAGGCTCTTCAGCCAACTTTGTTTCGGAATAGTTTTTCAGTGTTCCCCCTATGCCAAAGGTAGGGAGAAGGGAAAGGTTAGGAACTTGCTCGAGTTCAATGATGGCTTCGGTTGGAAAACATTTTCCTTGGATCACATCGGCCAACTCAAACTTTGGGGCATCCTTCAGAAACCATGATGACGCGTTCCCTTGGGGGTCCACATCGATGAGCAATGTAGACGAGCCCTCCAAAGCCGACTGACATGCCAGCGTACCAGAGATTGTAGTTTTTCCAACACCACCTTTCTGCAGGTGGAAAGCTATGGACTTACTCATGTCGTTTCCCAACCGTTCTTCATTATATCGGATTTTGTCTTTTGTACAAGTGTAGAGTTGAAAAAATATGTATACCCAATAAATGAAATAGTATTTCTTCAATACTTGATATTGTTATTATGTATATACGATATATATATTAGTTTCTTTTAATATTTTCAACAGTAATATGATACTTATACTATTTAATCTTATATTATAAATATATAAATTTTATCAATTGCGACATTCGTGTGTTCTTGGTTGTACCTCACTGCTATCCATGGTACCGGATACCTTTGCCTACCATAAATAGGCGGTGTGCCAATCAGTTGCCTCCTTGCGTTCCCTGTTTCCGGTGGAAGACTCACCTCTAAGCGGTCACATTTTGTCCTGGATTACTCACTAATTTTGGATACATCCAGTATCTCCGATTCCCATCAGATTTCTTCCAGAGGACATTCGGACACAGCTGCGTCGGGTCATCCCCTTTCCAATCCCCCTTGGGAAGGTATCGGAACAAACCGCCCGACCCTTTCTTAGGATTCCTAATGAAAACGGCGACGGAACAACCAATCCTGATGGCGGGGACAAGCAACGCCACCATTTAGTTTTCATTCCTTATTTTATTAATTCGATATATATCGGCTAGTTGGGTTCTTACCACAAGGAACATGTCCCTCAGCATCCTGCAAGTTTCTCTCATTGTGTCGGCCTTCCTGCCGTGATATAGTTTCCCCATTGAGGATTTCATCTATGAAAACGTATTTTCCGAAGGGGTATGCACCCTCTCTCGATGCCAAGACGACGGAACGTGCCATCAAGTTTGTGAAGGACACGTTTGAACGCGAACTTTCCGGCGAGCTACGACTCTCCCGGGTAACGAGCCCGTTGTTTGTTCCCTGCAATTCAGGTATCAATGACGACCTGAATGGCGTGGAACGGCCTGTCCGTTTCGAGGTCGGCAACATGGACAACAAGAGGATGGAGATCGTCCAGAGCCTTGCCAAATGGAAGCGCATGGAACTTGCGGACCTCCACTTTCCCGTAGGTACGGGTATTTACACCGACATGAACGCCATCAGGCCTGACGATGATATCGACGCGATCCATTCCATCTATGTCGACCAGTGGGATTGGGAGAAGGTCATGGGACCCGATGACCGCACCATCACCTATCTGAAGGATACCGTTTCCCAGATCTACCGTGCCCTCAAACGGACGGAATTCCACGTAGCCGAGAACTACGCCGAATGCCAGCCCACGCTTCCTGAAAACGTCACCTTCATCCACACAGAAGATGCCCGGAAGCGGTATCCCGGGCTGAGTCCGAAAGCCAGGGAGCAAAAGCTGGCTGAGGAATACGGCGCGATCTTCCTGATCGGCATTGGGGCAAAGCTCGCTGATGGCGTTCCACATGACGGCCGCGCTCCGGACTACGATGACTGGACAACGCCGAGCGGAGACGGCTACATCGGTCTGAATGGGGACCTGGTCGTCTGGGACACGGTGCGAAACGACTCGCTCGAGCTGTCCAGCATGGGCATCCGCGTCAACAAGGAAGCGCTGCTTCGCCAGCTCGCGCTGAAGCACCAGGAACAGAGGAAAGATCTGTACTGGCACAAGCGGCTTCTGGCCGGGGAGTTCCCCCAGACCATTGGCGGTGGCATCGGGCAAAGCCGCATCTGCATGCTCATGCTCCACAAGGCGCATATCGCAGAGGTCCAGGCCTCCATCTGGCCGGACGAACTCTATCAGGCTGCCAGAGAGCAGGGAGTGCACATCTATTGAAGCTCGCAAGTTGGAATGTCAACGGCCTGAGGGCCGCGCAGAAGAAAGGTTTCAACGAATGGCTCGTGAATTCGGGCTATGACGTGGTCTGCCTGCAGGAGACGAAACTGCAGGCAGACCAGCTCGAGCTTCCAGATGCCGGCTACACCGGATACTTCCACTACGCCCAGCGCAAGGGGTACTCCGGCACAGCGGTCCTGACCAAGGTGAAGCCGATGAACATCACCTATGGAATCGGATCTGAACTGGATAGCGAGGGACGCACGGTGACATGCGAGTTTCCCGCCTTCTTCCTGGTCTGCTGCTATTCACCCAACAGCCAGGACGAGCTGGCAAGAATCGATGTCAGGCAGAAATGGGACGAGGAGTTCCGAACGTACTGCCAGCGCCTGGACAAGGAAAAACCCGTCTTGATCTGCGGGGACTTGAATGTCGCCCACAAGCCAATCGACCTGAAAAACCCAAAGACGAATGAAGGGCATGCGGGATACTCCAAACCGGAGCGGGACGACTTCGACCTGTTGCTCGGGGCGGGATTCACCGACACCTTCCGGCACTTCTATCCGGACGCGACGGGCATCTATTCCTGGTGGTCCTACCGGTTCCACGCGAGGGAAAAGAACGCGGGGTGGAGAATCGACTATTGGCTTTGTTCAAACCGATTTGTTTCCCATGTGGTTGATAGTGAGATTGCTACAAAAGAAATGGGTTCCGATCATTGTCCTGTAGTACTTACCATCAACATTTGAAGTGTTTTTAATTATTCTTATATAAATAACGTATTGATTTTATTTGAAATACAAAAAGAGCGATGCCATTTCGACATCGCTCTTTCCCTGTATGCATACAGCCGTTCAGCTCTTACCGTTGAGCAGGTACTCAGGAATCTCTCCGCGGTTCTCGAAAATCTTACGTTGCTGGCAGTCTAGGATCTTCTTGCACATGCGGATGGAAAGCGGGGTAACCTCGACCAGCTCGTCTTCCTTGATGAACTGGATCGCCTGCTCCAGGGTCGGTCTCTGGATTGGCGTCAGGGTGACCGCTTCGTCATGGCCGCTGGCGCGCAGGTTGGTCAGGTGCTTGGTCCTGGTAGGGTTAAGGTTCAAATCCAGCTCTTTGTTGCGTACACCGACGATCTCGCCCTCGTAGACCGGGTCCCCGGGAAGGATGAACCAGGTGCCGCGGTCCTCGAGTTCCCACATGCCGTAGGGCACGGCGACTCCTGCGCGGTCGCAGACAAGGCTGCCGTTGGTGCGTGACGGGAACTCGCCCTTGTAAGGCTCATATCCCTTGAAGTAGCTGTACATGATCCCCAGGCCATGGGTGTCGGTCTGGAACTCGTCATGATAACCGAGCAGGCCACGGACCGGGGCGTCGAAGGTGATCTTCACTCTTCCCGTCCCGTTGTAGGTCATGTCCTGCATCTGCGCCTTGCGCTTGGAAAGCTTGTCCATGACAGTGCCGCTGAATTCCTCGGGGCAGTCGACGGTGAGGATCTCGCAGGGCTCGGTCTTGTTGCCGTCCTTGTCGGTCCTGAACAGGACCTCCGGACGTCCGACGCAGAGCTCGTATCCCTGTCTTCGCATCTCTTCGATGATGATGGCCATCTGGAACTCGCCACGGCCTTTGACGGTGTAGGAGTCATCGGCGTTGTGCTCGACACGGATGGAAACGTTCCTCAGCGCCTCACGGCGAAGATATTCGCCAATCTTGGCGCTGGTGACGTTCTTGCCCTCGTGTCCGGCGAGTGGACTGATGTTCTTCATGAAGATCATCGACACGGTGGGCTCGTCGACCGTGATGCGGGGCAGCGCCTTCGGATAGCTGGCGTTGCAGATCGTGTCCCCGATCGAGACATTCTCGATACCCGAGAGGACGATGATGTCGCCCGGCTCGACGTCGGTCGTCTCGTGGAAGGTCGGCCCGTCATAGGCCTGCAGACGGGTGACCCGTAGCGGTTCCCGCGCTCCACTTGCCACCATGCAGACGAGGCTGTCGTTGGTGTTGGCGCTGCCGTTGATGACTTTGCCGATGGCAAGCCTTCCCAAAAAGTCGTTGTAGGAAAGATCGCTGACCAGCATCTGGAACGGCTCCGCGTCATCATACGTGGGAGCCGGGATATAGTTGACGATCGCGTCGAAGAGGAGCTTCATGCTGTCCTCAAGCTTGTCCGGCTCGAGGCCGCACTTTCCCGTCTTTCCGATGGCATAGAAGACCGGGGCCTCCAGGAGATGCTCGTCATCGGAAAGCTCGAGCAACAGGTCGTAGACCTTGTCCAAGGTTTCCTGCGGGGTCGCGTCCGGTCTGTCGACCTTGTTGATGACGATAATCGGGGGAAGATGCTTTGCAAGGGCCTTCTCCAGCACGAAACGGGTCTGGGGAAGCGGGCCCTCAGCCGCGTCGACAAGCAACACGACGCCGTCGACCATGGACAGGCCGCGCTCTACCTCGCCTCCGAAATCGGCGTGTCCCGGAGTGTCGATGATGTTGATCTTGACCCCGTTGTAATGGATGGCGCAGTTCTTGGCGCTGATGGTGATGCCTCGCTCTCGCTCGATGTCTCCACTGTCCATGATACGGGTCTGCCCGTCCTTGCTGACAATACCGCTCTGCTTGAAGAGCGCGTCGACCAGCGTGGTTTTGCCGTGGTCGACATGAGCGATGATTGCAATGTTTCTGATATGTTCGTTCTTTCTCTGCATGAAACTAGTTCCTAGACAACGAATTGCCTGACCATACCAAATGTCCGGCCAGGCAACACTAGCATAACGAAATGGCAAGTTTGTGTATAGCTTGGTTTGACCTTTCCAACCTTTCTTTCTACCATGGGGGCATGGATACCTGCCATCTTCATTGCTTCGAGCTGATTCCCTTATTCGACAGTCTTTCCTCAGAAAGAATCCAACATCTGGAAACTCACACGCGCAAAAAGCATTTCGTGAGAGAGCAGATGCTGTTCCACCAAGGAGCTCTCCTCGAAGGACTCTGGGTCATCCGCCATGGAAAGGTGAAACTGGCCGAATACGACGCATCGGGCAAGGAGCATATCCAGGAAGTCGTCCACGACGGAGATGTGATCGGCGAACAACTGTTTCTGACAGGAGAAGCATGCTACCCCTTCTCCGCTGTCTGCCTTACCGAAGTCGACGCCTGCCTGATTCCTGCCGGACCCTTCCGCAAGGAACTGGACGAGAACCCCGAGCTGATGCGAAGCGTAGCCCGCTCAGTCGGGGAAAAACTGGGCAACGCCCGCCACCAGAACCTGATCCTCACGGAAAACGACGCCATGTCCCGCGTCGCCTTGTACATGCTCCAGCAGGACGAGCATTGCCTGAACCATGAAATTTCGCTCGGCATCGACGACATCGCGGCGATGATCAACCTCCGCAGGGAGACCGTCAGCCGCAAACTGGGAGAGCTTGTCAAGAAGGGAGTGATCCGCCGGCTCGGGCAGAACAAGCTCATGGTAGCCGACCGGAACGCCCTGACTGGCTACACGATGCTTGAAAGTTGATTCACGTCAACGACCATCTTCCTCCTTCTTTGTATTGTCGGTTCTGAAAGCAGGTGGAAACCTGCGAAGGAGACAACGACATGCAGGATGCATACAGAGGATTCAAAGGAAGATTCTGGAGAGAGGATATCGATGTGCGGGACTTCATCCAGCACAACTACACGCCGTACTCGGGGGACGAGTCGTTCCTCGCGCCTCCGACCGATGCGACCGAAACACTTTGGAACAAGCTGCAGGAACTGCAGAAGGAGGAACGGGAAAAAGGCGGAGTGCTCGACATGGAGACCAAGGTGGTCAGCGGCATCACCGCCTACCCTGCCGCCTATCTGGACAAGGACAACGAACGGGTCGTCGGACTTCAGACCGACAAGCCGCTGAAACGGGCCTTCATGCCGTACGGCGGCATCAGGATGGCCGAGGAGGCTTGCGCAACCTACGGCTACCAGCCTGACCCCCTGCTCCACAAGGTGTTCACGGAATACCACAAGACCCACAACCAGGCGGTGTTTGATGCGTACACACCGGAGATGCGCATGGCACGCCACACCCATATCATCACCGGCCTCCCCGACACCTATGGAAGGGGGCGCATCGTCGGCGACTACCGCAGGGTCGCCCTGTACGGCATCGACCGGCTCATCGAGCGGAAGAAGTACGACCTCGCCAACTATGGTGATGGCACGATGACCGACGAGGTCATCCGCGGCAGGGAGGAGATTTCCGAGCAAATCCGCGCGCTCTCCCAGATCAAGGAGATGGCCAAGAGCTACAACTTCGACATCTCCCTTCCCGCGACCAACGCCAAAGAGGCCGTGCAATGGCTCTACTTCGGCTACCTGGCGGCAATCAAGAGCCAGAACGGCGCGGCCATGAGCGTCGGCAGGATCTCCACCTTCCTCGACATCTACATCAAGCGCGATCTTGACGAAGGAACCCTGACGGAGGAGGAAGCGCAGGAACTGGTCGACCACCTCGTGCTGAAGCTCAGGATGGTCAAGTTCGCCCGCATCCCATCCTACAACGAGCTCTTCAGCGGCGACCCGGTATGGGCCACACTGGAGGTCGCAGGCATGGGCATGGACGGCAGGAACATGGTCACCAAAAACGACTTCAGGTTCCTCCATACGCTGGAGAACATGGGACCGAGCCCCGAGCCCAACCTGACGGTCCTCTATTCCTCCCGCCTTCCCTATGCCTTCAAGCGGTACGCCAGCGCCATCAGCGTGAAGACCAGCTCGATCCAGTACGAGAACGACGATGTGATGCGCCCCGTCTGGGGTGACGACTACTCGATCTGCTGCTGTGTCAGCGCCACGCAGACCGGCAAGGAGATGCAGTTCTTCGGGGCCCGCGCCAACCTGGCCAAATGCCTTCTGTACGCGATCAACGGCGGTTTCGACGAAAAGGACCTGGTACAGGCCGGACCGGAGATCAAGCCGATCACCGGCGAGTACCTGCAGTGGGACGAGGTCACGCACAAGTTCGACATCATGATGGACTGGCTGGCGGGGCTGTACGTCAATACGCTGAATGTCATCCAGTACATGCATGACCGCTACTACTATGAGGCGGCAGAAATGGCCTTGATCGATACCAACGTGCGCCGCACCTTCGCCACAGGAATCGCCGGATTCAGCCATGTGGTCGACTCCCTTTCCGCCATCAAGTACGCCAAAGTCAAGGTGGTACGAGACAAAACGGGGCTCGCCGTCGGATACGACGTCGAAGGCGAATTCCCACGCTACGGCAATGACGACGACCGTGCGGACGACATCGCAGTCTGGCTGCTCAAGACCTTCATCACGAAGATCAAGAAGCACCATACCTACCGCGATAGCGAGGCGACCACCTCGATCCTCACGATCACGAGCAACGTGGTCTACGGAAAGAGGACGGGCGCGATGCCGGACGGCAGAGCGGCCTGGACCCCCTTCAGCCCCGGAGCGAACCCCGCCTATGGCGCCGAGAAGAACGGCCTGCTGGCAAGTCTCAACTCCACGGCGAAACTGCCCTACGTGTACGCCTTGGATGGCATCAGCAACACGCAGACGATCAATCCCGAGGCCCTCGGCCATAGCGATGAGGAGCGATGCGGGAACCTGGTCAGGATCCTGGACGGGTACTTCGACCAGGGAGCCCACCACCTGAACGTCAACATCTTCGGCGTGGAAAAACTCAAGGACGCCATGGAGCATCCCGAAAAACCGGAATACGCGAATTTCACCATCCGGGTTTCCGGCTACGCGGTGAAGTTCATCGACTTGACCCGCGAGCAGCAGTTGGATGTCATCAGCCGCTCCGCTCACAAGGAGATGTGAAATGCTCAAAGCCTATGTCCATTCGACGGAGTCCTTCGGCTCCGTCGACGGACCGGGTGTCCGGTTCGTCATCTTCCTTCAAGGCTGCCACATGCGCTGCCGCTACTGCCACAACCCTGAGACTTGGAAAACAGGCGTTGGTAACGAGTTCACTGCCGACGAGTTGCTCGCGAAGGCTGTCCGCTACCGCCCGTATTGGGGCGAAAAAGGCGGCATCACCGTCAGTGGAGGCGAGCCGCTCTTGCAGTTGCCGTTCCTCGTGGAACTGTTCTCCAAGGCGAAGGCCATGGGAATCTCGACCTGCCTCGACACCTCGGGACAGCCATTCACCAAGAAAGGTCCCTTCTGGGACCAGTTCCAGGAACTGATGCGCTATACGGACCTCGTGCTTCTCGATATCAAGCACATCGACGACAGGGAGCATATGAAGCTCACCGGCTGGTCGAACAAGACGATACTGGAGATGGCACGGACGCTGGATGGGATGCATGTGCCAGTCTGGGTCCGCCACGTGCTGGTACCCGGCGTCACCGACAAGGACGAGTGGCTCACGCGACTAGCGGCCTTCACCTCGACCCTCACCAACGTGGAGAGGATCGAAGTGCTTCCCTACCATACGATGGGAACCTACAAATGGGAAAAGCTGGGCATCCCCTATACACTCAAGGGGGTGCAACCACCCACCAGAGAGCGGGTGGAACACGCCGACGCGGTGCTCCATGGAAAGGAAACAACCGAGGAAAGCGCGAAGGCCGTTCCTACCGTCGCCTAGATCTCCTCGATCATCATGATGCCGGGATAGGTGGAAAAACTGTCGATTACCGCCTCGTGGTTGACGCGCTTCTTCAGGTTCAAGGTGATGTAGGTGGCGATTTCCTTGTTCAACCCGGTCTTGTCCATCTCGAAATCGACGATGACAAAACCGTTGGCCTTCATCTTCTGCATGAAGACACGGAAGAACTGGAAGGACTCGAAGACGATGAACAGCCGGATCTCGCCCATATGGGAGAAGAAGCGGTTCTCCCAGGTGTCCAGCACCGTCATGACCAGGAACATCAATACCCAGACAATCAGCGCCCCATAGAGGAAACCGGCGCCCATGGCCAGCCCCATGCAGGCGGATGCCCAGAGACCAGCCGCCGTGGTGATTCCCTTGACCTGCTTGAAACCGTTGAACATGATGGTGCCCGCGCCGATGAAGCCGATGCCGCTGATTACCTGTGCGCCCAGACGGGAAAGGTCGGTGTATCCGTCTGCCACATAGTCCTTCAGATACTGGCTTGTCATCATAGTAAGCGCCGCGCCAAGGGAAACGATGATGTAGGTGCGGATACCCGCGCCCCGGCGCTTGGCGGTCCGTTCCCAGCCCAAGGTTCCCGAGAAAAGCACCACCAGCAAGAGCCTGACGGGAATATTGATGACAGTGAGCGATGTCATGTCCAGCTTGGCAAGCAAATCAATTGCTTCCTGCTCCATTCGACCAATCTCCTTACAAACGCGAAGCAACGACATGCAGTCGCCAATCGCTGATATGAGTTAGTTATTTTATCTCTTTTTCCCAAGGTGTCAAGGAAAACCGCCACATCCAGGGAAAAAGAATGCGGGATGGACGCATCCACCCCGCACCCTCTCCCAAGACGCTTTCCGCTACAGATTGTAGTTGAGCCAGTAGTTGTACGACTGGTAGACCACGAAGGTCTCCACTTCGCTGACCCCCTGGACCAAATCAAGCTCTTCCTTGAAGAAATCCAACAGGCTCAGCCCTTTCTCCTCGGAAAGCAGCACCTGGACGATCAAGTCGAATCGGCCGGTGACCACGACCACGTTCATGACGCCACGCAACTTCAGGAACTCCTTCGCCTTCGACTCCAGGTCCATCGTGTTGAGCTTGACGCCCATGATTACCAGCTGGGAACCCGGAAGCATCTCCGGGTTGACCAGGCTGGTGATCTGCATCGTGCCATCCTCCGTCAGTTTCGCCACGCGGGTCCGGACGGTATTCTCCGTGATGCCGAGCTCGTTCGAAATCGCGGAGAACGGTTTTCGTCCGTCACCGGAAAGCTGCTTGACAATGGCGCGGTTTGTCGCATCCATTTTTGTTTTCATCAGCCATTCTTCCTTTCGAATTCTTTCATGAAGTCACACAGATCGATGACGTCCTGCTTCGGGCACGCGTTGTACAGGCTCGCGCGCAGACCACCGACGGAGCGATGGCCCTTCAGGCCAAGGAATCCGGCCGCGGTGGCTTCGGAGACAAACTTCTTCTCCAGATCCTCGCTGGGCAGACGGAAGACGATGTTCATGCGGCTACGGAACCGTTTGTCCACCGGGCTGAGGAAGAAATCGCTGGAATCAATCACGTCATAGACCATGGAACTCTTCTCAATGGCGTTTTTCTCCATCTGCTCGACCCCACCGTTCTTCTTGATCCAGTCCATCATCAGCTTGACGCCCCAGATGGAGAAGACAGGCGGCGTGTTGTACAACCCTTCCTTCTTGGCGTGAAGGGCGTAGTCCATGTAGGCGGTCAGGTTGGGCCTCTGTCTCTCGAGCAGGGACTTCTTGATGATGATAAGCACGGCGCCGGCAGGTCCGAGGTTCTTCTGGACGCCGCCGTAGATCATCGAAAAACGCTCCACGGGTACCGGACGGGAGAAGTAATCGCTGGACATGTCGCAGATCATCGGGACCGGCTCCTTATAGTCGGGGAAGGACTGCCACTCGATGCCGCCGATCGTCTCGTTGGCGCAGAGGTAGAGATAGCTGCTCTTTGGCGAGGAAGGCTTTACGCTCTTCGGATCGGGAAGCGTGGTGAACTTGCTTTCGGTGCCGTCGAAGTAGAGGTTGACCTTGCCAATCTTCTCTGCGTCCTCCACCGCCTTGTTGGACCAGGTTCCACTCTTGATGTAATCGGCGACGGTTCCCGGCTTCAGGAAAGCGTTCGGAATCATCGTGAACTGCAACGTCGCGCCGCCACCAAGGAAGAAGACCTCGTAGTCGTCAGGGACATGATAGAGCTGGCGGATGGAGCCGAGGCATTCGTTGTACATTTCCTCGAACATGCCTCCACGATGGCTGGTCTCGATCATCGAGACGCCGTTGCCATGATAGTCTACGATATTGTCCCTCATCTCCTCCAGGACTTCCATCGGAAGTACACAGGGGCCAGCGAAAAAGATTTTCTTGCGTGCCATATCAAAATGCTCCTTTTTGTTTCAGTTCATCCAGAATCTCGACCGTCTCGCTTCCGATGCGCAACAGGTTCTCCACGCTGTTGGCTCCCACGTGCGGGGTCAAGGTCACATGCTCTTCCCTGATGATCGGATCATCAGCCTCTGGCGGGTCATGCGGCCAGACGTCGGTGCAGTACCAGGACACCTTCCCGCTCTCCAGCATTTTTACCATGTCGGCCTCGTCGACCACCAGCGCGCGGCAGGTATTGATGACCACTGGGCTCTTCTTGCAGTGGGAAATCAGCTTTTCTCCCACCATGCCTTTGGTCTCGTCGGTAAGGGGCATGTGCAGGGAGATGTAGTCGGCATCCGCCACCGCCTCTTCCGGACTGGCCTTCATCTCGGCGACCGGACTGGACTTCACATACTTGTCGTAGGCGACAACCTTCATGCCGAAAGCCTTGGCGCGGATGGCGACCTCGCTGGCGATATGGCCGATGCCGAACAGGCAGAGCGTCTTGCCGTACAGCTCGCTCCTCTTTTCCTTCTTCAGCCACTGGCCGCCCTTCATTCCCTCATGGTAGCGGACAATGTGGTTCGGCGTGCTGAGCATCAGGGCAAACGCCAACTCCGCGACAGCAATCGCGCTGGATTTCGGGGTGTTATGTACGATAATCCCCTTTTCCTTCGCGTAGGCCTTGTCGATGTTGTCGGTACCTACTCCGCCACGGATGATCACCTTCAGGTTCGGCGCCTGGTCGATCCACTCCTTGGTGCACTTCGTCTTGGAACGCACAAGGGCGATGGTGGCTTCAGCGAGTCGACTGTTGTCGCTCGTGACCTCTCCGAACCGAGCTAGCTTCTCCGGCATGGAGGCATCAAACGCATCACAAATGAGAATGAGCATACAAACTCTCCTTCAGGTCATAGGCTACCCTCAGTATGGGACAGCTTCGCCTTTCCGTCAAATTATTTCATTTCATTTTGATGATTATTGCAAATTTCTTTGATTTTCTGCGGTATAAGAAAGTTTTTTTGAACAAGAACAAAGAGAAAAGAAAATTTTGAGGTATTCTGTAGTCGGGTGTCTTTCAGCAGGAAACCATGACCTATCTGACGGATCGGCACAGGTGAATCCCGAGTCTCTGCAGGTCGCGTCGAATAAACCTGTCGGCAACTCCGGACAAATAAAAAAGCCCGACTTTCCAGTCAGGCCTTCGAACTTAGTAGTTCTTGGAAGAATGCATCTTCCGAACCTTTTTCATCTGCTTCCGTGCGTTCGCTTTGTTCTCACGGTTCTTGATGGTGGAGGGCTTTTCGTAGTATTCGCGCTTTTTCCACTCGCGGATGATGCCTTCTTTCTCGACCATTCTCTTGAAGCGCTTGATCGATTTCTCCAAAGGCTCCTGCTCGTCAACTTTGACAAATGCCATATTCCTCTCACCTCCCTTCCCAGTGCCTGGGTCTGGACTCAACAGCGTTCACTCTACGGAAAAAGGGGCGTGGTGTCAAGAACTCCGCTTGCAGTCGATGACAATCAGCTGCAGGGTCGACTCCTGACGGAAGTAGTTGCGGCTCATGCGGAAGGCCACATCCACCATATCCCCCAGCGCGAACTCCGAATTGACCTTCCCTGCCGCGTTCCAGTAGACCGCCGGCCACTTGTAGGAACCGTACTCCAGCGTGAACTTCACATGCTGGGCAGAGCCGGCGTGGCTGTTCAGGATCTTCAGGTCGCTGATACGGGCACCCTCGATGGCAAAGACCACCTGGCCATTCTGCTCTCCATAGGGCTCGAAGAACTCCACCTTGCGGATCAGCTCCGGCGTCAAGTAGTTGGCAGGCAGCGAGCAGTCGATATCGATGCTTTCCTCTTCCGAATTCCCGATATCCATCGAGTCGATCTCATCGACGATGCGGCGCTTCAGCTCCTCGAGATTGCTCTTCTCCATGGAGAATCCGCCGGCGCAGGCATGGCCGCCGAAGTCCTGGAACAGGTCGCCGAACCGGGAAAGGAAGTCACGGCAGTTGAAGTTCTGCGGAGAACGGATCGAGCCGCTGATGCGGTCCCCACCTACGGTCGCCAGCACCATGGAGGGAACGTCGAACTGCTTCAGCAGCCGCGAGGCCATCAACCCCGTCATCCCCCTGCTCACCTGCGCATCCTCGACCAGAACGATCTTCGAGCCGGAGCGCTCGAAACTATCCTTGGCAATCGGAAGAATCCTGCTCCACGAATCCTCTCCCAGTTTCTGCCGTTGCTTGTTCAGCTCAAGGAGCTGGGTGGCGTAGCCTTGGGCAGTAGGGATATCCTTACTCAGCAGCATCTGGAGCGCGATCTCAGGCTTGCCCATGCGCCCCGCGGAGTTGATCACCGGTGTCAGATACCAGGAAATATCCAGGCTGGCCAGCGGCCGGCCCGCCAGTTTCTGCATGGAGAGCAACGGCTGCAGGCTGGGCCTGCTTCCGCTCTCGATAACCTTCAGCCCCCTGCGGACCAGGATGCGGTTCTCGTTGACCATCGGCATCAGATCCGCCACCGTCCCGATGGCGACCAGATCAAGAATCGAGTCGTACCCACTGTCCAGCTCGGGATACTTCTTCATGACGAAGGCATTGAACAGGCCAATCAGGGTTGACAGCTCGCCGTTTCCATCCTCACTGTACTTGCCACTCCTGCTCTTCGTGCTCAGGGTGAAGAGGCTCTGGCCCTTGATCATCGGAAGCGCCTGCTCCATCTGCGGCCGCATGTCGACCAAATGGATATCGACCGAATTGCCGAATGCGGCGCGGAGTTGGTTCTGCTCGACTTGGGCGTCGATGACGAGGATCGGGAGTCCCCCGGAGAGGAACTTCGCGGACTGGCTGGTGGACAGGTCCATCACCCCGGGGTTGATTTCCTCAAAGAGACGGTCCTCCTCCATGAAGTTCTCCATCTTCACCGCGCTGATGACGATGGTGTCGCTCTTCCCCGGCTGCGCGTGCAGCAGGATGTAGGGCTCATGGTAGAAATCGGTCTTGGCGAAGCGGAGCGCCCAGATCACCTTTGCGACGACGCCACAGGCAGCCAGGTGCTCGAACGGATAACCGCATCCCTCGACCTTCGGGTCGATGATGGCCATGGCTGGTGGCAGCTGGTCGTCGGAAAGATGGTGGTCGAAGACCAACGTATCGATTCCAAGCTCACGCGCCTTGGCAGTCTCCTGGAAGCTGGAAATACCACAGTCGACGGTGACAATCAGCGTCACCCCGTCACGGTGCGCCTCGTCAATCCCTTCCAAGGTCAGACCATAGGGCTCATCCCCCTCGGGGAGGCGGTAGTCGACCCTGCCGCCAATCCTCTGCAGCTCGCTTACCAAAAGCGTCGTGCTGGTAATACCATCCACATCCCGGTCACCGAAGACACGAATCAATTCCTTGCCCTCGACCGCCTCCCAGATACGGTCGACCGCCGTCTCCATATCATCGAACAGGAACGGGTTGTGGAGAAAGGAAAGCCCGTTCTCCACATAGAATTTGACCTGCTCGCGATCCTCGATGCCCCTGCGGACCATAATGGAGGCTGTGAGCAGGTCGAGACCGAACTGCTCATGAAGCCTCCGTACCTTCTGGGAAGGTATCGGGCGCTTGTTCCATTTCATGTTTAAAAACCTTCAATATATAAGATTCAATCCATGTCCTGGAGGATCGATCCCTCCAGGGTCTTCAGGGGTCTGCCGCCAAGGATCATGGTGACATACCTGAACAGGTAGCGCTTGATCCTCAGCCGCGCGGTGGAACTCAAAGCGACCGTCACCGCTTGTCCAAAGGACAGGGAGCTGGTGAAGGCCAGATACCGGCGCGCTCCGGGAGGAAGCAGCATACTGGAATCCACTGTAGCACAACTTTGGCAACAAGGGGCAGTAAGCGGATAGGAAAAACCAAGAATTTCGTTCTCCGTATAGGTTCGTCCGCAGGAGGGACAGCAGGTAAGGTCGGGGCGCATTCCCAGCACGTCGATCAGGTTCCAGATGAACTGGATCAACACCTGGCTTTTGGAAACGACCTGCGTTTCCAATGCGGCCAGCGAGCCCTTCAACAGGCGGTAGGTAGCCTGCTGGTCCCCGCCGTTGGTCCTGATCAAAAGCTCGGAGAAGCACATGGCCGTGTAGTCGGCGTCCAGGTCTTCCAGGATAGCCGTATGGGAGGATCCGATGTCGGCATCGCTGAGCGTATAGCTGTTCTTGACCGGGTTGTGGTACAGGAAGAAGGTGCCATCGGCCAAGAACCCCGCCTTGACCGTCTTGTTCGACTTGCTGGCGCCGAAGCTGGTGACGTGGATGATTCCCAACTCTTCGGACAGCAACCGAAGGCGGCGGTCGGCGTTTCCACTCCTCTCGCTGGAAAGCACGATTGCCTTGGTCGCGATATTCCGTTCCACTTCCTTCCCCCGACTCCAATATAGCAAGGGAGCAGGAAAAGGAAAACCGCCTCTCGTTGGGAGAGACGGCATCCGAAAGAAACCCATTCAGGTCATCAGAAGGCTTGGTTCAGGGCGTCCTCGACCAGCCAGTCAGCGACAATCTGGTCGTCCAGAGGCCCGAAGCCGGGATAGGAAATCAGGACGGAGCCCGTCTCGCCATCGCTGTAGGACAGCCCCTCAATCAGCTTGCTTTCTTCCGCCAGGTAGCCGTCAACCAGGGCGGCGTCGATTCCGCTGTAGGCGATGGTACCGGTCCCATCCTTGGTGGTGACCGTCACGCTGACGTCGAAGTCGCCCATCAGCACCCCCACCTGCACCCGGTAGCCGTCGTCGGAGAAAGAACGGCGGAAGCTGAACTGGCTGCGTGCCAAAGCGGGCTTTGGCTCAGGAGCCTTCTCGCCCAGATAGCTGGCGATTTCCTTCTGCCCAAGGCGCGTGGCGACCTGCCCGGCGGTCAGCCCGAAACGGTCTCGAACCGAGGTATCAGCCTTCGCCTCCTCGACCAGTGCCTTGACGCAATCAGCGTCACCCCGGCGGACAGCCTGGGCCAAAGCGGTCTCTCCGCGGTAGTTCACGGCGTTGACGTCGGCTCCATGCTCAAGGAGCAGCTTCGCCCGGTCGTAGTCGTCGTTCGACGCGGCGATCATGAAAGCGGTATTGCCGTTCCAGTCGGTGGCGTCCACATTGGCGCCATGCTCGAGGAGGTAGGAGAGAACGTCATTGTCAAGCTTCGACTCGACGGCGTAGAGCACCACCGGCCTGCAGTTGACCTGGACCGAGTTGATGTCGGCACCACTCTCGATCAAGGTCTGCGCCATGGCGATATTGTCGTTTTCCGCGGCATTGCTCAGGGCGTTTTCCCCGAACAGGCTCACCTTGTCGATGTCCGCACCTGCGGCAATCAGCGTGCTGAGCACCTCGGGGTTCTGGTTGTAGCGAGCGGCATACATCAGCGGTGTGGCGCCGCTGCGGTCGGTCTGGTTGACGAAGGCACCGGCATCCAGCAGTTCCTTCACCACCTCAGGGCAGTTCCCGCTGGCGGCGTAGAACAGGGCGGTGTCCAGCTCGTTCTGGTTGCCACTCAAAAGCTGCTTCACCACATTCGGATGCTGGTTCTCGCTTGCCGCGAGGTACAGGGCCTTGGTGCCACGGAGGGTACGGACCTGGGCGTTCGCGCCAGCATCCAACAGGGCCTTGACCACCTCGGCGGTGTTGTACTGGCTAGCAAGCAGAAGAGCCGTGTCCTTCTCATCCTGGGTGGCGCCGTCAAGCAACGCTCCCAGCACTCCGGCATTGTCGTTGTAGCGGGCGGCGTAGCCAAGCGCCTGCATTCCCCGCTCGTCCTTGGCGTGAAGCACATCCCCCGCCAAGGCCTGCACGACCTGAGCGTTCTTGTTATACTGCGCGGCCGTCATCAGCGGCGTCACGCCGTGCGGTCCCCGCGCGGACAGGTCGGCCCCGCCAGAAAGCATCGCATCGATATCGTCGGCAGTCGAAGCCTGTCGAGCCGCCTGGAACAGGTCGTCATACGGCATGGCCAAAGCGGGGGTCTCCGCCTCGGGAGCGCTCTCCTCCTGGGCCACGGAAGCCGGTCCAGCTTCCGCCGCAGCAGGCTGAGGCTCCTGCTTCGCGACCGGCGCCGGCTCTGGGGCTTTGGCCGGCTCGCTTGCCGGCCGGCTGGCGACCGCCACTGGAGCGCTCCGCGAGGTCTCGGTGGAGCTTGCGCCCTCCTGTTTCCTGCCACAGGAGACCGCTAGCGCGAGCACCGCCGCGATTAACGTGATATACCGGATGGTTCGTTTCATAGATTGCTTCCTTGCATATGCAGATTCGTTTTTGATAAGTATACTGTAGGAACCCAAATTCGCCATCCCAACTTCACAAATCTTCTCCTAGCGTGCATCGTTCCCGTTACTCGTGCTATGCTATCCCGTATGAAGCGTCTTTCGACCTTGCTGCTCGCACTTGCCTGTCTGGGCCCCTGCCTGATGGCGGTAAGCCTGCACCCCCACGCACTCGAGCAACCCTTTGACAGCCAGGCCGCCCTGGCGGCAACCGACTTCTCCTCGCCCCTTTCCGAGGCGGAACAGCAGTATGCCGGGCAGTGCCACATCAGCGTGCTGGTCATGGGTTCCCTCGGACCGCTGTACAGCTGGTTCGGCCACGTGGCGTTTCTGTTGGAGGAACCCGACGGCAGATCGATCGTCTATGACTACGGGGTCTTCGACACCTCCAAGCCTGGGTTCTTCCTGGACTTTCTCAAGGGACGCATGCTCTACAACGTGTGGCGCACCAACGGAAGCTGGCGACTGCAGGACGAGAAGGAAAGCGGACGCAGCATCATCCGCTACGATCTTCCCCTCTCCGACAGCCAGAAGATCGGTGTGGTCCGTTTTCTCGAGGAGAACACCTCAAGCGGCAACGACCAGTATCTCTACCACTTCTACAAAGACAATTGCTCGACCCGGATCCGGGACATCCTGGACGCCGCCACCGGTGGGGCTTTCAAGACATGGGCCGAAGCCCAGCCGATTGAGCCGGCCAGCTACCGGAGCGAGGCCAACCGGAAACTGAGCAGGAATCCGGCGCTCTGCTGGGTCCTCAACCTGTTGCAAGGCCCAAGCGTTGACTTTCGGCTTTCCCTCTGGGACGCCATGTTCCTGCCCGAAACGCTGGGAACAGCGATCGGGGACTTCTTCGGCATCCAAGGCGAGGTGCTCCAGGAGGACACGATCGCCGACAAGGACGGCAGCCCTTTCCTCGCGCTGGTGGTCCTTCCGCTGTCCATCGGGCTCTGCCTGGCCTGCCTGCTTATCCTGGTCCGGGAGAAACCCCTCTGGCACTGGATGATGGGAACCATCCTTTTCATTCTGGGCATGCTTTCCTGCGTACTGCTGTACTGCATGTGCCTGACCGACCTGGATATGACCTGGGGCAATGCCACCATCCTATACCTCAACCCGTTGCTCTTCGGAGCTATGCGGGAAATCCACAAGGGCAAGGAAGAGTGCGCTTGCCGGATTCTCAGAGGGCTCTCGCTGCTCGTCTTGGCGGTATTGGTTTTCTCCCTCTGCGGTGCCAATGGTTCCTACATCGGGACCGTGCTGCTGGTCCTTCCCCTCTATCTGACCGCGTGGGTCAGGGGCGGGCGCTCAGCGAAGCTCCGATTTCCCAGTCGGGGAACTGCCTCGCTCCACGCTTGAGGTCGCCTCGGCTCAGGCTACGCTGGTACCGTTCCCTCTGGCTCTGATAGGGAGCATAACGGGCGACAATCTCGTCTTCAATCGCACTCAGCTGGGCAAACAGCTGCCGTAGCTCCTCCAGCCTGCCGTTTCCCGCCAGCTCACGTTGAAGCTCGGCAAGGCGCTGGTCGCTTTTCGCGTAGGTGTCGCCCACCTCCGCCGCAGTTGTCCTAGGGGCGGAAAGGACCGATTGCAGCTCTGCGTCACCACTCTGGGCCGCAAGCTCGCCCGCCACCTGGAATCGCTGGGAAAACAGGGATTGGAGCTCTTCCTCCTGCTGGGAAAGCAGGCTGGTCGCCATGGCGAGGGTGTTCTTCCTCTGGCTTCTCCAGAACCCGTACATGCACAAGAGGAGCACGGCGACCACCGCGAAAGTAATCGCCATGCTCTTGCCGTCCTTGAATCTCCAGCCGTCAGCGGACAATTTTGGTTCCCTGGTTGCCGTAAACGGCGTCGTACAGGTGCTCCGGGTCGGTGATGATGCCGATGTTGCCGGTGCTCTGGACAAAGTCGGTGATCGCCTGCACCTTTGGAAGCATGGAACCCGGGGCGAACTGTCCCTCGGCAGTGTACTTCTCCGCCTCGCCTGTCGTCATCCGGTCAATGGTGCGCTGGGTCGGCTTGCGGTAATCCAGACAGACCTTCTCGACCGCGGTGGAGATGACGAAGAGGTCTGCTTTCAGGTCCTTCGCCATCAGGGCGGCAGCCAGATCCTTGTCGATGACGGCCTCCCTGCCGTGGAGCAGGCCGTTCTGGTCGCGGACCACAGGGATGCCGCCACCGCCGGCGGCGATGACAATCACGCCTTGGTCAAGCAAGGCCTTGATCGTGGCAATCTCGACAATCGACTTCGGTTTCGGGCTGGGAACGACGCGACGGTAGCCGCGTCCTGCGTCCTCCACCACGCTCCAGCCGTCGTGCAGGGCATGGTAGTCGGCGTCTTCCTTGCTGAAGAAGGAGCCGATCGGCTTGGTCGGTTTCTGGAACGAGGGGTCTTCGGCATCGACCTCCACCTGGGTGACGACGGTCGCAACCGGCGGATGCATGCCCACCTTGTGGAACTCGTTGTCCAGAGCCATCTGGAGGTTGTAGCCGATGGCTCCCTGGGTGTCGGCCACGCACGAGTCAAGAGGAACCGTATGCAGGATTGAGCGGGAATACTCGGCTCGCAGCAGGATATAACCCACCTGAGGGCCGTTTCCATGGGCGATGACGACACGGTTGCCAGCCTTCGCCAGGCTGACGATATGGGCCGCGGTCTTCCTTGCCGCCTCGTATTGGGCGGAAACTGTCACGTGTTTCGGATCCTCGATCAGGCTGTTTCCCCCGATGGCAATCACAATCAGCTTTCCAGACATCCGTAATCCTCCTCGACAGTCCCATCATACCACGATTGCAACAGAATGCAACATAATTGTAAGTCAGAAACGCTCTTTCCCTGTGGTTCCCTTTTGTGTACAGTGTGCGCATGCGTACCTCGAAAAAAGAACTGTTTCTGCTTGGAATGTATGTCGCCTTCATGGTCATGGCGAACACGCTTGGGACGAAAATCACCAACCTTGCCGGGATTCGGGTCTCGGTGGGAATCTTTATGATGCCGTTCATGTTCCTGATCACCGACATTGTCGGCGAGGTCTCCGGAGAAGAGCGGGCCAGACTGTTCGTCCAAGTGGCCGAAGCCATGCTGGTGGTCCTGCTTGGCTTCACCTGGCTGTGCATCCGCATGCGACCGAACGCCACCTGGGGAAACCAGGATGCATACGTCGCCGTCTTTGGAAGCACGCTGCGCATGACGATCGCGTCGCTGATTTCCTTCATCATCAGCCAGAACCTGGACGTACGACTCTTCTTCTCCCTGCGCAAGGCTTGCAACGGCAGGAACCTCTGGATCCGCAACAATGTCGCGACCATCATCAGCCAGTTCTTCGACACCTGCGTCTTCGAGTACCTGGCCTTCTGGCACCTGAGCCCGAAGTTCACCACAGCCTTCGTCTTCAGCATGGTGCTCCCCTACTGGGGCTTCAAGGTGATTTTCGCCCTGTGCGACACCCCCTTCTGCTATCTGGGCGTCCGCTGGCTGAAAAAGGGACACGCAGAAGAGTGACCGGATGGCTTTTGGCCGGAACACCGCCAAAAATCGCTTTCCTTTATGCATTTCTTTCAGTATGTTTGGAGCGCGAGGTGTATACACTACATGTCTGAACAAGAATTACTTCCAGTGGAGCAGGCGCTTCCCAACAATCTCTTCATCCTTCCGGTTGTCGGCAATCCGGTTTTTCCGGGGCTTTTCACCCCATTGATGCTGACCGACCAGAGCGATCTTGACGTCGTCGACCAGGCTGTCCGACATGGCAGCTACGTCGGTCTTCTGCTCACCAAGGATGAAAGCCCCAAGGACGGGCCCTACACACCGCAGGACCTGTACGAGACGGGTACCGTCGCGAGAATCGTCAAGCGGATCAAACTGCCCGAGGGCGGGGAAAGCGTCTTCATCTCCACCATCAAGCGTTTCAAGACGCTCGAATACTTTCCCAGCGGCCAGTATCTGGTCGCCAACGTCCAGTACCTGGACGATATCGAAGACGAACCGGAAGAGCTGCGGGCGTGGACGCGGCTGCTGGTAAGCGAGATGCGCCAGCTGACCCGCAACAACCGGATTTTCAGCGAGGAAATGCGGCTGAACATGGTCAACATCGACCATCCGGGCAAGCTCGCCGACTTCATCGCCTCGATTCTCAGCGTGGACCGCAAGCAACAGCAATCCGTCCTGGAGACCCTGGTGGTCCGGCGCAGGATCGAGAAGGTGCTTGTCTTCATCAAGAACGAGCAGTCGATCGCCGAGGTGCAGGAGAAAATCCAGCAACGGGTCAACCAGAAGGTCGAGAAGAACCAGCGCGAGTACTTCCTTCGCGAGGAGCTGAAGAGCATCCAGCAGGAACTCGGCATGACCACCAACCCGAAGAGCGAGCTGATTGAAAGGCTGAAAAAGAAATTCGCGGGGCTTTCCCTCTCCGAGGAGGTGAAGGAGGCGGTCGACAAGGAGATGAACAGGCTCGACTCGCTGGAACCCTCCTCGCCTGAATACTCGATCAGCAAAAGCTATCTGGAAACGATCGCCGACCTGCCGTGGAACGAGCCCAAACCGGAGAGCTTCTCCATCGAGGGAGCCCGCAAGATCCTGGAGCATGACCACTACGGCATGAAGGACGTCAAGGACCGTATCCTCGAGTTCCTTGCCGTGCGCAAGAAGAAGGGCGACACCAAAGGCGCCATCATCTGCCTGGTCGGCCCTCCGGGTGTCGGCAAGACCAGTGTCGGCATCTCGATTGCCCACGCTCTGAAGAAGAAGTATTTCCGCTTCTCCGTCGGCGGCATGAACGACGAGGCGGAGATCAAGGGCCATAGGAGGACCTATATCGGCGCCATGCCGGGCAAGATCATCCAAGGCCTGAAGATCACCAAGGTCAAGAACCCGGTCTTCCTGATCGATGAGATCGACAAGATGGGCCAGAGCCTGCAGGGCGACCCGGCGAGTGCTTTGCTCGAGGTCCTCGACCCCGAGCAGAACTCCACCTTCCGGGACAACTACCTCGACCTGCCCTTCGATGTCAGCGAGGTGCTCTTCATCTGCACGGCCAACAGCCTGGACACCATTCCAAGTCCGTTGCTCGACCGCATGGAGATCATCGAGATGAGCGGCTATACCAGCCAGGAGAAGCTTGCCATCGGCAAGAAGTACCTGCTTCCGAAGTCCCTGCGCAACCAGGGACTGACCGACAAGGAGGTGCGCTACAGCCCGAAGATCCTGTTGAAGATCGCCGAGCAGTACGCCCGTGAGGCTGGCGTGCGCCACTTCGAGAAGCTGCTGGACAAGATCAACCGGAAGGTCGCGTTGGAGATCCAGGAGAAGAAGGACACGGTCCTTCCGGTCAAGATCGACGACCAGAAGCTGGTCGAGTATCTTGGCCAGCCGATCTTCACGCAGGACGAGATCGTCAAGGCTGACAAACCCGGCACTGCGGTCGGGCTTGCATGGACCAGCATGGGCGGGGACGTCCTGCTGATCGAGGCCGAGGCGATGCCGGGCAAGGGTGAGCTGAAGCTCACCGGACAGCTTGGTGACGTGATGCAGGAATCGGTGGGGATCGCATGGAGCTGGATCAAGGCCCATGCCAAGGAGCACGGTATCGACGAGTCGTGGTTCCAGACCCACAACGTCCACCTGCACGTCCCCGAGGGCGCGACGCCCAAGGACGGACCGTCAGCGGGTATCACGATGACCGTGGCCCTCTACAGCCTGGTCACCGGACAGGTGATGGCCCCTGACCTCGCCATGACCGGAGAGCTGACCCTGAAGGGGAAGGTGATGCCAATCGGCGGGCTGAAGGAAAAGGTGCTGGCCGCCAAGCGCAACCAGGTCAAGACCATCCTTTACCCGAAGTTCAACCAGCGCGACCTGGACAAGCTGACCGACGAGGTCAAGGAAGGCGTCGTCTTCCACCCTGTCGCCACAATCGACGAGGTGCTCGGCTATGCGTTCCCGCACGACAAGGAACGCAAGCCGATGGAGAGAATCGAGCCGACCGAGGACGACCATCCCGAGTTCAAGATGTTCGCCAAGGAGTTGGCCGAGGCCTTGAGGGAGGCCCTGCATGGCTGAGCTGCTTTCTCCAGCCGGCAACCTGGAGAAGCTGAAGATCGCCTTCGCCTATGGGGCCGACGCGGCCTACATGGGCTTGGACGAGTTCAGCCTCCGGGCCAACGCCGGCAACTTCACCCGTGACGACCTTGCCGAGGTCGTCGCGCTGAAGCGGAAAAGCGGCAAGAAGCTCTACTGCGCGCTCAACATCCTTTTCCATGAGGACCAGATCGAGGCTTTGAAACGCAGGCTTGAGGAAATCAGGCAGTGGCCCTTCGATGCCTTCATCGTCAGCGACATGGGCGCGGCGAAGGTGTTGCGCGATGTCTGGAAGGACGATGTCGAGCTCCACCTCTCCACCCAGGCTTCCTGTACCAACAGCGAGGCCTGCAAGGTCTACCGCTCTCTTGGTTTCAAGCGGGTCATCCTCGGGCGTGAGACTCCGCTTGACGATATCCGCCGCATCAGGGATGCCAACCCAGACCTGGATCTCGAGGTCTTCGTCCACGGAGCCATGTGCATGGCGTATTCGGGACGATGCCTGCTTTCCTCGTTTCTGGTCGGCAGAAGCGGGCAACAGGGGGACTGCGCCCATGCCTGTCGCTGGCACTACCGGCTTGAGGAGCAGGAACGTCCTGGAGAATGGTATCCCATCGAGGAAGAAAACGGGTATACCACCATCCTCTCCTCCAAGGACCTCTGCATGATCGACCACCTGCAGGACCTTGAGGATGCAGGAGTCTCTTCCTTCAAGATCGAGGGGCGGATGAAGAGCCCCTATTACGTGGCCGCGGTCACCCGGGCCTACCGCAAGGTGATGGACCACGATCCCGATGCCGCCGGCTACCGCGAGGACATCTTCAACGTCAGCCACCGACCCTACTGCACGGGTTTCTTCTATGGCCAGGGTCCGGTCTCCACGATGGAGGGCGGTACCTATATCAGGGATTATACGTTCTGCGGCATGATTGGTGACGAGGTCAGGCCCCACGTCTACAGCCTTGACCTGCGCAACCAGATCAAGCTGGGAGAACACATCGAGTATCTGGATCCCTCCAAGCCGACGATGGTCGACGACAACTTCAAGTTACTCGACAGTTCCTTCGAATATGTTGACCAGATCGATCACTGCAAAGTACAATACCTCGAGACGCAGGAGCCGGTCTCCAAAGGAGATATCATCCGGCGCCTGAACCAGTAACCCGACGCCGAGGAGTTTTCCATGCTTGTGCTTGCGTGGCTTGTCCTGATCGTGGGAATATATGCGTTCCTGCTTACCCTGTCCAATGTCCTGTGGATGCGTCACCTGAACAAGCTGACCAGGAAACCGCTTGCCGTGAAACCTACGGTAAGCGTCTGCATCCCCGCCCGCAACGAGGAAGCGGTCATCGAGAAAAGCATCCGCTCGTTTCTCTGTCAGAGCTATGCGCCATTGGAAATTCTGGTGCTGGACGACAACTCCAGCGACCGGACCGGCGAGATTGTCGATCGGCTCTCCAGAGAGGATGGAAGGGTCAGGAAAATCAGCGGAAGACCACTACCGGAAGGTTGGAAGGGAAAAATCAACGCCGAAGCCCAGCTGGAAAAAGCGGCCAAAGGAGAGTACCTCCTCTTCACGGACGCGGATACCGACCACGGCCCCAGCTCCATCGAGAA
This sequence comes from Spirochaetales bacterium, assembly GCA_028722305.1. Taxonomy (GTDB): domain Bacteria; phylum Spirochaetota; class Spirochaetia; order Sphaerochaetales; family Sphaerochaetaceae; genus RUG023. The sequence continues at coordinate 73,758 of JAQYHB010000011.1, forward strand.
TGGACTGAAGAAACTTCTGGCCACCAAGAGCGACCTGGTCAGCGGCTATCCGTTGCAGAAGTCAAAGCTGAAGGTCAACCTTGTCGTCGTGGTGATGGACTTCGTCACCATGCTCTGGATTCCCCTTGTCTTCCAGCAATGGCTCAAGTCCCCCCTTTTCGCCAACGCCATCGGACAGTACCTTCTGGTACGGCACAGCGCCTTGGTGGATGCCGGAGGGTTCGAGCAGATCCGGAACTCGATCTGCGATGATATGGACCTTGCCCAGTTGCTGGCGAGAACCGGCCACAAGCAGACGTTCTGCGACGTCAAGCACGATGTCTCCTGCACGATGTACGGCTCGTTCGGAGAGGCGCTGGTCGGCATCGAGCGCTCCATCGTCGGCGTCCTGAAGGGAGGCTGGGGGATGGCAATCGCCCTGTTGCCTGCCATAGCCCTGCTTCTCATCGTCGTTTTCAGCCCGGTCCTCTCCCCTATCGGCATGGTCGCCAGCGGCCATTCCCTCTGGGGCGTCATGCTGGTCACGGGCACCTACCTTTTCTGGCTCGCCTTCCTCATGATCAGCCTGTGGCACGGCTTTCGGATGCCGCTTCCCCTGCTAGGACCAATCGTTTTTTTCGTCCTGATCATCATGGTGGTGCACTCCTTCATCCGCAAAAAACGGGGCATTGGATATGAGTGGAAAGGGCGAAAAGTCTCGTAACGCACGGCAATAAATCAAAAAAAACTGCCTCCAACCCTGCAATTTTTTGCATTTTGTATTGCACTGAAACAAAATTATGTTAGAATCGAATCACCAATATACAAAGGAAGGTTGCCTATGACGATTCACGAACAGTTGACTCAACAGTACGAGACATACCTTGCGGAAAACCAGAAGTTCACGGAGAAAGGAGTGAAAGTTTCCGCAGCGAGAGCTCGCAAAGCGTTGGCAGAAATCGCCAAACTCTGCAAGGAGAGAAGGAAGGAAATCCAGGACGAGAAGACTGCCGAATAAGTTTTTTCATCGTGGATTTACACAAGGAACGAGGTCGTAAGGCCCCGTTCTTTTTATACTAGATGAGGTAGCGCTCTCATCCAAGCAATCGCGGATGGACAGGATGGTTGACTGGCGTGCGGGGCGGGCGCCCGGACAGCACGTCATCGATATTCTCCGCCGCGCCCATGGCCATCCGTTCCATGCTCTCCTTGGTGTGGGAGGCGTTGTGGGGACTCATGACCAGGTTGGGTGCTTGCAGCAACGGGCTATCGGCAGGCAACGGCTCGATCGAGTAGGTGTCCAGCGCGGCTCCCCAGAGATGACCGCTCGAAAGTGCGTCTGAAAGCGCGCGCTCGTCAACAAGGTTGCCTCTGGCAAGATTCAGGAACATCGACCCCTTTGGCATCATCCCGAACGCCTTCGCGTCAAAAAAACCCTTGAGGGAAGGATCGCCAGGCATGTGAAGGCTCACTACATCGGCGTCCTTCACCGCCTCTTCCCACGAATATGCCAACCGGCAATAGGAAGGAATCCGCTTGTTCTGGAGATGGTGGTCGTAGACCGTCACCTCCATGCCAAGGCCATCATGAGCCTTCTGGGCGACACGACTGCCAATCCGGCCGAAACCGAGGATGGCGATGCGTTTGCCGAGCAGTTCCTTGTGCATGGCGCCACGAAATGTGAAACGGCCCTCGTGCATCGCCTTGTCGGAATCAGCCAGGCGCATGGCCACGCAGAGCATCATGCCGATGGTAGCCTCGGCCACCGTATCGCAGTTGGAGTATGGTGCGTTGGAGACCCACACCCCCGCCCCTTCCGCTTCCTTGACCGGAAGGTTGTCCACCCCGACGCCGTGACGAGCGAGAATCTTCAATTTCCCGGCTCGTGCGATAAAGCCTTCGGGATACCGTTCGATGCGGGCCATCACCGCATCCGCCCAAGGTGCGATTGCCAGCAATTCCTCCGGTTCCGTTCCGGTTCCGGTAACCACCTCATAGCCCTTCTCCTGCAGGAACCGGATGGCCTTCTCGCTACAGGAGGAGGGAATGATGACGCGCTGCATCACGTAATCGGAGCAGGGTTGAAGATGCACAGGTAGTTGTGCAAGCCGTACTGCTCCGCAAAGGGCTTCTTGATTCCGCTCGCGCAGTCCAGAATCAGGTTGAACAGTTCGGTGCCCACATCCTTGATGGTACGCTCGCCGGTGGCGATGGTACCTGCATTGACGTCGATCAGGTCGTCCCACATCTCCTTCATCTCCTTGCGGGAACAAACCTTGATCACCGGCATCGATGCCAGGCCATACGGGGTGCCGCGTCCGGTCATGAAGACCTCGAGGACACAGCCGCTGGCCAGCTGGCTGGGACCGCAGACGATATCGCTCGCCGGTGTCGCAGCGTAGATCAGGCCGTGCTTGGTGGGAATCTCGCCCGGATCAAGCACCTGGCAGATCGGGGCAGTCCCGCTCTTGGCGATCGAGCCCATCGCCTTTTCGACGATGTTGGCCAGGCCACCGGCCTTGTTGCCCGGAGTCGGATTGGCATCGCGGTCGACCTTGCCCTCGGCAAGGTAGTCGTCATACCACTTCATGTTCTTGGCCAGCTTCCGGCAGGTCGCTTCATCGACACAGCGGGCGGCCAGTTTCTCGACACCGTCACGCACCTCGGTAACCTCGCTGAACATCACCGTGGCTCCGCCGGAGACCAGCATGTCGCTGGCGTAACCGGCCGAAGGATTGGCGGTCACCCCGCTGAAGGCGTCGCTGCCACCGCACTGCATACCGATGCAAAGCCTGGAAAGCGGAAGCTCGACGCGCCTACGCTGGTTCAGCTTGGCAAGCTTCTTGTCCGCCATCGCCATCAGCGCGTCCATCATGGCGTGGAAGCCTTTCTCCTTCTGCAGGACGATCACGTTCTCAGGGGTGATATCCTTCTTGTCCAAAATCATGTCCAGCGTCAGCTTCTCGCAACCAAGGCTGACCACCATCAGCTCGCCTCCGAAATTCGGGTTCTTGGCGATGTTGCGAACATAGCGTTTTGGGATGTCGCTGTTGGTGGCGTTGATGGCGACACCGCACCCATACGGATGGTTCAGGGCGACGATGTCATCCACGTTCGGATACTTCGGAAGCAGTTCCTCCTTCATCTTCTTCACCGCCACATCCAGCACCCCTTGGACACACTGCACCGCCGTGGTGATTCCCAGGATGTTGCGGCTGCCCGCGTACTCACAGCCGGGAACCTCATAGCCCAGCCACGTGGTGCGTGGCGGCTTGGGCAGGTCCTTGACGATATGGGTGCCCCACTGCAGGTGGTCGAGCCCTGGAGACTGGGGGACCTCGATCATGTGCTCGTTGATCCAGGAACCAGCCTTCACGTCACGGTTCAAGGCGCCGAGCTTCACGCCGTAGCGTACGACATACTCGCCCTTCTTCATGTCCCGGAGCGCAATCTTGTGCGCCTGGGGAATCGGATCCTGAGTGACAAGCCCCCCACCGAGATCCTCCCCTTTTGCCAAGGGTTCAATCGCGATGGCGACATTGTCCTTTTCGGTAATCTGAATGTATTTCAGCATCTCTATTCCTTATCTGATAGGCTATGTTAGGTGTACACGAATCTGGGATAGGAATCAACGGATACCCACACTTTCTTTGCGCATGACCTTTTCGGGGGATAGAAAAGAAATATGGGATGGCTGCATGCACAGCGGTTCGGAGAACGCCCTGCCGCAGTGGCCGCATGTGACCACCCCCGGCCTTGCCCTGCAGGAACGAGGAATTCCATGAAGAAGCCCATCAGCCCCTTCCGTCTGCCTCATGGCTCCATTCCTCGTGTGACGAAGAGATGTCTCCCGAGTAGATGGCGTCCCTCTCTTTGCCATACCCCGTTTGTGCGGCATACATCCACATTTGCAATATCTGTTTGCGCGAGGTATGGTAACGGTATATGCACACACGAACTTTTCAAAACCCTATCATTCCAGGATTCTATCCGGATCCCTCCATCACTCGAAAGGGTGACGAGTTCTTTCTCGTTTGCTCCACTTTCAGCTATTTTCCCGGCATTCCTCTCTTTCATTCCAAGGATCTTGTCCATTGGGAACAGTTGGGCAATGTGGTCACCAGGAGCTCGCAGGCAGACCTCGTAAATTACCAGATATACGCGGCCACCATCCGCTACAGGGCCTATGACGACACGTTCTATGTGGTCACCACCTTGGTAAAACCTGGTTCCTATTATGAGAACATCAACGTCTACTACACCGCAAAAGACCCTGGCGGTCCTTGGTCGGAAGCCCATGTCGTCAAAGGCGCCGAAGGCATCGACCCCACGCTGGTCTTCGACGGAGAGGACGTGTGGTATCTGGGCAACATGCGTGTCGAGCCTGGAAATAATGACAACAAGAGCCGGTGGATCTGGATCCAGAAGCTGGATTTGCAGACAAACACACTTACAGGTGAGAAACAAATCCTTCGTAAGGATGGCGCCCTCTACGGAGCCATGTGCCCTGAGGGTCCCCACATCTACCACCGGGGAGACTGGTACTATCTGCTGATTGCCGAAGGGGGGACCAAGCACAACCATGCCGTCAGCGTCTTCCGAAGCAAGGCGATCACAGGCCCGTACGAGGGGAATCCTCGCAATCCGGTCCTCACCCATCGCAATCTTTCCATGAACAGCCCGATCAACAGCGTGGGCCATGCCGACCTTGTTGAAACCAAGGACGGAACCTGGGCGGTCTGCCTCGGAGTCAGGCCCTGCGGAGGCGCCATGTTCCGCAATCTCGGACGAGAGACATTCCTGGTTCCGGTCATCTGGGAACAAGACTGGCCGGTCTTCGCGCCAATGACAGGCCATGTCGAGCTCACCGAAAAAGCCCCACGGTTGCCCGAGAAAACCTATCCGGAGGAACCAACCTGCGACCTTTTCACCGCCGAACGGGAGCTCGGACCTTACTGGCTGCTCGAGCACACCTTCAACCCACTTCCCTACTCTCTGGATAAAGACGGGCTGACCTTGTGCAACGCGCGTCTTTTCCGAAGGCTCCGAAGCATGCATTGGAGGGCTGAGCTCTCGTTAGGGGCAAAGACCGATGGCGCGAGCCTAATGCTGCTATCCGACCAGAAGAACTGGATGAGGTTGGGGTACCCCAGAGGAAAACTCGTCCTCACGGTCTGTGAAAAGGGAAAGGAAACGGATGTGTGGGAAGCATTTGGAGCCTACTACGAGCTCGCAGTCGAAGGAAACAAGCTCGACATCCAATTTTTCGTGAAGGAACAGGATGCATGGAAACCAGTTGGAGGCACCCAAGACGGCAGGATCCTTTCCGACTACTATTCCTTCACGGGAGACATGGTCGGCATGGAAAGCATCCAGGAGGCAGGATTCCTTTCCTTCAGGCTCATCACCCTGGACTAAGACAAGGAGAGCCGCCAAAAGGCGGCCCCCATTCCCCATTGCACAGGTTTTCCCGAATCAATCAGGAGAACTCGGCAAGTCCCTCGATCGCATAGGCGTGGACCGGAGAGGAATCCAGTCCAAGAATCGGAAGCGGGGAATAGCTCATGAAGAAGGCATCCTTCTTCAAAAGGTCGAGATGCTTCAAGACCTCGATGAAGAGGATGTTCTTTGCGAGGAGGATGTCGTGGAACGGCTTCACGTCCTCGTTGGAACTTTCGACAGACACGCCGTCTCCGAATCCGACCCCCTTTGCCTCGTGGGCGAGAAACCAGTTCGCGGTATCCGCGTTGATGAACATGCGGGTATCTTCCTTGGTGTTTGACTTCGGAGTGAAAGGAGGAATCTGCCAATCGCTGTCGATGATGACGATGTCATGCGGCTTCATCTTCGGGGCGACATAGGCGTCCAGCAATTCCGGAGTCACGTAGCTGTTCGGCTTGACGCGCTCGTCGCTTTTCGGGAACTTCACGTAGATTGCCCGGCCCATGAACTGGGTAAGGGGAACCTCGAGCACGCTCGGACCATTCTCGAAGTGATGGTAGGGGCACTCGACATGGGTACCGAGGTGGCTCATCAGATCCATGTTGGTATGCCAGTCGGGAATCAACCCGCCGGTGTTGAAGCGGTTCAGCTTGCAACGCCGCGTCTCGGTTGCCGGATCAATCGGTTTGGACAGATCCACGATTCTCAATCCATTCATCTCATAGACAAATTCCATAACTTCTCCTTCTCTCAGTATGTTCTGGTCTCCAGTGCATGCACTGCAGCCACCATCAGTTCCTGGCAGGGAACAGCAATTCCAAGTTCGTGGGCCCGTTGTACGACGTATCCGCTGATCGAGTCCACTTCCGTCTTCCTTCTCGCCTTCACGTCGCTGTAGATCGAGGTATACCCGCCATGGGCATTCTTGCATAGGGTGAAGAATCCCTCGAGCATCGCATCCTCGTCCATCGGGTATCCGTCCTTGCCGGCGACACTGAGCGTCTCCCGACAGAGCCGACGGACGATGGACCAGGCGTACGGGTTGGCAGCCAAATCCTCCATCGAGCAACCGAGAACCGCTGTGGTGATGCTGACCGAGGTATTGTTGGCTAGCTTCTTCCAGATCGCCGCGCGTACGTCGCGCTCGACCTCGATGTCAAAACCTGCCCTCTGAAACATGCCCGCCAGAAACGCAAGGTCGCCCGTTTCGCCTTGAGGCAGGCCGATATACCCCCTGCCGCGGGATCCATGGACCACATGTCCAGGCCCCAGCTTGTGGGCGCTGTCCTGGGTGGTCCCGATCACCACGTGCTCCTTCGGCACAAACCTTTCCATCACCTTCTCGTGGCCTGCGCCGTTCTGGAAGGTGACGAGCCAGGTATGGTCGCCGATCACCGCTTTGTTGGCGTCCAAGACGGCTTCATTGGCATACCCTTTGACGAACAGGATCACCACGTCGGCCTTTCCAAGCCCCTCCACCGAGACACGGTAGGAGGGATGGAAGGCATGCGGTCCGTCAGGCTCCTCGACAACGAATCCATTCTCCGCCTCGGCTACCGCTTGCGGATGCCGGCCGATGATGGTGACATCCTCATGCTCCGAAAGCCTGGCGCCGAACAGACACCCCATCGCGCCATCGCCGAGAATCACGATCCGCATGATTCCTCCTTACGCCATGCCGAGGGCAGTCGGAATGGTCATGGAGAGCGCGGGGACGAACACGACGCACATCAGCGAGAAGACCATGGTCAAGAACAGGCCAAACTCTTTCTTCGCCGTCTTCTCCAGGCTGGTATGACCTACCGCACAACCAACGAACAGGGCTGAACCCACCGGAGGCGTGCAAAGACCGATGGCAAGGTTGAAAATCAGCATGATGCCGAACTGCGCAGGGTGCATGTGGATGATCGGACCGGTGACGACCGGATACAGGATCGGGGTCATGATCATGATCAGCGGGGCCATGTCCATGAAGCATCCCAGGACCAGGAGAAGCGCATTGATGACCAACAGCAGCAGGATCCGGTTGTCGGTGATCGAGACCAGCGCGTTGGTGATCATCGCGGGGATCCTCAGCAGCGTCATCATGTAGGCGAACGCCTTTGCCGTCGCAATCAGCGTAAGGACGGTGGCGAGAGTCCTTAGGGAGCCCTTCAGGACCTGCGGGAAATGGCTGAGCTTGTCGGTACGCAGGACGAAGTAGGTCAGGATGAAGGCGTAGACACAGGCAACCGCGGCGGATTCGGTCGCGGTGAAGATGCCGAGCGCGACACCGCCCATGATGATGACCAGGGTGAACATCGGCAGGATCGAGTTGAGCACGACACCAAAGCATTTTCCCATCTCCACCGAGAAGGAACGGGTGTTCAGGATGTACCAGGAAGCGGGACTCTTGGTCAGGCCGTTTTTCAGGTCGTCCCTATGTCCGCCGAAGGCCATCCACCGCACCTTGTCCTGGGGACCGATCTTGAACCCCTTGGGGAAATTGTACTTCTTGCCTGCGAAGAAGCAGTAGACACAGAAGCAAAGGCCAAGCCAGATGCCGGGAATGAAGCCCGCCATGAACATCGTGGCAATTGTCGGCACTCCACCTGCCGCCAGCGAGTAAATGACCATGTTGTGGGACGGCGGGATCAGCACGCCCTGACAGGCGGTGGTCACCGTCAAGCCGACAGAGAACTCGGGGTCATAGCCCTGCTTCTTCATCATCGGGATGACGACCGAACCGAGGGATGAGACGTCGGCGACAGCCGAGCCGGAAATGCCGCCGAAGAAGGTCGAGGAGATGACATTCACGTAGGCGAGACCGCCACGGAAACGTCCGACGACCAGGTTCGCAAGGTCGATGATGCGGTCCGACACCTTGCCCGCGGCCATGATCTCACCCATCAGGATGAAGAACGGGATGGCGAGCAGGGAAAAATTGCTTACCCCATCGATCATCATGCGGACCATGACCGTCAGGTTGGTGTGCATGATCGCCGCAGACCCGAGCGTGGCAAGAAGCAGGGCGAAGGTGACGGGGACGCGGAGGAACATCAGTACGAAGAACCCTCCAAGAAGGACGAGTGTAGCCAGTTCTTTCATTTGGAAGCCTCCTGGTTTTTCTGGTTCTTCAACTCCTCACGGTAGTCGATTTCCTTCTCTGAATAGTACATATCGTCCTTCTTCAGGACTCCGGTCAGGAACAGGATGGAGTCAAACGTCATGAGGAATCCGGCGATAGGGGCCGGGACATACTGGACCCAGGTGGGCCAGCCCGTCATAGGCAACACGCCAGGGCGGGCGAGAAGCTTGCCTACATACTGGGTTCCACAGACGAGAAGGAACACGCCGCAGAGCAGGACGCACGCGTTGCTGAAGAATTCAAGGAACTTCCGGCCCTTTCCCCCTTTGGGGAACAGGTTGTAGACGATGTTGACCGAAATATGCAGATGGTCACGAACCCCGATGGCGCATGCGATGAAGGCGAACAGCGTCACCAGCAGGGTCGGGACTTCCTCTGCCCAGCCGATGCCGGTGCCGAAACAATACCGCAGCACGACAGTGATGAACACCAACAGCGTCATCAACGCGAGTGCGCACTGGGCGATGCAAAGCACCACAAAATGGACCCAACGGTTCCCGAGCCGCAACATCTCCGCCACCGTCAGCTTTCCCTCGGGAACCAGGCGATGACGCTCAAGGAACGATTGCTTGCCAGATACCATACCAAACCAACCTTTTTCAATACAAGCGAATGCCGGGCAAGGGGAAAGGCACCCTCTCCCCTATCCCGGCATATGAGGCCATACGGCAATCAGTACTTCTCACCAATCTTCTGGATCTGGGCGATGATATCCTCGTACCCTTTGCCATACTTCTCGTAGATCGGTCCCATGCGGTCCTGGAACTTCTTCAGCTCTGCAGCGGACAGTTCGGTCACCACGGTACCGGCATCGCGGACGATTTTCTCGGAAGCGGCTTCCTTCTCCGCCCATTTCTGCTTCTCGAACTCCTCGGTCTCCTTGGCGCACTGCTTGATGATCGCAAGGTCCTCGGCGGAAACGGACTTCAACGCGGCGGCGGAGGCAAGCAGGATCTCCGGAACACGGGTATGGCCGTCAAGCACGTAGTACTTCGCTGCCTGGTAGTCGCCCATGTTCTGATAGGTCGGCCAGTTGTTCTCGGCACCATCGACGGTGCCCTGGGTGATGGCGGAATAGACGTCGTTCGGTCCGATGCCGGTGATGCCGACAGCGCCGAGGGCGTTGGTCATATCGACCATCATCTGGTTGTTCTGCATGCGGATCTTCAGACCCTTCAGATCCTCGACGGACTTCACCAGCTTGTTGGTGTAGTAGGAGCGGCAGCCGGAATCATACCAGCACAGGCCAATCAGACCGGAACCGGAAGCCTCGATGTCTGCGAGCATTTTCTGTCCGATCTCTCCGTCAAGGACGGCCCACTCATGGGCGGAATTCTTGTACAGATAGGGAAGCTGGATGGCGTTGATCGCAGGAACATAGGAAGCGACAGGGCTCGCCGAGACACGGGCGAAGCCAAGGTCGCCGGCCTGCATGGCCTCGATGGCTCCGGTCTCCTGTCCATACAGGGTACCACCGGTATACACTTCGATCTTCACTCTTCCGTTGGTCTTCTCCTCGACCAATTTGGCAAACTGCTGGTCCGCAAGGGAAGTCGGATAGCCGTCAGCATGGACCTCGGAGAGCTGGAGCGTCACAGACTTTGCGGGAGCGGCTCCGGAGCTCTCCGTCCCACCCTGTGCGAATGCCATCGATGCAACGATACCAGCCATCAATGCGATAGAAACAAGTCTTTTCATTTGATCCTCCTTCAGAATCAACATGAAAATGGTACTATCGAAATGTCGTTTTACAAAACGATTTTTTACCATTTTGTTCTCTTTGGTATGCATATCTTTGACTTTTCCAGACCTGATTGATTGTCTTTCGCAGGTATTGTCATCATTGAATCAATCCAATCAACAATATGGACTCAACATTGTTTTTGCAAGATGAAATGCAAAGCTAGAGGAAATTCGGATATGGAGGAATGTTTTCCGCATTGTCCAGCCTCACGGCAAAAAAAGAGGAGGGACCGTCGGATCCCTCCTCTTCTTCGCCAGGCAAGCTGCGTTCAGCCGAGCTTTGCAAGCAAGTCCAGATGCTCGGTATCCTTGGCAATCTTCTCTTCAAACTCGGCCTTCTTCGCCTGTTCCTTCTCGACAGCCTCAGGTTTGGCGTGCTCCATGAACTGCGGGTTGGACAGCTTCTTCATGGTGCCATCGAGCAGTTTCCGAGTCTTCTCGATATCGCTCTTCAGCTTGGCGATCTCGGCGGGCACGTCGATCGCTTCCTTTACGAAGAGGTAGGAGGCGTAGCCCTTCCCGCTGACGGGGAACGCCTTGCCGATATCTTCCCTGCCCTCGGTGTCGATCACCAAGCTGCTGGCCCCGGCAAAACCTGCCAGCAAATCCCGTTCCTCGACGAAGAAACCGACCGCGGAGAAGCCCTTGTCTGGCTTGATTACCACGCGGACCTTCTTCTCCAAGGGGATCCCGAGCTCGCTGCGGGCCGCACGGATGCCGGTGACCACATCCTGCATGCTGTCGACGATGGCAGCCTCGGCTGGGTGCCTGCGGCTTTCCTGGTAGACCGGATAGGGTTCCGTAATCAGGCTGTACGGCTTGCTTCCCGGCAACTGGTCGTAAATCTCCTCGGTAACGAAGCTGACAAAGGGATGCAGAAGCCTGAGGGATTCCTTCAGGATATCCAAGAGCAGGCTGACCGTACGGCTCTTGACCTGCCCGTCCTGGGAGTAGAGACCATGCTTGGAGTACTCGACGTACCAGTCGCAGAAGTCATTCCAGAAGAAATCATAGCAGGCCTTGGAAGCCTCGTCATAGCGGTAGCTCTCAATCGCCTCGCGGGTTGTCTTCACCGCCTCGTTCAACTTGTGGTAGATCCACTTGTCCATCGTGGACAGCTCCATCTTCGAGATGTCCACCAGCTGCGCGCCATCAAGGCTCTGCAGCAGGAACCTGGCGGCGTTCCAGATCTTGTTGGCGAAGCGGCTTCCCAGGTTGAAGGACTGCATGTCGATCTTGATGTCCTGGCCCTGGGTCGCCATGTAGCTCAGGGTGAACTTCATGGCGTCTGCGCCATACTGGGCAACCACGTCGAGCGGGTCGATGCCATTGCCCAGGCTCTTGCTCATCTTCCTGCCCTGCTTGTCCCGCACCAGACCGGTGATGTAGATGTCGCGGAACGGGACCTTTCCGAGGAACTCGAGAGAGGCCATGATCATGCGGCTGATCCAGAAGAAGATGATGTCGTAGGCGGAAACCAGCGCGTTGGTCGGGAAGAACTTCGCCATATCCGGGGTCTTCTCGGGCCAGCCGAGGGTGCTGAAGGGCCACAGCCAGGAACTGAACCAGGTGTCGAGCACCTCGTCGTCCTGGACGAGCTTCTTCGAATGGCACTTCGGGCACTCGGTCGGATCGGTGCGGCTGACAATCACCTGCCCGCAGTCCTCGCAGTACCAGACCGGAATCCGATGTCCCCACCAGAGCTGGCGGCTGATGCACCAGTCGTTGATGTTCTCCAACCAGTTGGTGTAGGTCAGCTCGAAGCGCTTCGGGTAGAAGTGCAGCTCGCCGTCCTTCAGGGCTTGCAAGGCCTTGTCGGCCATCCCCTTCATACGGACGAACCATTGGTCGGAAAGATAGGGCTCGATGACGGTATGGCACCGGTAGCAGTGCCCGACATCATGCTTGATGTCCTCCACCTTCACCAGCAGGCCAAGCTTGTCCAGGTCCTCGACCACGAGCTTCCGGGCCTCTTCCGGCTTCATGCCACGGTATTTCTCCGGCACGTTCTCGTTCAGCGTGCCGTCGGGGTTCAGCACATTGATCGGCTCCAGGTTGTGGCGCTTGCCGCACTGGTAGTCGTTGGGATCGTGGGCAGGGGTGATCTTCACCATGCCGGTGCCGAACTCGCGGTCGACAAAGGCGTCGGTGATGATGGGGATGTCCCGCCCGGTCAAAGGCAGGTGCAGCATCTTGCCGACAATCGACTTGTAGCGCTCGTCATCAGGATGCACGGCCACCGCCTGGTCGCCGAACATGGTCTCCGGACGGGTGGTTGCGACGGTGATCGAGCCGGATCCATCGGCGTAGGGATACCTGATGTGCCACATATGGCCTGCCATCTCGCTGTACTCGACCTCGTCGTCCGCCAAGGCGGTCTGGCAGTGCGGACAATAGTTGACCAAGTATTTGCCCTTGTAGATCAGGCCGCGCTCATACAGGGTCACGAAGGCCTCCCGGACCGCTTTGGAAAGCCCCTCGTCCATAGTGAAGCGCTCATGGCTCCAGTCACAGGAGGCTCCGATGGTCTCGATCTGCTTGCAGATGATGTCGTGGTGCTTCTGCTTGACCGCCCACGTGCGCTCCAGAAACTTTTCACGCCCAAGGTCCTGACGACGCAACCCCTCTTTGGCAAGCATGCGCTCGACGACGTTCTGCGTGGCGATACCGGCATGGTCGGTTCCCGGCACCCACAGGGTGCTCTTCCCGCACATGCGCCAGTAACGGACGAGGATGTCCTGCAAAGAATCGTTCAAGGCGTGGCCCATATGCAGGATTCCGGTGACGTTCGGTGGCGGCATGACGACCGTGAAGGTCTCCTTCGCATCGGAGGGCTTGAAGGCCCCCTGCTCTTTCCAGGCCTGGTAAATACGTGACTCGAACTGTTTCGGGTCATATGCCTTGGCAAGCTCAATCGATTTCAACATGCGATCCTCCTGCGGAAAAAACTTATCCCCCATACTAGCGGAAACAGCCGTATGATTCAACCAAGCATCCTTCTGAGACTCTGGTCGTAGGGATACCTCGCAATCCCCTTTTCAGTGATGATGCCGGTCACCAGGTCATGGTCGGTCACGTCGAAGGCGGGATTGAAGACCTTGACGCCCCGAGGGGCCATGGGAACGCGGTACCACATGTCGGTCACCTCTTCCGGTTTCCGTTCCTCGATGACGATCCCATCCCCGCTCGCGGTGGAAAAATCAATCGTGCTCGAGGGCGCGCAGCAGTAGAACGGGACATGGTAGCGCTTGGCGGCCAGAGCCAGCATGCTGGTACCGATCTTGTTGGCAAAATCGCCGTTGGCGGCCACCCGGTCAGCCCCCACGAAGACTGCCTGGACCAACCCCCGGCGCATCGCGCTCGCGCTCATGCCGTCGCACTCCAAAGTGACGTCGATGCCGGCCTGGTGCAGTTCGAAGGCGGTAAGCCTGGCACCCTGCAAAAGCGGTCTGGTCTCGTCGCAGAAGACGTGGAAATGATACCCCCGCTCCTGTCCGAGATACATGACTGCCGTCGCCGTTCCGTACTTGACGGTGGCAAGACGCCCCGCGTTGCAGTGGGTAAGCAGGCCGTCACCAGGTTTGACCAGCGTCAAGGCATGCTCCCCGATCGCCTTGCACATGGCTATGTCGTCCTCGCGGATCCGGACTGCCTTGTTGTGCAGCGCCCGGAGGATTTCGTCTACCGAACCTTCCCTATTGCCCAGCGCCTCCCACTCCATCTCCTTCAAGGCCCAGGACAGGTTGACCGCCGTGGGGCGGGCGCTATCCAGGTACTCCACCATCTGATGGAGGCGGGTGAAGAACTGCTCCTTGGAGGAATACGTATCACGCCTCAGTATGGCCCACAGGCCGATGGCGGCGGAAACCCCGATGGCCGGCGCTCCACGCACCTTGAGCAGATAGATGGCATCCCAGATTTCCTTTGGGTCATCCAAGGAAAGGTAGGTGATTTCGCCTGGCAGCTTCGTCTGGTCGAGGATGACCAGCTTCTTCGTCTCTTCGTCGATATACACGGTTTCAAAGTCGTTCATGACAGCAAGAGTAGCACAAAAGAAGCGGGCTGGCATTGACCAAATCCATTCCGGTGGGTAGCTTCCAGACAGGAGAGGAAACACGATGATGCGGGATATCAGCCAAGAGGAAGGAGAACGGATGCTTGCGGAGGGACATGTGGTCCTCGTCGATGTCAGGACCCCCGAGGAATTCAAGATGGGGCACATTCCCGGCGCGATCAACATCCGCAACGAGTCGATCAAGGGAGAGCCGGAAGAGCTTCCTGACAAAAACGCCAGGATCTTGCTCTACTGCCGTAGCGGGTTGCGGGCGGAGGACGCGATGACCAAGCTGGACGAGCTAGGCTACTCCAATCTTTTCAACATGGGCGGAATCCTAAACTGGAAGGGACCCATCACCCAAGACTGACAAACCATGGTATACTCGTGCGAGGAGGCTCTCCATGCAAGCAACAGAATTGTACGACCGGATCATCGGCAAGGTGAAAACCGAACTGATGGGAGCGAAGGACAGCAGGGCTATCAAGCAGATCGCGTTTGATTACGGAATCGTGCTCAGCGGCAAGGAGGCCGACGAGATTTTCAGCGAGCTCCATACGCTGCGATGATAAGACAAAGCCCCCGGAATCATCCTCCGGGGGCTTTGTACATGGCGGGCAGCATCGGTTTCCTACTTGATCGGCTCGACGGCCTTCAAGCGCAGATCAACCGCATATCCCTTCTGCTCCAGATAATCCACAATCTGGTCGACCGAATAGTCGTCCAACGACTGGGGCCTGACCTCGGATACCTGGCGGACATTGGAGCTATCTACCGGACTGGCGATACCAGGCAGCAGCGTTTCCGTCTGCTTCGTGTTGGTCCCGAAGAGCACGAAAGCCCCTATGAACACTACCACGAAGGCAGCAGCGCTGGAAAGCAATGCAGGCACAAGCCGCACCTGCACCTTTTTCCGGAAGAAACTTTCCTTCCTTCGCTGGGGAAAGCGGCTACGTTCGAAATAGGCCAGCACCCGATCCTGTCTCTGCTTGACCTCGTCATCACTCAGCGTCGCAGACTGAAGCTTCGCGTCAAGGGCCTTCAGCTGCTCAAAACGGTTTCTGCAGGCGCTGCAATATTGCAGATGCTGCTCGACCTGGGTCCGCCAAGGCTCCTGTAGCTCTCCATCCAGATAGGCGCTCAGTAACTCGTCATCAACGCACATGCTCACTCCCTGCTCCGGCGAAGGGCGGCTTCCAGCATTTTCCTTGCCCGGAAGGCCCTCACCTTCACATTACTTACGGAAATGTGCAACGCCTGACCAATCTGCTTGTAGTCCATGTCGGTATATTCCTTCATCACGATGACCAAACGGAATTTCTCCGGCAGATCTGCTATTGCCTTTCGGACCTCTTCTGTGGTCTCTTTCTCCAATAGCTTCTGGACACCGTCCTGCTGCGGGGTCTGGGGAATCTTTTTCAGCTTTTCCACCATTCCCAATTCCCTCGCGCGGCGCTTCACCTGGTTGATAGCCAGGTTTTTCGCGACCCGGATCAACCAATATTTGGCGTCGTCCTCGCTCGGGAACGTCATCGCCTTGTCATAAAACCTGATGAACGCTTCCTGACAGATTTCCTCAGCCATGTCCTCGTTGTTCGTTATGTGGTACACCACACGAAGCAACATGGGGAAAAAACTTCGGTACACCTGGCGGAAGCATTGCTCATCGTTGCTTTGCACTTCCATACCTGACAACAACTGGCCTCTCCAGAAAGTTACAACATCAATTCTTTTCGAGGACGGGTCCCTGAGGAGTATCCTTGACAACAAAACCTTTCGCCTTCAGTGCGGCACGGATCCGGTCTGCAGCGGCCCAATCCTTCGCCTTCTTGGCTTCGGCGCGCTCCTGAAGCAATTGCTTCAGCCCAGGATCCAGTTCCTGAATGCCCTCTTCCTTCCTAGCTGACACCTTGTCGAGCTCAAGTCCGAGGACCTGGTCGAAATCGAGCAGGAGGGAATATTTCTCATCATCGCCAAGGACGCTCTTGAAGACGGCGAACAGGTCGGCGAGAGCGCGTGGGCTGCTCAGGTCGTTGTTGACGTGGTCGGTGAACTCCGCCTTTAGCCGCTTCGCCTCATCGCTGGCGATGGGAACCCGTTTCGCACCCCTCGCGAGCAATTCCTGCACTTTCGCCACTATGCCGAACCTTGCCTTGCGAGCCGCGTCCAACGCCTCCCAGCTGAACTTCAGCTGGGAGCGGTAGTGGCCCCCAAGGCAGAAGTAGCGGTAGTCCATCGGATCATAGCCCTTGCCGACTAGCACGCTCAACGTAAGGAACTCGCCATTGCTCTTGCTCATCTTCCCGCTGTCGTCCAAGAGGAACTCGCCGTGCATCCAGTAATTGACCCATGTGTGTCCGGTCGCCGCCTCGCTCTGGGCGATCTCGTTGGTGTGGTGGACGGGGATGGCGTCGATACCGCCGCAGTGGAAATCGAAGGACTCGCCAAGATACTTCATGCTCATGGCGGAGCACTCGATATGCCAGCCAGGGAAGCCACGTCCCCATGGGGAATCCCACATCATCTCCTGGTTGCCGAACTTGCTGTTGGTGAACCAGAGCACGAAATCCTTCGGGTTCTTCTTGTTCCCGTCCAGGAAGATGTCGTCGCGGTGGGCGTCCTGCAGGGAGTCCAGCTTCAGCCTTGCAAGCTTGCCATAATCGGGAATCGAGGAGATGTCGAAGTAGACGTTGCCGCCGGAGATATAGGTATGCCCCTTCTCCTCCAGGCGCCGGATCAACGCGATCATCTCCTTGATGTGGTCTGTTGCTTTGCAGACCACCGTCGGGCGGATGATGTTCAGCGAGTCATAGTCCTTGAAGAAGGCCTTGGTGTAGAAGTCGGCGATTTCCCAGGATGTCTTGTGCATCTTGTGGGCCATCTTCTCCACCTTGTCCTCCCCATCGTCCCCGTCACCGGTCAGATGGCCGACGTCGGTGATGTTCATGACGTGCTTGACCTTGTATCCGTTGTACATCAGCACGCGCTTCAGCAGGTCCTCGAAGAGGAATGTCCTCAGGTTGCCGATATGGGCATAGTTGTAGACGGTGGGACCACAGGTATACATGCCCACAAACCCCGCCTTGATAGGGACAAACTCCTCCACTCTTCTGCTCATGGTGTTATAGACACGTATACTCATACTCTGCTCCTTCCGACGATTGCCAGCATGCAAGCCGACAATGTATACTCACCGTATGGAATCCAATGTACTTCCGCCTAGGGAAAAAATCAACATAACCGAATCGCTCCTCAAGGATTTCGACCTGAACCCACACAGTTCGATGCATACCCATGGAAGGGCGGATTACGCGTTCTATTGCAAGGACTTCCATGACATTCGGGCCGCGCTTGTCTGGGCGAGCGAACAGCACATGCCCGTGACCGTCATCGGCTCGGCGACCAACTGCATCATCAGCGACTGGGGAATCCCCGGCCTGACGATCATCACCACCCACCTGACCCGCTGCCACATCAATGGCGTCCTCTTCTGCGCCAGGGCCGGCCTGCAGCTGGACAAGGCGATCAACCTTTCCATTGATGCCGGACTTGCGGGGCTCGAGATGCTTGGCGGCATCCCCGGAACCGTCGGAGGCGCCGTCTTCGGTAACGCCGGGGCAGGCGGCACAACGATCAGCAGCCATCTCTACTACGTCGACTGGATCGACAAAAACGGAGAGCTACGACGGCTCGAGGCCTATCCCGAGGATTTCGGGAATCGTGAAAGTCCCTTCAAGCACATCGACGGCGCGATCATCTACGAAGCGGGATTCCTGCTCCACCCGACCAAGCAGACCGCGTCGCTACGCACCATCAAGGAGGGAGCCATGCGGACACGGAAGACGAACCACCAGTTCGATTGGCCCTCCTGCGGGTGTTTCTTCAAGAACCCCGAAGGGAAAAGCGCAGGGAAGCTGATCGAGGACTGCGGGCTGAAAGGCAAGCGGGTCGGGGGCGCGATGGTTAGTCCCTATCATGCCAACTTCTTGGTCAACACCGGAGAGGCGACCAGCGACGACCTGTACCTGCTCGGGGAGGAAATCAGGAACACGGTCAGGCAAGAGACCGGAGTGGAGCTCGAGTACGAAGTCCGTTTCCTCGGCCGCCCCTCACCACGAATAGCGGACCTTCAAGGAAACCCGCCTACCCGCTCTTGACTCCAGAGTCCACCTCCACCCGTCCTTTTCCCAGTCCAAGGCGCAGGAAAAGCCCGATGAGCCGTAGCCCAGAAGCAGATTCTGATGCACCCAGGAAACAGACCAGGATTTCACAACACCTTTTTGAAAGGTGGCTTTCGTTTCCCAAGCATACAAGCTCGCCTCCGCCACGATTCTTGCACACTGGTTGTTTCGTTTGGAGGAGCCTATCGCAAGGCTCCAGTCATTGCCGGACAGCATCATCTTCCACAACCTGCGCTCATTGCGCGTTTTGCCCCGGAACAACGGTTTCGGCCCGTAATGCCGCTCGAAAACAGCCGTGAGCCTGCCACCATCGAGTTGGATCCGGTACGAAAGCGGCCAGCGGGGATGGCCATAGCGGACAGAGAAGGAGAGATCTCCAAGACCAATGTTCCCGTCCACATACCCCGTCACGCCGAGATGCTCGGTCACCACCAGTTCCCAGACCGAGTTTGCGCTGCCAGCCGAAAGCTCCAGGCGGGCGAGTACACCGCCGGGAACGTCAGCCACCGACGGGCGATAGAGTACTGCCGAGTGTTCCTCATGATTCCTTCCGGCGAACGCGAAGGCGTCCACTTCCAGCCGGAATCCGCCGTAGCAGACAAAGGCTCCGACCAGCGAGGGGCTCGAGGGATCGGGAAATGGAACAGAAGCCCGCATGCCTCCGCCACCCAATACGAATTTCCAAGAAGAGAACGAAGGAAAACTTGTTCGCTTTTCCCAACCGGTCGAACCATAGGACACCCTGCCAAAGTCGATGCCAAGCCCTCCCAGCGTCGCCGTCCCGTCTTCCCGGTCGTAATTCACCGTCGCACGCGCCCATGACCCGTTCAAGGACAACCGGCTCCTATTTCCCCAGACCTCGTTCTCCACGCTTGCAGCGGCAAGCGGGAGAGAGAGCAGCAAACAGACAAGGAAAATACTCCACATAACCTATAGAACGGAGTTTCTTGAAGAATCTGCCACAACCGTTGATTCGGCGGGCCATGCTCGTTAGAATAAGTCCGTGCATTTCAAGGGCATCATCAAACAAACAATAGGAGTTTCAGGATGGTTATTCTGTGTTTGAACTGCGGATCTTCTTCCGCCAAATATCAGGTGTACGACTGGGAGAAGAAAGACGTTCTTTGCGTGGGCATTGTCGAGAGAATCGGCCAGGAGTATTCCACCATTGAGCAGAAATCTCAGGGCAAGGAAGAGTACGACGCGACCTTCTCCGCTCCAACCCACAAGGAAGCGATCGACATGATCTTGAAGATGCTGCAGGATCCGACCTACGGCGTCATCAAAGACCTGAAGGAAATCGGCGCTGTCGGTCATAGAGTCCTGCATGGCGGCGAGTATTTCAAGAAGTCCGCGCTGGTCACCGACCAGGTCATCGAGGACCTGAAGAAGGTGATCCCCCTCGGGCCGCTCCACATGCCGGCCAACATCATGGGCATCGAGGTCGCCCGCAAGGCGCTTCCCAACGTTCCGCAGGCCATCGTCATGGACACCGCGTTCCATCAGACCATGCCGCCGGAGGCCTTCATGTACGCGCTTCCCTATGAGTGGTACACCAAGTACAGCGTCCGCCGCTATGGCTTCCATGGCACCAGCCACCTGTACTGCGCCAAACGTGCCGCTGTCCTGCTTGGCAAGGAGAACAAGGACACCAACGTCATCATCTGCCACATCGGCAACGGCGCTTCCGTGGCTGCCGTCAAGAATGGCGTCTGCATCGACACCAGCATGGGCCTGACTCCGCTTGAGGGTCTGGTCATGGGTACCCGCTCCGGTGATATGGACCCGGCCATCATGCCCTACATCATGCAGAAGACCGGCATGACCGCCAGCGAGATGGACACCGCTCTGAACAAGAAGAGCGGCTTGATCGGCATTTGCGGCATGAGTGACCGCCGTGACGTGCAGAAGGCCGCCTTGGAGGGCAACGCCAAGGCACAGCTTGGGGTCGACATGGAGTGCCACAGACTGAACAAATACATCGGCGCCTACTGCGCCCTGCTCGGCAGGGTTGACGCCATCGTCTTCACCGCCGGTGTCGGCGAGATGGGCGAGCAGATCCGCCGTGGCGCCTGCAAGAACCTGGAGTTCTTCGGCATCAAGCTGGACCAGCACAAGAACGACATCTGCCATTGCCGCAACGCCGAGGAGTGCATTTCCGCAGACGACAGCAAGGTCAAGATCTTTGTCATTCCGACCGACGAGGAACTGGTGATCGCCGAAGACGCCCACGCATTGATGGAGGGCACCTACGACGTCCACACCAACTTCCACTACTCCTTCGAGGATCCGAACTACGTGAACAAGGGCAGAGCAAGAGCCCTTCCCGCCCAGCTTGCCAAGCATCCTGAGCTGAAGGAGATTCTCGCCGTCCCGCCCAAGGCAACCATCAACATCTACAACCTGTAAGCACAGACCAAGCAGGGGATTCTTCGATTGCCAGCCATGCAGGTGCGATACCATGCATGGCTGGCGTCTTTCGTATGTGTGAGACTGCGAGGAAAGCCAACACTCCGGAGGTTCCCGGTGCTTGCAGCCATCGCACAACCAGCAAGATAGCCGCCCAAGCGTGTCAGTCTTGGACGGCTATCTTCTTAGCGACACCTTTCGCCGATGGAAGCAAATCTCCCTCTTTCACCCGCAAGCGAATCGCATCTTTCCCGCTTGTCAGCGGACCATGCAGGGCATCTTCGAATCGAACTTCCAGTCAGGAATGAAGTACTGCATGCTGATCGCGTCGTTGCGGTCCCAGTAGGAAAGCTTGTTGTACAGCCCGTTGGCCTTTCTGACGCGGTCCTTGTCGACCTCGATGCCAAGGCCCGGAGCGTCGCCCACGTGGACCTTGCCACCAACGATCTTCGGCGGGTTGATGGTCAGCTCGTCGTGGCCTTCCTGCCAGATCCAATGGGTGTCAAGCGGAGTGATGTCTCCCTTTGCCGCGGCAGCACACTGCACGTACTGGGCAAGGGTGATGTCAAAGTGGTTGTTGGAGTGGGAACCCCAGGTAAGGCCCCAGTCTGCCAGAATCTGCGAGCAGCGGATCGAGCCGG
The DNA here is from genome assembly GCA_028722305.1 of Spirochaetales bacterium. Classification (GTDB taxonomy): domain Bacteria; phylum Spirochaetota; class Spirochaetia; order Sphaerochaetales; family Sphaerochaetaceae; genus RUG023. The sequence continues at coordinate 95,334 of JAQYHB010000011.1, forward strand.
CCATGCCCCAGAAATGGGGGTCGGCAAGGACGATGTCGACGCTTTTCTCGATGATGGCATGCTTCAGCTGTCTCCAGTCGGTGGCAATCATGTTGGTCGCCGTCGGCTTGCCGGTCGCTTCCTTGAACTCCGCCATCGTCTCTCTGCCGGAGTATCCGCTTTCCGTGCCACAGGGATCCTCGGCATAAGTCAGCGAAGAACCCTTGCAAAGCCTGATGGCATCCTTCAGTTTCCATGCGCCGTTCGGGTCGATATTGATACGTGCCTTGGGGAAATGCCTGGCGACCTCCTCGATCGCCTCCATCTCCTCTTCTCCTCGCAACACGCCACCCTTCAGCTTGAAGTTCTCAAATCCGTAGACCTCGGTCAGAGCCTGGGCCTCCTCGACAATCGAGGCGGATGTCATGTGGGGATTGCGCCGGATCTTGTACCACGGGTTGGAAGAAGAAGACTCGTCGATATAGGGCAGGTCGGTCTTCTTCCTGTCCTGGATGTAGAACAGGTATCCGAGAATCGTCACGTCAGAACGCTGTCTTCCGTCTCCCAGCAGGTCGCAGACCGGACAGTTCAGAAATTTGCCCATCAAGTCCAGCAGGGCCGCTTCGATGGCCGTCTCTCCATGGACGATGTCCTTCAGCTTGGAAAGGTCAAGATTCTGCAGGCTCTCGGCATTGGCAGTCTTGTTGTGGACGCCGGCAAGGTTGCCGATAATCTGGCGGTACTCGCCAATCGGCCTTCCAACCACGAAGGGAATGGCAGCCTCAAGACTCTGCTTGATGGCGACACCACCGTGGACCTCGCCCCACCCTTCATTGCCGGAATTATCCTGCAGGTACACCAGGTTGCGGGTGTAGAACGGGGCATGGGCACCGGAAAGGGATAGCAACAGCGAATCATAACCCGCAACGGGAATGACCTTCATTTCAGTGACGATTGGAGTTTTCATCATATACTCGTTTCCTTCTTAGCAACTAATGATTCTTTCCCAAACGATTCCAAATTTCCTTTTTCATCAAAGGCGAAATCCTGGAATGCGGAGACAAATGCAAGATCTCCATTCGCATCCACTTCTTCTTTCATCGCTTCGCTGACTTGGATGCAAGAAAGCTGAAGCGTGTTCGGAATACGGACAATCCTCGGCTTTGTACGATCAATTCCCGTGCAGGTACGCAAGCAGGCAAGGACCGCCTCTTCATCGTTTTTCATCACCATCGGCATCTTCGTTCCCTTGATTACGAGACTCGTCATGCCGTTGATATAGGCGAACTCAGGACATGCCTTGTCGTATAGCCGCTTGGTCGTCACATCCGCAACCCCGACACCGATGCAGTTGCCGTGCGACTCGTCTGACAAATCAAGCACGGCAAGCCGTTGCGCATCAATTCCCCCATGGGCGTATGGGGTAACGAAGCGTCCTGTCACATTCGGGTCCATGCCGCTGCCGGAAAAGTTCTTTCCCATCGAATCGACGATCAAAATATCACAGGAAGGCAACAGAATCCTCGGCATTCTTGAGCGTGCAAACTCGAGCAACTTGGGTTCTTCGTCGGGAATCTCCTTTGGAGTCAAGGCTCGGATCATACAGGTCTGGTCGTAGGCGTTCTCCACTAAGGCGATCCCCATCAGTATCGGAGCTTTCTCGAGAATCACCCTCCCAAACGCCTCAATGTTCTTCGTCATGCGTCCGAACCCGTCATTATGGCAGATTTCCGCACCATGCTGCTTACCGAGTCCTATTGCCATCATTTTCATCAGTCCGCTCTCGTACGGCCCACGAAAACAGGTATGGGGCTTGACCCGGTTCAGAACGACAATATGGTCGGCTGACGCCGCATTACGGTCAATGCAGACAGCTTTTCCATCAGAAGTAGTACCGATTTGGACGGTAGCCATGTCACTTTTGATTGGGCAACCCATCGTCTCCTCGGAGATTCCATAACTCCCAATCATCTGTCTCTGTCCCTCGGCAGTCGCACCGCCGTGGGATCCCATTGACGGAATGACAAATGGCTTCGCCCCCATATGCTTCAGTTCATCAACCAACGTTTTGACAATCAGCGAAAGATTGCGCACCTGCCGAGAACCGGCAGTAATCGCAACCGTCTCTCCCCGTTTGACCAATGCAAGCTGCCTCTGGATTTCCTTCCGAGACAACTGCACAAGCAATTCCCCTTTCACATCATCAATCTTCTGACTGTCGAATGTCTGGTGGACGTATGCCATCTTCGGCAACGTGTTCGCATGGACCAGACGAGAAATGAAGGCATAGGAATCAGCATCAAAAGCAAACATACAGACACCTCAAAAATTGTCTGGGGCGAGCCCCAGACAAGATTAGGAATTATTCATGATTCACTTGTTTCGTACGCTTGGAATCCCAAACAGCGAATGCGATAGAAGCAAGAATCAACAACCACAACACATTCCCGATTGGGCGCTGGAAGAAACAGAGAAGAGACCCCTGAGACCCTTGAATCGCCTCGATGAAATAGGCTTCAAGGTCACGTCCAAGAATGAAACCAATCAAGAAAGACGGAGCGGAAAGCCCCACTTTGCTGAACACGTAGCCAAGGAACCCAAAGAGCAACATGGTCCATACATCAAACATGTTTCCGTTGTTTGCAGAGTATGCTCCCACAACGCACATAAGAATAATGACGGGGTACAACCTTGCCTTCGGCAGGTTGATGATCTTGCTGATCCATTTGATCGGGTAGAACATCAGCACAAACATAAAAAGGTTTGCGACGAGAAGGCCAAACAGAATCGCATGCCACAAATCAGGGTTCTGGGAGATGAAAAGAGGACCGACCGACACCCCCTGCAGCATGAAAGCCCCCACGAGAACAGCGGTAGTTGAATCACCAGGGATACCCAACGAAAGCAAAGGAATCAACGCACCACCGGTAAGGCCATTGTTTGCGGCTTCACTGGCAATCAGTCCTTCAGCAACACCCGTACCAAGCTTTTCAGGGTGTTTGGAGAAATTCTTTGCTTGGGAGTAGCTGAGCAACGATGCAGCAGAGCCTCCGACACCAGGAAGGACACCAACAAAAGTACCAATCAAGGCAGAGCGAACCAAGTTTATCCCCTGTCCTTTCAAACAGGAGAAATGGAACTTCTTTGATGCATCATCGGTGAACGCGTCTGTCTGGAAAGCATTCTCTTTCATCCCCATCTCCGCTTCCTGAAAAATCTGGGTCAGCGCAAACAGGCCGATAAGTACAGGCAACAGGGAGAAACCGCCGTACATGTACTCTTGCAGAGCAGGCGGAACCATGCGGAATTTGGAATTGAAGGAATAACAGTCCATCAGGGAAACAAGGACACCGAGGAATCCAGCGAAGACTCCCTTGAGCATATCTCCCTTGCTCAATGCGGCAATCACGGTCAAGGCGAAAAGAATGACCAGGAATTTCTCGACGGCACCAAAATTGATGGCGACCTTTGCCAACGGTGGCGTGAAGAACAAAAGGCAACCAAGAGAAATCATGCCGCCGATGAAACTGGCAGTGATGCCAATCTTCAACGCCTTTTCGCCTTCGCCACGACGCGCCATCGGATATCCGTCGAAACCAGTACAAATAGAAGAAGGCGTGCCGGGAATGTTGACGAGAATGGCGGGAATCAGGCCACCCGAAATACCGCCGACATACAAGCCCAGCAGCAAGAACAATGAGGTGTGGAGGTCGTACGCATAGGTAAGTGGAAGGAAAATGGCAATTGCCATCGTTGCCGTCATGCCAGGAAGCGCACCAAAGACGATGCCGACCGCAACACCGATGAAACTCATTATCAAATACGTGATGGAAAACGTCATAGCACCCTACTCCTTTACGGAAGCGTGATTTTGAAAATGTGCCCGAAAATGTACCAAATCAGGGTTGAGCTCACAATGGAAATTGCAAGAGAGACCAAAAGAGAACGAACCCCTTCATTTTTCAGGCCGCCACCTTGAGCAACCATGGCAAGCGTATCCACACCACAAAACAGGATATTGAACAAAAAGACAAAAAGGATGGAAGCAGGTAAAAAATGGATTGACCCCATAGCAAAAGGATACAAGAAAAGCAGCAAAAAAGTGCCAATCAATTTGATTTTATCCCAATTCTCGACCAGTATATGTGCCTTGAAATTGAGGAACGGGGTATGCTTTTTGGTACAGCGTACTGCTCGGCGAATCAGAATAGCGGCAAGCAAAACCACCAGCAGACTGATAACGGCTGGTGGAACAATCCAGTGCGCTTGGCCCCAAGAGAACGAGATTTTAAACATAGGGAAACTCCACAAACAGATAAGAGCCGCTACCCCAAGGGTAGCAGCCCTTTCGATACATACAACTTATTTTGTCAGCTCATCCATGGATGGAGCGGACTTGATAAGCGGAGCGATAGCATCTCTCTTTGCGTAGATGAACTTCTTGGTGGTGGCGGAATCCATATAGTCACCGGCACCGTAAGCCATCTTCTCAAGAGCAGCCCGCATCTCCTGGTTTGCGTTCACCTTCTTCATTGCAACGTCAAGTTCAGCAAGCAAGGCCGGATCCAGGTCTTTCGGTCCGTAGATCACGTACTCCTTGCAGAACCTCCACTCCTTTCCATCAAGGGTGATGCCAAGATCAGCATAACTTGGCGCATCAACACCCTCCAGGTTGTCCAGCAGGCCGACAACCTTCATGGCAATTTTCTTGTCGTCAGTCTTGGTATACTGGTTCACGCTGGTATAATCGGCGAAGATGATATCGGCGTTGCGGTCCCAAAGCAACTGGCTCTTTTTGTCGAAGGAACCACCAATAACGACATGCATTCGCTTGACAACATCGTCACCATAGGTATCCTTGACCCATTTCCAGTAGACAATATACGCAACGTGAGAAACACCACCGGCCTCACAAGCAATCTTCAGATTGGCATCGGGGTTATTCTTCAGATATTCAGCGGCTTCGACCAAGTTTCCATACGGTGCATCCTTGTAGGTAGCCCAACAGGAAACAGCATTGATGCCGCCTCGCGGTCCAACTGTCAGGTTTTCCAAAGCGAACTTCTCTGGCTGGGCACCGAACAGAACGGACAGATACGTCATATCATGGAACATCATCAACGTCGTACCATCGCCCTTTGCCGCGGCAAGTGTGTTAAATGCGGGGCCAGAACCGACCGCATCACACTTGATATTGGCGCCGAGCTCAGGGCCGAGATAACGGCAGACGGTTTCCGCAATCAAGTAAGAGTCACCACTCGTCGAGGTCGAACCGATGAGCATCCTCACGTTCTTTCCCTTAAAGGTTGCACCCGCCGCCTCTCCCTGACCATTCGCGAACAGGGAACCGGCAAGCAGGGAAACCAGTAACGACAAAACTACCACCTTTTTCATACGTTATACCTCCTTATACCGGCGGTTTCCCGCCAGCATCTCTCCTTTGTCATCTGACCAGGCAGGGTCTCTTCGGATCAAATTTCCAGCCCGGAATCAGGAACTGCATCGCCATGGCGTCGTCACGGACACTCAGGTTGTTGTCCATGTAGAGCTTGTGCGCCTTCCTGATCGATTCCATATCCGGCTCGATTCCTAGACCAGGCTTCTTCGGATCGACAGTCAAAAAGCCATCCTCGATCTGGTACGGATGCTTGGTCAGGTGCTCGATTCCCTCCTGCCAGATCCAATGGGTGTCGATGGCAGTCGGACTACCCGGAACCGCGGCACCCACCTGGGCGATCATGGCAAGCGAGATATCAAAGTGGTTGTTGGAGTGGGAACCCCAGGTAAGGCCGAACTCGTTGCAAAGCTGACCGACACGAACCGCTCCCTGCATCGTCCAGAAATGGCAGTCGGCGAGCGGGATGTCGACGGACTGCAGCTCAAGGCAGTGTCCGAACTGCCGCCAGTCGGTATCGATCATGTTGGTGGCGGTCGGCATGCCGGTCCGGCGGCGGAACTCGCTCATGATCTCGCGGCCCGAGTATCCATGCTCGGCGCCACAGGGATCCTCGCAATAGGTCAGGATCCCATGCATGTCCTTGCACAGCTCGACCGCCTCGTCCAAACCCCACCCTCCGTTCGGGTCAAGGGTCATGCGGGCATCGGGGAAAGCCGCCTTCAGGGCCCTGATGGATCGCATCTCCTCGCTCCCTTTCAGGACGCCACCCTTCAGCTTGAAGTCATGGAAGCCATACTTCTCGCGGGCGGCCTTGGCAAGCGCCACCACCGAATCGGGATCCATTGCCTTGTCGTGACGGATACGGTACCACTGGCAGGGGGAATCTTCCTCAGTCAAATACGGAAGAGTGGTCTTGGTACGGTCACCGACAAAGAAGAGATAGCCAAGGCATTTGACCTTCTCCCTCTGCTGACCGTCGCCAAGCAACTGCGCCACCGGCATTTCCAGCCACTGGCCAAGCAGGTCAAGGAGCGGGGCCTCGATGGCGGTCAGGACATGGATGCCGGTCCTTTGGTCGAAGGTCTGGTTGCCCCGCTCGTCATCCTTGTCGCTTCCGAGCATCGCCTTCACCTTCTGCAAGGTCTGGCGGTAGTCGGAGATACGGGTGCCAAGCACTGCCTCTTTCACATCCTCCAGAGCCTTGGTGACCTTGCCGACACCCGGAACTTCCCCAAGGCCCTTGTTGCCCTGGCTATCGGTCAGGATAACGATATTGCGGGTGAAATACGGAGCATGAGCACCGCTCAGATTCAGCAGCATCGAGTCGTGTCCGGCTACCGGATAGACCTCCATCTCAGTTACATAGGGAACCATATCTCTCCTCCCAAGGCCAAAACAACCTCATGTAATCCATCCGCCCTTATCCTAACCGAGAAAACCTGAGAAATATAGTCTCCGACCCCTTAGGAAAGAGCGTATGCCGACACAACATCCTCACCGGACAAAAGCCAATACGGCCAACAATTGGAGAGAGTTGCATCACTCTCACAGTATCTGTCCAGCAGTTTCCAATTGTCAATCAAAATTATATTTTTCTAGAGATTTACAAGCTTTTTATAATGCTGTTTACATTTTGTTTGGATTCGATACAGAATTTTGTGAAATACCTAGTTTGGGAGTGCTTACGGAAGTTCTCCTGAATCTTGGAGAACAGAAAAAAGTGTTTTGAAAACCGTAATCGGGTTTTCTCATAGTCTGGGATATGGTCACGGATACCTCCGTGCCATTCCGCTCCACGTACAGATGTGGCTGGATGGTTACGCCGATGCCTGCCGCATGATACGGTCAACCAGAAGGACTGTTGCCTTTTCTTGTTTGATTGCTGCTTGCAACCGTGGGATTCCATGGTCTCTTTCACACTCGTATGGTTCTTGAGGTTCAACCACCTGTACAGAGATGATTCAGGCACAGACACATGCGAACCTTATTCGAGCGGAGCAGGGTTCAGCAGGCAGATATAGTTGGAGAGACCAAGTTGTTCCACCTTTGGCTTTGCACCGCTGGCGACATCAAGGATCAGGTTGAAAAGCTCTTCACCCACCTCTTGGATTGTCTTCTCTCCCGTCTCGACATAGCCTGCGTCAATATCAATCAGGTCAGGCCACATCTCCTTCAGCTCGTGTCTGGTAGAGACTTTGATCACAGGGGCCTCGGCCAAACCGTAGGGAGTGCCACGTCCCGTCATGAAGACTTCGAGAGCCATACCGCTGGCAAGCTGGCTGGGACCGCAGATCACATCGTTGGCGCTGGTTGCTGCAAACATCAAGCCACCCTTGGTGGCACGCTCTCCGCTTGCAAGCACATCGACAATCGGAGCACTACCGCTCTTGGCAATCGACCCCATCGCCTTCTCCACGATATTGGAAAGTCCTCCAGCCTTGTTTCCCGGAGTCGGGTTTCCGTCCCGGTCCATTCCACCACTGGCAAGGTATTTGTCGTACCAATCAAGCTCATGAACCAGTTTCCTGAAGGTCGCTTCATCGACACAACGGGCGGCAAGCTTGTCCGCTCCATCCCGGACCTCGGTCACCTCGCTGAACATCGACCCCGCCCCTTCGCTGACCAGAAGGTCGCTGGCGTATCCCGCAGCCGGGTTGGCGGCAATCCCGCTAAACGCGTCGCTGCCACCGCATTGGAAACCAACAAGGAGTCTGGACAGGGGAAGTTCTTCCCTTCTCCGCGACTCAAGGATGGCAAGTTTCCTCTCCGCCATCTCCATCATCGCCTCAAGCATGCCGGCAAACCCATGCTGCTTCTGCAGGACGATCACGTTCTCCGGGTTGTTCTCGCTCTCCGAGAGCAGCAAATCGGGTCTGAGGTGCTCGCAACCGAGACTGACGACGAACAGCTGGCCACCGAAGTTCGGGTTGCGCATCAGGTTCCTGATCGTCCGTACAGGTATCTCGCTACCCGGGGCATTGACGTCGATGCCACAACCATAGACGTGGTCCAACGCCACGATATCGTCCACGTGCGGATACTTCGGAAGCAGTTCCTCCTTCATTTTCCGCACCGCAGCGTCCACCACACCTTGACAACACTGGACCGTGCTGGTGATGGCAAGGATGTTGCGGCTGCCTGCCCAGCGCTGGCCCAAAACAGGAAAGCCTCGCCATGTTGTCCGCTTGGGATGAGGCAGCCGGGTATTGATATTGGTACCCCAGACGAGGCTGGACAAGTCCGGCGACGGAGCGACGACCATCTTATGCTCGTTGACCCACTCCCCCTTGCGTATCGGCTGGGTCAGGAAACCAAGCACCACGCCGTAGCGGATGACAGGCGCTCCCTTTTCCATGTCGCGAAGGGCAATCTTATGAGCCTGGGGGATATCCTCAAGCAGTGTGACACCCCCCTCGATCTTCTCACCTTTCCTCAAGTCGCGCAGAGCGATGACAACAGTATCCTTCTCGTTGATCTTTATTGTTGCAGACATGGTACCCATTGTAACTGATGGAAAGAACGTTGTATATCGCGATGAAAAAACGCCCACCGGGAAAACCGATGGGCGTGGAAGAATCAAGGGCTGAAAACCAGTTATTTGTTGCTGATCTTGGTGCCGGAAATCTTGGCGTAATACTTTGCCAGAGCGCTGTGGTCGTCAGACCCGCATCCGTCAAAGTGCAGGTTCTCCAGCATCTCCTGGACCTCGACGGTCAGCGGGAGCGGGGCACCAACCTTGTGTCCGGTCTCGATGGCGTTGTTCAGGTCCTTGATGTGGAGGTCAATACGGAAGCCCGGCTTGAAGTTGTCGTCGATCATCATCGGCACCTTGGCGTTCATGACCGTGCTGCCGGCCAGCCCCCCCTTGATGGCGGCGAAGACCAGGTTCGGGTCGACGCCTGCCTTCTTGACCATGGTGTAGGCCTCGGCACAAGCGGCGATGTTGACGGCAACGATGATCTGGTTGGCCAGCTTCGTGGTATTGCCGGCACCAATCGGTCCGCACCAGACAGCGCTGGCGCCCATCTGCAGGAGCAGGGGCTGGTACTCGTCGAACAGAGCCTTGTCGCCACCAACCATGATGGAAAGGGTTCCGTCGATTGCCTTCGGCTCGCCACCGGAAACCGGAGCGTCAAGCATCTTCACGCCCTTCTCCGCGCAGGCGGCGCAGACCTTCTGGCTGACCGTCGGGGCGATGGAGGACATGTCAATCAGGACCTGACCAGCCTTGGCGTGGTCAAGCATACCACCCTTGGCGAGAACGACCTGCTCGACCTGCGGTCCGTTCGGAACCATGGTGATCACGACCGGGCACTTCTCAATGATATCGGCGTTGCTGGTACCGGCATGGGCGCCATCCTTGGTGACGGCGTCGATGTTCGCCTGGTTCAGGTCATAGACCCAGACTTCATTGCCATGCTTCAGTAAGTTGCGAACCATGGGCTTGCCCATGATACCAAGACCAATAAAAGCAATCTTCATAATCGTTTCTCCTTCCTAGAGATTTGTTATTTCGTATACGCAATCAGACCAGCCTGAGCCAGGCGATCCAATTCCTTCCGCATCGCGTCAAGCAACTGCTTGTTGGTGGTCAGCAGGTTGGGACTGTGGGCATACCCGACGTCGTTCCCGACCAGGATGGCGACATCCTTGGTCCCGACGGGGAAGCTTGCCTTGTCCGTCATCAACCGGATCGGGTTCAGCTCCTGCTGCAGCTCGAAGGATTCCTTGTAGTCGCCGGCCATGAACCGGTCGTAGATCGCCATGACCAACTTAGGCACGTAGTTGGCGGTGGAAGTCACAGCACCCACAGCGCCATGGCAGAGGGCGCCATAAATCAAGGTATCCTTGCCTCCAAGCACCTTCAGGTTCACGTCACGGTTCAACCAGACGAACTGCTCCAACTGGGTCAGGTCTCCCGAGCTGTCCTTCATGCCGATGATGTTGCCATTATCATGCACCAGACGATAGACGAGACTCTGCGTCATCGGATACCCGGCCTTTCCAGGGTTGTTGTACAGCAGCATCGGCTTGTCGCCAATCGACTTGGCGATCCTGGAGAAATGCCGGTACAGTTCTTCCTCGGTCGGCTTGACGAACATCGGCTGAAGCACGCTGACGGCGGTGGCTCCCTCGTCGAAGGCCATTTTCGCCAGACGGACGCATTTGGTCGTGCTGATGGCGCCAATGCCGCAGAACACGGGAACCCTGCCCTGCACCTGGTCGACGAAAATCCTCAAACCCTTCGCGTACTCATCCTCGTCGAGCGCGTAGAACTCACCGTTCGAACCAAACGCGAGGATACCATGCACACCGTTGTCGATCACGTAGTCGATTTGCGCGCGCAGTTTCTTCTCGTCGATATGGTCATCCGCGTCAAACGGAGTGACGAGCGGCGGGACAATTCCTTTCAGAAAATCACTCTGCATCAGAGTCTCCTTACATTTCCAATCTAATCCCCATCGCCAATTGAGTCAACTTTAATTAGATGAAAATGCGTGAAAGATTTGATTTTTATAATTTATTTATATTTCTTGCTCCCAATCAGCCTGCAAATGGCAACCATCGTGGTATAGAGATCATTCTTGCAGTGCTTGCTGAGCTCCGCGAAGGAACCCGGCTTGTTGAGAATCGAGAAGACGCTGGTCACCCCGATGCCATACATGCCGCTCATATCCCCATCGATGGTTCCGACCACCGCGACGACCGGCACGTTTTGCCGTTTCGCGTGGGTAGCGATTCCACTGATCACTTTGCCTTGGATCGACTGCCCGTCGATCTTGCCCTCGCCGGTGAAAACCATGTCGGCGTCTTTCAGGCGCTCGTCGAAATGGACCGCGTCGAGCACCGTCTCGATGCCACTCTTCAACTGGCTATCAAAGAAGGCTACCGTTCCCGCGCCCATGCCGCCGGCGGCACCGGCACCGGCCAGGTCGCGTACCTCCTTGCCCACGTCACGCTTGATCACATCGGCAAGATGGGAAAGCCCCGCGTCCAGACGAAAGACCATCTCGGGGGTAGCGCCCTTCTGGGGACCAAAGACAGCCGATGCCCCATTCGGACCGCACAAAGGGTTGGTCACGTCGCACATGGTGATGAATTGGACCTTGCGGATGGCGGGATCCACGCCGGAGAGATCGATTCTCTCGATATCCTTCAGTGTTCCGCCGACAGGCACGAAGGCCTTCCCCGCCTTGTCCAGAAACTTGACGCCACAAGCGGCGGCAGCGCCACAGCCGCCATCGTTGGTAGCCGATCCACCAAGCCCGACGATTATCGTCCCAGCACCACTTTTGGCCGCGGCGAGCATCAGCTGTCCCACGCCATAGGTTGTCATCTTCTCCGGATCCTTGCGGTCCTCGACCATCGGCAGGGCAGCGGCGGCAGCCAGCTCGACGACAGCGGTCTTTCCCTCATGGATCAGGCCGTAGAATCCCTCAACCTGCTCGCCAGGAACAGGGCCGCAGACAGGAAGCCGAACCAGCCTGCCGGGCAACGCCTTCAGGAAAGCGTCGGTACTGCCCTCCCCTCCATCAGCGACAGGAAGCGCCGTCGTCTCGCATTCGGGGAAAACCGAATGCACGGCCTTCGCCATCAGATCGCAGACCTCTTCGGAACTCATCGTCCCCTTGAAAGAATCAGGAAGAATCAACACGTGTCTCATAGTGCCCTCATTATCAAGCGGTGGTTCTGATGCTGTCAACAAATGCGGCAGGGGTATTTCGCCGGCTTTCCGCTCGAAAACGGATTCCCAAAAGCGATTTGATTTTTACATTTGCGTTTTCCCAATTTGTATAATAGTATTTAGAGTTTGAGGGTATGTGACATGGCAGGACAGGAAGACAAAGACGACAAATACAGCATCAAGGCGGCGGCAAGGTGCCTGAAACTGATGGACTACGCGACGACCTTGGCGCGGCCGGTGACCATCGGGGATGTCTGCAAGGAATTGGACACCAACAGCAACATGGCGTTCCGCATGCTGAATACGCTTGCCACCGCCGGCTACATGAGCCGCGACGAGGTCAGCGGGGGCTACAGGATCAGCCTGAAGAGCCTGCTGCTCAGCCGGAGCGCCCTGCAATCCTTGGAAATCCGCCGCATCACCATGCCGTATCTGGAATTGTTGTGGAACCAGTTCCCCAAGGCAAACGCCAACCTTGGCGTCCGCTACGAGGACGCGATCCTGCTGATAGACCGTATCGACACGCAAAGCCTGCCCCGCACCTATTTCACCCCGGGCAAGGAGCTTCCCTTCTACTGCTCGGGAATCGGCAAGGTGCTGACCGCTTTCCGCAGCAACCAGGAAATCGACAACCTGATCGCAAAAACCACCTTCAAGGCGTATACCGCCTATACGGTCACCGACCCGAAGAAAATCAAAGAGAACCTTGCGCAGGTGCGCCAGGAAGGCGTCGGCCGCGACCGGGAGGAGTTCGTCACCAACGACAACTGCTCTGCCGCCCCAATCCGGGACTCGCACGGACAAGTAATCGCCGCCATAAGCCTTTCCGCTCTGGAGACCAACATGAGCCAAGAGGAGATCGAGGCGGCATTGCCGAAGGTCAAGGAAACCGCCGACCGCATCTCCAGCCTGATCGGTTACGACCACCTCGCCTGATCAGTAGTTCCAAACAAGCTGCTGGCGCTTTGTATCCAGCTTTCCATCGATTCCGATGGGGATGATTGCGTGGTGTGTCCCATGGCCGAAGTCATGGCAGTAGGCTACCGGAATGGAAAAGCGCTTGCCGAAGCGTTCGAGGATTGCCAGCAGATCCGGTTGCCCGACATCGCTGTAATGGCCGAAGAGCAGGCCGGTGACGTGGCTCATGAATGGGTTCTGGGCGATAAACTCAAGATACTCCGCTACTCCTCCGACCTCGGTGAACTGCTCGTGGTCCTCAAGAAACAGGATGTAGGGCTTCTGCCGGTACGAAAAGTACTTGCTCCCCAGCATCAGCGCGAAATTCCTCAGATACCCGCCAGTAAGCTCTCCTTGGGCACTGCCCGGGACCAGCACGGTCCACGGTTCGGAGGCACGATAGGGCACATGGTCGGTTGTCAACGCGTCAAACTGCTCGAGCGTGTAGGGATCCTGCTCCAACAGGGTATGTGGTGTCGGTCCGTAGAAAACCGGAAGCCCGGTCTGGCAATGAATCGCCTGCAGGATGTTGGTCCCGTCGCTGAAGGAGCAGTAGAGTTTGGGCCTGGCGATAATCGCCTGATAGTCCAGCAGGGGAAGCAGCTCGGTTGATGACTCGCCTCCCCCGAAAAGCACCAGCCTGACCTTGGGGTCGCGTATCAACTGGTTGAAATCGTCCGCCCGCTGCTGCTTGGTGGCGCAGTAGCCCCAATCATCACGGAGGATGTTGCGACCCGCCCTCACCTTGAAACCAAACGATTCCAGCAGGTTGGTCACAGCCTCGAGATTCTCCTCGTCCACCACGTGGCTCGGAGAGCAGACGCCAATAGTTTCGCCAAGACGCAAGTACGAAAGATCCATACAACCCATCCTACCACAAATGGGGAGAAATGTTTCCATTGTATGGAAGCTTGCATGAAGGATGCTGTCGTGGTAGCGTGACACTATGCGATACATCACGCTTTGCCAGTCTATCCGGAAATCTCTCGAAGCCGAGAGAGCTGTCGTCCTCGCCTCCATCGTCTCCCGCCACGGGCTGGGCACCCGTACCCGCGCCGCCATGGCCATCTTCGAGGATGGCAGCAGCAACGGCACCATCGGAGGGGGAAAATTCGAGGCCGACGTGCGAGAAGCAGCCGCCGACATCTTCAAGACGGGCAAAAGCCGCGACCAGGCTTTCGGCAAGACCACCGTCCACTACGCCTATCTTGGCGAGGAATACCTTCTCCCCCTTTTCCACAAAGCCGAAAGGCTGGAAAAGTGTCATCTTCCCTTCGTCATCGCCACCTTGGGCGGCGAAAACCATGCCGTAGCGCTCTACCGGCCCGGGCTCTTCCTGTTCCAGGCGCCCAACGGAGAAGTACCGGAAGGGACCATGCGCTCGGCCTGCGAACGTGCCTATCAGGGTGCATCCACCCCGGAGGGCATCTACGCCAACCTGATCGGTGAGCCATACCACGTGGTACTCGTCGGCGGAGGAAATGTCAACGAAGCGGTGAGCAAGATCTGCGGACTGCTCGACTTCTCCTATGAGGTGGTGGAAACCCGAAGGGCATTCGCCACCAAGGCGCTCTATCCCGACGCAACCAACATCCAGGTAGTCGGCAGATTCGTCGATGCGGTTCCGGGCTGTACGCTGGATGCGCATACCGCAGTCATCATCTCCAGCCACCAGGCCGCTGATGACGGGCTTGTCGAGGAAATTCTGAAGAGCAAAGTGGCCTATGTCGGCGTGCTCGGCTCCCGGAGCCGTCCCAACCCCTGGAAGGACAACCGGGTCTTTTTCCCAGTCGGGCTGGACCTTGGCGGTGAGAGCCCCGCGGCGGTAGCCCTTTGCATAGCCAGCGAGATGAGCAGGGTATTGCACAAAAGCTCCGGCAGAAGCCTTTCCCACTCCCGCCTGGTCATCGTCCGTGGCGCGGGCGACCTTGCCACCGGCACGATCATCCGGCTGCACAACGCGGGCTACCAAGTGCTTGCCCTCGAAGTCCCCCAACCGACGGTAATCCGAAGGACGGTCAGCTTCGCCGAAGCGCTTTTCCAAGGAAGCCAGACCATCATGGGAATCGAGGCGAGAAAAATCAGTTCAATCGACGAGGTCTTCCCCACCATCGACAAGGGGATCATCCCCATCTTGGCCGATCCGGAAGGAAATGCGATCAAGGCCCTGAAGCCGATGGCGGTGGTTGACGCCATCATCGCCAAGAAGAACCTTGGCACCAAAATCACCGACGCGCCCTTGGTGGTGGCCCTCGGTCCTGGCTTTACCGCAGGGGTGGATTGCCACGTCGTCATCGAGACCAAGCGCGGACACTATCTGGGCAACCTGATCCGCCAGGGCTCGGCCGCGCCGAACAGTGGAATCCCCGGCATCATCGCAGGCTACGGCAAGGAACGGGTCATCCATTCCAGCGCCGCAGGCACCTTCCGCCACGCAGGCTTCGAGATTGGGGATATTGTCCAGGCAGGAGATACCATCGCCTACGTGGACGACGTCCCCCAGAAGACCATCATCGGCGGCATGCTCCGGGGACTGCTCCGAGAAGGACTCGTCGTCCCCTCCGGCTTCAAGTGCGCTGACGTCGATCCTCGGGGCGAGGAAGCCTGCTACACGCTTCCCAGCGACAAGGCGATGGCAATCGCGGGTGGCGTGCTGGAGGCGGTCGACTCATTTGCAAAAACCTGGTAAGGCGCGTACAGTGTAGGAAAAAGGAAACTATAATGCTTGCAAGGAAACCGATAAGCGAACTGGTGCTTGTCATCGACATGCAGAACGATTTCGTCGACGGGGTGCTTGGCTCCCCTGCCTGCCAGGCAGTGGTACCCAGACAGGTCGAATTCCTGAAAGAGGTGAAATGTCCAACCTGGTTTACGCTGGACACCCATCCGGAGGACTACGCGTCTGACCCGGAGAACATCCATCTGCCTGTGCCCCACTGCATCACCGGCACCCACGGCCACGAGCTTATCGAGGCAATGAAGCCCTTTGCCGGAAGGCCGGACTCGGTCCTGATCGAAAAGCCGACCTTCGGCTCGACCCGGCTCGAGCGGATGGTAAGCACCATGCCGGCCTTGGAGAAGATCACCATCTTCGGCCTGGACACCGACATCTGCGTCGTCAGCAACGCGCTATTGGTCAAGGCGGCCCGTCCGGACATCCAGATCATCGTCAAGAAGGATCTCTGCGCCGGCTCCAGCCCGGAGAACCACGAGGCGGCGCTTAGGGTAATGCGTAGCTGCCATTGCGATATCGAGTAATCACTCCTCGAGCAATTGCTCGCACTCCTCGCTCTGCAGGTCACGAAAGACCTCTTCCGTGTTCCCATGGCGGATGATGTGGCCGTCCTGCATCACGAACAGGCTGGTCGACATCTTCCTTGCCTCGCGTGGGGAATGGGTGACAAGCAACGCCTGTCGGCCAAATGACCGCAACACCCCCGCCAGCTCGTCCCGCCGTATTCGGCCAGCTTCTCGACGATGGTCGGCGTGAAGGTGTCCTGGATGCGCTTGTGAAAGACCTCATTGCCTGTCGTCACGACGCCGAAACGCTTCTGTTTCAGGGGATGGATCTCCAATAGGGGCTTGGATCCGGCCACCGGCAAGACGTTGCCCCTTACGCACCACAAAACCCGAGGGAATCGTCGCGATCATCATGTCGCCCAAGCTATTGACTGCGCGCAAGCGCTCGATGTCGACCATGAAGAGCCCGTCGCAGTCGGCAACCAGTTCCACCTTCCCCTCTTTGACCTGGGTCGGATGCATATGCCCACCCTGACAGATCTGGCGGAGGATGTCGGCCGCGTCATTCTCATGGAGCATGTTCTCGTCACATTCCCAGACATACAGGTGGTCCTTTCCCAGCGAGAGCAAGAGCGGGATATCCTCCTTGGTCACGATATGCCCCTTGCGGAAGGCAGCGTCCTTCACGACACCTTTCACGATTCTGGTAATATCGTGACAGATCACCATTCCAACGGCATCTTGTGTGGCAACTAGCTTCATTTCCATTATACTTGTTCGTAGATAATGATGACGCATCCACGCCTTCTTTGCAACATTTTTCAACAAAATGTGAAGGAACGCAGAGGAAATCGAGTATATTAGTATATGGATTTTCAAAGAATCGATACGCTCGCCATGAAGCGATTCGGCATCCCCCGGCTCAAACCCTACCAGAGGAGAGTCATCACTACGATTCTCCGCAACAGTGAGGGCAACCGTCCCCATGGCCTGATTGTCATCCTGCCTACAGGCAGTGGGAAATCGCTCTGCTTCATGTTGCCAGCGATCATGGTGGAGCACGCCACGCTGGTCCTGTATCCACTACTCTCGTTGATGAACGACCAGAAACGGAGGTTCGACGCGGCGGGAATTCCATGCGCCATCCTGCGTGGAGGGCAAAGCGTCCAGGAACGGAAGCGGATCTTCTCAGACCTTGCCAGTGGAAGGATCAAGGTGCTGATCACCAATGCGGAATGTCTTTCCCAACCTTCCCTGCTCCACTCGATCGCCCGCATCCGGTTCTCCATGGCGGTCATCGACGAGGCTCACACCATCGTCCAATGGGGTACCTCGTTCCGTCCATCCTACGCCGCCTTGGGGATGCTGCTTGACCATCTGCGGATTCCCCAGAGGCTTGCCTTCACGGCGACGGCGAGCGACAAGATGATCCAGCAGCTGACCCGCTTGCTCTTTCTCGGGCGGGAACCCGAGATAATCGACGCTCCCACCGACCGTCCCAACATCATCTACCATGCAGAGGCAACCCTTTCGGTCAGCCACACCATCTTCCAGATCCTTCGCGGGAAGGCCAGCCGTCCCGCCATCATCTTCACCTCCACCCGGCTCGGTGCGGAGCGGCTGGCGCTCCGTCTTGGTGCCACCCACCGGCAGTGGGAGGTCCGCTACTACCATGCGGGGCTTGCCAGGGAGGGACGGAAACAAATCGAGGATTGGTTCCTCAACTCCCCGGACGGTGTGCTGGTGGCCACCTGCGCCTTCGGCCTGGGAATGGACAAGAAACAGGTGCGTACCGTAATCCACACCTACGTTCCAGGGAATGTGGAAAGCTATCTGCAGGAAAGCGGCCGGGCCGGACGCGACGGTCAGGAAAGCCACGCTTGGATGCTGTTCACTTCTCCGCCCAAAGGTCAATTGGGCGGCTGTTTCACGAAAAGAGGTTGCATCAGGAGGAAACTGATGGAGCTCATGGGGCAGGATCTACAGCAATGCGCCGGCTGCGACCACTGTAACGGTCGTCATTTTCCCTTGCGGGAGGGGGAGCGGGAAATCAGGAACCTGCTCAGGTTCCGTCCCCTGATGATGGGAAAGATGCAGGCTGCCAGATTGCTGAGGGAGGATGTGCTCGGAACGTGGGAGACGAAGGAGATCGAGGAGGCGATCGATCTGCTGGTCAAGGAACGGAAGATCCGTCTCGTGGGGAACCGGCTGGTTGCCGCCTTCTCCTTTGCGTGGCATACTCCTTGTGGAGGCATCTATGGCGACAAAAGGGCAAATCGAAGCGGGCATGCTCCACGGAGTCTATCCTTCCCTGTATGGATCAAACGTTGACGTATCGCAGGCGGACAAACGGTTCCTCGCGCTGCTCGAGGCACACGAGAACCGGTTCGGGGCGAAAGAGGCGGTCCTTTTCTCCACCAGTGGGCGGACCGAGCTGGGAGGCAACCACACCGACCACAACCTAGGCCTGGTGCTCGCCGCGTCAATCAACCTCGACACGATTGCCACCGTCTCCAAACGCGACGACAGACACATCGTGCTGGACAGCGTAGGTTTCCCCCTTGTGGAAATCAATCTGGACGAGCTTGCCAAGAAGCAGGAGGAAGAAGGAACCACGGCAAGCCTGGTGCGCGGCATCGCGTCACGTTTCCAGGAGCTTGGCTACGGCCTGACCGGCTGGCAGGCAAGCGTGACCAGCAACGTGCTGCAGGGCAGCGGGCTTTCTTCCTCCGCCGCGATCGAGGTGCTGATCGCCACCATCATCAACCACCTTGACGCCGGGGACGCGTTGGATCCGGTATCGCTTGCCCAAATCAGCCAGTACGCAGAGAACAGCTACTTCGGCAAACCAAGCGGGCTGCTGGACCAGGCATCCTGCGCTCATGGCGGCGTTGTCGCAATCGACTTCGAGAATCCGGAGAGTCCGGCGGTCGAACCGGTCCTGGTCGATTTCAAGGAGCATGGCTACGACCTGGTGGTCACCGACACCCGTGCCGACCACAGCGGCCTGACCGACTGCTACGCCAGCATCCCCGAGGAGATGAGGCGGGTGGCTGCATGTTTCGGCAAGCCGGTGCTCCGCGAGGTCGACCCAGGCCTGTTCATGGAATCGCTTCCCCAAATCCGGAGCAAGGTGGACAACGACCGGGCGTTGCTCAGGGCTATCCATTTCTT
Organism: Spirochaetales bacterium; assembly: GCA_028722305.1. Classification (GTDB taxonomy): domain Bacteria; phylum Spirochaetota; class Spirochaetia; order Sphaerochaetales; family Sphaerochaetaceae; genus RUG023. Next base: position 114,767 of record JAQYHB010000011.1, read on the forward strand.
CCAGGAGAACGGCAGGGTGCTGCAGATGGTCCACGCCCTGAAGGAGAAGGACATCGAGACCTATCTCTCCCTGGTCAACCAGAGTGGAGAGAGTTCCTTCTGTTTCCTGCAGAACGCCTATCCCCCAAGCGACACCACCCATCAGGCCATCCCGCTCGCCCTCGCCCTTTCCAAGGAATTCCTTGGCGGACAGGGGGCGGTACGGCTCCATGGGGGCGGGTTCGCGGGCACCATCCAGGCCTATGTGCCCCAGCAGATGACGGAGGCCTATATCGACACCATGGAGCGTGTGTTTGGCAAGGGTTGCTCCACCCTGATTGCCATCCGCTCCCTGAAGACCAGCGCCATCGGCTGAACGGCCAAGCGGAAAGCCTTCATGGAAAAGCCCCGGAGCGCCCGGGGCTTTTCCATCTTCAGGACTTCGCTTCCTGGAAGAGCTCGTGATAGTCGCGCCCGATGCTCTTGTAGGCCGAAGGCTTGTCCAGCAGGAGCTGGAGTTCCTGGGGTACCGGGACGGGAGAACCGATCAATGGCTCGACAATCGTCCAGAACTTGGCAGGATGGGCGGTAGAGACGATGATTGTCGGCTTGTCGGCGAACTTGTCGCGGCGCACGCGCTCCGCCGTGGCGGTATGCGGGCAGATGATGTAGTGGTCCTCCTCCCAAGTCTGCTTGATGGTCTTGCGAATCTCGTCGTCGCTGACGCTGGTCGCGCTGACCATCTTCTTGAAGTCCTCGAAGCGGGGATAGAGGTTCAAAAGACGCTCCATGTTGCTCGGTGCCCCCACATCCATGGCGTTGGCCAAGGTCTGGACGCTTGCTCTCGGGGCATACGTGCCGCTTTCCAGATAGTCGAGCACGGTCCGGTTGGCGTTCAGGGCCAGCGTGATCCGTTCAATCGGAGCCCCCATCTGGAAGGCCCAGTAGGCTCCGGTACAGTTGCCGACGTTGCCGGACGGAACGATGAAGACCGGTTTCTTGCCGGTGGCGGCACGGAACAGATAGCTCGAGTAGGCGTAGTAGACGCTCTGTGGAAGCAGTCTCCCCAGATTGATGCTGTTGGCACTGGAAAGGCCCCAGTCCTTCAAGGAACGATCCATGAAAGCGGCCTTGACCATCTTCTGGCAGTCGTCGAAAGAACCATCGACCTCGTAGCTCTCGATATTGTCTCCCCAGCAGGTCAGCTGTTTCTTCTGACGTTCGCTGACCCGCCCTTTCGGGAAGAGCACTTTGACGTTGATGCCCTTGCGGCCATGGAAGGCTGCGGCGACGGCGCCTCCGGTATCGCCACTGGTGGCGACGAGGATGGTCAGTCTGCGGCCATGCTTCTCAAGAAGCTTCTCCATCGAGTAGGCAAGGAACCTCGCTCCGAAATCCTTGAAGGCGCAGGTCGGGCCATGGGTCAGCTCGAGGACCCAGCGCTCGGGGCCAAGAGGCTTGAGCACGATGGGGAAGTTGAAGGCGTTGACACAGATTTCCGCGAGGTCGTGCTCAAGCAGGTCCCCCTCGAAGAAAGGAGCCAGCATCTCAAAGGCGAACTCCCCATAGGAGGAAATTTCCCCGACCGGAAGATTCCGAAGCGTCGGGAAGGACTCGGGCACATACAGTCCGCCGTCCTCCGCAAGTCCCTGAAGGATCGCCTCCCCCGCCGTGACGGCTTTCGCCTTGCCTCTGGTAGATACGAATTTCATGTCATTCCTCCTCACATGATCCTCGCGCCAAGATAGGAACCAAGGCGCAGGATATCGCTGAACACGCCACCGGCGGTGACGTCCCTGCCAGCTCCTGGCCCTTTGATGACCAACGGCTGGGTGTTGTAACGGTCAGTATGGAACAGGATCACGTTGTCCGTACCGGTCGCCTGGGCGAACGGATGGCTCTGGGGATAGGAACGAAGCGATGCAGTGCAGTTCCCCTTCTCGTCGACCATTCCTACGTAACGGAGCACCTCCCCCTTGGACCGGGCCTCGTCGTAACGCTTCTTCAACGGGGCGTCCAGCTCGCCGAGGTGCTGCAGGAACTCGTCCCTGCCCACTTCTCGGAGATCCTCAGGCACCATGCTCTCGATCGGCATCTGTGTCACTTCACTATGCCAGCCGAGCTCTCGAGCCAGAATCACGGTCTTGCGGGCCACGTCCATGCCCGAGAGGTCGTCGCGGGGATCCGGCTCGGTGTATCCCATCTCCTTCGCCTTGGCGACCAGGGAGGAAAACGGAACCGTCCCGTCGTAGTTGTTGAAGAGCCAGGCCAAGGTACCGCTGACAATCCCCTCGATCTTGTGGATCCGGTCCCCGGTCTGCACCAAGTCGACCAAGGTGTTGATGACCGGCAAGGCCGCTCCTACAGTCGTCTCGTACAGGAACCGATGGCCGGTCTTCTGGCTGGTATCGAAGATTTTCTGGTAGTAAGGATACGGGCTGGTACCCGCCTTCTTGTTCGGAGTCACGATGTGCATGCCCCGCTCCATGAACTCGACATAGCGCATGGCGATATCGGCGCTGGTGGTGCAATCCACCAAGACCGCCTGGGGAAAATAGGTGGCGGCGATGTGGCTCAAGAAGCGTTCCATATCAAGAGGCTCTCCTTCCTTCTCAAAACGCTCCCTCCAGCTTGCCAGGTCAATACCCTGTTCATCCAGCAACATCTTGTGACTGTTGCAGATACCGCGGATACGAAGATCCAAACCGAACTGCTCTTTCAGCCGCTCCCCTTCCCGGGAAATCTGGTCCAGAAGCGTTCCTCCAATATTTCCCGGTCCAACCAGCCCGATGGACAAGGCTTGGCGGGAAAGGAAAAATCCTGCGTGGAGCGCCCGAAGGGCGCGTCTGGCGTCATCAGCCTTGATGACGGCACTGATGTTGCTCTCGCTCGAGCCTTGGGCGATGGCACGGATGTTGACGTGCGCCTTGGCAAGAGAACTGAAGAAAATGCCCGCGGTACCAATCTGTCCGCTCATTCCCTGGCCGACCGCGGCTAGGACGGCGCAACCGCCTTCGCTTTCAACTCCGTAAATCTGGCCGCCAGCCAGCTCGCGGGCAAAGACCTCCTTGGCCGTACGGCGGGCCAGAGAAGCGTCTCTCTCGTCGACGGCAAAACAAATCGAATACTCGCTGGACGCCTGGCTGATCAGAATGACTGAAATGCCGGCGTTGCCAAGAGCTGTGAAGAGCCGGCTGGCAGTCAGCTTGACGCCACTCATGCCGGCCCCGACCACGTTGATGAGGGCGATGTGCTGGATGATCGAGAACCCCTTGACCCTCTCCTTCGTTTCAGTCTCCCTGGACGATACTACCGTACCGGGCTCAGCGGGGTCGGTCCAGCAACGCAGCATGACATCGATATTGGCCTGGATGGCGGGAAGCAACGCGTGGGGGTGGACGACCGGAGCGCCAAAGAAGGAAAGCTCGGTCGCTTCCTGATAGCTTAATGCGCGGATGACCGACGCAGAGGGAACCTCGTTGATGTCGGCGCTGTACAGAAGCGAATGAGGATTCCAGAAGGTGACCCCATCCGCGTGGAGTTCGCTGGCGAGCCGTGCGGCACGCTCCTCGGGGTCATCCCCCTTCTTGACGCCATAGACGAATTCCACGTCACGCAGGTGGGTTTCGATGGAAAGCTCGTCGATATGAACCAAGTCCGCTTCCCTCTCGTTCCGAAGGATTTGGAAATGGCAGAGCATGTCACAGACCCAGGCTGTGGTCAGTTTGTCGGTGAAAGCGACGGAACCACTGGAGACATAGCCGGTCAACCAGATGGCCTTCAGCAGGTCTTCGATATCGTTGAAGCCCTGTTTGATACGAAGCATGACAGGACCAGCGCTTTTGCGGTCAAGGATCTCGTCAAGCAGGTCGATCCAGCGTTGCGAGCGTTTCTCGAGATTCGCCCAGAGCCGCTCGTCATGGTTCTTGGCGCTTTCCAGCAAGGAGTAGATCTCGAAGCCGTCGGCCTGTACCGGGCCTACCACGACAATCTGCTTCTCTTCCTGTTCCCTGTCCAGTATTTCGCAGAGCCGGGTTGCTCCCTCACGGGAAAGCAGGCCCAAGCTGTCCAAACTGTGGATACGGATCGATTCCATCAAACAACCCCTCTTTTCGTACAGGCCTCAGTATATCGGAAAGCCGGCACAAAATGATAGCTGTTGTCATTCAGATACAAAAAGAAGGCTCCTTTCCGGAACCTTCCTTCTTGTTTCATGTGGGAAACCGGTTAGATTCTCTTGGTCACGTAGCCGCTGCGCAGACAACGAGTGCAGACCTTCAGGGTGGTCGGCTTGCCATCGACAATCGCCTTGACCGTCACAAGGTTCGGGCGGAAGGTGCGCTTCGTGCAGACACCGATGTGCTGACCGACACCACCCTTCTTCTTCGCCTGGCCTTTCCGGGTAACGATGTTTCCAACTCCGACGCCTTTTCCACAGATATCACATCTTCTTGCCATAGCTCTTTTCCACCTTATCTTCGTATAGTTGCTTGTATCACTAATAATCAAGACACTTCCCACTGCGAGGAAGCGTGATAACCTTTGGAACAATAGCAGAGAACCAAATTTCTGTAAAGAGAGGTAACTCTTTTTTCCGCCATCAAGAATAGCAAAACCAAATCCATCTTGACAACAGCTCCGCTTTGGAGTGGGATGAAGCCATGCGAATGCTGGTTCTCCTGCTCCCCGAAGAACTTCGGCTGCAGGTACGCAGGTACCGTCACAGCCTTTACAGACACAGTGGCGACCCCTCTGCGTTCTGGGGTCCTGACGCGGTCCTGCTTGGGAAAACCAAGCTGTCCCACATTCCCCAAGGCATCCCATACCCTCCACAGGCAGCCAGGCTCCAAGAACCGACTACCTCCTCCCAAGGACTTGTCATCCCGGTTTCCGGACTGGAGTGCCTTGCCTCTTTCTTCCGGTGCGAGGAGGAGCCATCCATCTTCCTGGCAAGGAATGCAACCAACGCCGACGGGGCGCCAAAAGGCATCATCGATGATTATCGGGTAGGCTTGGCGGATATCGAACAGGCAGAAGGGCTTGTTACTTGGTCGGTCCTGGAATCTGTCCACCTTTGGAAGGGCAAAGATCGCTGAGCGGACAGTCGTCGCACAATGGTTTCTTGGCGTGGCAGGTGCTTCTGCCGAAAAGGTTGGCTGTCATCGAGAAGCGGTATTGCATCGCTTCAGGAAGCTGCCGCTTCAGCTCCATCTCCACCACCTGGGGATCACGGCTGTCCACCAAGCCCAAGCGCCGCACCACACGGCCGAAATGGGTATCGACGATAATGGCAGGACATCCCAGCACATCACCCAGATAGCAGTTCGCGGTCTTGCGTCCCACGCCAGGCAATTTGGTCAACTCGGCGATTGTCGACGGAATCTCCTTTCCGTCGAGCTCCCTGGCAAGAGCGATGATATGCTTAGCCTTGGTGTGGAAGAATCCGGTGGCATGAATCAGCTTCTCCACTTCCACCTGGTCTGCGTAGGCAAGCGCGTGCCGGGTAGGATACCGGCCAAACAGCCCGGGCACCACCGAGTTCACCGTCTGGTCCGTGGTCTGGGCGGAAAGGACGACACAGACAAGAAAGCGGAACGGGTCCCGTTCGGAAAGGAATCTGATGGTTGGAGGGCTCAGCCTGTCCAGGCGTTCGGCAATCTCTATCGCGTTTCCCATACCAGCATAATAGCTTGACCTTCATCAGCCTGCAAGGATAGTATTTCACCGTTACATCGACGGGGCGTTGCCTAGCGGCTATGGCGCTTGCTTTGGGTGCAAGACATCGGAGGTTCGAGTCCTCTCGCCCCGAAAATATATTCTTTTTGCTTTAACGAATTTACGAAACAGATGCTTGATTCTTGGGCCAGTTGGGCGGCAAATTGACGTGCCGTCTGACTCTCGGAAGAAATTCGTTGATGCAAGCGTGAGAGAGCTTGGCTCTCTTGACCCGGGAAACTGGAGATTCCTGTATGTGAGCCAGACGGTCAACGGTCTTGGAGTGAGAATGGAAGGCTCATCCATTGAGGCATATGCAAGGCAAAAGGACGTATCGGGAAAGATCCATATGCTTCTTTCTGCCTTTTCACAGATTCAGGCACTTGCTTCCGTAGTACCACCAACAGGAGCCCGTGCCAAAATGTTTCTGTCTGAGACCGAGCATTTCCTTGCGACCCATTCGGTAGGATTCCGCCGGAACGTGAAAATTGTCGGACATTCCGGCTTTACCACCACGTTCGATTATTCCTTTACCCGTGGCAATGGACTTGCCCAGGTCGGCACCAGAATCGACGTGGGCACAATGCGATCCATGCTGTTCCAGTTCGATGATGTCAGAAAAAACGGTTCAAATCAGAATTTTGTGGGATAGCCAGTTTTGAGTTGGCTTGCGGGAGTTCTCGTAGATCTTGTAGAAGAAGTACTGGGTGTCCCTGAAACCGTAAGCAGATCTTCGTGTGGTCTTGATCATGTTGTTGGTGCCCTCGAGCCTTCCGGTGGACAGGCCCAGGACGATGGCGTCGATGATGCCCTCAAGGTGTCTCTCGACGGTGTCTGCGAAGGCGAGCGCCTCGGGGACGCCGCTGTGGCGGGCGAGGCGCAGCCAGGCCTGGAAGCGTTCGCGCAGCAGCTGCGGGTCCCGGGTGTCCCGGGAGGTGAAGGCGCCCCTGAGCTGGTCGACGAGCAGGTAGCACCGGTACAGGGCGCCGTTCTCCTCCAGCAGCCGCTCCAGACGCAAGCA